>JABGQA010000134.1 GCA_018644665.1 Candidatus Poribacteria bacterium
AGTCCTCCACAAACCCACGACATACGATGCCGAGACTTATGGCCAGCTACTTAGCTTGATGCGTCGCACGCGCGCGCCCATCGGGTAGGCGAACCGCGCCTATATGCCCTCCGCCATACGTCGTCCACCGGGCCGGACGCGCTTTCGCGTGCCCGTTGTCTACCGCCTCGCGCGCGTCTGGATTCCCGCCGTCGGGATTGCCCGGCACACCGATACCCTGTATGGTTAGATCGGCTTGTCACAAGCCTCGCCGTCGTTCCCCGAGCGGCCGACACGTGTCGTTTTGCCGGTAAGAGACAGGAATCGTTGGGGGTCGAGTTTTGCTTCGCTATCGCCCGGATGAAGTTCCGGTTGAGAATAAGTCGTTCTCGGGTCTGTTCTTCGTCTTAGGTATCCTTTCTCTGGTCGTCGCGTGGTGGGTCATATTCAACGAGTTCGAGACCCGGCGCCCCTATAAGAAATACCAGCGCGACTTCTACGCCCTCGAGCGGACACGCGTGCGCTCGACGGTGGCCGACCTCGAAACTCAGTTGCGGGCGCTCGACTTCGATCCCGGCGACACGGACGCGATCGTAAACGCCGACGCCTCTATAACCAGCGCAGAAGTCGACACCCTTGCGCGTGGGTTCCTCGCCGAGACATACGGTGACGTAGCCGCGTTCAGCCGCAAGTGGGGCAGCGTGAACTTCAAGAAGAACCCCGACGGCACGGTCGAGTTGCTGTCCGCCGACCCAACTGCCCGCAGCTTCACCCGCGCGCAGTTCGAGAACGACATCACTCTCTTCGACCTCACGAACATCTATAACGAAGAAGACGGGAAACTGCGCGTCCAGAAGAGCCTGAAGGACGCGGAGTACTACCAATACTCGGTCGAACGGCATGCGATCGAGAGCGAGGCGCGGCAGTTCGGCGCTGCCGTGCAGTTCAAGGACACAGTGCTCGACCCCCGCGACGCGGTCATCGACGCGCTCGATGTGACAACGTCGGAAATGCGCAACTGGCTGGCGGAGTTCCAAAAGGTCAAAGGCGCCGAAGAGACGCGGCGTGGACTGGCCGCGACGGAGGGATACGCCGACCGCGTCAAGGAGACGGCCACTGAGTTGGCCGCGGCGCGCGACGAATTCGACCTGGTCGATTACAGCATGCTCGAGATGCTGGCGAACTTCGGCACGGTCAAGCGGGTGCAGATCCAGCAGGTCCAACTCACCGGCCTCGGCCCCGTGCTGAACGACATGGACCGCTGCCAGTCGTGCCATATTGCGGCGACGAAAGCCGGCTACGAATGGTGGATTCACGACACGTTCTCGGTGATCGAGAACGGTGTCATCTGCCGGGCGGAGCCGCATCCGAGACGCGCCGGACGGTGGAACGCGATCACGGAACTCCCGATGGGCGACACGTACAGCGTACAGCTCAGCCGCCCGACGGAGTCCGGCTTGATCTGGAACGACCTCGCGCTCTACGTGAACGGCATCCAGTTCTTCCCTGAGAACGGCTACGAGATTGATGAGGGGACCATCTACTGGGGCGAGGAGTTCGCGCAGAGCTACCTTGCGCAGGGCGCCATCATCGAGGTGTTCCAGTCGTACCCGAAGCTCTACCGGACCCATCCGCATCGGGCGGAGATATTCGGCGCGCACCCCGTGGAGAGCTACGGCTGCACGACGTGCCACGATGGGCAGGGGCGGGCGCTCACATGGAGCGACGCCGGCTGCGACTTCCGCGAGGATCCGCACAACCCGGCCTCACCCACGCACTGGTGGAAAGAGGGCGTGCTGACGAGCCTGCGGTCCGACAGCCATGCCATCGACGAGGCGCGCTCCAAGCTCGCTGCAGAGGACACGTTCGAGATCGCCGCTCTGGCCGAAGACCTCTACTTGCCCACTTCCGAACTGGTTGACTACGAGACGACGCGTGACACCGACCACAAGTACCGGCAGCACTCGAACTTCCACCCGAACGTCAACGGCGAACCCGTGGGCGACTTCGGTGAGACGAAGTGCCAGTTGTGCCACGGCGAAACTCTGGAACTGGCCTTCGCGCCGTCGCTCTCGAAGGGCAAGCGGCTGTTCGAGCGGCTCGGTTGCCACGGCTGCCACTTCGCCGCGGACTACTCCCGTGTGGTGTATGACCCAGCGCTGGACTACATAGAGCACCGTCGCTGGCAGGTGGGTCCGTCACTTTCTTATGATGAGAAGCTCGGGGACCTCGTCGGCGCCTCGGACGGGGAACGCGGACGCGGCCTGGGCTGGAAACTGAACGAAGACACCGGCAAGGCATGGCTCGTCAACTGGCTCAAGAGCCCGCGGTCGTACCTCGCCAAGACACGCATGCCGAACTACCGTCTCTCCGATGCCGAGGCGCAGGCGATCTCGGCGTTTGTGCTGACGGCCACGGGTTGGGTCGGCCCCGACGCCGGCTCCAGCATCGCAGGAGTCGACGACGGCGGGTTCCGCGCGATCGCGGACACCGATCCGCCACTCGACCCCGAAAGCGTTCGACAGGGCGAGCTGCTCGTGGCGAACATCGGGTGCCTGGCGTGCCACACGATTACCGAGGCGGACGGCACGCTGCGGGGGAACAGCTTTGGGCCCGACCTGAGCGCTGTCGGGTCAAAGGTCAGCAGGACGTTCCTGGAGCAGTGGCTGGAGAACCCGCGTTCGTACGATCCGAAGACGATCATGCCAGCCATGTTCGACAACGTGCAGGGGCGGGAGAAGCGTCGGCAGATACGCGCCGTGACGGACTACCTGCTGTCCCTCGATAAGGACTCGTGGGATCGCTTCGACGGCGACTTCGAGATCACCGACGAGCTAGTCGCCGAGGGCGAGAAGCTGTTCGGCCCCTCCGGTAAGGGGTGTGTCGGCTGCCACTTCCTCGAAGCGGACATGCCGGACGGAGAAGGCGGCACGCGCCTGGTAGGCGGTCAGGGCTGGGTAGGCCAGCAGATCGGCCCCGAGTTGACCGACCTCGCGACGAAGACGCCGGAGTTCTTGGACTACGGGTTCACCGGTCATCGACGCATCGCCTACTACGGCGACATCGAGGATCTCAAGTGGGGCGAGGTGGTCGGCGAGCACGGCGACGGCGCCGTAACCGTCCGAGCGCCGAGTAACCACGCCGCCGCGGATCCTTACGACTGGCGCGGGATGTTCTACAAGGAGGCCGACGAGGTGACCGAGGTCACCCTCGACCCCAACGAGCACGCGTCGGTGACCGAGGTCCACCACACGTGGCACGACTGGGTGTTCAACAAGCTCAAGGAGCCCAACGTGTTCGCCACGGAGGCGAACGCCGTGGCCCAGAACATGCCCAACTTCTACCTCACCGACGACGAGGCCGCGGCGCTGCTCGTGCTGCTCAAGAGCTTCCGAGGCGAAAACGAGATACCCGAGGAGTATCGGGATCACCTCACGAAGCGTGAACAGCAGATCGAGCGGGGTCGCAACCTGACCATCCGGTACAACTGCGCCGGATGCCATGCCATCGAAGAGTCGTTCGCCACGGGTGACGGCCGGCTCATCAAGGGCTGGGCGTTCGGTCGACACTCGCGCGACGAGAACGCGCTACCCACGTACCCCGGGCCAGACGGTGTTGACGGCACCGCCGACGACATCAAGAACAACGGCTGGGGCGTCTCGGACCCGGCGTACGGGCGTGCGATGACGATCCAGAGGTCGTACGACGGCAGCGACCCGGACGCAGGCGTGCACGGCGAGCAGGTCGAACTCAACACCGAGGAGATCGTCCGAACCGACGGGGCCGCGCACGTGGGCTTCGACAGCGTCGGGAACACGTTCTCCTACATGCGTGCTGGCTACCCAGTTGAGACCGGACGAGGCCGCACCGCGCGCGTGCAGCACGGCCCGGTGCTCACGTTCGCCGGGGAGCGCTTCCGCCCCGAGTGGCTGTTCGAGTTCCTGAAGCGTCCGTACCCCGTGCGGCAGTACCTCTTCGATCGAGACCAGGGGCGCATGCCGTACTTCCAGATGACGGACACCGAGGCGGGCGACGTCGTCGCTTACTTCATGGCGTTGGCCGGCGAGACATACCCGTACGAAGAGGTCGTCACGGAGACCGATCCGGCGCTGGTCGAGATCGGCGCCAACATGTTCCAAAACGACGCCAAGTGCTCCGCAGGCGCGTGCCACCCCGCGGCGGAACCGGGGCCGGGGAATCTGGCGCCGTGGTTGAAGACTGCCGAACGCCTCAAGCCTGAGTGGATCGCCGAGTGGGTTACCAACCCGGATGACTTCTGGCCGGGCAACGGCATGCCCCTCTTCCCGTGGGAGATAGGCGGCCAGGCGCTCTACCCGGCATACGCGGGCGGAGACGTGCCTACCCAGATGCATGCGTTGCGTGACTACGTCCTTACTCTCGCCGAAGAGTAGGCTATCGCGCCGCGCCGAATCGTACGTCCGCGCTGAACATCGGAACTGCCGGCGACGTTGACTACGGGCCGCTGCTCGGCGGCCCACCGTCGTCTGGGCCGCGCCTGACGCGCGGCGTGTCACCAATAGCTGCTCCGTCTTGCCAACTCGCGTCCGTGACCGTACTCTGCGCGTAGGGAGCCGCCGGGTCCGAATTCCAACGGACGGGGGACGGCGCGCACGGGCGAACCGTGGCCGAGTACATGCCGAAGAAACCGGAAGCGCATCTCGCCGATGATGCAGCCGCCGCCGCCACCGATGGCGGTGAGGGCGCCGCAGAGCGTCGGCCGGCGAATGCTGCCCCGCCAGCGCGCCCGGTCGGCAGCGTCGACGCGCTGCGCATGTGGATGGCCACCGTCACGAAGACCCGCCTGCTGACCCGCGAGGAGGAGGTCGAACTCGCCAAGGCCATCCAGACCGGGGACGAGGCAGCGCGGGAACGGCTCATACGGTGCAACCTGCGGCTCGTCATCAGCGTGGCGGTGAAGTATGCCGCGTACAACGTCCCGCTGGCTGACCTGATCCAGGAAGGCAACATCGGCCTGCTGCGCGCCGTCGAGAAGTTCGACCACACCAGGGGCTTCAAGTTCAGCACGTATGCCATCTGGTGGATACGCCAGGCCGTCCTCCGCGCGCTGGACAACTACGCGCGGGTCATACGTCTGCCGACGTACGTCGTCGCCAAGGTGTCCCGCCTGGACCGCGCGATCGCCAAGCTGAGCCAGGATCTCGAACGCGAGCCCACCGTCGAGGAGATCGGGGTGGAACTGGAACTATCCCCCGAGGAAGTACAGCAACTGATGGCCATCCCGTCGGAGTTGCTGTCCCTGGAACTCCCGATGGACGACTCGCCGAGCGCGCCCGCGTTGCGCGACTTCATCCAGGATCTCGACGACTGGTCGCGCAACCCCCTCGACGGGATCATACAGGCCGAGCAAGTGCGCCGGATGCTCGACGTTCTCCCGGAGAAGGAGCGCCGCATGATGCTCCTCAGATTCGGGCTGGAGGGTCATGAGGAGCATACGTTGCGCGAGATCGGCACGCAGTTCCACGTGACGCGAGAGCGCGTGCGGCAGATCGAGATCGAGGTGATCAAGCGGCTGCGGCAACTGGCTGCGGCAGAGGAATACCACGAAGCCCAACGTGGGACGTAACACGACTCGCCGCTACCGACGAGACTTGCCTCTCCGAGTACGTCACGTGGTACGATGAACCTCGGCGACCCGCGACAGCGTTTCATAGGACATGCCGACAGCCTTCCGAGCGCACGAGTCCGTCACGATGATAGGGTGAATCGACGCCATGTATCTGACATCGACAGCCGACGTGGAGAAGATCGTACCCGAGATCGCGGCGATGCCTATCATCGGGGTCGACACCGAGACGACCGGCCTCGATCCGTTCGAGTCGGAACTACTCCTCGTTCAGCTTGGCAACCTCGATAAGCAGTACGTCATCGACGCGCGTCAGTGCTCGCTGGAGCCGCTGCGGGAGATCCTCGAGAGCCGCAAGGTCAAGGTGCTCCACAACGCCAAGTTCGACTACAAGATGCTCAAGGCGTGTGCGGGCATCCGCATGGAGAACGTCGTCGACACCATGCTCATCGAGCAGGTGCTGCGCAACGGCCGACGCGCCGAGGGCGGCAACGGCCTCGCCGCCGTGGTCGAGAGGTACACGCGCAAGAAGGTCTCCAAGGAAGAGCAGCAGTCGTTCATCAACCACACGGGCGACTTCACGAAGGCTCAGTTGGAATACGCCCGGCGCGACGTCATCTACCCCCTGGAAGTGCTCCACAAGCAGATGCCTCTCGTCCGCAAGGCTGGGCTGGAGCACACGGTCAAGCTCGAATGTCTCGCGGTGACGGCCATCGCGGACATCGAACTGAACGGCGTGGCGATCGACCAGGAACGCTGGATGGGGATCGCGCAGCAAGCGCAGGAGAAAGCCACCGAATTCCACGGGAAGCTGGACGAGCAGTTCGAGTCGTACATCGAGCAAACCGGTGAGCAGGTGCTCTTCACGGCCGGACGCATCATCAACTATGACAGCGATCGGCAGTTGAGGGACGCGCTCCTGCACCTCGGCATCGAGGTCGAGAGCACTTCTAAAGCTGTCCTGGCGTCGCTGGAACACCCCGTCGGCCAGGTGATCCTGGAGTACCGCCAGCATCAGAAGATCGTGTCGACGTACGGTGCGACGTTCCTCGAACACGTGCATCGCAAGACGGGGCGCATCCACTGCGACTTCCGCCAGCTAGGAGCCGAGAGCGGACGCCTGTCGAGCACGAAGCCGAACTTGCAGAATATCCCGTCCGACTCCGAGTTCCGCTCGTGCTTCATCGCTGGTGAGGGACGCAAGGCCATCACCGCGGACTACAGCGGATGCGAACTCCGCATCCTGGCCGACATGAGCCAGGACGACGAATTCCTGCGCGCCTTCCGCAACAACGAGGACCTGCACTCCCTCGTCGCGACCATGATGTTCAAGGTTCCCGTCAGCAAGGACGAGAACAAGGAACTCCGCCAGGCCGCGAAGGCCATCAACTTCGGACTCGCGTACGGCATGTCGTCCAAGGGACTCGCCGCGCAGATCGGATGCCCAGACGAGGAGGCCGAGGACCTCCTGGAGAAGTACTTCGAGGGCTTCCCGAAGATCGCGTCGTTCCTCGAACAGTCGGGCAGGCTGGCCGTGTCGCGAGGGTATTCCACGACCATCGGTGGACGCCGTCGCTGGTTCGACATATCGGACGTCGACCAGGACAGGCGCGCGCGGGGTTCCATCGAGCGCAAGGGCAAGAACTCGCCGATCCAGGGCACGAATGCGGATATGATTAAGCTGGCGCTCTTCCGCCTGCGTGAGGAACTCCACGCCCGAGACGTGGACGCCGCGCTCGTCAACACGGTGCATGACGAGATCGTTGTAGAGTGCGAGGAGAGCATCGCTCTCGAGGTGCAGGAACTGGTCGAGAAGGTCATGCGCGCCGCCGGGGAATACTACGTGAAGTCGGTGCCGGTGGACGTTGAGAGCGCCATCGCCGACTGCTGGTCAAAGTAGACCCGGCGTGCGGAGGGAAGCCGGCTGAAAGTCGTCAAGGCCGTGGGCGCGTGGCTCCCCGTGCTGCTGTACATGTACCTGCTCTACTGGCTCTCTTCCCAGACTTCTCCGGGGGGCGGTGGACTGCCCATCCCCGACAAGCTGGCGCACGCCGTCGCGTACTTCGGGCTATTCATTACCGCGCGCTTCGCGACAGGCATGGTGATGTCGAACGCGGTCGTCGCGACGCTCGCCGCCCTCGGCGTGACCATGCTCTACGGCGCGACGGACGAGTGGCACCAGAGCTACACGCCGGGCCGAGACGCCGACGCGCTCGACTGGGTCGCCGATGCCGTTGGGGCGCTCATCGCCGCGGGCTGCTGGACTCTCGTCGGAAGGATCAGGCGTGCTCCATCGAAAGATGCCTCTTATTAGGCGATCGGCGACGGTCCTCGCCGTGACGCTTCTCGTACTCGCATCCGGTACCGCGCATGCGGCGGGCCGCGCGCGCACGCTTGGCGTGGGCTGCTTCGCTCTCGGAATCGGACTAAAGTTCGGCGGGGTTGTTGTCGGGACGGGGGCGGCCGAGACCTACGACGACTACCTCCTGACCGCCGACCAGAGCCGGTTAATCGCGTTGCGGGAGGACTTCCGCAGCGAGCGACGGCTCGGAAGAGGGCTGTCCGGCGCCGGCAATGGCCTCCTCGCCGCGGGCATCCTGTTCGCCACGCTGTCGCTGCTCCGCGACGCATCCGACGGTGGGGATGTCGGCGAGGAGTTGGCGCAAGCCCCTCCCATCTCCCTGACGCACAACGGCGCGCGACGCGAACTGGGCGTCCTGTGGCGCTATGGATTCTGAGGAGGGCGCGACCGTGACGATGCCGCGCGCGCGTCTGACTACGCTGGCCCTGGCGACGTTGGCCGTCCTGCTGTCCGCGTGCTCCGACCCCGAGGACTACGCGAACCCCTACGATCCGCTGAATCCGCTCACGGGCGGCTCGCCCCCGAACGTGAAGGTGCTACCGGGCGACCGCGAAGCCACGGTCACGTGGTTTTCGCTCGGCACAACGGGCATTCGCGCGTACCGTGTGTACCGACGGTTCGAGGGCGATCCCGCCTCGGAGTTCGTCCTGGCAGGCGAGGAGCCCGCAGTCGTCGACGACGCGACGGGCCGCGAGACGCGCGGACACCGATACCTCTTCGTCGACGACAACGGCGGCGCCGGGCTCGAGAACGACCGAGTGGACCAGTTCTCCGGTCAGCCCGTGCCGTACTTCTACCGCCTGGCGGTCGTCGACACGGGCGGCGTCGAGACGCCCGACCCCGCGGCCCCTCCAGTGCTGACCGAGGACTCCACGGTCTACTGGCCCTTTGACCGCGTGACCCCCAGCGAGGCGCCGGATCCTCCGCGTCCTGAGGTCTTCGTAGACGATCTACTGGTCCTTCTTTCGTGGGCCGACTACGAGCCACCGGGCGATGCGGCGCTGTACCGTGTGTACTCGTCCATCGCCGTGTCGGAACGCGCGCCGGAGTTGCACCTCGCCGCGGAGATCTCCATCGACGGCACGGTGTTGGCAGACTTGGGCAACCCGGTGGACACGACCGGCTCCCGGCAGTACACGGACACGGCATTCCTGCGGGATGGAACGACCAAGGAGTATCTCGTCACCGCGGTGGACAAGTTCGGCGTGGAAAGCAGCAACGCGCTCGACAACCGCTACCGCGCGACGGTTCCAAATCTCCCTCCCAAGCCCCTTGCCTGGCGCATCGACGACATCACGGGACGAGCCGGACATTTCCAGGTCCAGTTCTCCTGGGTTCGTTCGCCCGAGCAGGACGTCGCGGGATACAACATCTACGCCGCCGACCCGTCCAGGCCTACCGGATGGCGCATCCGCAAGACCATCAGGAACCGATCCGAGACCAAGTTCACGTTGACCGAGACGCTTTTCTTCGTGCCGCCCTACTTCATCACGGCGTTCGATGACACGCCGCGCGAGGACGGCAATTTCGACCAGGAATACCCGCCGGGCTACGTCTTTTGAACTCGTCACGGCAGAGGACGGCAATGGGCTTCAATATGAGCGATGTGACGAGCAGACGAGCCGTGGCGCGTAGCTCTGTCATGGCGTTGGTGGCGTTGTGCTGGGGTGTTGTCAGCGTCTGCCACGCGCAGGTGAGCGTGCTTCCGAGGGCGGGCCGCATGGAGACGGCGCACACCCTCGGCGATGGCGGGTTCATGGTTAGCGGCGGGTACATCCCTCTCGAGTCCCGCCTGCCGCGCCTCGGAGGCGTGCCCATCGAGGACGACATGAATATCGGCGGCATCGAACTGCCGCGCGCGGTGCGGTACGAGGCGGAGGGCGGGCTCGTGCCGCTCACGCTCGGGTTCGGCGTCACCGAGACCACGGACCTGTACCTCAACGGCACGATAGGCTCCGGCACGAGCCAGAAGCGGGTGCAGAATTTCTACGGCGTGCCACCGGACATCTACGGCGCGTTCATCGCCGACGGGGACCTGCGCTTCGATCGCATCTACGACCAGCCACTGTTCGACTTCGGCGTCGGGCTCAAGCATCAGTTGAAGCCCGACTACGGCGATGGCCTGCCGGCGGTCGCCGTTGGCGTGAACGGCCGCTTCGGCTACGCGTCTGACGACTTCGAGACCTTCCAGGACAGGACCCCCGCCGACGGGTTCGCGGATTTCGGCGTCGAGGGCTACACGGCCGTCACCGTCTCCGCGGGCGAGTTGATGCAGGCCCACGGCCGCATCGCCGTGAGTTCCTCGCGCAAACTGGGAGCGCAGACATCGTTCGGCGGCGGCGTGGAATTCGGGTTGGTTCCCGGGCAGTTGATGGTGTCGGGCGACTTCTCATCGCGCCGCGACATTGCAGGAGTCGAGTACCGCGACACCGGGGAGAAGCTCACCGTGGGCTTCCACTACTTCCTGTCCCCGTCCACCGTCGTGCAGTTCATGACGAACACTGCCGGACACCTGACGCTGAACCTCGTGCAGATCGGCGAGAAGTCCACGGCGGTCACGCCCTCCGCGCCGTCGTTGGAGCAGGAGCTATTCTGATCCCCGCGCGGCATCCGCTCCTCCTGCGGCATATGCCATGAGGGCGGTCGTACAGCGAGTGTCGAGCGCGTCGGTGTCCGTCGACGGCGAGACGGTCGGGTCGATCGACCGGGGGTTCGTCGTCTTGCTTGGGGTCGGGGGCGAGGACGACGCGTCGGACATCACCTACCTCGCCGACAAGATCGCCAACCTGCGCATATTCCCTGACGACGACGACCGGATGAACCTGTCCCTGCTGGACATAGGCGGAACCGCGCTCGTCGTGTCGCAGTTTACACTGTATGGAGACTGCCGACGCGGACGACGTCCGAGCTTCACCGAGGCCGCCCCTCCCGACCGCGCCGACGCGCTGTACGAGGAGTTCGTGGCGGCCCTGTCGGAGCGAGGCGTGTCGGTCCAAACCGGCGTGTTCCGCGCGATGATGGACGTACAGCTCGTGAACGACGGCCCCGTGACGATCCTGCTGGACTCCAAGCGGCTTTCCTGACCCTCGTCGAGGTAGAACATGCGCGTTCGTCTGTGGAGTGAGGGCGATCGTGCCGCTCACCCCGCGTCGAAGCGGCGCACAACGCGCCCCTTCCCCCTCTTCAGGGCGGAAGGTTAGGATGGGACTGAGGCGCGCCCGTGGTGACGCCCAAACAGCGTGAGTATATGGCTGCTGATACCACCTTCGCCGCCGAGATCGAGATGTTCATGGACTACCTGCGCATCGAGCGCGGGCTGTCCGAGAACACCCTCTCCAACTACGCGCGTGACCTGCGTCAGGCCGCCGACACCTTCCTCGACCATGGTCGCGCGTCGTTCACGACGGTGATATACGCCGAAGTCGCCGATCACCTGAACCGAATGCGCGTGCGCGGCTTGTCGTCGAAGACCATCAGCAGGCGCCTTTACGCCTTGCGCTCCTTCTTCAAGTTCCTGGAGGCCGAGGGTCTTCTGACGGAAAACCCGTCGTCAAAGATCCAGCCCATCAAGACATGGGCAACGCTGCCGGAAGTGCTCACGCCTCAGGAGGTCGACCGGCTGCTCACGACCAACAAGGCCACCAACGGAGATCCGTACGGGCTGCGCACGCACTCCATCTTGGAGACGTTCTACGCCACAGGCCTACGAGTCTCCGAGTTGGCGGATCTGACGGTCCAGGACGCGCACATGGACGTCGGCTACCTGCGGTGCATTGGGAAAGGCAACAAGCAGCGGCTAACGCCCATCGGAGCATGGGCGCTCGAGCCTCTCGCCGCCTGGATCGAGAACGGTCGCCCCCGACTCGCCGGGGACAGTGGCCAGCCGTGGCTGTACCTGAACCGCGGCGGCGGCAAGATGTCCCGCCAGCAGTTGTGGAAGCTTATCAAGGACTGCGCGAAGAAGGCCGGCATCGAACGGAACGTGTCGCCGCACACCCTACGCCACTCCTTCGCGACGCATCTGCTGCAGCGTGGGATGGACCTGCGCGCGCTTCAGGAGATGCTCGGCCACGCCGAGATCGTCACGACGCAGCTCTACACGAAGGTCGAGACGGAACACCTCAAGCAGGCGCATCGGAACTTCCACCCCCGCGGTTGACGGCGCCCGACCATTGGACACCAATTCCCACCTGCAACGCGCGTTACCGTCGTCGGCGTTGGACGCGTTACGCGTGGTGGGATCCGTCGCTCGCGATGGTGGATGCGTCGCCTATCTCGTCGGCGGCCCGCTACGCGACGCCCTCCTCCAGCGGCCGATCGTTGACGTAGACGTGTCCGTCGAGGGCGACGCGATCGCGCTTGCGGAGCGGATCGCGGCCCGCCATGACGCCGTCGTCGACAAGACGCACGAGGCGTTCGGAACGGCCACGGTCACCTTCGCCGATGGCCACGCCGTGGACCTCGCCACCGCGCGCGCGGAGACCTACGCGGAGCCCGCCGCGCTCCCGACCGTGAGTCCGTCCTCCATAGGGGAGGACCTCCTGCGTCGGGATTTCACGATCAACGCAATGGCGGCGCCCATCGAGGGCGAAGGCTTCGGGTCGCTGGTGGACCCATGCGGTGGCGTCGCCGACCTCGACGCCCGACGTATTCGCATCCTGCACCCCGGCAGCTTCCGCGACGACCCGACGCGCATCTTCCGCGCCTGCCGCTTCGCACGGCGGTTCGCGTTCACGCTCGACGAGTCCACGTCCATCGCGACGCGGGAGACGGTGGACGGCGGGCATGTGACCGGGCTGACAGGGGCGCGTGCGCGCAATGAAATCACGGCCGTCCTTCGCGAGGCCGAAGCCACAGCGACTCTCGCCGACCTGCACGAACACGGCGCCTTGCAGGCGTTGGCGACGCCATTCCCCTTCGAGGCGGACGCGCGGGATCTCGTCACGCGTGCGGATGCGCTTGTGCCAGCGTCGGAAGCGGATAGGCCGCGCGCGTTGCTCCTCGCGTGGTTCGACGCGCTGAGAGTTGACTGGCGGCCGATCGCGCGATGGTTGATGGCCCCCGCTGAGGTGGCGCGCGACCTCGACGCAATATCGGACGTCGGAGAGGCTACGGGCGGCCGCGATCCCGTGACACTCCGGCCGAGCGAATGGCATCCGTTGTTGGCGGATGTCTCGGCCGACATTCTGCCGACGGTCGGAGCGCGTCTCGGGGCAGAGGCCCACACGCGCATCGCCAAGCTCTACCGCGAATTCGCCGATCTCCGCCCACTCATCACCGGCGATGACCTACGGGCGTTGGGTTACGAGCCGGGACCGCGGTACAGCGACGTGCTACAAGCCGCCCTCAACGCCCAGTTGGACGGCTCCCTCACCGACCGTGACGCGGCGCTGGCGTTTGCGCAATCTCGCATGCGCAAACTCGGCGGCGACCTCGTCCCGGAGAACGCGTAGGGAGCCGCTTCCGGCCCATTGTCCCAGCGCGCGGAGGCCGGCCCTACCGGAGATTTTGCCCGCCCTCGACCGGTACGCTATAATCGGCATGCCATCGCGCAGTGTCGGCGCCGTTCCTTTCGCGCGCGCAGATGTGGGGGCGTAATGGTTTCGACGGGATCAGACTGCTGGTAAGGTTGCATGTCGAGGTTCCACCAGGCCTCGTTAAACCGGTGGACAAATGATAACTGCCAACACTGAAATGGCACTAGCCGCCTAATAAGGTCGGCCGTCCGCCGCTTGCGTGTCTACCGCTTGCGGGTCGGGCGTCACATTGTAGACTGGCGGCGTCCGTTGGCCACAGACAAGGCGCCGCGAGATTTATCTGTGGCTAGCCGATGTATTCCCTGCCCGTGGGGACGGCATCGTGCGAAGCACAACCACGGGAAAAGCATGTAGTAGCCTTCCCGGCGATGCTCTCGGACGCGAGTTCGACTCTCGCCGCCTCCACCACCTCTTCCAACGCGACGCGGCCCCGCCCGCGTCGCGAGATCGTGCGTTCATGCGTCCTCACGTGTTCCTAATCCCCGGGTACCTGGGCTTCCGTGGGAAGCAGCGGTACTCCGGCTACTGGGACACCGTCGAGCCGATCCTCACAGGTCACGGGTTCGCGTGCCACGCCGTCATGACCGAGCCGGTCGCCATTGTGGCCAGGCGCGCGCGTACCCTGCGCAACGCGATCGTCGCGGCGTGCGGCGATGCCGACGACGACGCGCCCATCCATCTCTTCGGCCACAGCATGGGCGGCCTCGACGCGCGCTACCTCCTGTCGCCCGGCACGTCGATTCGCCTGCCCGACGATCTGCGCGCGCGCGTGCAGACGGTTGTCACCATCGCGACGCCCCACTACGGCACCCCCATCGCCGACTTCTACCAGTCGTTGCGCGCGGAGGATATGCTGGGGTTCATCGGGAGGCTGGCGGCCCGATGGAGCACGGACGGGCGGCTGGACCAGGCGAGTCGCTTCATCACGGAGCACCGACCGCGCATAGATCGCGTGCTGTCCACTGCCGGACGCGAGGAGTTCGCGCGCATCCTACAGGGAGTCGCCGAAGCCGATCCCGAGGATTACTCCGAGGTGCGCGCATACCTCAGCAGCCTGGCGAAATACCGCGGCGCGCTGCGTAGGCTGCGCGTGCGCTACATGGGTCGCTTCAACGACCGCGTAACGGACGATCCCGACATGCGCTACGTCAGTTTCGTGTCCGGGTCCGAGGCGGTTCGGGCGCGGGACATTGAGACGCTGATCTACCGTCTGGGAGCGTTCATCGCCGGGCGGGTCGCACGTCTCGCCGTTCCGGCGCTGCCCGACGGAGGAGTGGTTCCGGCCGACCGCGTCATATCGGTCTTCCCCGACGCGGGCGCCGCTGACGCTGACGTGACACTGTCGCCGAGGTTGTCCGACGGAGTAGTGCCAAGCGCTTCGCAGTTCTGGGGCGAGTTCGCCGGGTACGTTCCGTTGGACCATCACGCCGTCATCGGTCGTTTCGATCTGTTGCCTGCGCGGGAGCCGGATCTGCACGAACTGTACGGCCGAGTCGCCGCCGAGCTTCACCGCCAAGGCGGATCATCGGAGAATGACGACGATCCGTGACCGCCGCGCGGAATGATATAGGAGGTCCAATGACAGAGCGCGAATTCGAAGATCATGTCCTGTGCATGAAGATGAACGGCTTCACCGTGCTACCTGGGATGCTTACCCCCGGCGAGTGCGCTGAGGCGCAGAGCGCGCTGGAGCGACTGACCGACGAGGAACGCGACCTGCCCGGAGCGCCTGTGGGCGCCCACGGCATGCAGGTGTACAACCTGATGAACAAGGCGCGCGTCTTCGAGCGGGTGTACCAAATCCCGCCGTTGCTCCGCGTGATTCGCCACTTCCTCGGCGACGACGCCGTGCTCAGCTCCGTGCAGGCGCACATCGTCTTCCCCGGCGCGCCGGACCAAGGGCTGCATTCCGACGGCTCGCAAACCGGGCCGAATCGGGCGTTGGCGGACGTCGACGAGGATCGACGTATCACGAGCCACGTGTTGGCGTTCAACGTCGTGTTCTGCATCAGCGACTATACGCGGCAGAACGGCGCCACGCGCATCGTCCCGGGCAGCCACCGCATCGACACGCGCAGCATCCCCACGGGCCGCGTCCCCGGCGAAATGGTCGTCGAGGCCGAGCGGGGTTCCGTGGTCATGTTCAACATCTCGACTTGGCACGGCTCCTCCGAGCACACGGGGGATTCCCCGCGATACGCCGTGATGACGCCATGGCGCCGTCGTTGGCTCCGCGCCGAGGTCGACCTCGGTCGGATGGTCCATCCCGACGTTCTCGACCGTGCGGGCGAGGAAGGCCCCACCATCTTCGGCATCTCCGCCCGCGAGCCGACCGTGGACCGCTGGAAGTGGGACTGGAGTAAGGGTGAACCCAAGCCCGAGTGGCAGTGAGCCAGCGACTCCATCCCTTAGGAGTAGCGGCCGCGTTCCTCCGCAAGGAGACGGCACAGCGTGAGACTGCCTGCCCTACCAACGCCAATCGTGCGACTCCTCGCGATCGCGACGTGCGTCTGCGTGTGTGGTCGCGCGCTTGCGGCGGCCCCTACGCCTGACCCCAGACTGGATGTGGTCGCTACGCTGTTTCGTGAGTTCGGCCCGTCACTCGACCGGTTCGGTGTTGAGGCCGAGGCAGCGTTGCCGGGAGGGCTCCGTCTCGTGGTCGTGCACGCGATGACCTCCCCGGACAAGGTGGACCGGTCGCTCCAGGGAGAGGACTTCTTCCGCCAGGAAGCCTATGGGGCGTTCGTGTTCGACGCAGGTGGCCACCTGCGCCTAACGGTGGACATCTTCCGATCCCACAGATGGGGCGACGGTCAGGTACACATCCTGAGTGCTGACGTGCACTCGTGTCTCCTCAAGTACTGGGGCGCTACCTACGGCATGGACTTTGGGACGCGGAAGTACTTCTACGACCTCGACGAACGACGGGTGCTGAATCGCGTCGTGCACTTCGGATTCAGCGTCAGGGACATGGCCCACATTGGCGGCGCGGTCTACTTCCTCGCGGACGACGGGCGCGTGCGCCGCGACCCGCCGAGCGTGGCGCTACGCCTCGACTCCGTCGAACGCGTCGCCGAGGACGAGGCGTACACGGTCATCACGTCGATCCAGGGCCAGCCAATCCCGGCCATTGGCCGCATGGTCGCCGACGGCGAGACGCTGGCGCTCCAAACCAAGGAGCGCCAGTACGCGCTATCTGACGGGACGTGGGAGGTCGGCGCCAACCCGGACGCGTCCCTCTTCGCGGGTGTGCGCGAGGGGTACCTTGGCGTACCGGACGACATGATCCGCGGCCCGCGTTATCTCCTCGAATCCCGGACGTTCGACAGCCCCGACGGGCGGCATGTCTTGGGGTGGTCGGGGGGCTCGTCTGGCGTCTACGACATGACGGTCACGCCTCCACGTTTCTATGGATTACCCAGGCCTGGCCTCGAGGAACTGGCCGAGCATCGCCCGGTCGTGGCGGACACGCTGCGTGGCAGAGAGAGCTACTACGAATTCCGAGCGAGCATCGGCGCGTTTCAGCAAGAAGACGGGCGCATATGGTTCGGCACTTCGTTCTACGACGGGGAGGGACTCATCGGGGTCGGCGCCGCGGGCTACTTCGACACACACGCGAACGCGTACCACCTCATCTACGACGCAGCGCTGGGCGACTGGTCGTGCACCGCCCTTCTGGTCGAACGGGACGCGCTTTGGATTGGTCTGGCGAGCCAGCCGGAAGGAGCCCAACGTCCTGGGGGACTCGCGCGGTACGATCGCGAGAGTGGCGTATTCACCCTCTACGACATACCGGCCGTCGTCAACGTGATCCGCCGCTACGGGCAGACGCTGTTCGTCGGCACGGCCGCTGGAGTCTACGCCTTGGACGCCACCGGCCTGCGACACGTCGCTCTCGACTTCGATGTCACGGGTGGTTATGTCGTCGAGGTCACGCGGATAGCGCGGTGAGACCGAGCCACGGGCCGGTCCTCGACGCGCGTACCGGCCGAGCGCGGCGTTCCGGTGGCGGTGGGTAGAACCGCTATGCATCCGCCCTCGGGTCCGTGTGGAGGGACACCGGCATGCCGAGCATCTTCGACTTCCCGGACATATACGACGCCGTGCTCCGGTCTCCTCTGTCCCAGATCGAGGCCGAGACGCGATCCGTGCGCAAGCTGCTCGCAGACAGGGGCATCGAGGGCGGACGCCTACTCGAAATCGCCTGCGGGACGTGCACGCACGGCATTCTGCTCGCCGGACAGGGGTTCGATGTCGCGGGCATCGACCTCAGTCCCAACATGGTGGACGCCGCGGCGTCACGCGGGGCCGCGGCGGGCGTGTCCCTGGACGTGTTCCAGGGCGATATCACGGACTTCGAGTTGGACACAGACCCATTCGACGCCGCGATCTTCATGGCAGAGACGTTCCCAATCATCACCGAGTATGAAGCCATCGCGAGCCACTTCGGCTGTGTCCGGCGCGCGCTGCGTCCCGGAGGCGTGTACATCGTCGACATCGACGCCCACCGAGCCGGGGTCCGGGAGTCGTACGGCGTGTGGGGAGAGCGGACGGTGCAGGTCGGCGACACGCGCGTCGAGATCTGGCATGAGGACTTTCCCGGCGACTTCGTCGGGGGCGTTAGCCGACTCGTCATGCACTGCCGCATCCATGACGACGGCGATGTCCACGAAACGCGGGACGACTGGCACATCCGGCAATACAACCCGTGGCATCTGTCGGTCCTCGTGAGGACGCTGGGCGGTTGGCGGCTGTCGGGGTTCTACTCGCGGGGGGACGCATCCCCGGACATCGCGGACGAGCCGGGCTTTCTTCTTACGCTGGAAGCTGTGTAGCGCCACGCCGAGGCCGCGATGCGCGATCTGCTGCCCGACATCATCCGAGCGTATGCGCCAGGAGACCTTTCCGACATCCGCTGGCGGTACGCCAGCGATGCTACGATCCGTCTCGGTTCGATGCGAGCGAGGGGCTCCCGACTGCTTTTCCGGGCCTACGCAGGCCCGGAAGGCCCGACCAAGGCCATCTACCACACGGAATTCATCGCCCGCCTGGCCGAGGCCGGAATACCGACCGAGCAACTCCTGCCGACGACGACCGGGTCGCTGATCGCCTCGGCCGGCGACATGGCGCTGGTGGCGTCGACCGCGTTGGACGAGCCACGCCTCCGTCTGGATCGCGACGCCTGTCACAGATGGGGGAGTCTCGCCGCGCGGATGCATGAGGCCTGTGTTGGATGGCGCCCAAGCGCGCGCGTTACCGCGCCTATGCTACGAGGCGGCCTTCGCGCCGCAGTGCAACGGGCGATACGCTGCGCGACGCCGGTTCCCGCCTGCCGGGCTTTCCTGGAGGGCCGCGCGCAGGAGATTGCCGACACATGCGCTTGCGCGCTGGCCTCCGGCGTGGACATGCCCGTGCACGGTGATCTGTGGCCTGGAAACATCCTCGTATCTTCCGACGGTCTTCGGCCCGTGGACTTCGTCGAGAGTGGGGACGGGTCGCCCATCATCGACTTCGCGACGGCCTTCCGGTGGACGACCGTCGAGGCGCCTGAACCGCAATGGGACGCGTGGATTGCGGGGTACGAGGACGTTCGGCCCAGCCTCCGTGGGACCGAGTTGGCGGCGCTGCCGGCCGTCGCGTCGCTTCAGCAGATGTACTGGATGTGCGCCGAGGTCGAGGAAGTCGCCGCGATCGGTGAGGAAGAGGCCGCGCCCTACATCGAAGATCACTGCTCGACGATACGCGGATGGATGGAGGACCCGCCACGGCTGGCGTAGGCTCCAGAGCGGAGACGCCAGGTCGCGTCGGGATAGGTGTCCATGCGCGCACCGTAGGTAGCCCTCGTCTCCTCGACTCGGCGCGCCAACCCGACACGAGTCTCCCGCCATTGCCCATGGCGCCCCGCCGTTCCGGGGCCTCCGCGCACGATGATTCCGCGGCGTGCACCCAACGCGATAGCCTGCGCCACGGCCGAAGCAGTCCGTCCAGGTCAGGGGCGTGACGCGACAGGCTCTCCTCGGACGAGAGAATCGCTGCCTCCAATACAGGGTTGGTGGTCGGCATCGGTCGGGCTGTGGTTCCTGCATGCCAGCGTCCTTTCGGCTTCCGTCGGGCGCCGTTGCCCTAGACACTTCCAGGGCTTTCACATCGCCGCCACACCGAACGGCCCAGGCCACCAACGGCATCAGATCGCACCCGACCGGCGCCTCGCCCTTGACACGGTCGCGCCTCTGGTATACGGTTCTCCGCGAACTGATCAATTCCCAATCCCCCGGTCCGCGACGGCGGAACGGGGTCTTTTTATGTACGCCCGCGTCGTCGGGGCGCCGTCACACGCCAGCCGTTCGCAGGCTTTCCTGCGGGCCACGCGTCGCGAGCGACCCACCCCGCCACGACCAGCGTCGATGGGAAGGCCCACCCGGATCACCAGTGCGTCGCGCGCGCGGACCATCCTGACCTGATGCTGCTGTTCCTCCTGCTCGCCACGTCTGCCGTGCTAGAAGTATGCGTGGCTGTGGCTCTACGCCGCAGTGGATTGTGGATACCGTACGGCGTGCGTGCCTACGGCTGTCCTCGCAGGAACGGCGACTGTGTCGTCAGGGCGATCCCCGATTTCGCCGGTACCGAGGATCGCAGAACCTTGCGCCGGGCCGACCGACGCGTTAGCGTGCCCGCTACATCGCACGCGCGACGCCTCGTCTGCGCCGCGCAACCGCTCGCGAACGTCTGACAGGGAGGACAGACTATGGGCAATCGCGCTTACCGTGCATTCGTCACACTCGTCGTCGCAGCGGCCCTCGCAACGCCGCTCGTAGCACGGGCGGAGATTATCGGCGCCTGGCTGTTCGACGAAGGCAGCGGCGCTACCACGGAGGACGCCACCGGCCAGCAGGCCGACGGCGAACTCATCGGAGGCGCGGACTGGGACACAGGGAGATTCGGCGGCGGGATTCTGTTCGACGGCTCGACGGGCCACGTAGAGATTCCCGACCCCGATCAGGCGCTTATCCCGCCGAACATGACCGCCATGGCGTGGGTGAGGCTCGACAACGTCGCGGGCAACCATTCGATCCTCGAGCAGTATGACTGGGCAGGCGACCTCGGCGCCTACGCCTTTCGAACCAACGGCCCGGCGCTGGAGTGCTACCTCATCTGGGGGGTCGACGCTCCCGTCGCGCAGGGAGGCGCCCTTGAAGAGGGCGTCTGGACGCACACCGCGTTCTCGTACGACGGCAGCACGCTGGTCATCTATCAGGATGGCGAACCCGTCGGTGAACTCTCGCCGCCCAACGGCGATCTGAACCCGAGCCTCAAGTCGCTGTCAGTCGGCGTTCGCGGCGACACGAAGGATGTCCATTGGATGGCAGGCGCGATGGACGAGGTCGCCCTCTTCGACACCGCGCTGTCGGAGGATGAGATCAAGGCGATCGCCACCACGGACGCGAGCCTCGCCGCGACGGTGCTTGCCGTCGACGCGAAGGGCAAGGCAGCCGTCCGTTGGGCCACGCTGAAGTCCGGCGCGCGCTAGAGTCTCGCGTTCGGCGCGAGACAAGAGATCCGCCTCTCGGAGCTGCGCTATGCGTCGTGCCGGCGTCACTCTCCTGCTCGCCTTGGGCGCGATATCGGCGGTCGCGGGCTACCAGGAGCGGCTCCTCGATTGGGAGGAGTTGGCCGCCCCGCCCGGGTCGTGGCCGCCTTCGGCCCTTGCCTTCGCTCGCGGCGCGTTCTACACGAATGGGGCTCGCGAGTCGCGTGGTCGCAATCCTGGCGTGTACCGTCTCGACGATGCGACGGACACATGGCTCCAGTGTGGCTTCGCCGACCGTCCCGTACGCGATCTCGCAGTCGATGGCGACACGCTCTACGCCGTCGTCGGTGACCGCAAGACGGCCGACCTTTACCGACACGAGCAGGACGGCGCCTGGACGCCGCTGAGCGCTCTGCCCGATTACGTGCAATTCCTTGGCGTGGCACAGGCTGTGGGGTACGTAGGCATCGGCGGAACCGATGGCGGCCTGAGCCTGCTCGACCTGGCGACAGGCGCGCTGGAGCCCATCTCATTGCCCGTGCGGGAGGTGGACATTCGCCGCGTTTCTGCCTGGGTATCGGGTAGTGACTGGTCCGTTAGCTATAGCACGGCGGCGGGCCACTCGTTCACGCGCTACTCGGGCAGGTCCACATGGTGGACCGGACGCTACGGCCCGCCCGGGTACGCGATCCTGGGGCTGGTCGGCGACTCGATGGGGGCCACTGCTGCCACGAGCGGCGGCGTCCTCTACCAAGAAGAGGACATGTCGGAGATGTGGGATGCCGGCGGCGACGCGCTGCCCGGCACGGCCGCGGTGGCCGTGGCGCAGACCGGCTGGGGCCGGACCTACGCCGCGACGTACGACCACGGGGTCTATGAACGGGGCCGCGATGGCTGGGAGCCCAGGAACGAAGGTCTGCCGACCCTTGATGTCCGAGCGTTGGCGACGTCGCCCGCGGCGCGGAGCGATTCCTCGGTATATGCCGCCACGTTCGGCGGCGGCGTGCATGTGCTCCTCCCGGACTCCTCGTCGTGGAATCCGATGAAGCGGGGGTTGACGAACTCGGAGGCGCTCTCCCTCGCCGTGGAGGGCGATGCCGTCTACGTGGGAACGACCGAGGGACATATTCCGTTGGGACTGGAGCGCTGAACGCGTCGAATGGAGCCCCACGCCCACCCCTGTTCCCGGCGGGGATGCCCGAGGGGTGGCGGTGACTCCAGAAGCCATCTACGCGGCTATCCCCGGAGGCGCGTACGTGCTGAAGCGCGACGGTCGAGTGTGGGAACGGATCGAGTTCGATGTTCGCGTGGACGCTGCGATGGCTTCGTATGCCGGCCGGCTGTACGTGGCGGGATACGGGGGAGAGCTGTTCAGCAAGGACGATGGCGCCGACGTGTGGGACTACATCCACCCGGAGTTCAACTACGAGTCTGTACGCGCGATCGCTGTCGAGGGTGGCTCCCTCTACGTCGCGACATACTACGGCCTCTTCGGCCGCCCGGTCCCCGACGGCTCCTGGGTGCGCCTGAGCCCGAGCGGCAAGACGAACGACGGCATCGTAGGGAGTGGTGGTGGCTCGCGGGACGTGGGGTTCACCGGGTGGCCCATCTCCTCTATCGCCGTGGCAGACGGCGCGATCTATCTCGCGACTGAGCGCCACTTCGTACGCGCCCGCCTGCCGTAGACAGCGTCTCGCGCTCTAGAACCAGTTGGGCTTCCACGTATGTGGGTACTGCCGCGGAAACAGGGCGCGAAGGAGGGGAACCGCGTTGGGCGGAGCCTGCACGTCGTCCTCGATGAGCAGTGAGCCCAGCGCTCGAAAGCCGGTGGCAAGCTATATCAGCCGATGCTGCGGGATCTCCATCTCGTAGTCTGGCTGTGCGTCGTCGTCCGATGTGCGGACGACGCCATCTCGGATGTCCAGCGTGACATCGCCGGTGTCCGTTCGGAAGCGCACGGCGCCCGAGTGTTCGCACGCCGCGACCGTCCCGAGGCGCCGGGAGAATTCGCCCTCGATCGCCTCGTAGAACGCGCGAACGCGCGTCAGGCGGGCCATCACTTCCTTCGACCGCTGGTACGTGACTCGGACCGCGCAGCCTATCCGCACATGAAGGTCGTGGATCAGCAGACCGCTAACTTCGGCGCCACCGTCCATCAGGTCGACGCTCTCGCAGGCTTCGTCGTCATGACGTTCGACTGCGATCCTCAGATCAGATGCCACGACCGACTCGCTCTGCCAGAACCCAAGTTCCGACGCTCCCGCGCGCGTGGATGCACACCGACATCGTCGAGCCGGCGCCCTTGCCGTTCTTCGCCCGCATTGCCAGAATAGACTGCCCAACCCGCCGCGTATCGGATGGCGGACAGGCAAGGCCGCTGCGCGCGGCCGGAAACAAGGCTTCCTGAGCACCCAACCGACGTCCGAATCCCTGCCACCCGTCTGGCGCATCGTCGCGTACAGAAGGCTATGGCTCGCCACCGTGGTGATGTCGCTCGCCAACGAGTGCGAGCGGTTGGCGGTTGGCTGGGTGGTGCTGATCGAGACGGACTCCGTGTTCCTGACGGCCGCGTCGTTCGCCGTGCGGAAGGCGCCGACAACCCTGGTCGCGCCGGTGGCGGGCGAGATTAGCGACCGCGTGCCGCGCAGTCGACTGCTCGCCGTGACGGCGTTCTACAAGGCGATCATCGTCGCGTTGCTGGGGTTCACGACGCTGAACGGCGGCGCGGGCATCGGGTGGCTGTTCGTCCTCGCGGCGCTGAGCGGCCTCGCGCGGCCGTTCGAGGTATCTGCCACGCAGGGACTCATAACCGACATCGTCCCGCGCCGACAGGCGATGCGCGCGATGGCGTTGCAGTCGACCGGCGCGAAGGCGGTGGGCGCCCTGGGCAGCCTTGTCGGTGGGCTCGCCATCGCGGGCTTTGGCGCGACCGCCCCGTTCCTCGCCGGCGCGGGCGTCTTCATGGTCGCTGCCGCGGCGATGATGACCGTCCCACGCGGCCGCCGCGCCGCCCACGCGCCTATTGTCCTTCACCCACGCATACTGCTCGAGGCGGTGCAGGCGTTGGCGGGCCTCGGGCGCCGGCCGGTTGTCAGGACGCTGCTCTTTACCGCCTTCGTCGTCGAGATATTCGGCTTCGCGTTCGGCTCCGTGTTGCCGGTCGTCGCGCGCGACGTGCTCGACGTCGAGGCGCGTGGGCTTGGGGCTCTTTCGCTGATGTTGGGACTCGGGTCGGTGGTTGGCATGGCGACGCTCGCGACGTTCAGCGATCTCCCGCGCAAGGGTCTGCTGCTCGTCGCTGTGACCATCTGCTACGGCGTGACTCTGGTGGTGTTCGCCGCCTCTGGCATATTCGCGGTGTCGCTGGTGGTCGTCATGGGCGTCGGCGCGATGGCCGCCCTATTCGACGCGATACAGTGGACGCTGCTTCAGCAGCATGTCCCCGACGACCTGCGTGGACGGGTCATCGGCGGTTGGGTCTTCGCCATCAGCTTCGGCTGGGTCGGGCAGTTGGCTCTCGGCGCCGCGTCTCACGCGTTCGGCGTGCAGTGGGCGCTGGGGGCCGCGGGCGCGATGGTCGCGGTCACCGGCGTCGCGGCCTACGGACGCCTGCGCGATCGCTGACCACGTCGGCCGCGCGTGCCTCGCAGCGGTCGGCCTGGTAGTGCGCAGGCAAGCCAGCCAGGTCCATAGCATCGCCTGCAGAGAACACCGTGGGCCGGAGGTGGCTGCGTGGGCGTTCCCCGTCGTGCTATCGTATGCCTCCCAAGGGGAGGTTTAGATGAGACTATCCAGACGGCATTTTCTGCGTTCCGCCGGAGCCTACGCGGTCGGCTTCATGGGGCTCCGCACGTTCGTGAGCGATCCGGCGGCGCTTGCGCAGACGCCGGGCCAAGCGCGGCAGTTCGGCTTCGGCGACCTGGTGGAAGACCCCGACGGCATCCTGGACCTTCCACGCGACTTCTCCTATCACATCTTCTCGAGGACGGGCGACGAGATGGACGACGGGCTTCTTGTGCCCGGTCGTCATGACGGCATGGCCGCCTTCCCGGGCCCTAATGGCAATACGATCCTCGTCAGGAACCACGAACTCAACCCCGACAGCCCCGGCACGGGGCCGTTCGGGCGCGGCAACGAACTGCTGGCCAACGTCAACAGCGACATGCTCTACGACTTCGGCAACGGCTCTCTGCCGGGTGTCGGAGGGACGACAACACTCGTGTACGACACGGAGGCGCGCAGTCTCCAACAGCACTCCCTGAGCCTGGCCGGCACCGTGCGGAACTGCGCCGGCGGCCCGACGCCCTGGAACACGTGGATCACCTGCGAGGAAACCAACATCCGAAAGGGCTCCGGCGGCGCCGCGGAGGTGGACCACGGGTACAACTTCGAAGTGCCGGCGACGGCCGCAATCGGTCTCGCCGACCCCGTGCCGCTCACGGCGATGGGGCGCTTCAACCACGAGGCGATTGCGGTCGATCCCGCCAGCGGCATCATCTACCAGACAGAGGACCGCGGCGAAGGGCTGATCTACCGGTTCATCCCCGACGCTCCCGGAAGTCCCGCGGTGGGTGGCCGGCTACAGGCGTTGGCCGTGAAGGACATGCCGAGCGCGGACATGCGCAACTGGTCCGGCGGCGTCATCGCGATCGGCGAGCGCCTGGATGTCGAGTGGATCGACATGGCGGACGTCGAGTCGCCGGGCGACAACCTGCGCTTCCAGGGCTTCAGCGCCGGCGCGGCGCGCTTCGCTCGCGGCGAAGGCATGTGGTACGGGAACGACTCGATATACTTCGCTTGCACGAACGGCGGCAGCGGGCAGACCGGCCAGATATGGCGCTACGTTCCCAGCCCCGTCGAGGGCACGCCCGCCGAGGGGAACAACCCCGGCAGCCTGTCGCTGTTCATCGAGCCGAACGACCGCGGGCTGATCGAGAAGTGCGACAACGTCACCGTGACGCCGTGGGGCGACCTCATCCTGTGCGAGGACGGATCGGGCGAGCAGTTCCTTGTCGGGGTCACGCCCGCCGGGACGCTGTACAAGTTCGGAAAGAACGCGCTGGGTGGGTCGGAATTCGCCGGCGCGACGTTCTCGCCCGATGGCACCACGATGTTCGTGAACATCCAGACGCCCGGGATGACGCTCGCGATCAAGGGCCCGTGGGAACAGCACGGCGTCGCCGTCGAACCCCAAGGCCGCCGTCTGACGACACTGGGGTCCATCAAGCGGCCTGAACTGCTACAGAACTACCCCAACCCGTTCAACCCAGAGACGTGGATTCCCTACCGGCTGGCGGAGGACGACGAGGTCACTATCTCGATCTACGACCTCGGCGGCGACCTGACGCGCACGCTGAACCTGGGCGCCCGTCCCGCTGGCGACCACGTGAGTCGATCCAGCGCGGCGTACTGGGACGGACGCGACGAGAACGGCGAGATGGCGGCGAGTGGAACGTACTTCTATCAGCTCAAGACGGCGAAGTACACCGCGATCAAGCGGCTGACCGTGGCCAAGTAAGGCTGGGGCGCTCGCAGCGCCGTATCGGAGGTCGGCATGGCACGACCTTCCGTGAGTACCCGCGCGATCGTCTTCGGGTTGGCGCTGCTGCCGATCACGGTCTACTGGATGAGCGTCGCGGAGTTGAAGTACAACTCCCAGGCGACGGCTCTGCCGATCTTCGTCTATCCCGTCTGCGTGCTGTTCCTGCTGGCCGTCGGCTCCCTGCCGATCCGGCGATACTGGCCACAGGCCGCCCTCCGGTCGGGCGAACTGCTCACGATATACGTGATGCTGGTGGGCGCCACCTCGCTCGGCGCCTACGGCATGATGCAGGACCTGTTCGCCGTCATCGCGCATCCCTACCAGTACGCGACCCCTGAGAATGACTGGCAAGCGCTGTTCTTCCGGTACATACCCGTCTACCTGACCCCCGACGACCCGGCGGCGCTCGACGCGTACTACGAGGGTGGGTCGAGCCTGCACGTTAGCCGACACCTGCGGGCATGGGCGAGGCCGGCGCTCGTATGGGGCGTCTTCGCGTGCCTGATCGTATGGATGATGCTCTGCGTCAACACGCTGCTGCGCAGACAGTGGATCGAGCGGGAGCGGCTCGTGTTTCCGATCGTGCAACTGCCGCTCGCGTTGGCGCGCTCGGGGTCGTTCTTCCGTAGCCGTCTGCTGTGGATTGGCTTCGGGATGGTAGCCGCGATCGATCTGATTGATGGACTGCATGTCCTCTACCCGGCCGTGCCGGGCATCAACGTGAAGCTCTACGACATCGGCCGCTTCTTCCCCGAGAAGCCGTGGAGCGCGATGGGGAGCACCCGCACATCGCTCTATCCGTTCATGGTCGGCATCGGCTTCTTCCTGCCTCTTGACCTGTCGTTCTCGTGCTGGGTGTTCTTCGTGATCCGCCAACTGGTGAAGGTCCTCTCCAGCTACGTGGGCGCGCAGCGTATGCCGGGCTTCCCCTACTTCCACGAACAATCTGCCGGAGCCTGGACGGGTCTTTGCCTCATCGCGCTGTGGCTGAGTCGACGCCATCTTCAGGAAGCGGTCGTGTCGGCGTGGCGCGGGGCGCGCGAGGCGGACGGCCCTGGCGGCCCCGACGGCCCAATGAGCTACCGCACGGCCATGGCTGGGCTGTTGGCCGGCGCCGGTGGGCTGATGCTGTTCTGCCGAGTGGCGGGTCTGTCGGTGATCCACGGCGCGGTGTTCTTCGGGCTCTACTTCATGATCGCCATCGCCGTAACGCGCGTCCGAGCCGAGTTCGGCGCCCCGCACGGCATCTTCAACCATCCTCTCGACATCATGGTGACCACCCTCGGCACGAACGTCATCGGCGCGCAGAACCTGACGTCGATGTCGTTCCTGTTCTGGTTCAACCGTGGCTACCGGCCCCATCCGATGCCGAACCAGTTGGAGGCGCTCAAGTTGGCGCAGTCCACGCGGATGGACGCGCGTCGACTGGTGGTCGCGATGCTCCTCGCGACGGTGGTCAGCGTGATCGCCGTGTTCTGGATCGACCTATCGCTCATCTACCGGGAGGGCGCCACTGCGGGTCTAAGCTCGTTTCGCCTGTGGGTCGGCAGCGGCGCGTTCAACAACCTCCAGCGCTGGCTGTCGTATCCGCGTGACGCTGACGCCCTCCGCGTCGGCTTCATGAGCGTCGGCGTGGCGGTCATCTCGCTGCTCTACGCTTTGCGTCTACGGTTCCTCGCCTGGCCGCTACATCCCGCCGGCTACGCGCTTGCCGTCAGTTCCGCGGTGGACTACTTCTGGTTCCCGCTGTTCCTGAGCTGGTCGCTGAAGCTTCTCGTCCTGCGTCTGGGTGGGGCGGGCGGATACCGTCGAGCGATCCCCTTCTTCCTCGCGCTGATCCTGGGCGACCTTGTCGCGGGCGGGCTGTGGATGATCTTCGGCGTGATAACGGGCCGGCAGGTGTACATGTTCTTCATCTGACGGTGCGCGAGGAGACGCGCTTAGCGCAGCGAGAGAAGAGCGCCCGCGCCGGCGTCAGGGACCTCGGTCTCGACGTCGAAGCCGGCCGCGGCGAGCATCTCGACGAGTTCGTCCCGTGAGGCGAACCGGTAGATGTCCCCGGGGAAGTGGCCCGCGTGAGAGGCGCCGCTTGGTGTGAACCCGAGCACGAACCGTCCTTCGGGTCGGATCACTCGGCGTAGCTCCGCAAGGTCCGTCGACGGGTCCTCCCAGAAGTAGATCGTGTGCACGGCGAGCGCCTTCGTGAACGCGTCGTCGGGGAATTCCACGTGCGAACTGCTGCCGACACGTATGTCTACGCGCCCGTCGCGGATTGCGTCGGCGTTCCGACGCCCAGCCATGCGCGTCATCTCGGCGGACACGTCTATCCCGGCGACGTAGCCGTTCGTGAGCCGCTCGGCTGCCTTCTCGACCGTCCTGCCGTGCCCGATGCCCACCTCCAGCAATCTGTCGTCGTCGCGGAGATCGAGCAGGTCGAGCGCCGCGTCGTTCAGCCGGGATGTCTCGCGCGACATGATCCGAGCGATCGCGCGACCCATCAAGCCCTTGGGGTGACTCGACTGCTGGGCGATGAAGCGTGGACGACGCATCGCGACCTCCGTTCCGTGTGTCCCGTTCGTGGCCTATCCATCATACAGCGACGGCCGTCCAGCACATACTGCGTGGCCCGACGGGGTCGCGACCGCTGCCTGCATTGCGCTGAGACGCTGGCGGCAATACGCTGACCGCGACGCCGCCGATGGGACGGTCGCCGCGTCGTGCCCACGCACGCCCATCGGAGTGTCCGCTCACGCTCAACGGAAGATGAGGATCGCGCGATGACCACGAATCCGCACGGCATACGGCGCTTCGAGAACAGGACTGCCTTGGTGACGGGCGGCGCGTCAGGCATCGGTCGCGCCACGGCGGAGCGCCTGGCCGACGAAGGGGCCGAGGTAATCATCGCCGACCGCAACGCCGACATGGCGAACGAAGCCGTCGCCCACATCCGACAGGCGGGCGGCGCGGCGACCTGCTTAGAGGTCGATCTCGCCGACGACGACGCCGTCCGCGCGGCCGGTCGCGCCGTGGCCGAGCAATTCGACGCGCTGCACATGCTCGTGAACAACGCCGCCATCCTGCGCCAGGGGACCATCGAGAGCGGCGAATGGGTGGACAACTGGGAGCCGGAGACCGCCATCGGCCTCCGAGGTTGGGTTCTGATGACCCAGCACGTGCTGCCGCTGCTGAAGAAGGGCGAAGGCTCCATCGCCAACGTCTCGTCGGAGGGCGGGTTCGTCGGTCGGCGCGGTCAATGGGTCTACGACGCCATCAAGGCGGGGCTCGTGTCCGTCACCAAGACGATGGCGGCGGAGTTCGTCGACCACGGCATCCGGGTCAACGCCGTGGCGCCGGGGTATATCGTCACGGAGATGCACTTCGGCGGCGCTCCCGACCCGCAAGCGCGCAAGAAGGAAATGGAAGAGACGCGGATAAACTCGTGCATCATGAAGCGGCTCGCGGGCCCGGAGGAGGTCGCCGCGGCCATCGCCTTCCTGCTCAGCGACGACGCTTCCTACATCACCGGCACGACCATCCATGTCGATGGCGGGCGGGTGGGCATGTCGGTCGGGTAGATGGCGCCCGCGATGTAAGGAGGGCGCCGTTGCGGGAGTTGGCGCGCCTCAGGCAGGACGCCGTGGATCTACATCAGATCCAGAACCAGACGCACATGCTAAGCACGAGGACGACCGGGGCGACGACCGGGGCGACGACCGAACGCATGACGGCTGCGCCGCAACCGCCTCTGCGCATCCGATCGCGGAACCCTCTTCCGCCCCGTTTGGTCATCGCCGGCGCGCGGCCCATCGGATTTCCCTGGGCTTCTCTCCCGGGCGCACTACGTAGTAACCCTTGTAGTTCGCAAAGAAGTACATGTCCTCACCGTCCGCGAACGTGACTCCCCAACCGGAGATGACGTGACGGACCTCAACGTCGTCGGCAGACAGCGTCAGCTCGTGGACTTCGCGCTCCTCCTCAACACCCGACTCCACGACAAGGGTGTTCCCCGAAGGCGACATCGCCAGCGCCTGGATGTTGGACGCTGCGCAAACCTTGTGCCACACAGGCATGAACGGCTCGCCTAGCGTCACGCGCCACACGCCCTCCTCGTCCGCAACATAGACAGCTTTGGAGTCGTGTCCCCACACGATAGGCATCTCGCGAGAAATCGCCGGCTGTCTTTGCGTCATGAAGGAAGGGAGGTCGCTCGGGGCCGTGCCGCGGCGGACCCATTTGGCGTCGGCCGCGGCGGCCTTCCTTACGAGGCTCCCGGCGGCTACGCCAACGCGCCACGCCAGCGGGCGGCCGCCTCTGCTGTCGGAAATACGGCACCGCACGAATCTACCGTCACGCGACCACTGGATGACGGTACCCTGCGCGCGCGTTGCCAACGAGACGGCCGGGTACGGATGCGACCACCTGCGGGTCTGTCCATATACGCAGAGCGGCGAGTGAAGGGCGGAGTCGTGCGCGAAGTAGGCAATCGCGTCCCCTGACGGCGCCTCTACGATGTGCGTGTATCGCGGTGTCAGACTGTATGTGACACCCGCATATCCCTCCTGGAGCTGCTCCATCAGGGTCAGGGTATACTCACTGACGCCGCTGACGCGACGTTCCGCTACGTACACCAAGGACTCCCCATCCGGCGACAACGTGGTACGCCAGGCAAGCCCTACGTGGTCATCTCCACTTGACACAGCCGCCACCCATCCCGCTATGACCAGTGTGATGCCGATTCTCATGCGCAACCCTCGCGGAAGAAGCCCATCGGCGGCGGCGGCCGATGGGCCTGTACGCCGGTGGTACTATTGGACCACCCCTTGCATCAAGTGGGTGCCGCCTGATCCCGTGGGTTGCCTAGAGAAAATCCACCACCTGTCGCGCGCCGATGGCAACGAGAGCTCTACCGGCGTGGTCTCCTGGGTGTAGATCACTGACTTAAGTACTTCGGAGCCGTCGTGGTAGTGGAGACTGGCAGCCGATACGGCCTTCACCTTGATCTCGAGATCGGTAGGTACTACGGGGAACTCGATATCTCCCTCAGTGTCCGTGTCCCGGCCGTCAGAGTCGTTATACTCCTCTGGGTTTTTCGGGTCCCACCTGGCCTGGCCACGGTTCTTGTAGGGGATGCTCCAGTTCTCCTCGTCCACCCACGTGCCCAAGGGGGTTAGGTCGGCGTTGCATGCGAGGTTCGCGGTGACGGTACCATGCGTCCACCACCTTCCCTCAATCTGTGACTGACGTGCTCTGATCTCCATGGTGAGCTCCCACACCATCACCACAGCGTCAGCGATCCACTCCATCGCCTCTGGATTCGAGGGCACCGGGAGGTTCTGGACGTAGAGGGTGCCTTGCGATGTCCCGCTGCCGCCATCGTACTCCGCGTACACCTCCCCATCATACATGTATTGGAGACTCAGGATTCTGTAGTTGGAGTTCGGGACCGTGTACGTCATGCTGAAGGTGGCGTTCTCCCCCGGTCTGAATCCCTCGGTTATCGTTACCGACTCGCTCGCCCTCCTACCGAGATTGGCCCAGTGCTTCACCCAGTAGCCGGCGCCGACGCTCTCGGTACCCTTGAATGCCTTCACTCGCAGCCAGGCGTCGATCCCGTTGACGCTGCCCCACTCCTCGTAGGCATATGTGAACATGGCCATCGTGTCTTCGCTCTCGGGAGTCGGCTGGTAGGTCACGCCTAGAAGTTTGCCGACACAACACCATTTAAGTTTGTCGAATGTCTTATCGGTGTGGGCGAAGTGCGTGTGGGGAATGCCCCTCACGACGTCGTAGCTGGAGCCTATGTACGGCTCCATGGCAAGTATCTCGATCGCGTGCGCCGATCCCGCCGCCCACACGAGCGCGCAGACGAACACCCATCCGACAGCCTGTCTTCTCGTAGCCATGGTCTCTCCTCACGGATTGAAGGCGCATGCCCACTTGCGGCCTAGATATAGGAGCGCAGCACTACATATTAAAGATCATATATACATATATGGAACGTATACCATATTGGTATGTCCGTGTAGCAGGCCCACTGCAGTAAGTGACCCTATCGCCGCCGTCCAGACGCCAACGGGGCGCCACAGTGCAGCGAGCGGCCGCCCGCAGGTAGGACCGCCCCGATCCGGCATGTTGGCATCCGCCGCCGTCGGTACGTTGCCGACACGCCGGCGCCGCACTCCCCGGAACCCCAAGCATGTCGACCCGCTTCACGGCATGCACACGGAACGTCTGGGTGGCCCACGTCGAAAGGCGAGCGGAGACGGCGCCCTGGCGGACGAGGTAGCCACATCGCGGCCCGGACGGACGCCCACGCACGGCGCCTCCTACGACACTGGCGCTACCATGTACATTGATGGTGGCCGGGTACCACGCGCGTGCACGACTGACGCCCGCCAGCCGCCCTGCCTGAACTCGCCTCGTAGGGATTCCACGATGGCGCTTTCCACACAAAGGCGAGCGCGCGCGGCGCTGACCCTGGCGCTGCTGCTCGCTGCTGCTACCGCGGCGATGTCCCATGACACCGTTCTCCCGCACCACGTCGAGGACGTCGAGGATCTCACCCACGCCCGGAACGTGCGCGGGCTGGCATTGGTAATCACGATCGGCTTTGTCGTCGTTCTAGCCACGGTCATCGTCTTGGCCACCCGCTACGCCCCGGAGGATCCCAGTGGGGCGGACTTGCGCGAGGAGCAGGAGCGCCTGAAGGCTGCATTGCTGGCGGCCGCTGAGGAAGCAAAGGCCTCCATCGCGGCGGACGATGACGCGCTGGCGTGGACGATCACCGCCGCATACGCCGCGGCCGCGGGATATGACATGCCTCAAGGGATGTCGGCAAACGCGATTCGAGTCTTGGGCGATGGTCAGACGTTCGGAGAAGACACGCTGACCGCGCGACGAACGGAAGCAGGCAAAGGCATCGAGCTGACCGCGACGACGGCCACGGCGGGCGCGCGCGTCCGTATCGGGGCCGACGGTTCCTATTCGGTGACCGTGTTCGCCGTCGCGACGCAAAGCTCGGCTGGAGAAGGGCAATGGCAATGAGAACGGTTGCGCTGATTGCGGCGGCGCTGGCTATCGCGCTCGGAGGCGCGCAGGTGATCGGATGCGCGCAGGTTGACGTGCCGACGGACACGGGTCTGGAAGGCATACGCGTCTCGGGCACGGGCAAGGTCACGGCCGATCCCGACATAGCCCGCGTGCAGCTCGGGGTCGAGACGTTCGACGAAGAGGTAGGCCCCGCGTTGGCGGAGAACAACGCGAAGGCCTCGCAGATCATCGATGCGGTGAAGAAGGCCGGCGTCGACGACAAAGACGTGGGCACGTCCGGCTTCACGGTCTCCGCTCAACGCGACTATCGTCAGGAGGGGCCGGACAATGTCGTGGGCTTCCAGGTGACGAACACAGTCGCCCTCACGATGCGTGACATCGACGCCGTCGGCGACGTGCTACAGGCGGCCCTGGACGCGGGCGCGAACAGCGTCCATGGCTTCACCCTGACCGTGGACGACCCCGACCCGCTCCGAGAGGAGGCGCGCGTGAAGGCGGTCGAGGACGCCCGACAGCGCGCGCAGGTCATGGCCGACGCCGCCGGCGTCACGCTGGGCGCGGCGACGAGCATCACGGAGCAGTCGGTAGGCAATCCGACGTCACAGCGCGATTTCGACGCCGCCGCGTCGGACGGTGGCGTGCCCATCGAACCCGGGGAGTTGGAACTCACCGTGACGGTGCAGGTCGTCTTCGCCATCGATTAGTGGCCGGCCATAGTGGTCCTGTCGGAGGTCGCGTGGGCCCGGGCGCCCCTCCGCGCCCCTCGCCAGGTTCGCGTTGAACCGACCACCCCTCCCTGCGCTAGCCTATGGTAGTAAGTAGGGACTATCACGCGTCCGCCACCCGGAGCTTCTCCTCCTACGGCGAAGCCGACAGCGCTACGGAGGCACGAGCCTTGTCGCACGAACACCGGGAATCCGTCGCACACATGCTGCACGGCGCATCGGCCGATCAGGCGCGGCGGTCGCCCGACGCGAACGGCCCCTTCGACCTCGCGCGATCCCCACGAGGCGGCGCGCCCGGGCAGGGCGCATCGGGGTATGCGCGCGACCTGCTCTATGCGTCATATGTGTCCTATGTGCCCGAGGCCTGCGCTAGCCCGGATTCGCGGCTGACGGATTGGCTCCTAATGTGTCCGCGATCCGCCCAACCGTCGGGCGCGGCGCCCTCGGTGGACAGATGTCTGACGGATGCGTAATCGATCCGTCAGGCGCAAGGCCCCGTGATGGCTGGCTTGGGGCACATATGACGCTTCTGACACATAGATCCGGCTCGCACATGGCGCCGCAATGTCAGCGCCAACGACGAACGCCGCCGCGACATGCGCTCCGCGTGGTGACGCGGCACAATGGCCGCGTCGAGAGCGCGCGGCGGAGGGCCACCGCAATCCCTTCCCCTCGCAACGGAAGACGGTACGCGTTTCCCGCGCGGGAAGGGCAACGTGGCGGACAGGCTGTTCTACTTCCTCGGCGCACTGTGGCTCACGGTGGCGCTGCTGGTGTGCTCGCTGATTCTGGGGCTGGCGCTCGGCCTGATCCTCGCGAGCGCGAGACTATCCCGCCACGCTCCGTTGCGTCTGGCAGCGACCGCGTACATCGAGGTGCTGCGCGGCGTCCCGCTACTGGTCACACTCCTGCTGATGGCGTTCGCGCTGCCAGGTCTGCTCCGCGACTTCGGCCAGATTCCGACGTTCTGGCTGGCGGTGTTCGCCTTCGGCATGTGCTATGCCGCGTACATGGCCGAGGTGTTCCGCGCCGGGATCGAGTCGGTGGATGTCGGCCAGCGAGAGGCGGCCAGGGCGCTCGGCCTCTCGGGTCGTCAGACGTTGTGGCACATCGTGCTGCCGCAGGCGCTTCGCAACGTCCTGCCCGCGTTCGTGAACCAAGCCGTCGCGCTTCTGAAGGACACTTCACTCGCCGCCGTGATCGGGATCGAGGAGATCACGCAGCGGGCGCGCTTGGAGGTCGCGGCCACGTACGATACGTTCGCCGTGTATATCATGGTCGCGGTCATCTACCTGGTACTCACCCTATCGCTGTCGCAGTTGGCCCGCGCATTGGAGCGCAGACAGGCTCGTGCAAGACCCGATCATCCAAGTCCGCGGGCTGCGTAAGGCTTACGGCCGCCTCGTAGTCCTGCGCGACGTGGACCTCGACGTGCAGCCATCCGAGCGGCTGGTGGTCATTGGGCCCAGCGGGTCGGGGAAGTCCTCGCTCCTGCGCTGCCTGAACTACCTGACGCGACCCGACGCCGGAACCATCGCCATAGACGGCGTGCCGCTGGACGACGACGAGGCGACCATCAACGCCGTCCGCGCCGAGGTCGGGATGGTGTTCCAGCGATTCAACCTGTTCGGTCATCTCACCGCGGTCGAGAATGTCGCGCTGGCCCCGCGACTCGTGCGTGGCGTCGCCCCTACCGTCAGCCGGGAGCGTGCCGCGGAGTTGCTCGATAAGGTCGGCCTCGCGGACAAGATCGACTCGTACCCCAGCACGCTGTCGGGTGGGCAGCAGCAGCGAGTCGCCATCGCGCGCGCCCTAGCGATGACGCCGAAGGTCATGCTGTTCGACGAGGTGACCTCCGCGCTTGACCCGGAGTTGGTCCACGAGGTGCTGATCGTCATGAAGCAGCTCGCCGACGAGGGCATGACGATGCTCGTCGTAACCCACGAGATGCGCTTCGCGGAGGAGGTCGGCACGCGCCTGATCTTCATGGACGAGGGCGCGATCGTCGAGCAGGGCGCGCCGGGCGACGTCCTACGCTCGCCCGAGCATCCTCGCACGCAGGCGTTCCTGGAGCGTGTGTTGTGGTAAAGCCGCCGCGTTGGGCGACCACGCATCCTTACCTGGTCCTGCTGTTCCCCGCGATGTTCTGGCTCGTCGTGTTCTTCCTCGCCCCCATCGCGTTGGTGGTGCTTTACAGCTTCCTCACGCGCGCTGCCGACGGTTCCGTGGCGTGGACGGCGCAGATAGGGAACTACCTGCGCCTAGGGCGTTCTCTCGCCGGTGAGTTCCCCCCGAGCTACATCGTCATCATCGCGCGGTCGTTGTGGCTCGCCGTGGCGACGACGGCCCTCTGCCTGCTGATCGGCTACCCGTTTTCGTACGGCCTTGCCCGTGTGTCCACGCGATGGCGGAACACTCTCCTCCTGCTCGTGGTCCTTCCGTTCTGGACGAACTTCCTCATACGCACGTACGCGTGGCGCTTCATCCTGTGGAAGGGCGGCTTGCTGGACACGCTCGCGCAGCGGCTCGGCATGGAGTCTTTCGTGCTGTACGGCACGGACGCGGCGGTGGTGATCGGCCTGGTGTACGGGTATCTGCCGTACATGATCCTGCCGCTCTACGTCACGCTGGAGCGATTGGACGGTTCGTTGGTGCAGGCGGCGCAGGACCTCGGCGCGACGCCCTTCACTGCGTTCCGCAAGGTGACGCTGCCGCTCAGCATGCCGGGCGTGGTCGCGGGGAGCGTGTTGGTGTTCATCCCCAGCGCGAGCGCGTTCGTCACGCCGAAGCTGCTCGGTGGCGCGAAGTCCATGATGCTGGGGGAGCTTATCGAGCTTCAGTTCAAGACGGTGCGCGACTGGCCGTTCGGGTCGGCGGCGGGGTGCGTGCTCATGGCGATCGTCGTGCTGCTCACGACGGTGTACTTCCGCGCGGCAGGCTCCGAGGAGTTCTAGAGTCCCGGGACGGTAGACCGGTCACCGCAGATCCCCGCGCGACGCAGCGGCTCCCGCTCTCGGCATCGCCCTTGCCTCGGAGGACTCAGCCGTGGTCATCCGGGTTCTCGACCGTCAGCGCTTCCTGCAACGCTGCGGCATTCAGCTCAATGTCGGCGGATAGAAGGAGGAGGGGTTCCTCACCTCGTTGCTGCATGCGACGAACCGCGAGCGCGCAAGCCAACTGCACGGCGTCGTAGCCCCTGAGATGGTAGGTTTCCGCGAGATGCATCGCGCTATCGATTGTCGCCGGAACGAGCTCGACCAGGGAATACGCGCGAGCATCCAACGCCTCGCGGAATTGCCGGACGCCGGCCCGGGCCTTGGCAGATAGGTCGTCGGTTCCACGGGAACGCCTCGATAGGGCGGCGGTGACCTCCACAGGGGTGACCACGGCGATGTATATGTCGCCGAGCTCGGCGGACTGGAGAAGGTCACGTACCCAGCGCGAGCCGCGCTCGGCGACGTAGGCTTTCACCAAGGCGCTGCTGTCGACGAAGTACGTAGGCACTACCGCCGCTCGCGGACGATCTGTCGTGAGACGGGTTCTCCACCCAACTCCACCGGCTCGAAGCTGCGGATATGTTCCGCGCGCTGGCGAGCGTTTCCGATGTGTCGGAGCAGACCGGCTTCCATCAGCCTCTGCTGGAGGGCTGTCGGCTCGTCTGGCGGCCTAAGGAGGTCGTCCAGAGCATCTCTCACCTGTCGCTGCTCCGAGGGAGTCAGCTTCTCGATGCCACGGATCACCTGTTCCAGCTCCGTCGCCATGCGCTCGTCCCTTCGCTGGGATGTCCTCGTGTCCAAGCATACCACACGACGGCGGCACGCCTCCGAGAAGTGTGAGCCGCGGGCCCGAGCGTTGTTCGCCTTTACCGTCGGCGCATGTACGAGAGGCCTGGCTACCCAAACGTCTGCGTCATGGACAGCACGTCGAACGGCAGACCGTGGAAGCGCTTTCTGTCACGGCGCGCGTACCGACGGGCGGGCTTCGTCACGCCAACCCACACGAACATGCGCGCCGATCTGACTTACCACTCCGTCGGCTGGCGTACGGCCGCATCGCCCGCTACGTGGTCCCTCCTATATGAGCGGGCGGCCTGGCTATTCCTACTTCGAGGCGTGTGACGCTCTCGGCGCGATCGCGCCCCTCGGCTCATCGCATCGGCCCACTGCGCGTTCACCGGAGACACGATTGGACGGCGAATGAACCCACGAGTGCTATTGGCTGCCGTTGGGTATCTCATCGTAGCAAGCGCCGTGACAGTGACGTCGACACTCGCCGCGGAGGAGCCACCCACCTTCCATGTGAGCGAACGGGGAGCCGACGAAAACGACGGGCGTTCCGAAGCGACCGCCATCCGCACTATCGGGGCGGCCCTGGAAAGAGCCGCGGCTGGCGACGTCATCCTCGTCCACGCGGGCGCCTACGCCGAGGCGCTAACGCTAGGCAAACCCGTCGCGCTGATCGGCGAGGACGCGCGAACAACGAGCGTGGTCGGCACAGGGGACGGCGACGTCATCCGCATCGCGTCGGAGGGCGTCAGCCTGCGCGGGTTCACCGTCACGAACTCCGGCGCCAGCTACGCCGGGCCCTTCGACGGCGGCGACGCCGGAATCAGGCTAGAGCAGGTCACGGGCTGCACGATCACCGACTGTGTCGTCACGGGGAACGCCATCGGCATCTTCCTGAACGTCGCGCACGGCAACGTGGTCGAGGGCAACATCTGCCACGGCAACGCCGTCGACGGCATCTACGTTCGTCGCTCGGACGACAACACCATCGAGCGCAACGAGTGCCACTCCAACGATGGCCACGGGGGCATCTACCTGAACCCGGCGAGCAGTCGCAATCTGCTCCGAGGCAACATCTGCCACTCGAACGCCGATCACGGAATCAAGCTGCAAGAGGCGAGCGACGACAACGTGATCGAGGACAATGCGTGCGATGGGAACCGGCACACGGGCATATTCCTACGCACGTCGACCGGCAATGTCCTCGCGCGCAACTCTTGCGTGGCGAACGGCCAACCCGGCATCTACATGCAGTCTTCCACGCGGAACACGCTGGACGGCAACGTCGTGAGTGGCTCCAGCGCGGACTGGGGCATCGTCTTGCGCGATGGCAGTCACGGCAACACCCTCACGAGTAACGTCGTCTCGGAGAACGGCAACGGCATAGATCTGCTCTCGTCGGACGACAACCTCCTCCTGGACAACACGATCCGCTCGAACGAGCACGCAGGCCTGACGTTCGAGAACTCGAAGAACAACCGCGCGCTGTACAACTCCGTCACGATGAACCGGGTGGGCTTCTCGATCGGCACACACGAGACCGGAGGGGTCCGGGTCGGCGACCTGTCGGGGAACCGGCTGTACGGCAACGCGATCGCTCGGAACGAGACCGCCGGCATCGACAGTGAGGCTGCGATAGAGATCGACGCGACGCTCAACTGGTGGGGAGATCGCAGCGGGCCGCAGCACGCATCGCTGAACGTCGGTGGGCGTGGCGATGGGCTGCGCGATGGCGTCCGCTTCGATCCGTGGATGGCGGCCCGGCCGGCGCTCAAGTGGACCGAATCCGTAGACGCGGGAACCACCACCCGCATCGACGCCCGCTGCGAAGCCAACGCAGAGGTCACCATCGCGACGAACAGCGACGGGTCGGGCCGCGTCTATCTGGCCGAATTCCCGCAGAACCCCGGCGCGGATCTGGCGACGGACGCCACGATCGTCGGCCGGTGGATCGACTTCGCGACGGACATCGCGGAAGACGGGATCGAGTGGCCGGTCACCATCAGGCTGTACTACTCGGACGCGGAGTTGCGGGCGGCCGGCGTGGCCGACGAACTCCTGCTTCGGATGCATCGCTGGGATTGGGGTGACGGAGCGTGGCTGCCGTGCTCCGAATCCGGCGTCGATCCACGCGGCGACTTCGCATGGGCCTCCGTGCGCGAGGCGGGGACGGTCGCCCTAGTGGCTCCGGTCGCGCGCCGATAATCGCTAGAGCGAGCCGAGGAAGGCTCCCGTGCGGCAGGTCATGCGCCTTCGCGCGGAATCCCAGGAAGCCAGAGACGGCTGATCCCGGCGTGTTCCGGCCGTGCAGACGGATCGCGCCGGTTAACGCGTGAATGTCTAAGTGTATATGGTGGGCCCGGAGCAGAAGGCGCCACGAGCGGCCTCCTCGACCCCGTCGCAGTGGGGTTCTGGCCGTGCCAGGAAGCGTGCCGCTATTAGTCGCAATGGCCGATGGCTCGGATGTGACTGTGGCGCGCCGCGCGGTACAAGGCCTGGGCAGAACGGGCAAGTCGAATCCGGGGCTCTTGGATTCGATCTTTTCATGGCCGAACACACGGTTGACGGAGGAATCTGGCGCTCTCAAGGTCAGGGATGTGGGCTACGTTGACACTATCGTTCACGCGCTGGGACACTTGGACGACAGACGGGGACTGAACGCTATCGAGCGGGCGAGTCGGCACGCAGACCATCGATTCGGTGTAGGCGTGGTCGCCGCCTTGAGCGGCGTAGCGGGGCGCGACCGCTACACGGAACCGAGCGACGTGCCAGCGGCCGTGCTTGTGTACGCTACCACCCGCCCCAGCCCCGCCCGCAACAGAGCCGAGTCCTTGTCCAGGAAGCCCAGACGCTTGGCGATGAGACGGCACGCGCGCTTGCGCAGATAGTGCTGAGACGACTCGAGAAGGGCGACGCCCGGGCGGCGAGACGCCGAGAAGCGGCTGCGGAACGGCGAGCGTAGAGTATCGTTGGTCCGAAATGACAGATTGGGACGTGTGGAGGTGGTCGTGTGCTGCGCGACGGCACGTCTCCACACAGGATCCCAACGCCAGAAGGAGATGGCACGCGGTGGGCGCCAGTGTTTGGCTACGCAAGCTCGGGTTCAGCAGATCAAAGGCGCTGTATGGTCTAACATGTGTGGCTGTGGTGGTGCTCTTGGTCTTCACCGTGCGTATCGCTCGGGAGGTAGCGATCCGATACTACGTCCGTAACGAGAGGTGGGCGGATTCGTGGGGACTCTTCAAGGATGGTTGGAGTCACTACCAGGCTGGGGAGTATGCAGCAGCCATCTCTGATCTGGACTACGTCGTGGGCGTGGCTCCGAGGGACGGCGGGTACGCGCGTCAGTATTCCGTGGCCTGCCGCGTTCTGGGTGACTGCTATCTCTACACGGACGCGCCAGGGGAGGCCGAAGAAGCGTACGGCCGCTCTTTGGCATTCGGTGTGGAGAACGCGCGTGCGTATTATGGGCTGGCCAGAACCAACGCTCTGGCTGGTGACTTCGAGGCGGCGATGGGGTTGCTTACGAAGTCGATCGCACTGGATTCAACGATCGCTCCTATCGCCGTGCTCGACCCCTATCTGAGGAGCTTACCACAGCAGTATGGGCCGATCCCGGCAATGGAAGGGAGTCGACGTCCACCCCGTTCCGACCGGCCGAGCGGTCGTTGAACATCTCCACTCTGACGAAAGGGGCGTCCCTCACGCGCGCGAGGCGCCCGCTCTGCCCACGGGAAGCCCGGGTAGGCGAGCAGGAGCGACGTCATCCTGTGCGCCGACGCCCAGATCCCCTGTGCGGCCGCGGGATCGACATCTCGGAACCGCCCGTGCCGCGTGTATTCCGCGACCAGATCCCCGACCGAGCCGAAGAGCGGCGCCTCAGCAAAACGCAACTGTGTGCCTGCTCCGGCCGGCGCGGGGCTGCCCAGCCGGACCGCGGGATTCGCTGCGCGATCGTCCTCAGCGGCCCCGTACGCGGCACGCGACACGCCCCAAGACCCCTGCGAAGAGCCGGAACTCGTTCGCTATAAACCGCCAATAGTTGGGCGGGTAGCGATACTCTCGTCCATAGTAGGCGGCCGGTGGAGGTTTTCCGCCACGCTCCTGCGTCCGACGTCTCATCATGTCGTCTGCGAGCTGCCGCTTCCGGCGTAGCATCGCCAACGTCACCGCGCTTGCATAGATCATGCGCAAGCCTCCTGATGAGAGGTTAGCGCCGCGAACCTGTCCGCGCCAGCGACGGCCGTCAGTCAGTCGATGGAGAGGCCATGGGCCGGCCAAGTCAGCGACACGACCCGTTCGTCCTCCGTGTCGGATGTCACGGGCCGCCGCCAGGGCAGGCGCGCGCTGCGCTAGTCGTCGGCGGTCATGAGGTAGAGAGTGTGACCGGCGCCGGAGGCATCGGCGTATTCGGTGGCCCCGGGGCCCTCGTCGAAGTGCCAGAGCGCGATGGTGTGTTCGTCCACTTCGAACCGACCGGGCACGCTCCCCGAACGATACTCCTCGCCCGCCGAGGGAAACTCCTTCCGCGCGTATCGCGTAGCGCTCGACACTCGGACCTCGCCGATGCGCCCGCGAATCCGCCCAACCGTCCTGTTCTGACGAGGCTTCACGTCAACGCGGCCTCCGAGTAGACGGGCGCCGATGACCAGGTGAGAGTTGGAGCGAGGGAGCTTCGACAGGGTCGCGACATCCGATCCGCCGTCTCGCTGTGTGAGCTTGAGCGCCGAGACGGTGTCGTGCGTGATGGCGCCAAGGCTCATAACCACGCTTTCGTGCCAGTGGTATTCGTCTTGGGGGCCGCCATTGCCGTCGACCACCTGCCGCGAGCGGAAGAACTGCCGACCTATGTGAATCCAACCGTGCACTGGCGGGATCCCGCCACGACCTTTGTGTTTTAGCCCTCTACCCGTGCCATAGACTAGGCTCGGGCTATGCCCTGACCTACCGACATTGAGGGGGTTGTCGGGGCCCCAGTACTCCATGTAGTAGCTGCCCTCCTTGTGCAGCAGAACCCACCGCTCGCGTAGCTGCGGAGTCTCCTCAAAGTAGTACCAACCCTCGATCGTCAGACCCTCCTCGCCCACGTAGTCGAAGAGAGGGCTGCTCGCGGCAAGGTAATTGCCCTCACCCAGGTGCGCATAGCCTGCGTCGCCAGCCCCACGCCGATCCGATCCGTCGGCTAGCGTGGGTGGGTCTTCGGTCTCGGGCCCGTCGGACGCCAGGCTGGCGAGGGGCGCCGCTGCCACGGTCTCGCCGGATGCGAGGCTGCCAACCGACGGCGGCCCGACCCGCTCCCCGGACTCCAGACCAATCAGCGACACCGCAGCAGTGCGCTGTGGACCCTCTCCGGCGGAAGGTCCATGGGCGAGCATCAGCCATATCACTCCGGCCACGAGCGCGTGGACAACCACGGCGCCGCTACCACCCGTGGCGACAGGGGCAGGCGCGAAGCCTTCCGCACGCCGAGATGCGCCAGCCGTGGCCGTGGCTGCCAAGCCGAGAACGCCCCGCAGCTGGCGGCGGAGACGTCGCCGCGCGCGGTGTAGTCGCGTCGTGAGTCCTGTGTACGAGTAGCCGAACTGGCGGCGGGTCTCCTGGCGATCCTTCTCGTCGATGTAGTGCGCGGTGAGCAGCTCCCGGTCCGCGTCGCTTAGCTGGTTGAGCGCGTGGACTACGTGGCTCCAGCGCTCCTCGGACTCGACATGCTCGACTGGAGTCGGGCCCGAGGCGACATCGAGCGTAATCGCCATGGCCGGCAGCGGGGGTCTCGGTCGCCTCCCGGTGCGCGCCGCGTTGCTCGCGATCGCCGCAATCCACTGCGGTAGGCGGCCCTCGTCGCGCAACTGCCCGCGCTTGAGGTAAACGCGCACGATCACGTCCTGCACGAAGTCATCCACGTCCGCGGCCTGCGGCAGAAGACCACGGCCTATCGCGCGTATGCGGGGCAGTTGCGATAGCACGGTGTCGTCGAAGCTGTTCGGGCGTGCCATGGCGGTCGTCTCCTTTGCCGCGGGGTGTGACTCTAGAGACGCCTGAAGCATCGGCCTGTCACACTACGCAAAGTCCGCACAGGACGACTAGCTGCTGTCTTGTGGGTCGTCGGCATGCCGAACCGAGGGCGGGCCTGGGCCGAATCTGCGGGGATACCTCACTCCGCGTCCTGCGGGCGCGGGGCGTATTTAGCCGCTTGCCATTCAACCATGCTGCCGCCTCCTGAAGGGAGATTAGCGCCCGGTAACGCCCTGCGCCAGCGATCAGTCGATGGCGAGGCCGTGCGCCGCCCAACTCAGCGACATGCCCCCTGCGTTGTCGGATGCGTGGGGAGCCGTCACCTGTCCGTTCCCGTCGACGTGACGCACGTGCAGTCCCGCGCCCACACGCACAGGGCCGGGGTGATGGAAGTCGAACGGCGCGCGTTCGCCCTCGTAGCACACGGCGTCGACGTAGGCGACGTCGCCCTCGCGCCCGAGTTGCCACCGCACATCATGGCCGAAGAACACGCCCGGTAGCGCGTGCACGATAGCCTCGCGCGACCCAGCGCGCAGGGCGAAGGTCGCATCGGTGAGCTGATGCGCGGAGACGCCGACGCCCTGAAGCTGATACCGCGCGCGGAACGACTCCGCGTGGAACACGCCGTCTTCCGGCCGGTCGAGGTGGCTGTGCCAGTCGCCGCCGTCGGGGCGCGTGCCGAAGCGTGTCAACACGGCGGAGCCGGCCTGGGCGTTCTCGACGGTCGCCGACGCGAAGTCGCGCCCGTCGTGCAGGAATCGCAGCTGCAGGCACACGGCGGCGTCCTCCTCCGTGCGCCAGTACCCGAGGAGCACGCGGCGTTGCGTCCAGAAATACCCACGGTTCATCGACCCGAGACACGCGTCCTCGTCGAACCACGTCACGCCGGTGGTCGACCGCGATTCGTCCTTCTCCCGTATGAAAGTCCGCCGCCGTTCGTGGGGCGTCTCGGGCAGCGCCTCGAAGCGTGGGAGGATGTCGTCGGGGCAAGGCAGGGATGGGAACAGCGGCAGTTCCCCGGCGCCCGGCTTGGGCGCGACCAACGACCCATCGCCCGCTCGGTACGGCAGGGCCAGGCCCGTGCCTCGCACGAGCTTCGCGACCGTCGACGCGGGCAGCCAGTCGCTATAGGCGCGGCTCTGCGGCCCGGCGAACTGCGCCGTCGCTGGGTGGTAGTACGTCGCGATCGACTCCCACGCGAACCGTCGCAACGCCTCGGCGTGTTCCCGCGCCTTGGGGTCGCTCACGATCGCCAACGCGCGCTCCAGTTCCTCGAGCGCCACGAATGTGTACGTCGGGCTGTTGAACTCGTTGAAGCTGCCGTGATACGCCGCGTGCTCGACGCTCTTCCCAAGCCGCTCGCGGCCGTAGGTGGAGAGAGACGCGTCGCCCAGCAACTCTCCCGCGGCCGCAGTGACGCCGCCGCCCATGATGGCGATGTTCGTGTACCCGGGGCCGACATCGCGTCGCACGATCGCCGCCGCCGCGTGCGCCAACGACGCCTTCATCTCGCCCGCGAGCGCATCGGGCACGCGCTCGGGAATCCTCGCGAGGATCGTCGCCAGGATCGCGCCCAGGAAGTCCGCCCAGTTCCAGTCGGGCGGACGCATGTCCTCCAGCGGCTCTTCGAGATACCACGACCAGATGCCGTACGTGCGGTTGTCGGGGTTCGTGTCTTGCAGCGAGATCACCTTGCGGATGATCCCATGCGCCCGAGTCCGATGCTCCGGCGACTCGCTCAGCAACAACTCGTGGGCGTAGCGCAGCGAGTCGCGCGTCGGATGCACGGGCGTCCCCGGCGGTAACGCCGTGTGATAGCCGATGCCGCCGATCGTGGCCGTGACCATCATCGCGTCGGGGTCGTATCGCGACTCCATGCGAGCTATGTGTGCCGTGAGGATGTCGTTCGTGGGCATGGCGTGGGCCTCCGGCGAGATCCTGGCGGGCGGATGGCGGATGAACACCGTCCCGGATTCAGGTACAGTAGCGACGCTCGGGTTGGACGCGCGAATCGCCGCCGACGCGGCCGGGAGTATGGGGTCAATGGCCGAACGGGTCAAACTGGGTTATGTGGGATGCGGCTTCATGGCGCAGAAGGTGCATCTGCCCAACTTCATCAGCATCCCGGAATGTGAACTCGTCGCCATCGCCGAGGTGCGGCCGAGGCTGGGCGGCATGGTGCGCGATCGCCTGCGCATCCCGACGCTCTACGCCTCTCACGAGGAACTCGCCGCCGACCCCGATATCGACGCGGTAGCCGTATCCGCCGGGTTCTCCCTGCAAGGCGACATCGCCCGCGACCTGCTCGCCGCGGGCAAGCACGTCTTCATGGAGAAGCCCATGGCCGTCTCCGTGACACAGGCCGAGGCGATGGTCGACGCCGCCGAGGCGGCCGACAAGATCCTCATGGTCGGCTACATGAAGCGATACGACGCCGGAAACGTGCTCATGCGCGACCAACTCCGCGCCTTCCGCGAGACCGGCGAACTCGGCGATCAGACCTACGCCCGCAACCACGGATTCTGCGGCGACTGGATCTGCAACCTCGACACGCCAATGGATTCGACCGACGAGAAGATGCCCGGTGCCCCCGCCGTGGCTCCCGAGTGGCTGCCCGACGAGTGGGTCGGCCCCTACCTCGGCTACCTACAGCAGTACACGCACAACGTGAATCTGCTGCGCTACTTCCTCGACGCCGGCGACGACGTGCGCGTCCGCGTGGTGGACCTGGACGACGATGGCTACTCGGGCGTGACGATCTTCGACATGGCCGGCACGCGCGTCGTGCTGGAAACCGGTGGCGTCTCTCACTACCGCTGGGACGAGCACACGCAGGTATACTTCCGCCACGGGTGGGTCCACACGTGGGCGCCGCCCCTTCTGCTGAAGAACACGCCCGCGGAGGTCGAGATATACCGCGCCGGCGAGGAGCAGGTCATCTCGCGACCCGTAGCCAAGCCGCGGTGGACGTGGGCGTACAAGCGCGAGGCGGAACACTTCATCGAACGCGTCGCGGCCGGAAAACCGGTCGACTCCTCCGGCGCGGACACCCTCACGGACGTGCGACTGTTCGAGGACATCTACCGCATCTTCCTCGAGAACAAGCTCGGGACGAAGCTCGCCTGACGACACGACCGACGGAATGCCGCGTTGAAGCGAACCATCTATCTCGACCACAACTCGACCACGCCGCTTCTCCCAGAAGCGCTCGAAGCCATGACCCCGTACCTCACCACGCATCACGGCAACGCGTCGAGTCTGCATCGCTTCGGCCGTGAGGCGCGCGACGCCATCGAGGTGGCGCGCGACACCATCGCCGATCTGATAGGCGCGCGGTCGTCGGAGGTCATCTTCACGAGCGGCGGGACCGAGTCCAACAACTTCGCGCTATGCGGTGCTATGGCGGGGGCCGCGGCGCGTGACCGCCTCGGCATCGTCACGACGGCGGTCGAGCACCACGCCGTCCTCGAAACCGCCGAAGCCCTGGGCAGGACGGACCACCCGTTGACGGTCGTCGGCGTCGACTCCTACGCGCGCGTGGACACGGACGCCCTCGACGTCGCCGTCGGCTCCGGCACAGCCATCGTCAGCGTGATGCACGCGAACAACGAGACCGGCACGATCCAGCCCATACGCGAGGCGGCCAGCTTGGCGCACGCGCGTGGCGCGCTCTTCCACACGGACGCGGTGCAGACGGTGGGCAAGGCTCCCGTCGACGTGAAGGCCGCGGGGATGGATCTGCTGTCACTCTCGGCGCACAAGTTCGGGGGGCCGAAGGGCGTCGGCGCGCTCTACATCCGCCACGGCACGCCCATAGCGCGCTTCCATCACGGCGGGGCGCACGAGCGCAACCTGCGCGCCGGGACAGAGAACGTCGCGGGGATCGTCGGGATGGCGCGGGCGCTGGAAGTCGCGCACAGGGACATGGACGACTGCCGCCGTCTCGCAGGCGACCTCGCGTCTGCGTTCGTCAACGGCCTTCGCGACCGCGTGGATGGCGTCCGTGTGAACTCGCCGGAGGACGCTTTGCCCGGCACGGTGAACGCGTCGTTCGAGGGCGTTGAGGGCGAAAGCCTGGTGCTCGGGTTCGACCTGGAGGGCATCTGCCTTTCGACGGGGTCCGCCTGCGCCTCCGGCTCGATGGAACCCTCGCACGTAGTGCAGGCGATGGGGCTTGGAGACGATCTGGCGCGAGGTACGCTACGCTTCTCCTTTGGGCGCGGCAATACGGCCGAGGACGTCTCAGCGACGCTCGACGCGCTGGAACGGCTCGTGGCCCGCTGCCGCAGACGCGCTGCCACGGGGTAGGGCTTACCGGGACGGGGTGACGATTGACGACCGAGAAATCGACAGGCCCGATGCGCGTGACGTTCCTCGGGACCGGCACATCGACAGGCGTCCCTGTAATCGGGTGCGACTGCGACATCTGCAAGTCCGACGACCCGAAGAACCGCCGCAGCCGCGTGTCGGCCATGCTGACCTGGGATGACAACAACGTCGTCATCGACACGGGTCCCGACTTCCGCGAGCAGATGCTCCGGCACGACGTGAAGCATGTCGAGGCCGTCCTCTACACGCACTCCCACGCGGACCACCTTCACGGCCTCGACGACCTACGCATGTTCTGCTTCCGCCGCGGCGGGCCCATCCCCGCATACGCCGACCCGGCCACGTACGAGCGTATCCGGCGCGTTTTCGACTACACCTTCCAGACGAAGACCGAGGGCGGCGGCACGGCGAAGCTGGAACTCGAGCAGATGAACGGCTCGTTCGAGCTTCTGGGCCGCACGATCGTCCCGATGATCGTCATGCACGGCTCGCTGCCCGTGACGGCGTTCCGCATCGGGGACTTCGCCTACTGCACCGACTGCAACAGCGTCCCCGACGAGACGATGGAGGCGTTGGCGGGCGTCGAGGTGCTGGTGCTGGACGCGCTACGCGAGCGGCCGCATTCGACGCATTTCAGTATCGACGAGGCGGTGGCCGTCGCGCAGGAGATCGGGGCGCGTCAGACCTACTTCGTCCACATGACACACGATGTCGATCACGCGACCGTGAACGACGCGCTTCCGGACGGCATCGAACTCGCCTACGACGGCCTACAGATCGACGTATGACGGCGTCGCGAGGGGTGGTGTTCGCGGGTGTTGCGCTGGCGTGGTGCTGCCAGGCCTTCGCCGGGCCCTCCTTCCAGGCTGCGGACATGATCACGCTGGTCCGCATGCGCGCGGCCTACCTGCCGCTACCGGACGTCTCGAAGACGACCACGAGTGACCTCGGATCCCTCTGGCGACTCCCCGTGCGAGCGCCTCTGACTCCTGACGCGATCCGCACTCCGGGCGATCCCCGGCCCTACCGCTACGGCGTCCATCAGGGGACCGACTTCTACGGGGTCGACGCGGGCGAGCCGGTCTATCCGGTGGGGACGGGCTTCGTGATCCGCGCCGACGTGGATTACACCCGCATGACGCCCCTATACCGCCGCGCGATCCTCACTCGATGTCAGGCGGTCGGCGCGACCCCCGGCGAATACGGCGTCGCCGCGGACCCGAGGCATGGCGACATCCTCGACAAGCTGCGCGGGCGCCAGGTGTGGCTATACCACGGCGATACGGAGGCGGGTCTGCCCGTCCTCAGCGTCTACGCGCACCTCTCCGGCGTCGAGCCGCTGGTACTCGGCGAATACGTCGGTCCCGACCGACAGATCGGGGCGGTGGGCAACACCGGGACGTCCGAGGAAGGCACGGACGGCGGCGCGCACCTTCACATGGAGGTCTACGTCGGCGAGCGGTACTGGAGCCTGCGGACGCCCGAAGAACTCGGCCACGTGCCACGCGCCGCGCGCCGCCGGGAGCTACGCGAGGCGACGCTTCGCGCTCTGGGCTGGAGCCCCGCAGGCGAGTAACGACCTGCGTCGCCGCTCTGGGACGGAGGCTACGACCAGACGAACACCTCGTCCATGTCCGGGTCGTACCCGATGAACACCGCGAGCACGATCCGCGCCTGCTCCGCCTTCACGGCAGGTACCTCGTGGATCAGCTGCGTGTTGAAGAAGTAGAGGTCGCCCACCTCCAACGCCACGTTGCACGCGCCGACATCGTTCGCTTCGGCGTATTCCGGGAATGTGCCGGCGGCGATGTGCGGCTGGATCTCGGGCGTCCAGAGGCAGTCGTGCAAGGTCGCCTCCGTTCCCGTGCCTACGATCGCGTCGTTCTGGAGGCAGAGGACGCCTGCGAACTGATGCTGATACCGATGCACGGCGTAGTCGAGGCGCCCTTCACGGAGCTGGATATGGTCGATATGCGGCTTGTACGTGTGTCCTTCGTAGTGGACGCGGAAGATCGCCGGGCCGTAGCGCTGTCCGTCGGATTCCTCGGCGGTCTTCACCGTCTTGCCGACGGAAAGGCGCGCGAGGGCGTCGTAGATCGTGTCCACCGGGTTGTCGTAGCCGTCGAAGAGGAAGCTGAACAGGTGATGCGTCGCCTCGGCGTGTTGTAGGAAGCGCTCCTTGTCGGCGCCGCGATTGCCCAGGCTCGTGCCGATGTCGATGCGGCTTCGCGCGTCCTTGGAGACTTGCTCGCCGCGCATCAGCCCTTCCGCGTCGCGCATCAGACCCATGTCCGTGAACCGGCGGAGCAACGCGGGACACTGGGCCGCGTCATATGCGCCGCGCAGCACGACTGCCGGTATCTCCCCCATACACATCGCCAGCATCGGGTCGTCGCTTCTCGCGAAGGCCGCGTCGAAGTCCGGTTCCGTGGGGGTCCAATCCCGCATGTCGCTCCTCCTCCTTAGCTCACGCATGACCGTCGACATCGGAGCGCCCGCGGCGTGTCGCATGTCCTGCGCGCGCGCCCTACGGCAACCGCCGGACGATCTCCGGGTGCGCGACCTGCATCTCTGTCGGTGGCAGTCCGTTGAGGATGGCCTCCAAATCGTCCACGACCATCCGCCCGATGTCTCGTAGCGCGCGCGGAGTGCCCCCGGCCTTGTGCGCGGAAAGCACCACGTTCGGAGCCGTTCGGATGGGATGGTCTTGGGGCAGCGGCTCCCGCGGGTACACGTCGATGCCCGCGCGGAACCGACCTTCGACGAGACACTCCGTGAGCGCGTCGAAGTCCACGACGTGCGCGCGGCTGATGAGCAGGAACACGCTGTCCGCCGTGACGCGCTCGAGACCCGCCCGGTCGATCATGGCGCGGTTCTCCGTAGACGGAATCGCCAACACGAAGATGAACCGGCACGTCGCCAGCAACTCGTCCAGCTCCACTGGCGCGGCGCCACGCTGCCTGATGTAGCTGTCCGACAACCAGGGATCGTGCGCGTAGAGTTCGCAGCGGAACGGCGCGAGCAGCGGCATGAGGCATCGCGCCAGCCCACCGAACCCCACGAGGCCTACGGGTTGGTCGTACAGACCGATCGACGTCAGGTTCGCCGCGCCGCCCCACACCTCGTCGCCGCGCGTGATGGCGACATGCCCATCGATCAACTGCCGACCTGCGGCGATGGCCAACCCCAGCGCCATCTCCGCCACGGACGGCCCATACGCCGGGGCGCAGCTCAGCACGCGGATGGACTGCGCGAAGCAGTGCTCGTAATCCAGGACGTCGGGGCTCGGGTGCCGGCCGCCGACTTCCATGATCGCCCGCAGCCGCGGCCAGTCGGCCACGTCGCCCTGACGCCATCCTCCGCTGACGATGGCCTCGACGTCGTCCCGGATGGCGACGTAATCCTCGGACGGCATCGCCCCATCACGCGCCCAGACGACATCCGCGAACGACCGCAGCCGCTCTAACTGCTCCGGGGCGAACACGGAGTCCAGCGCCCGGAAGTGCGTCTCGACGAGAACCTTCGGCTTCGGCATGATCCTCCCACCTGCCGTCACACGTTCGCGATCTTCTCGACGACCTCACCGTTTCGCAGGTGCACGACCGCCTTCCACTCGCGGTCGTCGGGGCGCACGTGTACGGGCCCCTGCGCCCAGTTGGAGCGGTAGTGCGTCGAGAACGGCTCGTCCCAGCCTGTGTAGTAGAGCGACCCGTTTCGGTAGTAATCCACGTGATCGACCGTTTCCGGGTAGAGGCTCGCGAGGCGGAGCCAACGCATGCCGCCCCATTCCTTCTCGGGCTCGAGGCCGTGCAGGTGGAACCGGTCCTCGAACGGCAGCGGCGGCACGTCGATCCCGAGGCCCTCCGCCATGCGCCACGCAAAGAACGTGTCCTCGCCCGGCAGGATGCTCCAGTCCGTCGGCGGCTCCTGCTTGGTCATGTTGTTGTAGTAACCCCACGACACCCGTGCCGGGTACGTCACGCCCATCTGCCCGATCGCCTGCGAGTCCTCGTTGAACACGATCGGCCGATCCAGGTCCCAGCCGCGGACCTCTTTGATCATGTTGTAGAGGCGCTGCCGCGTGCAGCCGTTGCCGTGGATGAGGATCACGTCGCTCGCCTCGGCGACCTCGCGGTTCGTGTAGCCGCCTCCGCCGCTGCATCCGACGGGCAATCCCCCGGAGGCCTCGCGGGAGAGATCAATGAGCGCCGAGATCCCCTCCGCTGTGTGGATGATCGGGTGCCTCCGGAACTCGCCGATGTTGTGCTCGTTCGCCACCTCGATGATGACGTTCGTGTAGCCGCCTTCCCCGAGGAACTCCGACGCTGCCGTGACGGCGTTCCGTACCGCGCGCCCGTCGCGAAGCCTTCGCGCCTGCGCGCCGTAGAAGTAACTCACGATGACGACCATCCCGAGCGCGTCCGCCGCGCGGATCAGCCGATCCATGCGCCCGGCGTACGCGGGGTCGAGCGCCGCGCCGTCCTCGCCGAAGGGGTTCACGCACATGGACGGACGGTCGATCGTGAAACACGGTCCCCCGCCCTGGAATCCCACGGTGAACGCGCGCAATCCGTGGGCGTGCCAGTCGGGTAGCGCCGCGATCAGTTCGTCCGTGTGCGCCTCGGGGTCGAACGCGCCCTGGCCCCACCGCGCGTAGCGATCTCTGTCCGCCGTGTCGTCGAAGACGCCCTGTATGAACCGCGCGTTCATGAGGAGCCCGTGCGCGTCGGCCTGGCTTCCGTCGATCTCGGAATAGGTCAGCGCGTCGTTGATGCTGAATAGCTCGCCGTCGATGGACAGCCGTGTGTCAGGCAACGTCGATCTCCCGTCTTACCATCGGACCTGGTCGTTGTGACTCTCGGCCCAGGATTTGCCCAGCGCGTGCAACTCGCGAACGACCTCCCGGCTTCCCGGGTCGGCGGCGATGTTCCGCGTCTCCAGGGGGTCGGCTTCGAGGTCATACAGCTCGGGGATGTCGTCCGGGTCGTGGATGTACTTGTGGCTGCGCGTGATGACGGCGCGACGGATGTCGCCGACCGTCGGGTTGCCGGAATACCCCGAGTACTGCGGCCTGTCGGGCGGCGCCTCGCCGGTGCGGAGGCAGCTCAGCAGCGAGATGCCGTCGAGGTCGTCCGGCGCGTCGATGGCCATCAGATCTAGGATCGTCGGCATGATGTCCAGGTGCGACACGGGCGCGTCGATCTCGGCGGTCGCGCCTCCAGGGACGTTCAGGATCATGGGCACGCGGACCGCCTGTTCGTACATCTCCATCTTCTGGTACATGCGATGCTGCCCGAGGTGATCCCCGTGGTCGGACATGAAGAAGACTGCAGTGTCATCGGCGTGGGACGAAGCTGCCAACGCGTCCAGCGCGCGGCCGATCCCGGCGTCGGCCAGGTTGACGAGGCCGAGATGCGCCGCCCACACCCGCCGCCATTCGTCGGTCGACACGCCCTCGGCGAGCTGCGCGGCGATGCCCGCCCGTCGGTTCGACGGCTCGCCCTCGGCCGGGACGTCGACGTTCTCGGGCAGGTCGAGCTCGGCCGGGTCGAACAGCGACGCGTACGGCTCCGGCACGACCAGCGGAGGGTGCGGCGCCCACAGGTACAGGAACAGCGCGAACGGCTCGTCGCCTGCTCTCCCGAGGAAGTCCACGGCCCGGTCACACCAGTACGAGTCCTTGAAGTGTTCCGCCGCGTGGGGCCACGTCGCGGCGTGCGTGTTCGAGTATTTCACCGCCGCGCGTTCGCCGGCGTGGTTTTCGGTGATCGCCCGTCTATACACGTCGGCGCCGCCGGGCCACTCGGTGGGAATGCCGTTCGCTTGCAGATGTTCCGTATGCTCACGGTTGCTGACCCATTCCGAGAACTCAACGCGTTCCCGGATGGCGGGCCGGACCTTGATGTGGTCGATCCCGATGTGCGCGACGGAGTACCCCGCGTCCGCTAAGCACTGGTGCACCGGCTTGTGGTCGCCGGCGCATGTCCCACGCCAGTCGTTGAAGACGATGCCGTTGGCCGTCGGGTACTTGCCGGTGGCGAGCGCGGTTCGCGCGGGCGCGCAGATCGGCGATGCGTTGTACGCGCGCGTGAAGTTCACGGAACGCCGTGCGAGACCGTTCAGGTTGGGCGTTACCTCGACGCCCGCCTGCGTCATGCCGATGCTGTCCGCGCGCTGATGGTCCGTGACGATGAACAGCAGGTTCGGGCGCGGCGCGTCGGCTTGGGCTGTTCCTGGCATGGCGCGCGGCTTCCGGGTCGGTGGACGGGCCGGGTAGCGGCGACTCATTCTGGCAAGAGGGGCGCGGACGCGCAAGCCGGGACCGTACAGGGGGAGTCGTACAAGAAGAGAGGGAAGCCACATCTGCGGCTCCCCTCTCAGGAGGCTGAATCATCAAGAGGCGAAGTCAGGACCGGCGCGTCGGCGGAAGATCGTTTCCGTCGGCGTTGGCGTCAGGCGAAAGTCGCCGGGCGCCGGTAGCTTCTCGGCTCTCACGGTAATTGGTAACGGCCGTCAGAGCAGCAGGTTCACCGAATGCGTCGGTTTTCCACCTGGTCATCGGACGACCGCGTTCAGCATGACGGCCCTTCCGGCCCGAGGCCCGCCTCAAAGGAGGGTCGGCCGGACGCCGGGTGGGTGGCTCCTTGGAAGTCTCCTCGGCCCATGCGCGTGGTCATCCCGCGCTCCTGGGGCCGGAAGCTCGCAGGGAATCGCGTTTCGTTGTTATATCGGGCGCCGCGCAAGTCGGCTTTTTCGAGCTTCGCCCACGTGAGGTCGGCGTTTCCGAGGTCTGCGCCGCGCATGTCCGCCTCGCGGAGGTCGGCGTATCGTAGGTCAGCGGAGTCGAACGTGACGCCACGGAGATCGGCCCCTCCGCACTTCGCCTTGCGCAGGTCCGCGCGGCGCATGTTCGCGCCGTAGTTCCCCATCGAGTCGTCGCCGTAGAAAATAGCGCCCTCGAGGTTGGCGTCCCTCAGATTCGCGCGCATCAGGTTTGCCCAGCTGAGGTCCGCGCCACTGAGATCGGCTCCGCGCAGGTTTCCAAGCGACAGATCCGCCTGTCGCAGATCCGCGCCGCTCAGGTTGGCCTTTGACAGGTCCACGCGCATCATCTGCCGATTCACCAACGACGCTCCCGTCAGATCCGCGCCGCGCAAGTTGGCTTCCCGAAAGTCGATGCTCCGCACCTGCGCGGGGTCCGTGATGACGATGGGTTGGCTGGCGGAGCATCCGACAACAAGCAGGACGACGGCCGCTGCCGCCAACCAACGAGCGGGGAAGCTCACCGAATGACTCATCAACTAGCTCCGATGCTCTGTGGAAGACGGGCGAGACAGGCTAACTCTCGTGTGGACGTGTGCGCCGCAATGGGCGTGCCATCCCGCCTGAACGCGTAGTACGCTGTTTTCCGCCCGTTCTCGCTGCTATCGGGGCTACCACTGTGCCGCCCGCGGCCCGGACTGCGCACAGAATGGGCACGGCCGCCGTCCGAGAACGCGCCCGGCGGCCTTGTCGTTCGGACCCTCGCGTCCCATAGGCCACGGCGAAACACACAGCGAGGCGATTTGGATGAAGATGCTGACCGATCGGGCCATGGGCAAGGCGAGGGCGTTCATGTTGGATGCCGCGCGACCCTTGGAACAGGCGCGACTCGCCTTTTGGCTGGATGGCGGCGGCCCCGACGCGGTAGTCCACGAACTCGCGCAGTTCCAGAACGCCGATGGCGGCTTCGGTCATGGCCTGGAGCCTGACCTGCGGACGCCGGCGTCCTCCGCCCTCGCGACGACCGTCGGCCTTCAGGTCTTACGCGAGATCGACGCCCCCGCCGATCACCCCGTAGTCGTGGGAGCCATCGGCTATCTGGTGAACGCGTACGACGCGACGCGGAAGGCGTGGGAGATCATCCCGGAGGAAGCCGACGACGCCCCTCGCGCGGATTGGTGGAATCACGCGAACACGGACGAGGCGTTCGGTCGGTTTCTCGTCAATCCTCGCGCCGAGGCGGTCGGGTACCTCCACCAATACGGCGGCTCCGTGCCGACCGAGGTGTTCGACGAACTCACCGAAGACATGCTGAGCCACATGGCGGGCTCGGCTCCCCGAGTCGAGATGCACGACTTCTTGTGCTATCTGCGACTGGCGGAAACGCCGGGCCTTCCGGCCGTCCTACAGGAGCCGGTCGTGGAGCGCCTTCGCGGCTCCGTGCGACACACCGTCGAGACCGATGCGAAGGCGTGGAACGGCTACTGCACGACCCCGCTCGATGTCGCGCCGACCCCGAAGTCGCTCCTCGCTGGCGAGTTCACGCGCGAGGAGATCGCAGCGAATCTAGACTACCTGGTCACCTCGCAGACCCGCGACGGCTCTTGGGCGCCGACGTGGCAGTGGGGCCGCTACCCGACGGCATGGCGCCAGGCGAAGCGCGAGTGGAAGGGCGTCCTGACGGTGCGCGCCCTGGCCACGCTCAAGGGGTACGGTCGCGCACAGGCATAGACGATCCACAGGCGCGCTTGCATATTGGCGGGAAGCGCTGGGCGGCAGGGCGCCGCATCTGTGCTGGCTGCAAGGTTAAGCTCGTAGTTCCCGACGTTGACGCGTTCCACGGCATGTTCCCCGCTGCTGTCCTGACTGGCGATGGGCGTTGTGGTGGGCACTGTGAGGGGGTGCGGCGCGGTCGCGCCTGGCAGGCGCGTCGGCTATTCGGTCGCCCCATGGTCGCGCAACTCCGCCGCGATGCGGTCGCAGCCCATGTGCAGCGCCCAGCCGAGCGCCGTCGCGTCGTGCCCCGGTTCCCGGATGCCGACATCGGCTCCGTGCTCCAGGAGGAAGCGTACGACCGGCAGTCGGCGTTCCTCCACGGCTTGGGAGTCACGGGTAGCCCCGCCGTTCTGGGTCAGCGTCAGGCGATGCAGCACCGTCCCCGACCCCTCGGGATGTCCCGGCACGAACGCGTTCACGTCAGCGCCATGGCCGATCAGGGCCTCTGCGACATCCAACCGAGCGTGGAGACAGGCGAACAGCAGCGCCTGGCTAAGCACATTCTCGCGCGTCCTATCACACCGATGGACGGTCCCATGCTGTTGCTTGTGCTCGTGGCCGTATGGATCCGCGAGCGTCCCGGCGCCCTCTATCAGCCCGCCGTCGACGTCGAAGAACGAGAGCGCCTTCGCCAGGTCGCCGACGCCCGCCGCGAAACGCAGATCGAGTGTCGCCCCTGCGCTTGCGAGTGCCTCCGCTACCTCCGTGAAGCCGAAGAACAGCGCGTACGCCATCGGCAGCCCGTCGCCGTCGACGCCATCCACCGCGGCCCCTCCTTCCAGCAACGCCTGCACGACGCCGAGCGTGTTATAGCTGACCGCGCCGACCATGGGGTATCCGTCGAAGTAGTCCGGGTCGGCGCCTGCCGCGATGAGCGCCTTCGTCATGGCGTATTCGCTGGTGCCGGCAGGGATGTCGCCGCGGAAGACGGCGCCCGACACGCGGAACAGAGGGATGCAGTCGTTGACCCAACTCACAACGCGGGGACTGCGTGGCGGCTCGTACCCCGCTTCCCAGTGCGGATTCGCCGCGGCCGGATCCCGGCTGAGCGTCTGTCGAACGCCGTCCAGATCATCCGCCTGGATGGCCTCGATGACGTCCTGCACCCCCGGGTCGAGCCGCATGTAGCCTTCCATCTTGTCCCAGTGCGCGTAGCCGTGCTGCATCGCGACGAGTACGCGCGCGTCGTGCTCGGTCAGCGCGATCGACGTGGGGTCGGGGTTCTCGAAACGGTCCCGCGCGTACCCCGGCTCGCTCGGCGCCAGTATTTCCCGGCGCGCATCCGCGTCGCTGGCGGCGTATCGCTCCCGAAGCTCGGCGATCTCGTCGGTCACCTTCTGCCGGAACTCCTCGTTGCGCGACGGCCGGCGATCGTGGAGCGTCTCTCGAACCATGTCTGTCATCCCCTCCGTGAGGCGCTCGCGCGCCCGGTGTAGACGCGTCTTCACCGTGTTCACCGGCACGCCCAGCATGTCGCCGATCTCGCGATGCGAGTGCTCGCCCATGTAGAACAGGACCGTCACCGACCGCTGACGCTCGGGCAGGCTTTCGATTTCGCTCTCCACGCGCTCGCGCAGTTCCCCCGCCAACGCCGCTCCCTCCGGCGTCGGCCGACGCGACGGCTCCGTCAGCGCGGCGTCCAGCGTCAACATCGGCGCACGTTGACTCCTGCGGATACGGTCGCAGAACTTGTACACGATGCGCCGAAACCACCCAGGGAACGCCGACGGATCTCGCAGACTCGCCAGGTCGCCGTACGCGTGCACGAACGCTTCCTGCGCCGCGTCCTCCGCGAGATGAAAGTCGCGCAGCAGCGAATAGCCATAGCCGACAGCCATGTCTTGGAAGCGGCGGACGACCTCGCCGTACGCGCGGTCGTCCCCGTGTGAGGAGCGTGTGATGAGATCGCGTACGGTGTCCACGGCGGGCCCTTCTCGTAGTGTCTACAATATGCCCCACTTCGCTCGCCGAAGGTTCCATGGAAGCGCGCAGATTCCGCCGTCGCCTCGCGGTTACTCGCCGGGACCCCGTGACGGCCGGTGGCCTCACGTCTGCTTGCGCTCGATCGATACGCTGACTGGCGATGCGCGGCATGGCGCATGGGCACAGTCGCGCTGACCTGCTGCGGCGTCTGTCGCTGGAGCATTGCTTCGAGGTGTCGCTAGGCGCCGTCGTCCGCGTTGTTCAAGACACGGACGGCGCGCTAGGTCGCGATGACCCAGAGCCTCACCGTTCCGTCGTCGCTGCCGCTTGCGAGCGTGTCGCCGTCAGGTGAAAAGGCGACTGAGAACACGTTGGGAGTGTCCCTCCAGGGTCGCGATTTCCTATCGCGCATCGACGTCCCAGAGCTTCACCGTTCGATCCTCCCCGCAGCTTGCGAGGGTGTTTCCATCCGGTGAGAAGGCGACGCAGGCGACCCAGCCTGTGTGGCCGACGAGCATGTTGGAGCGCTCCCTGCGCGAAGTCCCTGCGATGGCTGAGGATGCCAAGCGACTCTCGGAAGTTCCACATCCACCGGCCCCGGTCGGGGCGAGATGCAGCGACATCCGGGGCGGCGCCCGGCTACTTCAGGATGCGTTCCACCTCGGACCATTCCTCGTCCTTCAGCCCCCAGCCCTGTGCGCCGACATGCTCCGCGACCTGCGACGGGTTCTTCCCACCCACCAATACGCACGCGACGGCCGGCTGACGCAGGAGGGCATTGACGGAGAGTTGCACGAGCGACTTCCCACGCGCGCGGGCAATGGCAGTCAGGGCGTCCAGCTTGGGCGCCAGGCGTTCGAGATTCTCATCGTCGAAGACTTCGCGACCCGCGCGCTCATCCCCGTCGGGGAACCGATGACCCGGCCGGTATTTCCCCGTCAGTAGACCCTTGGCAAGTGGGCTGTGTGGCAGGATGCCGATCCCTTCGCGTTCGCAGAACGGCAGGATGTCGTCCTCAATATGGCGATCGAGGAGACTGTACCGGGGCTGCAGAGATTGGATCGGGCATATCGCGAGGGCCTGACGCATCTGGTCGACGTTGAAGTTCGACACCCCGACGTACCGGACTTTCCCCTCCCGGCGGAGGGCGTCCATCGCGGTCATGGTCTTCTCGATCGGGTACTCGGCGTTCCAGCTATGCACTTGATAGAGGTCGATGACGTCCGTCCTCAGGGCGCGCAGGCTTTGCTCCGCCGCGCGGACCACATGGTCGCGCGAGTAGTCGCCGCTAACCTTCGACGCTATGAACACGTCATCACGATCACGGGAGGCCAACGCCTCGCCGATGACGGCCTCGGACGTGCGGTATGCCTGCGCCGTGTCGATGAGGGTGATGCCGTTGTCGATGGCGGCGTGGATGGTAGCAATCGCTTCCGCCTTGGGTATGGCGCCCATCCCACCACCGATCGGCCACGCGCCGAAGCCGATGACCGGGATCGTCGGCCCGTCTCTGCCTAACTGTCGGTATTCCATGGCGTAGGTCCTGTGTTGAGCGACCGATGGGCTTGCACTGGCGAGTTTCGATGGTATTCCGCGGGGCCGGAGCCGCCACGCAACATCACGCGGCGGCCACGTCAGGGCCGATAGCAGGCCTGTCTAGTCGGCGGCGCGCCTTTCGCGACTTCCGAGCGGTCGCCTATGTCGCGGTCTGCCCCCGCTCCCACGCTTCGCCCGCCGCAGCCGCCTGCTTCTCCAGCTCCGTGTGCCAACCGACGACCTTGCCCGACTTGATCTGGCCGATGTCGAACGGGGCGTAGCGGTCTTCCAGGGTGTCCCCGAGTTTCTGCGTTGCAGACCACCTGTCCCATGTGGTCTTCATCCACTCGTGCGGCAGGGCCTCGCGCACGGCCGGGTCGAGTTGCCAGGCGTGGCGGGAATCGACGACCTCTGGCTCCTTGTCGGAGGGGCCGCCCCACTTCGACCAGCCGATGGCAAGACTGTTGCGCTCGCGCTCGGGCACGGTGTGACCCGTGTGGATGTTCATGCCGAGGCGTATGAGGGCCTGGCCGGCCTTCAGCCGTACGGCCGTCTGCCCCGGAAGGGGACTCTCACCGTCCCAACTCGGCGTGTACGGCACGCCCTCGTCTTTCATCTTCTGCGGCAGCAGCACGTCGTGCTCGAAGGGGGTACGCCAGCGGTTGTGGCTACCGGGGATGATCTCATGGCACTCGTCGTCCACCAGCGCCAGGAAGATGCTGGCCCCGTTTCGCTCCTGCACCTGCTTGCGGTTCCTCGCGACGATCTCCTCCCATCGCTCCCGCTCCACTTCCTCCGAGTACGCCTCGGGGCCGTCGTTGCGTATCTCCTGGGCCCGATACGATGCGCCGTTCCCCCACCAGGTCCCATCGCGGTGCCAGCCGAGGGCGTTCTCTTTCTTGCGCGGGTTGCACCACAGCAGCAAGCCGCTATAGCTCAGGTCTTCAGGGGTGACGCCGCCGCACCAACCACTGACAAAGCTGAGGAACTCGTCGGAGCCGTGGAACTCGGCGAAGGTCGGCTCCTTCCACGCCGGGTGCACGATCCCGCGGATCGCCCACGGCTCCTCGTCTCCGGTGCGGTGCACGTATCCCTTGGAGCCGTCGAGCACGTCGTAGACGTTCTCAGGCGCGAACGCCTCGGTGACCCGTCGCCCTGCGTCGCGGAGTGGCTCGATCCAACGGCTGCCGACGAAGTCGTCGATGATGACGACGCTGTGCTCGTCGAGGAAGGCGATACGCTCTTCCGTCGCGCCGCGACCGGACAACTCCGGTAGGGCATCGAAAAACGCTGGGGCGCGATACGTCTCACTCATGTTGATGTCTCTCTCGGATCCTGCGCGCCGGGCTCGGCGTAGGATGCGGTCTGCGCGGGATGGACGCCGGATGTGGGCATCCGGGGGCTCCTTATCTCGCGCGATTGTGGCAAACGCCGGAGAAGGACACAAGCGATGCCACGAATCGTCGTGTACGCGCTCTGTGGCGCCGGCAGCGTACTGATTCCAGGACACCGAGTAGCAGAACGCGGCGGCGCCGAGACGGCCAGGACGTTTGGCGGCGAATACAGATATGTAGTAGTCTACGCAACATACACGGCGTAGGCGTTGCGTGCCATCGCGGCAGGACGCGCGCCACTCGCGGGACACGGTCGCCACGACCTCGCGCAGCCTTCACTCCCAGAGATGCGTCACCCCTGCACGGCGGATCGCGATGCAGACCGTAGCCAATCAGAACACGTCGGTGGCCCGCGCGGCCGCGTCTCGGCCGCGGAGACGGGATGCAGTCGGCTTGTGGCTACAAGTGGTCACCGCGTCCGCGGCGCTGGTGTTCGTCGTCGTGGGCAGCGCGTGGTCTGCGCCGCTGATCGGCGGCACGATCGCGTACGTGCAGGGCACCGAGGCGTTCGAGATCTACGTTGTGGAGGCGGGCGACAGCCCTCCCGTTCGAGTGTGGCGCGAAGAGGACGACCGAATCTACAGCGTAAAGCTGTCGCGGGACAGGCAGCGCGTCGCCTTCGAGGCCGGGCGTCTCGGAGTGTCCAGACAGGTATTCATCGTGAACGTCGACGGAACTGACCATAGGCAGGTGACGAACTTCGGGCAGGGCGTGGACTCGGCGGGCACGGCGTGGTCACCGGACGGCACACGCATCGCATTCGGCTCTGAGGTCCGCGGCCGCGGTGGCGACGCCGCGTTGAGTGTGGCCCCTGGGGACGGGGGCGCCCCCCGCGCGCTGGTGGCGGCAGCGATGAAACGTCTCGGCGACCCGGCGTGGTCGCCCGATGGGACGAACATCGCCTATACCGCATCACGGCGCGTAGCGAACAGCCCGGCGCTCCGGCTGCTCAACGTCGCCACGGGAGAAACGACGCTACTCAGTGTGGAAGGCCGCGGAGATGTCGCTTGGTCGCCCGGCGGCACGCAACTGGCCTTTCATCATTTCGACCGGGACCGGGGGTCCTGGGGCATCGTCGTGATGACGGCGCGTCGGGGCGGAAAGCGCCGGCGCGTCGTCGAGATGGACCGCTGGCACCCGACTCGAGGCCTCGTCTGGGTGGACGTGGGACACATCGCGCATCTCTCCCCCACGAACGTGCGGGCGATCCACACCATGGACCTCGCCGGTCGGCCACAATCGCCGGTATACGTCGAAGCCGGCGCCCCTATACATGCCTTCGACTGGGTCGACCCCGCGAGACCCGTTCGGCCTGCCGGGAAGCGACCGACCACCCTTGGCGGGCTGAAAGCGGGCGAAGACGTGTGGTAGTCGGCGGGAATGGAGGCGTCCGCTCGACTGCGGCAAACGGCGGAGAACCATACTGACGAGGCCACGCGTCCGGGCGCCTCACGCCAACGCCTACTCCTCGGCGATGCAGTACAGGTACCGGTGCCCCCGCAGGTAGATCTCGTCGTCGACAAGCGCCGGCGTCGCGCTGAACCCGTCGTCGAGCACGTTCGTCGCGAGCACCGTGAACTCATCGCCCGTCGCCAACACGATGGTCGCCCCATCGCGGTCGGACAGATACACCCGGCCGTCGGCGGCCACCGGTGACGAGTACAGGTTCCCGATTCCTTCCAGTCGCTGCGGCGCGTAAAGCGGATCGCCGGTGGCGCGATGGATCGCGGAGAATATGCCGTCATTGCCCTTCACGTAGTAGAGCGCATCCTCGTATAGCAGTGGGGATGGCACGTACGGCGTATCCCGGTCCTTGGTCCAAAGGACCGCGTCGGAGTTGGTGACATCGCCTTCGGCGGCATCCAGGTCTATCGCGACAAGCGCCGCCCCCTGGAAACCACTCATCACGTATACGACGCCGTCGGCGTGCACCGGCGTGGGTATAGCTCCGCGCGTCATCCCCGAGCACTCCCACAGGAGCGAACCGTCGGCGAGATCGTAACTCCGTATCCGGTTCGTAGCGTTCACGACCACCTGCGCGCGACCGTTGTGCTCCACGATGAGCGGCGTGTTCCACGACGTGCCTTCATCGCGCTCCTGCCGCCACACCTCGTCACCGGTGACGGCGTCCAGCGCCACGATGAACGACTCGCCTTCAGGTCCCACGGCAGCACCAGGCGGTCCCCGTGGAGCGCCGGAGACGCGCCTTCACCGAACCCGAACAGCGTCTCCATGTCGCCCAGGTCCACGTCCCACAGGGGCGCCCCATCCATGTCATAGCAGTACAGACCCTCCGACCCGAACGAGGCGTAGATCCGTGTACCGTCCGTGATCGGCGATCCCGAGGCGCGGGTGTTCGTTTCGTGTTTGCCCTCGTGCGGCGAGGCCTCACGAGCGACGCGTCGCCACACGACTTCGCCATCGGTGCGGCGTAACGCAAGGACGAGGTACTGCACGGTCGCGGCGTCCGTCGGCGACTCGGCGGCCGAGAGCACGTAGACACGATCGCCCCAGACGATCGGCGACGCGTGACCCATGCCGGCCACCGGCACGCGCCATCGGATGTTCCGCCCCTCCGCCCACTCGACGGGCGGGGTGGCGTGCGGCGCAACGCCGGTCTTACGCGGTCCCCGCCATCGAGGCCACTGCCCGTCGGCGTTGGGAGCGTCGCCGATGGCTGGGGTGACGAGAACCGTGGCCAGGGCAAGTGCCGATAGGGATGCGCAGACGGAACGAGCGGGCAGCATAAATCAGACCTAGCTTATCCTGTGTTCGCGCCGAACGCGGCTACGCCAGCGGTGCGTGCAGGATAGGGGACGCCACCCGTGGTGATCAACCCAGGTCCCGCGGCGAGGCGGCGCTACCTGGCGCGGGCTCCACGGCAGTCGCTATCGTGTGGCTGGCGCTTCGTCGGGCCTCGTGCCTGCAGGCAGGTCGGATGCGTCCCCAACGTCGTCGGCGTATAAGCTGACGGTGGCGTGCGGGTTATCGTGCTTGTCCCACCATTTGTTGCACTTCGCTGCGTGGACGACCTGGCGTCTTCCAAGAGCACGTCGGTCGTAGGGCACATCCCACTCGTCACATCTGTCCTTCACAGCCTTGGCGAGACCCTTGAACCTCCACGTCGGGCCGTCGCCCACAAGACCGAAGTCCTCTCTGAGGATGTCGAATACCGTCTCCGACACTAGAAAATGCTTGCCACGACCCGCACGGTCGACAACTCGCTGCGCGGTCACAATCGTGCCGCCTATGACATTCTCGCTCCCGAATGCATCGAATCTTCGATGGTAGTAACCGACGTGCAGGCCGGCTCGGAGGCCAAACCCAGCGGGGTCGCCCCTCCATTTCCACTCGGCGCAGTATTTGTAGAGGTGGACGACGAGTCCGAGCATTGCCTCGAAGAGCGGCTTCCGGATCTCAACGAACCGCTTGAGGACGTCCTCGTAGGCGTTCCAGGGGTGGGTGAGTATGAACCCATCCCCGGTTGGCACAAACGTAGGACGGGCCTCCGAGTAGTCGGGTCGGTCGCCTTCCTCACGTTCCCCTTGTGGGTGTCCATATCGCCAATGCGCAATAGGGAAAAACCTACGCACTTCCCGTTCCAGCGCGTCAATCATACCCACGGCGCGATAGCTCTCAGCCTCGGCCGAGAAAGCCACGATGTCTACGATCAGGATCAGCCCGTAATTCGCACGCGTCGCAAAGAAGTCGCCCACACCCCGTCCTCACCGTTGCTTGTAGCTGTCCGGCACACTGGATTCCCGTCCGCTTGTTCGTCGCGCGTCGCGGTACCGATCTCCGGCAGGCGCTATTCTGCCATACTGCGTCGCCGATCCGTTGCGACGCAGAGCCGCCTCAGCGTTCGGAAGAGAGGACACAAACCCGCAACGGCGCTCCCGACGGTGTGTCAACCGACGGTGATCCCGCCGCGATCAGTGCTGTCGGATCAACTCCAGCATCGCGCGGTCCAGCGAGTGGCCCTGGAACTCCTCGTACTCGATGTCCTCGCGATTGCTGTCGAGGATGCCGAACGACCCACGGAAGTTCCACATCGACCAGCCCCAGCCGGCGTCTTCCCACAGTTCGAGGCAGTCCTTCATCCACGCCAACACGACGTCGTGCGGGGTGTGCTGGAACGCGCCCCACTCCCCGACGTGGACGCCGACGCCCTCCGCTTCCAACGCCTTCCACGGCTCGATCCGCTCGCGGAAGAGCTTGGCGCGATTGTGGGTCGAGCCGTCATGCACCAGCGGCCATGTAGGCGCGTCCCACGTGTCGGAGCCGTCGATCCAGCTAGCTTTGTAGTGGCTGATCTGCATGGGGTCGTAGCCGCGCGTGCTCTGACCCACGCCCAACCCGACGAGACCGTGCACCGGGTCGCGACCCCAGGACAGCCCGTCCGCGACGATGAGCCGGTCGGGATCTTCCCCGCGTATCGCGCCGACGAGATGCTCGACGACGTTCACGTACACGTCCTCGTCGATGCGCGCCGGCTCGTTCAGGAGGTCGAAGCTGACCTCTTCGTTGGGGATGCCTTTGTACCGCTTCGCGAACGCTGCCCAGTGGTACTTGCAGGCTTCGAGCGCGGTCGGGTCGGTCCACAGGTCGAACGGCTCCTCCGGCGGATTCACGCAGTACCCGGGGCCACGGTGGAAGTTGATGTTGACGTGTATTCCGTGCTTCCTGCCGAAGCCGACCACCTCGTCGATATGACCCAGTGACGCCTCGTCCATGTCCCGCCAGTTTTCAGGGGTGGACCAACACCAATACGACAGCGGCAGGCGGACGAAGTCGAAACCCCACTCCTTCATCATGAGGAAGTCCGACTCGACAAACGGCTTGTTCTCCCAGTGCGTGAACTTCTCCAGCAGGTTGAACCCTCGCCAACGCGGCAGCTTCGATGCGTTCATCGTGTCGTCGCTTCCCATGCTCTGGATTTGAGGGAGGGCACACCCCGCAGCCGCGGCGGCCGTGACCCCGAGGAACTGTCGTCGCGTCAACTCACGGGCCATGTGTCTGCTCCGTGCCGGCGCTTCCGGCCGCGCGCGAATCCACTATAATTGCGGAAGAACGGTCCTCTCGATATGTAGCGCTGCCGCCGTGGGACAACCACCCTCAACGGGACTCCGAGACCACATGAACGTACACGAGTATCAAGCGAAGGACATACTGCAGTCCTTTGGAGTGCCGGTGCCGCGCGGCGACGTCGCGTCGACGGCCGACGAAGCCGCCGACGTCGCACGTGCGCTCGGAGGCGACAAGTTCGTCGTCAAGGCGCAGATCCACGCCGGAGGACGCGGCAAGGGCGGCGGCGTCAAGCTCGCGGATTCCATCGACGAGGTGCGCGACATCGCCGGCCAGATGATCGGCATGGACCTCGTGACGCATCAGACCGGGCCGGAAGGCAAGCGCGTCGAGAAGGTGCTCGTCGCCGAAGCGGTGGACATCCACCAGGAGCTGTACCTCGGGCTCGTCGTGGACCGCGCGAGTTCGGCGGTGACGCTCATGGCGAGCGCGGAGGGTGGCGTCGAGATCGAGACCATCGCGGCGGAGCGTCCAGAGGCGATCTTGAAGGAGGCCGCGGACCCGGCAGTCGGATTGCTGCCGTTCCAGGCCAATCGAGTCGCTTACGGGCTGGGTCTGGAAACGGCGGTCGCGCGCCAGTTCGTGTCGATGGCGATGAAGCTCTATAAGACGTTCACGGAGTCCGACGCCGCGCTCATGGAGATCAACCCGCTGGCGGTCGTCGGCGACGGCGTGCTGGTGGCCCTCGACGCGAAGATGAACTTCGACGACAACGCGCTCTATCGCCACAAGGACATCGCGGAGTTGCGCGACCCGACCGAAGAGGACCCGCGCGAACTCGAAGCGAAGGAACACGAGCTTAGCTACGTCAGCCTCGACGGGACGATCGGCTGCATGGTGAACGGCGCCGGGCTCGCGATGTCCACCATGGACATCATCAAGCACTACGGCGCGGAGCCCGCGAACTTCCTCGATGTCGGCGGCCGGGCGACGGCGGAGCGCGTCACGGTCGCGTTCAAGCTCATCCTGTCGGACCCGAACGTGAAGGCGATCCTCGTGAACATCTTCGGCGGCATCGTCGCCTGCGACCTCATCGCCGAGGGCGTCCTCGCCGCAGTCGAGGAGGTGCAGTTGAGCGTGCCGTTGGTGGTGCGTCTGGAGGGCACCAACGTCCAACGCGGCAGGCAGTTGCTCGCCGAATCCGACCTGGACATCATCACCGCCGAGGATCTCGACGAAGCCGCGCAGAAGGCCGTCGCGGCCGTGTCCGCCCAGGCGAGATAAGACGAGGAAGAGAAGGCGCAATGAGCATACTGATAGACAAAGACACGCGCGTCCTCGTCCAGGGCATCACCGGGGCGATGGGTTCGTTCCACGCGAAGCAGATGATCGAGTACGGCACGCAGGTCGTCGCGGGCACGCGTCCCGGCCTTGGGGGCACACTCTCCGAGGACCAGGTACCCATCTTCGACACGGTCACGGGCGCGGTGGACGAAACGGGCGCGAACGCGTCGGTGATCTTCGTTCCCGAGGCGTTCGCAGCGGACGCGGCGATGGAAGCGATCGACGCGGAGATCCCGGTAGCCATCATCATCTCCGAGGGCATCCCGACGCTCGACATGGTGAAGGTGAAGCGCTACCTCGACGGACGCAAGACGCGCATCGTCGGCCCCAACTGCCCGGGCGTCATCACGCCCGAGGAGTGCAAAATCGGCATCATGCCGGGGTACATCCATCGTAAGGGCAGCGTGGGGGTGATCTCGCGTAGCGGTACGCTGACGTATGAAGCCGTGTTTCAGACGACGGAACTGGGCATGGGTCAGTCCACATGCGTGGGCATCGGTGGTGACCCGGTGAACGGCACGAACTTCGTCGACGTCTTGAAGATGTTCAACGCCGACCCAGAGACCGAGTCGGTCATTATGATCGGCGAGATCGGCGGGACCGACGAAGAGGACGCCGCGGCTTACATCAAGGCGCACATGGACAAGCCGGTCGTCGGCTTCATCGCCGGCGCGACGGCTCCCAAGGGGAAGCGGATGGGCCACGCGGGCGCGATCATCGCGGGCGGCAAGGGCACCGCGGCGGAGAAGATCGCCGCGCTCGAAGACGCTGGTGTCACCGTCGCGCCGACGCCGTCGACCATCGGGAAGACGCTGGCGGATCGGCTAGGGCGGTAGGCGGCGGGCGGTTTGTGGACACGATTGCCCGCCCCACCCTCTCTGCATTGCGCATAGTCGTCGGGTGGTCGGCCATGGCCGCTCTGCCGGGTCATCGTGTCCGGTGCGCGTGGTTGGCAGCACTCCAAGGCCCGTCGACCGGGCTTCGTGCCGATCGGTAGTCTCCCAGCAGACACCTTTCGTTACACAGACCGGGGAGTCGAGCGACCGCGGCGGACGGAGCCCGTACGTCCGCCGGGACTCCGCTATTTCATGCGGAATACTCGTCGTACCGCCGTTGAAACCGGCCTATCCATGGTTTATAGTATGGTTGGTGGCAACCCGAAGACGCCGTGGGGAGAAGTCTGGCCCGTCCCCTGGGTTCAGCGGTGTCTGGCTTGCCGATTTAAACGATGTGAGAGGGGGAACGGCAGCTTTGCGCTGCACACCCAACCATGAAGCAACGACCCAAAGCCAGCACATCGAACACCCGCGTTTGGACTCCGGCCAACCGCAAAGAGGGACCTCGCGTTGAGGGTGGCGCGACCCGGACTATCCGGCGGCCTCGGCCTGTAGAGCAGGATTCTGGAGATCGACCCGCGCCACGCGAGCCCGGCGAGCGGCCATCACGGCCGCCTGCGGGAAATCGCGAGCGCCCGGCTCCGCGACCGGGAGGGCGTCCGGGGGGAAGCGGCGGATATAGCCGTGGCGGACCCAGAGACAGTCGCGGCGGACCCAGGGACAGACGGGGTGGCCCGGGACGTGGCGGCGGAGGCGGGCGAGAACGCCTGTCGCCCAAGGAACGGCGCAAGCAGCGCGAGGGCTTTGGACGCCTCTACATCGACAAGCAGATTCGTGAGAAGACCGACATGGTCTTCCAGACGTACGAAGGCCCGATCGAGGGCACGATCACGAAGCGCCTGTGCTATGACTTCGATCTCCTCGTCGACGGCGAGAAGGAGCGACTCAATAAGCTCCCGATCAAGTACATGTACAAGGCGAAGGACGTCGATCTCGTCAAGACCCACATGGGGACGGACGCCCAAGTAGAGGGCAAGACACTCCCCCCAATCAAGGCGCGCCTCGAGCGCTTCCAGATCGACACCCGGCATCTCGCCTACGCCCGACAGAACGACATGTCCATCCGCATTACGCTGCGCGGTGGCGAGGTGTTCACCGGCACCGTAGACTGGTACAGCCATTTCGAGGTCAAGCTGACCCTAGACCCGGACGACGAGGGTTCGGTCGTCGTGTTCCGGCATGCGGCTCTGGTATTCGAGGTCGTCGGCATCGAGCTGGATCGGATACCGATTCGCGGCCCTGCAGGACGTGGCGGCAGGCCCGGCGGACGGCCGGGAGGTGGACGGCCGGGAGGCGGACGACCACAGGGCGGCCGACCGGGAGGTGGGCGACCACAAGGCGGTCAGCGACAGAGCCGCCCGCCACGCCGAGAAGAATGAACCGTTGACTAGCCGCGCCGGCGCGTAGAGCGAAGCCCCGGCGCATAGCGCGCCGGTCACCGCGCGGTGGAATCCCCCAGCGCCAAGGCGACGCCCTCCGCATCGTTGCTCGCCGTTACCCGATCCGCGACGGCCTTCACCGTCTCGGGCGCGTTCCCCATCGCCACGCCGCATCCCACGGCTGCCAGCATGTCCAGATCGTTCAGATTGTCCCCGATCGCCAGCGTGTCGGCCAGCGACAGGTTCCATCTGGATGTCACGGCCCGCAGAGCATCCACCTTGCTCGCGGCCGGGTGAATCGCCTCTAGGAACCAGTACTCCCCACCATACAGGCCGCCCGACGTCATGAGGCGCGCGTCCGGGAACTCCGGTAGCGTGTCCAACGCGCGCCGCACACGGTCGCTCGACTCGATGGCGACGACATGGAGAATCCGCGCTCCGTCCACGCTGCCCATGAGATCGGCCACGGGCTTGCACACACTCTCGTTCGCGGCGATGTACCGCGCCAACGCGGGGTTCCCCGGAGATGGGAGGTGCAGCAGGCGGCACGCGTCGCCATCCGCGACGTAGAGGAACGGCTCACAACTGGTCTCGCGGAACGCGTCACAGATGACCCCGGCCGTCTGAGGAGGCAGGTGGCGCGTCTCGATCGGCGCGTCACTATCGGCGTGCATCGTCACCGCGCCATTGTGCGCGATGAACGTGAGCGGCATCGGCAGGACGGACACGCTCTTCCGCGCCATCGGCAGGTTTCGCCCGGTAACGATGACGATGTGCGCGCCATCCGCGTGCGCGCGCGCGAGCGCGTCGACGGACGCCCTCGTGACGCGTTTCTCCGTATTCAGCAGCGTGCCGTCGAGATCCAGTGCGATCACTCGGGGCCGTGAGATGTGTTCGACCCTCCTGGGCCCTCCTGCCCGACCGATCAGAGCAGGCTCATGGGATCGGCGTCGACGATGATGGTCGCCCTGCCCTTTGGGTACCTGTCGAGGGCGGCGCGCGCGAGCGAGCGCGCATCGTCCGCGTCCACGCTGCAGAGCAGAAGGTGCCATCGGTACTGACCGCGCACACGCGACATCGGAGCCGGAGCCGGCCCCTTCGCGATCACGGAATCCCACCGCGTATCCTCGCCGCGCAGAGACTCGACGATGTCCGCCAGCCGTCGCCCCGACTCTATCACGTCCTGCTCGTCCTCGCCCCTGAGCAGCAGTCTCACTGCCCGAAGATACGGCGGGTACCCATACTCCTCGCGCTGCGCGAGTTCCTGTTCGCTGAACGAGTCGTAGTCGTGGTTCGACGCCGCTACGATGCTGTAGTGATCCGGCTGGTACGTCTGGAACACGACCTCTCCGCCTCGGGAACTGCGCCCCGAACGCCCTGCGACCTGTGTCAGCAGGTTGAACGACCGTTCGGGCGCGCGGAAGTCGGGCAGGTAGAGCGTCGTGTCCGCGAGTATCACGCCCACGAGCGTCACGTTGGGGAAGTCGAGTCCCTTGGCGATCATCTGCGTGCCGACGAGAATGTCGGTCTCTTGATCGCGGTACGCCTCCAGTATCTCGCCGTGGGAGCCCTTGCGCGTCGTCGTGTCGGCATCCATCCGTGCTACACGTGCTTCCGGGAACATCGCGCGCGCGGCCTCCTCGACCTGCTGCGTGCCGAGACCGAGATGGCGTATGCGATGGCTCGCACATTCGGCGCACGTGTCCGGTGGCTTCCGCACGTGTCCGCAGTGGTGGCACAGCAGCAATGCCTGCCGGCGGTGGAACGTCAGGCTGACGTGGCAGTCCTCGCACGCCTCGACGTGTCCGCAGTCCCGACAGAAGACGTACGTCGAGTGGCCACGGCGGTTCAGGAACAGGATCACCTGCTCGTCCCGCGACAGGGACTTCTCGATGCCTTCCTGCAACCGGGCCGAGAAGATCGTCGCGTTCCCCAGTTGCAGTTCCTCGCGCATGTCCACGATGTGCACGGTGGGCATGGCGATGTCCAGCACGCGCGTCGGCATGCGCAGGAGCCGATCGTGACCTGTGCGGACACGGTAGAGGCTCTCCAACGCCGGCGTGGCAGAGCCCAACACCAGGGGCGCTCCCGCCATGTCGGCGCGCCGTCGGGCCACCTCGCGGGCGTGGTACCGGGGCGCGGGTTCGTCCTGCTTGTACGTCGACTCGTGCTCTTCGTCGACGATCACGATGCCTAGGTCTGTGACGGGCGCAAACACGGCCGACCGCGGCCCGACGACGATGTCCGCCTCGCGTCGACGGATGCGCTGCCATTCGTCGTACCGCTCGCCGCCCGACAGCCGCGAATGCAGCACGGCGACGCGGCGGCCCAGGCGCTGTATCAGGCGCGTGACCGTCTGCGGGGTCAGGGCGATTTCCGGCACCAGGACCAGCGCCGACCTGCCCGAGTCGAGCACAGGCTGCATCGCCTGCATGTACACTTCCGTCTTCCCACTGCCGGTGACGCCGTGTAGAAGGAACGTCTCGTGCGACCCGGATCGGGTCGCGGCGCCGATCGCGGACACAGCGGCCGATTGGTCGGGGTTGAGCGCCAGCGGCGTCGTGCTCAGGTCCAGTCCGTCGCTGTCGTCCGCGTAGGAGCCCCGGTATTCCTCGGTTTCCTCGATGGCTACCAGACCCTTCGACTCCAGGGAACGCATCGTCGCGTGGCCGGCTCCGGTCTCACGGACGATTTGCGCGACCGGCGCAGCCGCGTCCATGCGGCAAAGGAACTGGAGCGCAAGTGCTTGTTTCGGCGCCCGCGCGCGGAGGGTCTCGATCTTCTCCACCGTCTCGCCAGGCGTGTGGGTCAGCGAAGCGGTCAGGACGCGTCGCGGCCCCGAGCCCCGGCCGAACTCATGCTCGACCCGAACGAGACCGCGGGCGGCCAGCGTCGCCAACGGAGAGTGCACGGCCGATCCAGGCACAAGCGCTCGCAACCGGTTGACCGTCTGCCCGTCACGCTGGTGAAGCGCCCGCAGAATCGCGTGCTGCAAGGGCGCCCGTGACGAGAGGCCTTCCAACGCATCGGCGTCCAGGCCCTCTGCCAGCCACACCCGCCGTCGAGCGGTGACCCGCAACCCGCCCGGGATCGCGGCTGCCAACGCTTCGCCCCACGACGCGAGGTACTCGTCGCCGACCCAGCGGCATAGCTCCAACATGGCGTCCGAGAAGAACGGCTCGCCGTCGAGCGCGTCCAGCAGCGGACGGATGCGCTGCGCCTCCGGTGGGAGGTCGTCGCGGAGACCGACGATGACGCCCTCGAGCTTCTGCGGCCCGAACGGCGCGAGCGCCCGGCTTCCCCGCTGAGCATTCGCCGCCAGGTCATCCGGGATCGCGTACGTGAACTCCTGCTGCATCGGCAGGGGCAACGCGACTTCGGCGTACTGCGGCATGGGATCGTCTTCGCGGTTCGTCGGGTATGCGCGTGAGCGGACTGGGTGGCGGGATTGCTACGCGTCTGCGGTCTTGAGCCGCTCCAGCTCCGCCATCACGAGTTGCATGTCTTCCCACACGTCGCGCTTGGAGCTTGCGTTGCGCAGGAGGAACGCTGGGTGGTACGTCGGCATTATCTGGATTCCCTCCCGCTCGTGGAAGCGGCCGCGGAGACGCGAGATGCGCTCCTGGGAATTCAGCAGGAACTGCGCGCCGAACGTGCCCAGCCCCACGATGATCCTCGGCTTCACCAGTTCGATCTGCCTCGCCAGATACGGCTTGCAGGCCTCGATCTCGTCCACCAGCGGGTTGCGGTTCTCCGGCGGACGGCACTTCAGCACGTTGCAGATGTACACGTCGTCCCGCGTGAGTTGCATCGCCTCGATGATCTTCGTCAGCAACTGCCCCGCGCGCCCGACGAACGGTAGGCCCTGTAGGTCCTCGTCGTGGTCCGGAGCCTCGCCGACGAACATCAGGTCCGCGTCAGGACTCCCCGACCCGAACGCCACGTTGGTGCGCGTGTGGCACAGATCGCATCGTGTGCAGCCCGACGCCTTCTGAGCCAACTCCTCGTGCGCGAGGGATGCGAAGGGGTTCTCTTCGCCAGGCATGTTCAGGAAGCCCTGACCGGAATTGTCCGAAGCCACGGATCCCTCCTCCGGGATGGACGACTGCGCGAACGGAGACGGCCCCGTCGACCGAGAGAGCGGGATACCCAACGCCAACTGCGCTTCAGCGCGGCGCCGGAGCGTGGCCGCAATGCGAGACAGTTCGGTATATGCGTCCATCGGGCGCGGTTCCGACGCTGGAAGGCCGATGCCGGTGGAGACTCGGGCCGCGTTGGCCTAACGGGGCATATCGGCAAGCAGTTTCTTGAACCGCTCGATCCGGTCCACGGGCGACGGATCGACGCCGTTGAGCAGCGCGAGATAGTAGCTCGTGAAGTCCCCGAGTATGAGCAGAGAGAAGATGCGCGCCATCCGGGAGACTCCCTCCGACGAGACCGTCGTCACGCCGGCCGCGCCGCCCTCCGCGGTGAGTAGCTTCTCGGTGAGGTCCAGCCGCTGTCCAACGCGCTTGTGCTCGTCCTTGTCGCGGAGGAACAGCACGTGCATGTTGCTGATGGACTCCGCCGGGTGCTGCCAGCCGACGATCTCGTTGTGGTTCATCTCGGGCAGCAGGTTGTAGTGCAGGAGCATGTTGGCGTTCTCGTTGATCTGCGTCTGCCAACGCATCACCGCCGCCCCAACGTGGCTCGACGCGTAGAGCACGGGCATCTTGCCCTCGAGCGTGTACGCCAGCCGGGCCGCCTCGCCGTCCTCTCGGCCGTAGGACTCTGCCTTGCTTGCCAGCATCGTCGCCGTCTCTTCGCCGTCTGCCCGCAGCCTGTCGGCGGACAGATAACCGAGACGCGCCAGAGCCGTCAGGACGGGCGTGAACAGGTACAGCACCCCGCATCTAGGCTGGAGCCCGCCGGGAATGGCGATATGCGAGAGGCCGCGTTCACGGCAGATGCGGAGCAGCTCGCCGCCGGTCGTCATGCAGAGCAGCTTGGCGCCGGCCTTGTGGGCCTGCTCCACGACTGACAGCGTCTCTTCCGTGTTGCCGGAGTAGCTCGCCGCTATGACAAGCGTGTCCGGCCCAACGAACGTCGGGAGTTCGTAGCCACGGTTCGCGATGACCGGAATGCCGAGTTCATCGCCGACGGTCGCCTGCAGCAGGTCGCCGCCGATCGCTGAGCCGCCCATGCCGCCCCAGACGATCTGCCGCGCGCCGCGGAGGTCATCGTTCAGGTCGACGCCTTCGGCGATCTCGGTCGCGTGTCTCCAGTGGCGTCCGAGGGCCTGGAGATCCCCAAGCATCTTGCTCTCGTCAAGCACCCGCATGGCTTCGAAGTTCATAGTCTTCTCTCACATTCCTGGCGCGCCAGCCAATCGTAGACCTGCTCGGACTCTTCGAGCGGCGGAGTATCCCGCTCTCCCTCCGCCGAGGAGAGCAGCCGCGCGGCGTTCGCCAGGTTTTGTACGTGTGCGTCACGTTCAGTCATTGGGTACAGAAGCATCAGAACGAAATGGGTGGGAGACCCATCGGTGGACTGGAAGTCCACGCCGTTGGGAAAGAACCCGAGCGTGCCGATTTCGCGAGGGGCGGCGTCCCAGACGCCGTGTGGTATCGCGCAGCCGTGGCCGAGGCCTGTGCTGGCGCGCCGCTCGCGATCGTACACGGCGTTCAGCGCGGACTCACGTTGCTCGTGCGCAACCCCGCCTGCGTCGACGCACAGGTCGACCAGTTGCCGGATGGCATCCCACTTGTCCACGGCGGAGTCCGCGACCAATACGCGGCTCGGCTCCACTAGGCCGTGGAGGACCGGTCCCGGTTCGTTGTCGGCCATGTCTCCTGCGCCGTATCGCGTCGCCGGAGTTCCCGAGCACGTCGTCGCCTCAGCCGGCAGCCGATGCGTTCCGCGACGACGTAGCGAGCGACGTATCGGCGTCCTGGTCGGGATCGCGCCATACGCCGTCCTGTCTCAACAAGGATAGCAACTCCGCGACCCCTTGGTCTTGCGGAATGCCCTGCTTTACCACTTCGCGCCCACGATAGAGCGCGATAGATCCGCCGCCCTTGCCGACATATCCGTAGTCGGCGTCCGCCATTTCGCCGGGCCCGTTGACGATGCAGCCCATAACGGCGATGTCCAGCCCGACAAGGTGTTGCGTCGCCGCGCGCACCTCGGACAGAACAGTGGGCAGATCGAACTGCGTCCGCCCACACGACGGGCAGGCGATATATTCCACTGTCGTCTTCCGCAGGCCAAGGCCCTGAAGTATCTCGAAGCAGACGGGAATCTCTTCGACCGGGTCTTCGGTGAGGGACACCCGGATCGTGTCGCCCAGTCCAGCAGCCAGCAAAGAGCCTATCCCGATCGACGACTTAACGCGCGCATACTGGCCGTCTCCCGCCTCGGTGACCCCGAGGTGCAGCGGCATGCGCAGCCCTTCGGCGTCCGCCATCTCCGCGAACAGGCGGTTCGCCGCCATCATGATCGGCACGCGTGACGCCTTCAGCGACACGACGATGTCGCGGTAGTCGTGCGCCTCGCAGATGCGCAGATACTCCAGCGCCGAATGCGCCATCCCCTCCGGCGTGTCCCCGTACATCACCATCAGCCGTTCCGACAGCGACCCGTGGTTGACGCCCACGCGCATCGCGGCGCCGGTCTCCTTGCACGCCGTGAGCACGGGCAGCAGGTTCTTCTCGATCTCGTCGAGTTCCTCGCGAACCTCGGCCGGGGAGTAGTCCACGGAACGCCCCTGCGGCTTGCGATAGACGAACAGCCCGGGGTTGATGCGCACCTTGTCCACGACGCGCGCCACTTCGACCGCGATGGGCGACCCCTGATGGTGCACATCCGCGACGATAGGGACCGAGATGTTCTCGCGCGCGAGAGACGCCTTGATCTCCGCCGTAGCGCGCGCGGCCGCCATCGTAGGCACGGTGACGCGCACGATCTCACACCCGACATCGACGAGCCGCGCCACGGCGCGGACGCACGCGTCGACGTCACAGGTGTCTTCGGTGATCATCGACTGCACGCGCACCGGTTCGGCGCTTCCGATGCCCACATCGCCGACGCGCACGGTGCGCGTCAATCGTCGGGGGGCGAGAAGATCCATCGCGCTAAGCTTGCTTCCTATGGGCGTCGTGTGTGGGGAGCGTCGCCGGCCGAAGACTCACTACCAGTATACGAGGTCTTTCAGCGTGACGAGCGCAAATAGACCGATGAGCAGGACGACGCTCACTTGCTGAATGGCGACCTGCCACTTCAGGTCCATTGGGCGACCGCGGACGCCCTCGAAAGCGAAGAACGCCAACTGTCCACCGTCCGCGATGGGTATCGGCAGCAGGTTCACGATGGCGAGGTTCACGCTGATGAGCGCCATCAGGTAGAAGATCGACAGGAACGTGTCCCACGACCATCCGCCGCGCGCCAGCGTCTTCTGAGTGATGTTCACGATGCCGACCGGCCCGCTGATGTATCGCACCGATACCTCGCCCACGATGAGCCGCTTCAGCAGCGACATCATCTGGTCCACCGCCGCGACGGTCATCTCCGTGCCCTTGCCCAAGGCACCGACGGGGCCATACCGCTCGAGCGAAGGTTCCGCCATGCCGATGGTTAGAGCCGCGCCGGTCTCGGCGTCCAACATCTCCAACTGCTCGGCGATCGTCACGGCGCCGACGGTGAGGTAGCCATTGCCGTCGGAGAAGTTCGACCTCAGCGTCAACCCGGGCGCCACGAGATGGCCGTCGTGCCATCGCACCGGCGTCTCGACGTCAACCGCGCGCGTCCACTTCGCGAACAGCAGTCGCGAGCGATGCTCGAACGTCAGACGGATCGACGCCTCGACGGGCGACGCGTCTCGCAATACGTCGCGCACCTCGTCGTATGCCTGGATGGACGTGCCGTTGACGGCCTTGAGGCTGTCGCCCAGGCGGAGCTTCTTCACGGCAGGGAAACGCTTGCCGTCCACGCCCGCCACGACGACGGTCATTTCCGTGGCAGCTGCGACCTCCGCCGTCGAGCCGTCCTCGCCCTCGAACTTAAACACGGCCTCTTCGGTCGGCGATGCGAGGATCATCCGGCGCGCGTCCTCCAGCGTGCGTACCGCCACGCCGTCTATCGCCACCAGAGCGTCGCCCATTTCGATATCTGGCGATGGCGACACCGCCGCCAGCACGCGCGTCCTGACCCTCACGGATCGCTCTACGCCCGAGTCCAGCCCGAGCAGCACGTCGCGCGCCCCGCCTTCCTCCGCGATGTCATGGAATAGCGAATAGCCGTATGCCGGTCGACCGTCGAAGCTCGTGATCGGATGCGCGCCGTCGTCGTCGACTACCACGAGGGGCTGCGACGCCGCGATACCCACGCGCCCGATGGTCATCTTCCCGCGTAGCACAGGCCGCGGGGTCACCGGCACGTCGCGCGAGACGCCGTCGCGCTCTACGCGCAACACCGTCGGCTTGTCGGGGCGGATCATCACCTCGTGCGTGAAGTCCTCCCACGTCGGCACGTCGCGACCGTCTACGGCGGTAATCAGATCGCCCGGTAGAATCCCTGCTTCGGCCGCGGGAGACCGGTAGCTCGGATTCTCCCAATACGTCGTCTGCTGCTCTTCCGTGTCGATGACGTCCCCGACGGGCGGCATGCTCTTGTCGGGTAGTCCGTACATCGCGAGGAACGCGAACACCAGCACGCCCAGCACGAGATTGCTCAGCGGCCCGGCGGCGACGACCACCGCGCGCCTCCATATGGCCGATTGATGGAAGTCGCCTTCCAGGCGGCCGTCCTCGTCCTCGGAGTACTCCCCGGGGAACTTCACGTATCCGCCCGCGGGAATCACCGCGAGCCGATACTCCGTAGTCCCGTGCGTGAACTTGATCAGCGCGGGCCCAAAGCCGATCGAGAACACCTCCGCGTGAATCCCCACCGCCTTGCCGGCGAGGAAATGCGCCAACTCGTGGATGAAGATCAGGAAGCTCAGGAAGAAGAGCGCGATCGGAATGCTGAACACGTTCTCGAACATGCCTGTCCCTCAAGTCGGGCGTGGCGCGGGGATTGCCTTTGAGTCTACGAAGGCCCGGGCGGCCTTCCGCGCCCACGCGTCCGCGTCGAGTATCTCCGTCAGAGACGGACGCGCACACAATTCATGTTGCTGCATCGTCGCGTGGACGAGCAAGGGTATCTCATCGAAGCGGATCTCACGCGCAAGGAACGCCGCCACCGCCACCTCGTCGGCGCCGCTCAGCACGGCCGGCATCGTGCCTCCGGCGGCCGCGGCGTCGAAGGCATAGCCCAGACACGGGAAGCGTTCCATGTCGGGCTCCTCGAACGTCAGGGACGCGGCCTCGACGAGGTCCAAGCGATCCGTGGGCGTCGGTAGCCGAGCCGGGTAGGTCAACGCGTACTGTATCGGCGTGCGCATGTCCGGCACGCCCAACTGCGCAATGACCGACCCATCCACGAACTCCACGTAGGAATGAACGATGCTCTGCGGGTGCACGACGACGCGGATGCGCTCAATGTCCACATCGAACAGCCACCGCGCCTCGATGACTTCAAGGCCCTTGTTGAGGAGCGTGGCCGAATCGATCGTGACCTTCGGGCCCATGTCCCAGTTGGGATGGTTCAGCGCCTCTTCTGGCGTGATGGCCGGGAACGCCTCCGCGGGGGTTTCCCGGAGCGGCCCGCCCGACGCCGTGAGGTAGATAGTGCGCAGGTCGCGCACTCCGTGAGCGTCTTGCAGACACTGGAATACGGCGCTGATCTCGCTGTCCACGGGCAGGATGCGCGCGCCGCTCTCCTTCGCGGCCGCCATCACCAGCTCGCCCGCGAGGACGAGCACCTCTTTGTTCACGAAGGCGATGTCGATGCCCTGCCGAAGCGCTTCGAGCGTCGGGAGGATTCCGGCGCCGCCCACGATGCCGGACAGCATGAGGTCGACGCCCGGCCAGGTCGCAGCGGCGATGACGCCGTCCAAGCCGCCGACCACCTCAATCGCCTCGGACGTCAGCCGCGACTTCAGCTCAGCGGCGGCATCGACGTCGCGCATGGCGACGATCTCGGGACGGAACTGCCGGGCCTGCCGCTCGACTGCGTCGACGCTCGTGTTCGCAGCGAGCGCGACGACGTCGAACGCGTCGGGATGCGCGTCCACGACGCTCAACGTGCTGACGCCGATCGAACCCGTGCTCCCGAGGAGAGCGATGCGTTTCGCGCGGCCGTTGGCTTGTTGTGATGACGGCAAGGCTGATGATCCAGGGAAAGACGAGCGCTAGCGCCAATGGTAAGGCGCCGGAAGCGTGATTGCGAACGCCCACCCACCGTGACTTGCCCGCGACTCCCACCGGGCCTATGCTCGACGAACGCGGCACGCGTCGTCACTCCGAACGCCAATGGAGACCCTATGGGCGCCCTGTGGAAGGCCATCGTCGTGCCCGCGGGCTGCATGTTCGCGGCCATCACCTTCCTCTTCACGCTTCTACTCGTCAAGATCCTCTGGGCGTGGACCGTGCCGGACCTGTTCCCGCGCGCCGTCTCGGAGGGGTACGTCGCCGCGTCCCTCTCGTGGATGACGGCGCTGAAGGTGGCTCTCTTCGTCGGCGTATTGGCCGGCGTTTCGGGAGCCAAGAAGGGCTAGGCCCGACCAGGGTGGAGGGAACGACACATGCTCCTGCCGCTGATCGCGTTCCTCGCCCTATGCCCACTGGTCTTCGCCACGGCCGCGGACGCCTGGGTCTATCCGGGCGCGGAGTGGCAGACAGCGTCCCCTGAGAGCCAGGGAGTGTCTGGCGAGGCGCTACAAGATGTCGCTGAGTACGCCGAGCGACACGGGGGCGGCGCCGGTTGCGTCGTCCGCCACGGGTACATCGTCGCCGAGTGGGGCGACCCGTCGTATCGCGCGGATATCAAGTCCGCTACGAAGGGCTCCTTCGGGACCACATTACTCGGGGTCGCCGTCGATAAAGGACTCCTGTCCGTCGACGACGCGGCGGCGACGCACTACCCGGGACTGGGCGGCGCCGACTCCGACTACCCAGGATGGCTCGCTGACGCCACCGTGCGCCACCTCGCGACGATGACCGCCGGATTCGACAACTCCCGACCTGCCCGACTCGTCTACGAGCCCGGCTCCGACGGCATATACAGCAACGACGGCGCGAACGTCCTCGCGGAACTGCTGACGCTGCGCTTCGGCGAAGACCTGCGCGATGTCGCCAAGCGCGAGGTGATGGACCGCATCGAGGCGCCGCCATCCGAATGGCGCTGGCGTGACAACGCCTACCGTCCTGACGCCGTGGGCAGTTTGGACAGCCGCGAGTTCGCGTCCGGCATCACGATCACGTACCGCGCGTTGGCACGTGTCGGATACCTATACCTGCGCGGCGGTCGATGGCGCGACGAGCAGATCGTCTCCGCCGATTTCCTGCGACGCGCCACGCGCCCGACGTACCTTCCCGCTCCCTGGACGTACTACGCCTACTACTGGGGTTCCAACGAGAACGGCGAATACGCGGGAATGCCGAAGGACACCTATTGGGCGTCGGGGTTGGGAGACAGCTTCGTCGTCTTCTGCCCGAGCCTGGATGTCGTGGCTGTCCGACTCGGTACGGGCTCCAGGGCGTCGCATCTCCCGGGCCCGGACGGAGGCGCGGACTGGTCCGACGATTGGGGAGGCCGGGTCCAGAGCTTCTTCAGCCGTATCGTTCGGGGCGTAAACGACCCATACCCGCCGAGCCCCGCCATCTCGCGCGTGACGTGGGACGCGCCCGACACAGTCGTCCGCATCGGCGAGGGCGCCGACAACTGGCCGATGACATGGGCCGACGACGGCCATCTGTACACGGCCTACGGCGACGGATGGGGATTCCGGCCCCGCACGCCGGAGAAACTCAGTCTCGGTGTCGGCCGCGTTGTGGGCGATCCGCCGGAGATCGTGGGGGAGAACATCCCCTCGGAGTCGATCGAGCGGCCGGGCGATGGCGCGTCCGGTGGAAAGGCGAGCGGCATCCTCATGGTCGACGGCGTCCTGTATATGTGGGTCCGCAACACGGAGAACTCGCAGTTGGCGTGGTCGGAAGATCACGGCCTGTCGTGGATATGGGCCGACTGGCGCTTCACGGAGAGCTTCGGATGCCCCACCTTCCTGAACTTCGGGGCGAACTACGACGGAGCCCGCGACGACTACGCCTACGTCGTCTCGCAGGACGCCGACAGCGCCTACCTGGCCGCAGACCGAATGGTGATGGCGCGTGTGCCGACGGACGCGATTCGCGACCGCGCCGCGTACGAGTTCTTCACCGGGACAGACGCCGATGGCGTTGCTCACTGGTCCGCCGCCATCGGCGACCGCGCCGCGGCGTTCGAGCACGCCTCGCGCTGCTACCGATCCGGCATCACGTACAACCCAGGCCTGGGACGCTACCTGTGGTCGCAGGTCATCCCTCCCATACCCAACATGCGAGGCCGTGGACCCGAGCATGATGTCCGTTACGCGGGCGGGTTCGGGATATACGACGCGCCGGAGCCCTGGGGTCCGTGGACGACCGTCTTCTTCACCGAGAAATGGGACATGGGGCCGGGTGAGAGCAGTTCGTTGCCCACGAAGTGGATGAGCCCGGACGGCCTCACGTGCCATCTGGTATTCTCCGGCGAGGACGCCCTATCCGTGCGTCGGGTCAGGTTCGAGCCAACGCGCAACCGGGAGAACGTCTCTATGAGCGGAACACGGAACACACGCGTCGAGATCGTAGACGGCGACTGGCACATCAACGGCGAGGTCACCTATCCCGGCGCGGCGGCCAAAGGTCTGCTGATGAACGTCCGCATGGTGAACGCGACCTTCGAGGACCGAAACCGCGACGACTTCGACTCGGACGCGAACGCGGACATGTTTCTGCGACACATCCCGGACTACTACGCGCACGGTGTCCGCGCGTTCACGTTGAACCTCCAGGGCGGGATGCCCGGTTACGAGGACGCGTTGAACTCCGCTATCGAGCCGAACGGCGCGCTGCGTAGCTCCTACCTCGACCGTATCGCTCGCGTCATAGACGCCTGCGACGAGCAGGGAATTCTCGTGATCCTCGGGTGCTTCTACCAGCGCCAGGACGGTGTATTCGCCGACGACGACGCGATCCGCGCCGCGGTTCGCAACACCGTGCGATGGATACAAGACTCCGGCTTCACGAACGTCATGCTCGAGGTTGCCAACGAGTTCGACCATTCAGGATTCGACCACGACCTCATCAAGTCGGTGGACGGCCAGGTGGAACTGATTCGCATCGCGAAGGAGATGGCGCCGGAGCTTCTGGTGTCCACGAGCGGGTTGGGCCACGGGCGCGTGCACGAGCCGGTCGTCGCCGTCGTGGACTTCGTGATGCCGCACTACAACGGCACGCCCGTCCACGAGATCCCCGCGCGCATCCAAGCTCTGAAGCGCTACGGCAAGCCGATCGTGTGCAACGAGGACGACAAGATCAGAAGAGATGGCGCCGAGGCGGCGCGCCTGAGTGTGGAGAACGGAGCCTCGTGGGGCTTCATGACCACACCCGTCAACCAGTATCAGCCGTTCGTCTTCGGCGGCCGAGACGATGATCCGGCCGTGTACGACATGCTGAAATCTCTCACGACGCCGTAGCGGGCCACAGCCGACGATGAGCCGGCCCACGTCGAGTGTCTTCGCCGCCCGCTTCCGCCCGGACACACGGAGACGGTAAGAGGCCCACCCACTCGCCGTCGTCCACACCGTAGAGCGCGGCATCGTCGGGGTGGATCTCGACAAACCACTCGGGGTCCTGGCGGTTCAGCGCCTCAACCTTGTCCGTGCGTGAGCGCCACGGCGTACGCGCCGTGGCAGCTTGTAGGCCATCGGGTCATGGTCTGCCGCCGTCCGGCGTGACCGTCACGCCGACGGGCCGCGTGCTAATATGACTTGTGCGCTGTCCCTCGACGCTGCCGAAACACTGTAACGCAGCGCCTTGGCGCGGCATTGCTGTCTGTGGGACGCATCTTCGGTCAGGAAAGGACACCTCCTTGGGGGCTGAAACCGGCGACGCTACGAAACGCGTGCTCGTCAGCGAACCACTCGCCGAGAGCGGACTCGCCATACTGAAGGGCGAGCCGGGCATCGAGGTGGACGAGCGGCCCGGCATAGGCGCCGAGGAACTGCTCGACTGCATAGGGGACTACGAGGCCCTGCTGATCCGTAGCGGAACGCAAGTTACCGAAGAGGTGCTTGAGAGGGCGGGTCGCCTGAAAGTTGTCGGCCGGGCCGGCGTGGGTATCGACAACGTCGACCTCAAAGGGGCCACGCGCCGGGGCATCGTCGTGATGAACAGCCCCACCGGAAATACGATCGCCGCCGCCGAGCACACGATGACGATGATGCTGGCGTTGGCCCGCAATATCGCCCCGGCGAACGCGTCGCTCCGCGGTGGGAAGTGGGAACGCTCGCCCTTCGTCGGCGTGGAACTCTACAACAAGACGTTGGGGACGCTCGGCCTGGGTCGCGTAGGCTCCGAGGTAGTCCGACGCGCGCGTGCGTTCGGGATGAACGTGATCGCGGACGACCCTTACGTCTCACAGGGCGCGGCGGAACGCCTCGGGGTGACCCTGACGCCATTCGATGAACTGCTGGCCAGGTCGGATTACATCACCGCACACGTCCCGCTCACGCGAGAGACACGGCATCGGTTCGGCGTGGCGGAGTTCGCGCGTATGAAGCCCGGCGTGCGCATCGTCAACTGCGCGCGCGGCGGCATATTCGACGAGGACGCCCTCCACGACGCTCTCGTGAGCGGGCACGTCGCGGGGGCGGCGCTCGACGTGTACGAAGACGAGCCCGAGATCAACACGCGCCTCGTCGAACTGCCGACTGTGTTGGCGACGCCGCACCTGGGAGCCTCCACGGAGGAAGCCCAGGCGAACATCTCCATAGACATCGCGAAGCAGGTCGTGAACGCCCTGCGCGGCCGACCGGTGCAGAACGCGCTCAACATGCCCTCGGTCGACGCGGCGACACTCGAAGTGCTCGGGCCGTACATCTCCCTCGCCGAGAAGCTAGGCAGCCTCCAGACGCAGATCATCGGCTCCGCGACCATAGAGGAAGTAGGGATCGAGTACTCCGGTGGGCTGTTCGAGATGGATGTCGCGCCCATCACGACCGCGCTGCAGATGGGCATGCTTCAGCCTGCGTTGGGCGACATGGTCAACTTCGTGAACGCGCCGCTCTTCTTCAGCGAGCGTGGCATACGGCTGACCGAGACTCGCACGAGTGGCCACGACGCGTTCTCAAACCTACTCACCGTGCGCGTCAGGACAGGCTCCGGGGTGCGGGTGCTGTCCGGGACAGTCGCCGGCAGCCAACAGCGGCTCGTGATGATCGACGACTACCACTGCAGCGCGACTCCCGAGGGGCCCATGCTGCTGGTATTCAACAACGACGCGCCGGGCATGATCGGCCTTGTCGGCACGCTGCTGGGCAAGCACCGGATCAACATCGCGGACATGGGCGTCGGGCGCATCGGTGAGGAAGGCCAGGCGGTGATGATGGTGAACTGCGACACTCCCGTCTCGCGCGCCGTGCTCGACGAACTCGCCATGCAGGAGAACATCAACACCGTGCGCTACGCCGTGCTCCCGTCGTAGCGGCTACCTGATCTCCACTTCATACCACAGCGTGCGATGCGGCGGCCCGAGTTGCAGCCGCGCGTGACCGTCTTCCGAGACCACGTCCACTTCCTCGGCGCGTTGACCCCGCTCGTCGAGCGCCCAGGCCGAGACGCGATGTGAACCGACGGCGAACGAGACGGACGCCGTGACCGCCTCAACCAGACTCGGCGCCTCGCCCCAGTTCCGGCCGACGGACGTGCGCGTCGCGTCCTTCCATCCCATGTTCGTGTTCTCGACGTCTCCCGTCGCAGCGATCAGGACGCTCCCGGCTTCGCCGAACCCCTCGCCCTCCATGAGCGTCACGCTGATGGTGGACCAGCCCTGGCGCGTCACGCCGGGTCGGATTGTGACGGCGCCCAGATCGAACGCGTCGCCATCGGTGAAGCCGATCACGGACTTCGTGCGCGGCGTGTCGATCACGACGCGTTCACGACCTTCTGTGGAGGCGTCCCACGTGAACTCACCTGTGTCCGACTGCAGAGGTCCGTCTGCTCTGTCGGGAGCGCCGTCGGGCGTTGAGCCGTCGCCACTCGCCCCCGCGCGAATGGCCACGCGGTGGCGTATCGTGGTGTCGTTGTCGACGCCGAGTGTCCCGGCGTGTACGAGGTTCCACGCGCGGCCCTCGCGTCGGAGCAGCTCGATCTCCCGGTCTGGCGTCAGCCCCACGACTACCTCGCCCTCCGCCGGTCGCAGATCCGCGCGATGGAACAGAGCGGCCGACGAGATCATGTTCGCCATTTTCGGCGGGTGCCGGTCGATGTCGAAGAAGTTGGGGATGCGGTTCGTCTCCCAGTCGTCCTGTCGGTGGCTGTAGGAGAAGAGGAAGACGCCATCCCAGTCCTGCAACGCCGCGATCGCGGCAAGGAGCAGCGGGGCCTCCGCCGAGTATGTGCCCGGCGCGGCGTGGTTGTACTCCGTGCAGAGGTGCGGCTTGCCCTCGACGCGTCGCTTCGCGAGCCCAGCCAACGCCCCGCCCGGCTCGGTGACCATGCTCACGTTGTCGACCGTCCAGTTCTCGGAATCCCACGGGCGACCCGGGAAGCTTGGGTGACGCCAATACGCGTGCGTGTCGACCGCGTCGAGTTCCGCCATGAGGTTCGCGGGCGCGTTCCCGACGATCGTCCCCACGACCGGCGCCCGGACGCCGAGGTCGTCCTTGATGTAGCGGTACATCCGCTGCCAGTAGGCGCGCTCCGTCTCCCATAGGAAGCGCATCCAGTCGTCCGCCGCTCCTGCCGTTCTCTCGCCGACGTTCGCGCGGGCGAACAGTGGGACGCTCGACTCCTCGACCGATTCCCCCTCGCGGATGCCCACCACGCCTCCGGGGCGCAGCGACACCTCGTCAATCCACACGGTCGCGACCTCGTCGCCGAGGTTCGAGATGTTGACGCGTGCGTTGTCGTCGGCGCCGGTGAGGGAAACGACGAACGTGAACGTCTTCCACTCCGGGGCGAGGGAGAGAGCACTGGTGAACCCAAGGCTCTGCCACGGGTCGTGCGCCTGCCCGATGGCCACGCTTGCCGCGGTCTCGACATCGCTCCGGGCGCGGACGGTCAGGGTGTACGGGCGGTCGGCGTCGAGAGAGATGCCACCCTGGTTGACCTGCACATGCCAGGCCTGGGAGCTAGGTTGCGTGACGGCGATGCGCAGCGCCCCCGAGTCGGAGTCGACGCTCGCCGCCGCGGCCCCGTGCCGCTCGACGTTCCACGCCGACGCGCCGTGGGAGAAGTCCGGGTTCGCCAGGAGTTCATCGCCGACGGGCTCCGCCTTGACGCCCCATGCGGCGCGTAGGCCCTTGGAGCCGTCGTAGCGCGCGCTGAGCCACGCGTTCCACTGTGCGCGGAGGTCCGCGCGGAACACCTCGGGCAGGGCGTCGACCTTGCCGCCGAGCCACGAATGGATCAGCCCGTTCTCGTTGTTTATCTCGACGATGGCGACGGACGGATCGTCGACGTAGGTCGACTCCGTGTAGGGGTTCCAGTGGGTCAGCAGCTTGCGGGCGTACTCCTCCTGGAGTTCCTGCGAGCGATCGTTGAAGAACCCCACGATGTGGGTGTCCTTCCAGGCGAGTTCGTCCATCGCGTCGGGGAAGCCGTCGGCGGAGTTGAAGGGGCGCGACACGAGCAGGTTCAGGTTCGTGTAGATGCCGTGCGACTTCAGTTGGGCGATGAGGTAGTCGAGGCGGTCGAGCGCTTCCGGGCTCAGCGCGCGTGTGTCGCCGGACTTCTCCGAGCGGATGCCGTTCGGAAACGTCCGCATGTCCATGTGGTGGAAGCGCACGGCGTTGATGCCGAACTTCGCCATGCGCGCGGCGATTTTCTCGGCGTCATCCTTCTCGGGAAAGCACGCGCCGAAGCACAGGTTCACGCCGAACATGCGCAGACGATGGTCACCGACGTAGAAGTGGCCGTCCGACTCGGCGCGAGCAAATCCGTACTTGCCGGCCGGCGTGTGCAGCCAGTCGGCGATGTTCGTCGGTCCTTCGGAGGCGTCGTCCCAGGGGTGCACGAACGGCACGAGGTCCGCAGCCGTCGTGGTCGTCGCGGTGAGCGCGGTCATGAGCAGTGTCCAAGCTATGCATCGCATTCGTGAGGCTTCCGGGCGGTGTGCGGCTCGGGCGCGACGACGACCGTCAACGGCAGCGGGAGGGCAGCGTTGCCATACCGATACATAGCGCCGGGATGTTGGGGACGCCATCCCTCGGGATATATGGTGTTCTCAACACGTGATGGGTTCACCGTGCAAGGCTCCGATCTGGTCGAGGGTTGCACGCGGGTCTATGAACCCATGCAGCACGCGTCCAAACGCCCTGATGGCGCCCCCAACATATTGAGATGTTGGCCGCGCGGGCAGACGCGATGCGACTTGCCCTGGATTCGCCCCGATGCGAGGGTGAGTTCCGACCATCTGGTATGCCGGGTCGGAATCCGGCTCGGAAAGAATGACAGAATGAGGCTTATCGGAAATCAGGCGGATACACAGACGACGCGTGCATCCTGGAAGCGCAGCGGTCGCGCGTTCGTGAGTCATTGGCGTCCTACCGTCCTGAGCCAACCCCACACTGCCGGTCCCAGCGCAGACTCGCCCACGGCGCGCGCTGGGTCATGCCACGAAGGCCACATCTCGCGAGTAGGGTGGGTCGTTACGCGCACCCGGGCCCGGCCGCGCACGTCCGTGGTGAACAAGTCGACGCTCCCGGCCGCCTGTATGGCCACGGCGATGCGGTCGCCGTTGGGGGACCAATCAGGGGTCGCGCTGCGCGCTTCATCCCATGGAATCAGGGGTTCCGCGCTCCCGGCCGCCATATCCACTACATGTGTGGCACTGCCACCGTTGCGGGTCGCGTCGAGCACGATCCGGTCTCCGGCCGGGTCCGACGATGCCGTGCCTGCCGCAAAGCGACTCGCCGTGATCAGATCGACGGAGTTGGTGCGAGGATCGAGGATGTGTAGCCTCCGCGACCGCGGGCTCGGAACGAACAGCACTCTCGCTCCGTCGGCGTGCCAGCTGGGCTTCACGCCCTCCGCGAGCTGGGCAGAGCGTCCTGTCTTGAGGTCGAGCATATGCACGGTCCAGAAGGCCACTCCACCATGGCGCCAATACAGTAGGCGTCGACCGTCGCGGTTCATCTGGGGCCCGACGCACCGGCCTCCGTCAAACGTTAGTCTGCGTACGGCGCCGGACCTGACCTCCAACCGGTAGATCTCCGCCTCGGCCCACGCGTCGCGCGGCGCATCCCGGTCGGAATCGAAGTAGACGTATCGGCCGTCGGGTGAAAAGACGGGCCGACCGTTGCGATGCCCGTCGGTGATCAGGCGGCGCGGCTCGCCACCGCTAGCGTCGACAATGTAGATCTGCCAATCGCCGTCCCAATCGGCTGTGTAAGCTATCTGCATGCGGGCCGCCGCGATCGCTTGCACGGACCCCAGGAGGATGAGGCCCAATAGGCAGGTCAGATTAGCGGCGAGTCTTAGCATGTCTCCCGCAACCGTGTAGGGGCCCGCGCGAGTTCGCTGATCTGCATGCGATCATCTGGCTTCATCGCGCTGGAATGTGAGTGTCGCATATGGTCGCAACGGAGAGAATGCACTCGCAACGGATAGGCCCTGAGCGCGGCTCTTCACTGCCGTCCTAAATATGGCCGCAAGATCCGGCGCGTAACGGACGAGAGGTCTGTCCAAGTGTGGGGTTCGAGTTGGTTCGACCTGTGCTTCCCGCGTAGCGCCTCTCCCGTCGGTCGCGACGCGGCCGCGTGGGGCTGGCTCAGGCGTCTTGGCGCAGCGGCTCCTTGAGCGTAAGGGCGTCTGGCTGCCGATAGCCGCCATTATGTCGCACGGGCCTTCTCTGCCTTGCTCGACACGTGGCCCGAGGAGAGACTCCAGTTGCAGGTAGTCCTCGGTAGGAGCGCCCACATGAGGCGCCTCGTTGCTCTGCCGGCATGGTCCCTTCTAGTAGTCGTGCACGCGGAGGACGACGCGATGGCGAGTGGCGACACGGACGCGAGATTCACCCAGGGGGTGAGCGCGTCTGGACCGCGCGAGCGATGCACAAGTGTCTGTCTCCTCCTGCTGTGGGGGCTGCTGGGCCTCGCCTTGATCCCACCTGCTGTGCACGCGGGAGAACCCACCAATCTCACACGGAACGGGGCCCGCAACTGGCACCCGAGTTGGTCCCCTGATGGATTGAGATTCGCCTATACCTCTGGCCAGGATATCCACGTTATGAACGCCGATGGATCCGGTCAGTCCAGTCTTACCCAGAACGAGGGGTGGAACGGCGATCCTGCATGGTCGGCGGACGGAGCGCAGATTGCATATGTGTCCGTTACGTCGCTGCGGGGCGGGACATCCGACGTCTACGTAATGGAGGCTGACGGACGTCGAAAGACCAACCTCACGCAGGACCAAACCTCGAACTGGGCGCCAAGTTGGTCTCGCGATGGGACCAAGATCGCCTACGAAGCAGCTCCTGTTCGGTACAACGAAGTCTTCGTGATGGATCCAGACGGAAACAACCAGACCAACCTCACGCGGCATGACGCGTCGGATAGGGTCCCAAGTTGGTCGCCTGATGGACTGCTGATCGCATTCGCATCCAACCGAGACCGGGAGCCTGGGACATACGACATCTACACTATGGCTTCTGACGGAAGTAACGTGCAGCGGTTGACCCACGGACTGCTCTGGGACGTGACTTCGGGCATCAGCTGGTCTCCTGACGGCTCCAGGATCGCCTATGCATCATGGACTGTCCCGGGCACGGGAACGGCGATAAGCGTCATGGGCTCCGACGGGGAAAACCACGTTCGTCTGACGCAGGCAAGATTCGCAACGAACACCCCAGGTCGGCACTTCGACTACTGGTCTCCGCAGTGGTCACCGGACGGCACACGCATCGCGTTCACCTCGAACCGTGACGCGGTCTTTGTATTCGACAAGGTGAACGGCATGACCGTCGCTCAGTCCATGGACATCTACGTCATGGATGTGTCGGCCGAGGTCGGTGTTGAGGGCCTCGGTCGTGGACTCACCCAGTGGGCAGCGCTGAGACAACCCACGATCAGGTGAGTTGAGACCGGAGACGCGCGCCAATGAGCAGGCATCAATGGGCTGGCCCTAGAGTCCCCAGAGGCGCTAGACGTACTCGACGGTGAGTGAGCTTCCCATAGACGGTCTTATGTATGCCGCGGGCGTGCCCTACGCTGCCTGTCGCTCCGGTTATGGCCGATTCATCTCCATCCGCGGCTACACGCTGTCGAATCCCTGCGCCATCGAGGACGGAATCGCCATGTTGCCGTGTAGTGAAGAGGAGCCGGGGCTAGGAGACCGAGGTATGGAGCTTAGAGAGTCTGCCGCCGAGCGCAGACGGTGGGTCAACCCAAAGGTCTGGTGGTACTTCATCGCCTTCGTGCTCGTCGTGGGCATGTATGGCTGTTACCCACGCACCCCTGATCTTCGGGTGAGGTCGAATTGGGACGGCGAGCGAATCACCGGCACAACGTAGAACACCACTCGAACGCGGGCCTTCTTCAATATCAACCTCGAGTTCGTGTTGCTCGACGAAAACGGGGAAGTGCTCAGCACGGTGACAACCAAGAAGGATGGCCTACTTGCCGCCGGGGAACACTGGGCGTTCGACATAGAAGCCAGCGCCGTGGGCGCGGAGTCGCATAGGCGGCAATATGCTGGGTGGCAGACCCTAACGAAGCCGGTGCCATCTGTCCGGGAGTAACCTGGACATGGACCAATTCCTGCTCTGATTGATCTGTTGGAAGATGAGAGCAGCGACGTGCGTGAGGCTGCCGCCTTCGCGCCTCGCCTGGTCGGTGCCACCGAGGCTACGAAGGCTGCCAATGCGTATCGGACGCCGCGCTGACGGCACCGTTCCAGGTATCTGCAAGGAGGCCACCAACGCGTTGCCGCGCCTGCCCGCCCCCGTACTACCCCAACTCGAAAGAGCCACCATGTTCCCAGGCGACGACCTCAGACTGACCCGGGCGAAGACCATTCAATCAGGCATCATGGCGGCTGTCGTTCTCCTCGCAGTCGGCGCGTATGCTCTCCTGACCCGGGCCTGCCAGGACAACCCAGCGCCCGAAACGGCTTCGCCCGCTGCGACAGCCGTCGAGCGGTGACGCCTGATAGGAGGCAGCCCTGCGCTGCCCCCATCCATGCGCGGGTATGCAGAATGGCGTCATAAGAAAGCGCCGGGCATCAACGGCTGGCCTCCGGTACTGTCGCGCCGTGACTACGTCGCCGACGTTTGCAGGGGATCGCCCATGTATGCGGGGTCGGCCATCTATTTCTGTGCTGTGGGCGGCGCCTTATCGCGTGCAGCCTGGTCCGCAGGCGGCGGAATACCCTTAAGCGGCGCCCGCAGTGTCTCGCCCGGGCAGCGCGAAGAACTCGGCCGACTGAGCGCACCGGCGAGACCGAGAAGGTCATGACGGCGCGATTCGAAGTACATGACGCGGAATCCACGTGCCAGAAATGCCGGCATGTGTTCCGAGCGCGCGTGTAGCTCATGTGATGACTGATGATCGCTCTCCGTTCCAACTGGACGAACCGCGACGGCCCCCTCGGGGCTTACGGATGGAATCCGAAAGGGTGGGCCTGCACATTAGAAGGCGCTGGTTCTCGCTCCACTACGTCGCACCCGTCCTGATCTCCCTGTCCTGCTCGGGACCCTAACCTACGCGGCAATTGCGTCAGACGGAGACATGCCGCTGATGCAAGGGCTGGCACCCGTTGTTGTCCTGACCGCTAGCATCGGCATGGCGTACTACGGCCTGGCAGGATTGCTGAACACGACGCACCTAGTCATCAGCAGCGGCGAACTGAGCGTGCGGCATCGTCCAATGCCGTGGTTCGGGGTGCGAGGCATACCAACAGATTGCATTGAGCAACTGCGGTGCACTGAGCACTTCATCCCGTTTAGCACGGGCTCGACAACCACTTACCGGCTGTACGCGCTCCGGACCGACGGGCGGAAGTGCAACTTGCTTTCCGGCGTGCGCGACTCCGACCAGGCTCGGTTCATGGAGTCGGAAATCGAGAAGCACCTCGGCATCGGGGACGGGTAGCCGGTTGCGCGAGCATGGCGTGGCAGAGCCGATACCACCGGCGGGCCACATGCGGGATGAACTCCTGCTCGCCCATCGAAACGCCCTACTGCTGCCTTGGAGCAATGGGCAGGCCGAGGGTCAAGTGAACCGCCTCAGGCTCATCAAACGGCAGATGTACGGGCGGGCGGGATTCGAGCTACTTCGGAAGCGCGTGTTGCCCCGTCCACTCGCGCCATGAACCACGTTCCACGAGAAGTGAGGAAGACCCACAGAATGACCACCATCGGAAAGTCGGCCCGGTGGGGCCTCACCATAGCCGGGATGGAGGCGCATGGACACTGAACGCCGTCTGCAGCAGCACGAGGGATTTCGCGCGCCGCAACACGTCGTCTTCGCGCTGGCTCGAAGTGCCACAGGGCATCGCCCCATAGCGCGGACGCAGATAGCTCTCGGGAACGACAACGAAGTCTATCGCGTGGATACCGACGACGGAGCTGTGGTCGTGCGCATTAACCGCGATGGGGAGGTGGGCCACCCGAGCAACGATGGGCGATGGAGCAGTGCCTACAGGCTGGCGTGCCCGTGCCTCGCGTGCTCGCCCTAGAGACCGTGCAACTTGCGGACGGAGAGTTCTGCGCCATGGTACAGGAGTGCGCCGCAGGGGTTCCGTTGAGCGAAGCTATGCGAGAAATGTCCGATCGCGACTGGGCCGGCATATGCCGACAGGCCGGCGCGATGCTGGGACGAATCCACACCGTGCCTGTAGGTGGATACTACCGTCTGAGCCCGGACGGTTCCTGGGACTTCCCCACATTCGAGGCTATCGCAGAATCGTCGCTACACGCCCGCGCATCGGAGCGCGAACGTCTCATCGGTTGCGGCTTCTCTCCCGCTGAGTGCGAGGCGATGATGGGCCTTCTCCGGGAATCGCTCCAAAGCAGCGCCGACGAGACACCTGTCCTATGTCACGGAGACTTCGCCCCCGACCACATCTTCGTGGGGGATGACCTTACCATCACAGCAGTGATCGACTTCGGTGAGTTCCAGGGCGGGCGGCCAGCCGTCGACTTTACGCAGATCGCCTTTTGGGAACGCCCAGTCGACGTATCGGCGTTTGCTGCGGGGTATCCCGACCAGCGGTGGTTCGGCCCAGATCGCACCGAGAAGTGGGCGCTGGGCCGACTCGGGTATCTCATGGGCTATTGCGCGTACTTGGCCGACGCCGAACGGCCGGAGGAACGCGACTACATGTGCGATCGGCTACGCGAGACGGTTGGCCCACTGATGGCGCGCCCTTCTCCCCAGCAATCATGACCGTGGGGTTGGCGGCGCGCCCACACTCGTTCCGACGGCGCGCTCCGTCTTGCGAGGTGTACATGTTGACCCTTACCGGAAGGGGCCGCTTGTCAACGGCGGGGCTAGACTCGGGGATCGGTTGACTCTATCTAGTAGGCAACGGCGAATGCACGAGTTCAGACATGGCCGTCGCTTACACGCTCGGACCGTAGAGGAGGGAAACGGTGAAGACACTTGCCTATCTCGCGACACTGATTGCGACCACGCTGTCACTGGCAGGGGCCGCCCAAGAGCAGGCGCCGGAGCCAGACACTCGGCCCGGAGTGGTCAAGGACTACGGCGACTTCGACCTCGATCAGTGGGTATACGACGAGAAGCGCGTGGCCGTCGGCTGGTCCGAGAAGTTTCCCAACGCCAACGAGTTGGTACAGACTCGTGGCATGGGGACTGCTGCATATCCCAGGGATCTACAGTTCAGAGACGGCGCCATCGAATGTGACATGGCCGGCGGCGCGTACCTTGGCATCTCGTTCCGCATCCGCGAAGTCGACGGCGAGCGGCTCTCCGAGGACGTCTACTTCCGCATCTCGGGGAATCAGCGTCCTCAGACTGTGCAGTATTACCCACATGGAACGCTGAAACAGGAGGAACTCCACCGTCCCCCATATGAGCGGCCCATTCGTCTCATAGAGCAGGACGAGTGGTTCCATGTAAGGATCGAAGTGCAGGGCAGGCAAGCTCGCGTCTTTTTGGACGATAGCCGGGATCCCGTGCAGGTGATTGAAGACCTGATGCACGATCACGCAGACGGTTCGGTGGGTGTGCGCTCCTGGGGCGGGCGGTTCGCCAACCTGAAGGTCACGCTCACGGAACCTGCCGATAATCCGGCGAGATGATGTCGGCCAGTCTGCATGTGTCAACTACGACCCGGGGACGCGGCAGCTGAAGCGCGCCGTGGAGCGCAAGCCTCCAGATGTCGCTGCGCGATGGTGATGTGGGCCGGCACACACCGCCCAACGCCTGTTGCGGCACGGGATCAGACCGCATAGCCCTGGCTAGCGCAGGTTCCGTTAGAAGGTCTCATGTCCGCTTCCGCTCTCCCGCGAGAAGCCGCTCGTGGAGAGGTATTCGACCACATAAGGCTCACTATCAGAAGCCGGTGCGCTCTGCTTCCTCGCGCGACCTCGTGCCCGTATGCTGATCGTCGACGGGATTCGTGCCAGTGGGGCGTCTGTAGTGTGGACCATGTAGTTGTGTGCGTGGCATCGCGGCTGGTTCACCAATGAACCGAGGTAGGGGAGGCGGGAATGAATCGCAGGGAGTTTCTGGGATGCCTGGCGGTAGGTAGCGCGTGGCTTCCCCTAGGAATGCCGTCGTTTGCCGGCACGACCCCAATACACGAGCGCCTCGGAGTGAACCTGTGGACCGTCCGTAAGCGTCTAGAGTCGGATCTGCGAGGAATCGTACACGGTCTGGCGAAGATCGGCTTGAGAGAGGCTGAAGTCGTCAATTGGGCGGGCCGACCCTTGGATGACCTCATTACCGCGCTGAGAGATGTCGGAATCGACCCCGTTGGCGTTCACTTCGAGGACGCCATCATCACTGGGAACTGGGACCTTTGGGGAGATCCAGAGATCACGGCTCGCGCTTCCGAGTATGGCATCGAATACGCGATCGATATCGCCGTGGAGCAAGATCTGCGGTACCTGGGAATCGCGTACCTGTTTCCGTCAGAACGTGAAGGGCTTGATAGCTACAAGCGCCTCGCCGACTCGATGAATGCCGCTGGCGAGAGATGCAACGCGGCGGGCGTTCGATTCTTCTACCACAATCATGCGTTCGAATTCGAGCCGATGGACGGCCAGATGCCGTTCGACCTGCTCATGGAGCGTGCAGACCCGGCTCTGGTAGGCTTTGAGCTAGATGTATGTTGGGCGAGCGTCGGGGGTGTGGACCCGGTGCATCTGCTGCGCACCTATTCGGATCGTATCGAGATGCTGCACGTGAAGGATCGGACGGCCGCAGTCGACGTCATGTACGACGTGGAGGACATAGTCCCGGACTCGCAGACGGAGGTAGGAAGCGGCGCCCTGGACTTCCACGCCATCCTGACTGCTGCCTCGGCTGCTGGGGTAAAGCACTACTTCGTGGAGCAGGACTTCATCTCCGGTGATGAGCTCGAAAGCCTCGATAGGAGTGTCTCATACCTTCGCGAGTTGGGTATATGACCGGAGTGCGCTGCCGCATTACGGTCGGTCGTGACTTCCGATAGCCGGTCTTGTGACATCCGGGCGTGACCATGGTCGAAGTGATTGACGGCTAGACCTAGATCAGCTGGATGCGCTTCCACCGTCCGGTCGCCCATCGCAGTGAAAGCACCGCCGCGAGGATCCCGAGGTAGGCCACTAAACAGAGCACGGCCGCAACGTCGCCGCCACCCCATTTAGCGACCGTCCAGTAGCTCCCTGGTGCGAAGATAAGCCAGCTGACAGCGACGCGAGCCCACATGCTGAATGAGGTGTCGCCCGCAGCGCGCAGCGATTCGGCTACGGAAATCACGATCGCGTCGAACAGCTGCCAGGCGGCTGAGAGCATGAGCATGCGCACGGCTGTTGACATGAACAGTTCGGTTGCCTCTTCATCGCCGAGGTTGAACGCCTGCATGAACAGTTCGGGCATGAGCAGACAGGCCGTGCCGACCGCGCCCTGCCAGACGCAGCAGGTTAGCAACGTAAGCCACATGGCGCGTGAGGCGTAGTCGTACCGCTTCGCTCCAATGACCTGCCCCACGAGGATGGCCCCTGCGGAGGCTGCTCCAAACGCGGGCATGAACGACACACTGTTGAGCTGCATAACCGCGTTGAGGGCGGCAAGAGCGGTGGTCCCCAGACCGGCTACGACGACGTTGACGAAGAAGTTGAATGCCCCGAATTCAAGGAACCAGTTCATCCCCGAAGGCAGGCCGAAGCGGAGCATGCGGCCGAACTCCGACCAGCTGAAGCGCATCCTGGCGCCTTCGCCATGGTCCTTCTGCTCCTGGTCTTCGGGCTTCTCGCCTTCGGGGACGCGGAACCCGGTCTGGAACGCGATGAAGAGCGCGCTAAACGCCACGACGGTGGAGATGAAGCTGGCCCATGCCGCGCCGGCCACACCGAGCGCGGGCGCTCCCAGGTTGCCGAAGATGAGTACCCAATTGAGACCCACGTTAAGCACCATGGCCAGCAGCTGGGTCAGCATGGGTAGCCGGGTGTTGCCGAGACCCTGGTAATAGTTGGCCAGTGCCTCGAGCCCGACGACGAAGAAGCATGCCCACAACCGGATGCTCATGTACGTGAGCATGAGCTCGCGTACCCTCGGCTCGAACGGAAACCATTCTAGTGCCGAGTCTACCTGCGTGCCGGCGCCAGCGATCAGCAGCGCGAATCCAGCCGCTACGACGAGCCCGTAGTACGCGTAGCGTTTGGCTTCGCGCGCGCGGCCGCTACCGATCAACTGCGCCGAGAAGCTTGAGACGATGAACACCGTGCCCATGGGTAGAATAAAAAAGAAGAAGGAATTGAACGCACCGGTGGTCGTGGCTGCCAGCTCCTGCTCCCCGAGCACGGCGATCATGATGGCGTCGCTGAATCCGACCACCACCTGGGCCGAGCGGGCCACTATGATCGGCCAGGCGAGATGGAGCAGTGAGCGCAGAGTCGGTCGAGACAACTCGACGGCCATGCGCGGTGGGTCGGACTGGGGCTCGCCGAGGTCCGGGATGTTGGTCATCGCGCCGATTGTTGAGCAAGGAGCATCCGAATGCAACACCGCCGCCTACTTGGATGCTATCTCACCCGCGCGCCACAGTAGGCGAGATCCCTGACGACAGTTGGAATGGACTGGATGCAGGAGATTGTGACGCGCGGAGTCATCATCACCTGCGAGCACGGCGCCCAACGGTTCATATCGCTCGCTGAGCTCCGGGTATCAGGGCTTATGTTGTCGGCTCCTCACCCCGCGGCAAGCCCGTAATGGAGCGGGATTCGACCACGATGTGCCGCCATGACCCAGTGCTACGGTCACGACTGCTAGGCTATGTTGGAAATGTCGCAGACGGCGCCACTCAAGTGGCGGGTAGTCACTGTTACCACTTCGGCTGAGGATCGAGGAGCAAATGGAACGAACCATCACTTGCGGCAAGCACCTCTGTCAGACAGCTGTGATCGATGACTCGAGGTTCGATGATGTCAGCATGGGAAGAGTGGAGTTCGACAACGTCAATCTCGCCGCCGCGAACTTCCACAAC
>JABGQA010000059.1 GCA_018644665.1 Candidatus Poribacteria bacterium
AAGGATACGCCGCCTGCTTCATCCTCCCCATACACAACTTCCGACCATATCTCAGTCGTTTGTGGTGACGATGCCGTCCGTGACGGTATCGTGGACCGTTCTAAGTCGCGCCGAACTGTCTTGCAGTTCCCGCGTACGTTCCGCGACGACGCGCTCGACGCGGGTGGTTCGCCCCGTCACCGCGAGCAGTAGGACACCCATGAGCGCCGTGAACGAGAGTCCGCCGGCCATAACGCTCCACGCCTGCCAGCTCCGATGCGCCAGCACGTACTCTTGCGTGGGAGCTAAGTGGAGGGTCCACTGACGACGCCCGATCGCGTAGGTCTTGGTCCACTCCGTCGGTAGCTCCTCCTGATGCGAGTGGTCCGACGCCGAGGCGTCCATGGCGTCGCGGCCGTAGAGCAGGCGTTCCCCCTTGGGCGCGGTGTCGTCATAAAGGGCGACGACGATGTCCGCCCGATCCTCCCCGGCGAGCACACTCTCCACAATGTCCCCAACGCGGAAGACGCCGAGCGCGTATCCTATGAGCGCGCTCTCGCCAGCAGCGTCGGAGCCATGGAACACCGGCACGAACACGAGGAAGCCGTACTGGTCGCCTGATTCCTGGACCAAGCGAATCCGGGCGGTAGCGACGGCTTCGGCGGCGCCTGCGGCCTCGTCGAGCGCGTCCTTGCGCGTAGGGTTGGACGCGAGGTCGAACCCGACGGCAGCCTCGTTACCCGCGCCGGGTTCCACATAGAACACCGGGAAGTATTCGCTCCGAGACTCGGCCGGCCGCATGCCCCCTTCCTCGGCGCGCTCGGATATGCGGAAATCGACCGGCCCGTCCTCACGGGCGAGCCGTTCGTATTCTTCCCGTTGGCCATGCGACACGCGTGGGATCCACTCCAGCGCCTGGATGGCTTCATGCCGCTGCAGAGGCCGTCGTGTGAATGCGGCGAACGCCTGACGGTCGACGTCGGGTGTCGTCTCGAACAGGCTGGCCACCGAATGCACCGACTCAATCGTGGTGGAGAGCTCCGCGCTCAGGCGGTCCGTGATGGAGTCCGCGGTGCGCCCGAACTCGTCCTGCATGATGCGATCCCGTTCCCACGCGCTCACGCGTACGAACACGAACACAGTCGCCGCGAACAGCAGGCACAGAGGCGCGGCGATGGCGATACGTCGCCCGACCCATGCCTCCCGGGGCCGACCGAACACGACGAGGACCAGGATCGTGAAGATGATCGCGCCGATGGTGTCGCCGACCCACCACGTCCACCAACTGAAGGCGTAGTTCGCCGGCTGGATCGCGCCGGCCGCAAGCAGGGAGGTGACGCCGACGGTAGAGGCAATGGTGGAGCCGAGGGGACCGGTCACCACCACGAACTTGACGATCCCACCCTCGCTGTCGAGCGCCGTGGAGAGCCCGACGTAGCGTCGCGCCAGCCAGACCGTCACCACGGCCTGCAACGAGGCGCCGCCGCCGATGCTCAGCGCAAGGGCCGCGCCTCGGACGATGGTGGCCACGCTCGACGTGTCCAGCGACGTGCCGATGTTGACGAGGAACGACCCGAGCAGAACCCCGGGCCAAAGACGAACCCCGAACAGAAGTAGGCATCCGATGGCGATCCCGGCGCCCGGCCACACCGCCGTCGCGTACCCTGGCGGGATCGCCAGCATAAGGGCGACCCGGCCCGTGAGGTAGTACGCGGCCGCAAGCGCGACGACGCGCGCGAACCATCCTGGCCCGTACCCGAGCGGCGCGGCGACGGCATCTTGTCTGTCTTGGAGGTTCATCGTTCTGCGGGAAAACGCGTAGGCTGGCGCTCAGTCCACCCTATGGAGGGCGCGATCAGCCGGACGGTTGGGGGAGGCCCAGCGTCGGTACCGGTGTCGATGGGGCCCATGCGGCCCGTCCTTACATATGCGATGCGCCGACGCTCACGCCGCCGGAACCCAAAACGTCGTCTACCTGGCGGTTGTAGCGCCCTTCGGCGCGGAGGTCAAAGGCATCGCGGCCGTGCACACCGAACCGAGACCCAACGACCTGCAGGTCCATCGAATCCCGTGCCTTCCAAGATCGGGAGACGCGCTCATACGACGACTGGGTAGTCCACGACCTTATGGCTCGAGTCGTCCCTGGCCTTCTCGACGATGGCTTCCATCTGGGGATAAAGGAGGTCGACGCTGAACGGCTTCGTGAGGTATCCCGTTGCCCCGGCGTCGATGGCTCGTTGGATCGCGGACATGTCCGACATCGCGGTAAGCATAGCGATGGGAATGTCGCACGTCCGCTTGTTGCCTTGCAGAGCCGCCAGGGCCTCGTATCCGTCGACGCCCGGCATCGTGATGTCCAGGAGGACGATGTCCGCCCGATGCTTCCGCGCGTAGGAGACGACTTTCCGGCCGCTCTCCGCTTCGGCCACGGCGCATCCGTGTCTCTCCAGCGTCGCCCTCACAACCGTGCGGATGTCCGGTTCATCGTCAACGACCAGAACCCGTAGTGCCACCGCGCTGTCTCCCGTGTTGCGTCGCCACGCTCATGCCAGTCAAAGGTCATGCAGGTCGCTGCGGCTACCCCGTCGAAAGGCCTCGGGCGCCGGCCGAGACGACCGGCGCGTCGTCTTCACCCACGATTCGTGCCGAGTCGCCGCGCGGGTGCTGAGCGTGTCGCGCCTGCAAGCGTCGCCTTCGGTCCGCCTGGCGCGCCCGCTCCCGGTCCCGTCGAAGCATTGCGAGCAGTCCCGCTACCTGTATCAGCATCGCGCCCGCCTCCTACCCGAAACGGGATTCGCTGAATCCCCACCACTGCGCCGCCGACCCGGGCATACCCCGGGCCGCCTGCACACGGGGATTACAGCACCAACCGTGCCAACTCGACGATATGGGCATGTATTAGCAGGGGAAGCGCGTGAACCCGCTGTTGGAGCGGGTTAGGCGAGTGGGAGGTCGGTTGTGATCATCGTCGGGTCAGCGCGGGCCTTGCGGACGCCCATCGTCGCATTTCGCGCCGTCGTCGCGCCAGATCGCGACTCGAGATTCTTGCGGTGTCTCTCCGTGGGACGTGCGTCTCATCCAGCAGGTCATTCCGCGGAGCCAACCATGCCGACCGCCCGCACGATGAGAACCGACGAGAAGTCTCGACCACGCCAGTCGTGGCCAGGCGCAAGATCGACGGCGCGGAAACCGAAGCCGTGGACATGCGAGCATCTGGGCGAGGGTATGGCGACTACGCTCCCGCCTCGTCGTACTGCCGGTCGATATACCCAACGCCGCCCATTTCGGTGGGGACGTGGATGAACGTCACGGTGTCCGCGGCCAGACCGCGTCGGATCGCAGGCGCGAGTTCCTCTGCGCGCTCGATGTAAACGCCCTCGCCCCCAAGCGCCTGCGCCACCCGGTCGAACCGTATCTCGCCAAAGACCGTGCCGGCGCGGCGATCGGGTGGTCGTGAATCCGCCTCGATGCCCCACGCCCCGTCATGGGCGATGACCGCCACATACGGCGTGCCGAACCGGATCGCCGTCTCGACTTCGGCCAGTGTGAATCCCGCGGAGCCGTCGCCACTCAGCAGGAGCACGGGGTGGTCCGGGCGAGCCATCTTCGCAGCGACGGCTCCCGCCAACCCCCACCCGATGACGCCGCTCGCCCCACACGTAACCCAGTGGCCGGGATGCCGATCCCATAGAACGAGATTCGCCCATCGCCCGATGTTCCCGCCGTCCACGAGGAACGTCACGTCCTCGTCGAGGAACGGTCCCAGCGCCCGACAGAGCTGGAGCGAGGTGCGGGGAAGGCCGTCCCGGGAGCCCCGTGGCGCCCACTTGTCGAGAAGCCGCGTCCGCATTCCGCGGACGTCCGCGAGCCACGCGTCATGCGACCACGTGTGGGCATTCGCCTCCACGAGCATCTGCGCGAGTGCCGATCGTGCGTCCGCGACGATCCCAATATGCGGCTCGACCGGCTTCGCCAGTTCGCCTGGCTCCGCGTCGATGCGGATAATCGTCACCGATTCCGCGACGGCGGGCGGACGCGCGAACCCCACCCGGTAATCCAACGTCGCGCCGACGACGAGCAACACATCCGCCACCGCAAGCGCCTCGTACGCGCCGTTCGTGCCCCCGCCGAAGGTCGTGCCGACGTATTCGTCCCAGCGCGTGTCCACGCACCCCCGCGACCACATGTTCGACAGCACCGGCACATGTGTCCGCGCCGCGAACGCGCGTAGTTCGTCGCCGGCATCGGCGTACGCCGCGCCGTTCCCGACGATCATCAGGGGCCGCTCGGCTTCGGCGAGCGCCTTCACGGCGTCGCGCACAAGAGGCGCATCCGCCGGCGCCCTTTGGTGGACCCGCGCGGTTGGCGGACCGGCGCCGCGCAGAGCGTCCACGGCTTGCGTCGGCATCGGCGCCGACAAGACATCCGCGGGTAACGTCAGGTGTGCCGGGCCCGGACGACCGGAGATGGTCGCTGCCACGGCCTGGTCGACTTCGTGTTCCAGCCTCTCGACTCGGTCGACGCGCCGAGCGATCTTGCACACGGGCGCGGCCATGCGAACTTGATCCAGTTCCTGGAACTGCCCGAGACCCAGCGTCGCGGCTTCCGCGCTCGCGCTGATGAGAAGGACCGGCGCGCCGTCCCAGTAGGCGTTCGCGACGCCCGTGAGCGCGTTCGTGTGACCAGGCCCAGCGCTGACGGCGACTACTCCGAGCCGGCCGGTCATGCGCGCCCACACGTCTGCCATGAAGGCGGCGGACTGCTCGTTGCGGACGTCGACGATGGGCATGTCCAAGTCGACGCACGCGTCGAGGAACGGCTTCAAGCCGTTGCCGCAGAGGGCGAACACGCGCTCGACGCCCCGTCGCCGAAGCGACTCCACCAACCACTGCGCGCCGTTCATGGGATTCCCTCCTCGTCACGGAGCGTGACGTCGCCTTGTCGGTCATCAGTCGGTGATGGGCAGGTCGATCTTGGCGTGTGTCTTCGCCGAACGGTAGCTGGCCAGCACTACCTCGACGGCGTGACGGCCCGCGCGGCCATCGACCAACGGCGTGCCGCCACTCTCGATGCACTCGACGAAGTGCGTGAGTTCCCCGGCAACGCCGTGCGCCTTCGACCGATCTGGGACGATTTCGGTCCAGTCTGCCTCGCCGATCTTCTTCAGGTAGGCGGTATCTTCGCGTATCGACAGCCGCAGAGAACCTTCGGAGCCGTCGATGATCGTCTCGTTCGTGCCGCGCGCGCCCATGAACGGCCCCCACCGGAGGATGCCTGTCGTGTCGGCGCCGTATCGGAGCAACGTGAGCGCGTAGTCTTCCCAGTCGTCGTGGCCGGAGAAGCTGCCGACCTCGGCGGTGACTGTCTGCGCCGTCCCGCCGAACCAGTTCACCAGATCCACCTTGTGGATGCCGTTTTCCAAGTAGCCACCCACGGAGCCGTACCACGACTCGGGTCGCTTGCGGGGTCCGCGGTAGGCGTTTGTGTAGTCGCCCTCAATGTACACGACGCGGCCGATCTCACCGTCGTCGACGAGGCGCCGGGCCAGCGTGTGCACGGGGTAGAAGCGAAGCACCATGCCGACCATCAGGTGGACGCCGGCGGCGTCGGTGGCTTCGATCATGGCGTCAGAGTCGGCCATGTTCAGCGAGAGCGGCTTCTCGCAGAACACGTGCACGCCCATCTCGGCCGCTGCGACGGTCACTTCGCGGTGCGTGGCGGGCGGCGTCGCGACGACCACGCCATCGACCTGCTCAAACAGCCGCCGATAGTCGTCGAACGCGGCGGCTCCGTGTTGTGCCGCGACCTCCTCGGCCGCCTCGAGTCGCAGGTCGGCGACTCCCACGAAGTCGCAGTTGTCCACTTTGGGCAGGGTGTTGCAGTGGCCCCGACCCATGCCTCCCACGCCGACGACGCCGATGCGTGCCATGCCGATGCTCCTCAATAACGGGATGCGGTCCCATCCGGGAGTCGATGCGGCCGGGAGCATAGCACACGGCCGTGTCGGTGCTCATGGCGAGGAGCAGGCCGGGCCGCGCGGACGGGTGCGAGCACCGACGCAAGCCGTGGCGTGTCCATGCACCCGCGTGACGAGGTCGGCCGTGGACGCGCTACGCGCGTACGGCGTCCCTCTCGTCGGACATGTCGATGTCGGGAAACGCCTGACCCGCCTGGTCCAGCACGTCAGAGACCAGGTCGCGAAGATGGCGCATCGCCGCCTGAGGCTCCGACTGGAAAGCCTTGCCGATGCGGGCCGCGTAGTCGGCCGGCGTCTCCTCACACGCCCCAACGATGCGGGTCAGATGCTTGAAGCGCTCGTTGCGCGTCGGCGCCCACACCCGGTTGAGCGCCATTAGCGTGACGACAAGCCTTTGGACGATGCGTATTCGCTCGTCGAGCAGCCAGAGCCAGTCGCCGCGCGCCAGATGATCGGTCTGACGACGCATGCGCGCGGCCACGCCACGGGTCCCGAGCATCTGTTCTTCCACGGTCTTACGGCGGAGGCCCTCGGGGTACGGCGTCAGCGCATTGCGCCACGCGTCTACGAGTGGCTCCCCGTGCAGCGCGATGCCGCCCTGGATAACGCTGATGAGCTCCTGATGATCCAGCGACGTGACGAGGTCGTCCAGGACCTGCGAGATGAGGACGTCCGTGCCGGAGACGCTCTGATCCTCGACGTCGACCACCAAAGTGTCGGCCCCGCTGAGAGCGAGAGAGCAAATCCTGATGTCGCCGAATTGGCGAACGATCGCGTGTTCGAAGCGGTCCGTGTTCGACACCGTCCTATGCACGGTGAGACCGGCAAGAGCATCCAGCGCGCGCACGTCATCGCTGGACGGCAGCTCGGACCAGAAAACGCCAACGTCGATGTCGGAATCGTCACGCGCCTCGCCGCGGGCGACCGACCCGCCGAGGATCACCGCGCTCACGCGTTCGTCGGTGGCAAAGCACGCGGCGATCTGTCTTGCATGCTCGATACGCTGGTCCATTCGACCTCCCCTGGGATGCGGCTCGTCCGCCACTACCGAGCCGTCGGATGCATAGGGCGGGTCGCCCTCCCGGCGCCAGCGAAACGCCAACCGCGTGTGCGCGGCATCGCCGTCGACGCGATACGCCGCGCGATTACGCGCGCGGAATCACGATGTAAGATACGGCCATCCGCGCCGCCTGTTCGCGAAGCCGCGGGAGATAGGAGGTCGCCATGTCACCAGCCAACGACAGAGCGGAGCATTGGACTGAGGAGCGGCGCTTCCTTTTCGACCTCAAGGGCTGGGTCTGCTTCCCCTCCGTGCTGACGGGCGATGAGGTCGACGCGTGCAAGCAGCACATCGATCGGATCTACGACGATCCCGACTCGATCGACCCCGTGTTCCGGTCGCGGCCGGGCCTCAGCGGCCCGCTACAGGATCTGCTCGACCACCCCGTCCTCGCGGAGGTGCTGAGCGATGTCATCGCGCCCGACGTAGAGGACAAGGCCCACGGCTTTCGCTGCGAGAGCAACTTCACGTATCGCCTCCGCGCGAACGCTGACCGGCAGTTCGTCCGCGCTCACACCGGCACGAAACCGGCGCCGGGCCCGCACGAGTACCGGTACGTCGACGGCGGGATATACAGCGGGCAGACGCGCGCCGTGTGGGAGCTCAACCCGGTCGGTGAGAATGGAGGCGTCGGCACGCGATTCCTCTCCGGCAGCCACAAGCGCAACCTCGCGATTCCCGCAGCGATCTCCGACGCCGACTCGCCCTACTTCGAGACGTACAGTTGCCCGCCGGGATCGCTACTCGTGTTCTGCGAGCGTGTGCTACACCTGGGGTCGCTCTGGCTCAACGACGCCTACCCGCGCATGAGCGTCTTCAACTGCTACAACCACTACAACGTGCAGGTCCACAAGATGAACATCACCCACGAAATGGTGATGGCGATGCCCGAGAAACGCCGCACGCTGTTCCGCGGCGCATGGGAGTGGTGGAACCGCGGCGCGGAAGGCCGACTCAACAACAGCTACTACGACGAGGACAACCGCGCCCTCTAGATCAGCCGGGGAGAGCCACGTGGAATTGAGAGTCGCCGGGGCGCAGATGGCGGTCGGCCGCGACATCGCCGCCAACGCCGAGACAATAGGCCGCGCCATCGAGTTCGCCCGTGAGGAGGGCGCCGACATCCTCCTCACGCCGGAGGGGTCGCTGAGCGGGTACACGCACGAGTTCGAGCAACCGGCCGCGGAGGCCGCGCTCAAGGAGGTCGTTGGGGCCGCGACGGAAGCGGGCATCGCCCTGGCGCTGGGGACGTGCTTCGTCGAACCCGACGACGGTAAGTGCTACAACCAGGTTCGGCTCTACGCGGCCGACGGCGAGTACCTGGGCTTCCACAGCAAGACACTGCGCTGCGGCTCCATGACGAAGCCGACCAAGGGCGAGATCAACCACTACGCCGCGAGCCCGCTCCGCACGTTCGACGTGAAGGGCGTCACCGTCGGCTCGCTCATCTGCAACGACCTGTGGGCCAATCCCGGCTGCACCCCAATGCCCGATCCACACATGACCCAGCAGCTCTCGGAGATGGGCGCCCGTGTGATCTTCCACGCCATCAACGGCGGCCGTAGCGCGAGCGAGTGGTCCGACGTGGCGTGGAACTACCACGAGTCGAACCTGCGCATGCGCGCGCAAGCCGGCGGAGTGTGGATCGTCCCCGTGGACAACTGCCACCCCACCGACGTGCGCTGTTCATGCCCATCCGGTGTGATCGACGCGAGCGGCCAGTGGGTCGCGCAAGCGGCGGTCAAGGGTGAGCAGTTCTTCGCGCACACCATCGACTTGGGTGAATGATCCAGGCGGCCTAGCTGTCCTCAGTGCGCGCTCTGGCGTGTTCCTCCGCGAGTTGCGTCTGCTCGCGGCCAAGGTCACGCAACTGGTCGGCGAGTCCCTTCACCTCGTCGGTTGACAGGTCGTTGCGGTGCAGCCGCTCCGCCAGTACCTGCATCTGGCCACCGAGTTCGGCGATCTTGCTTTCCACGTCGTCGAGGCCGGGCGAGTCCTCGCTGGCGTCGTGCGTGTCTTGCGTGTCTTGCGTGTCTTCCGGCGCGACTTCCCGCAGCAGCGCGCCTACTCTCTCCGTCGTTATCTCTCCGGCGAAGTTCGGCTGGAAGTTGATGATGCGGTGCTCCGAGCCCATCGCTTCCACATCGGGTCCGATGTATCCCGCTACCTGCGCGCACGCCGCGCGCAACTCCGGCCACGACGCCTCGTCCGTCAGCGCGACGAAGAACCCCTCGCCGGCGACCTCCAATTCGACGAGGCGGGACAGCGCCGCGTTGTACTGTCTCGCGGCGTGCGCCTCGCTTCCCCCTTCGACGTCCGTCAACTCCGAGTGTTCCGCCAGATCGGCGATCGTCTCCAACAGGCCGTGAATGCGGCGCAACTCCGCGCGCGCCCTTCGACTGAGCAAAGCCATCTCACACGTCCTTCCATGTCGCTAGCTGCGTTCGCAGCTTCTGTTTACCGACGCGCAGGCGCCACTTCACCGTCGTCAGCGGGATGTCCAGAAACGCGGCGATCCGCTGCTGAGGCATCTCGCTCCAGTAGTGCAGCCGTAGCGGCGTCTGAAGTTCCTCGGGAAGGGAATCCATTGCCTTCATCAGAGCCCGATACTCCTCGGCTTTGACGACCTCCGCGCCGACCGGACGAGGACTAGACGCGCCGATAGGAACCGACTCCATGTCCCCGTGCGGGGTGACGCGTTTCTCCCCGCGCAGGTACTGCGTCGCGCGCCTCCGAGTGACTGCGTGTAGCCATGCCGCGAACCGCGACGCGTTACGGAGCGATTTCAGCGAACGGTACGCCAGCAGGAGCGAGTCCTGCGCGATGTCCTCTGCCGCGGAGTTACGTCCCACGTACCGTTCCGCGAGCGTGACCATGGCCGGGCGATAGCGACGGGCGAGTTCACCGAACGCGTCGGTCCCGCCGCTGACCGCGAGGCGCACGAGGTCCTCGTCGCTATACTCCGACCAAGCGTCATTGCTCACAGGGGTCTCCCGCGCTTCACCTTGCTAGAGTCGTCCCCAGGCGAAAGGAGAGCGGAATCGCGAGGGCCGCCGCGCGACGGCTCCACCGCTAGAGTGCAACCGACCGCCTTTCGGCGTCCATACGCGGCCTGTTCGGGCCGCGTCCCGCTACGGAACGACACACGACGGCCGGGCGCCCGGGCCTGATAGTTGACGCTGACCGACCCGGACGCTAGGGTGGCGATCGTGAGGGCTCGGCGGCTTCTGAGCGACCCCGTCGATGCGTCACGGGAGAGGCCTGATTGCCCCGCTGGCCGCTACATATACGGCGCTAGACCACGTCCACACGCGGCGAACCAGGGACTTCCTGATGGATTCCGGCGCCGCATCGCTAGGGCGGGCGGTAGCCGCAGGGGAGAACCCTCCGCGTCGGAGCAGGCCGCGTAAGGGGATGACAAGATGAGCGTGTACCGCGTCGGGATCGTCGGCCTCGGTCTGGGCAAGCAACGGGCCGGCGGATACTTGCGGAACTCCAACGCGCGGACAGCCGCCGTCTGCGACACGGACGCCGACCGACTCCGCGCCTTCGTCGCCGAGCACGACGGCGTGCGCCCGTACGCCGACTACGAGGAGATGCTGGACGCCGAAGATCTCGACATCGTGAACGTGTCGACCCCGGACTGGATGCATCTCGACCACGCCTCGATGGCCCTACAGCGTGGGCGGCACGTGCTCCTGGAGAAGCCGATGGTGCGCTCTCTCGATGAGGCGGACGCGCTCATACGCGCCGTCGAGGAGAGCGGCCGTGCGCTGATGGTGGGCCAGAACTACCGGCGCATTCCCATGTCGGTCCTGGCGAAGCGCCTGCTCGCGGAGGGCGCCCTCGGCGACCTGTTCTACGCCGCCTCCGAGACGTTCCAGCACAAGCGCCGACAGTTCGCGCGCTCGCCCTGGTACGCGAGCGCCGAGCACCCACGCGCCGCCCTCCTCGGCACGGGCATTCACGCCGTCGATCTCCTGCGCTGGCTCATCGGTGAGGTCGAGGAAGCGTCCGCGTACGGCAACCACATCGCCTATCCCGAGTTCCCAGGCGACGACTTCACGATGGTGCAGTACCGCTTTGTGAATGACGTCGTCGGCCGGGTCGGTGTCGGCTATGGGACGGTGCTGCCGCGCGGCGAGGGAGGCATGACGCTCCAGCTGTACGGCTCGCGGGGAAGCCTCGTGAACGAACGCTACTACACCGGCGAGCCGGGCGAAGGCGAATGGATCCACGAGCAGGCGCCGCCGGTGCAGAACACGTTCTGGCAGGAAGTCGACTACTTCATCGAGTGCCTTGACGCGGGCGTCGCTCCGGCGGTCGATGTGCGTGAAGGCGCGCGGAATGTCGCCGCGTGCCTCGCGGGCGTGCAAGCCGCGGCCACGGGAAGGCCGGTCAAGCCGAAGAGGTACTGAGGCGTCGCACGGATGGACAAGGGGAGATATGAGCAAGTCCGACGAGCGCGTGGTACGTCTACGCATTGTGTGCCTGGGCCCGCCGGACCCGATGGCGCACGACGCGGAGTTCGGCGTGCAGGACAAGAAGCGCACGATCGCGGAGCGCCCGTTGGACGCAAACGGGGACGTCCACTTCGACATCGAGGCGCGTGCGCAGTGGCACGAGCAGAAGGAGCGCCCGAACTTCCTCGGCCCGTGGACGAACGGCACGGTCGACGAGCGGTTCCTCTATCTCGCCTGGAGCCCGCTGGATCCCGATGCCTCCGGCGGTCGGCGTATGAAAATCCACCTGAAGTCGATTACATGGGAGCAGATTGAGGACGCGGCCGCGCCCGGACACGTCCTGGTGGCGCGCGTGAACGGCCGTGACTCGAAGGGCGGTCTCGCCTGCGCGTCCGTGCCGCTCTTGGACGATGGGTGGGAACTCGCACGCCTGGACGACTTCGACGCGATTGAGCCCGCGTAGGATGTGACCCGCCGCCGCCGGTCCGCAGCGCCAGGGCCTCCGCTTGTTCGCCAGGGCTGGAGGGGCTATCTTCCCGGCCTAACCGCTCCGCAGCGCGGAGCAGGAGGGTGAATCGCCTGATGGACAGGGCGCGCGTCTGCATCGTCGGGACCGGGTGGACCGCCACGAACCATTTCGCCGGGTATGCCGCCTTGCCGGACAAGGCACAGGTTGTCTCGGTAGTGGCGCGTTCCGACGCGTCTGCGGCGAAGGCCGCCGAGTGGGGCGTTCCGCGCATCCATCGCGACTATGACGCTGCGCTCAAGGACGGCGAGATACAGGCGATGGACCTGTGCGTCCCCCACGCGCTCCACGCGGGCATGGCGGAGGCGGCGCTCGAATCCGGCCGCCACGTGATGACCGAGACGCCGACGTGCATCACCCTCGAAGAGTGCCGGCGCCTACGCGTGGCGTTGCGGCTGCACCCGGACCTTGTCGCGGCTACGGGTCACATCGTCCGCGTGTGGCGCACGTACAGCCACGCCAAACGGATCGCGGAGAGCGGCGGCCTCGGGCGCATATTCCACGCCACTTCCGACTACACGCACAAAGCCCCCGAAGGCGAATACCCGAGCCGAGACACGTGGGGATGGAACCCACTGATGACGGGCCGCCTGAGCATCGCCTACCACAGCGTCGACCTGCTCCGCTGGATCGTGGGCGACGTCGACGAGGTCTGGGCGGACTATAACGACGAGGCGAAGGTCGCGGTCCTGCGATTCAAGAACGGTGCCCTCGGCCATGTGCTCACGAGCGGCTCCGTCGCGCATCCGTACATCCTCTCCCTACAAGTGCGCGGGCTGGAGGGGTCGGTGTTCTGCTACTGGGAGGAAGACGTCCTGCGTGGGCACTACCACCGGAGCATCGAGTGGAGTCCCGACGAGCTGGAACGGCAGCCGATGCACGGGCGCGGCTCCACGGAGTGGAAGGACGAGATGGAGGCGTTCGTCGACGCCATTCGCGACGGATCTGAGACCCCGTGTCCGATGCTGGACGGGATCGCTACGGTAGAGACGTGCATCGCCATCGACCAGGCTATGACGGTGCGGTCGCCTGTGCGCGTGAGGAGCTGACTGCATGAGCGCCCTTAGAATCGCCGTCGTGGGCACGGGCGGACGCGCGCAGACGCATCTGTCGACGATCAAGAAGCTGCACGACCTGTACACGCTTTGCGCCGTGTGCGACGCCGACCCTACCCGCGCCGAGGAAAACGCCGCCAAGTGGGGAGCCGCTGGCTACGCCGATGTGCGCTCCTTGCTCGATGCCGAAAAGCCCGACGTCGTGTTCATCGTCGTGCCACCGGACGCGCACCACGTCATCGCCACCCTGAGCGCCGAGCGTGGCGCGCACGTTATCACGGAAACGCCGATTACGACGACGTTGGGCATGGCGGACGCCATGATCGACGCGTGCATCCGCCACGGCGTAAAGCTGGAGGTGTCCGAGAACGTGTGGCGCTGGCCGCACGAACGCCTCAAGCGCATGATCGTAGATGCCGGAGTCATCGGCGAGGTCACGCACGCACGCCTCTGGTACGCGTCGGGCAGCTACCACGGCTTCAACGGCGTGCGCACGTTGGTTCGGAGCGAGGGGACCCGCGTGTCAGGCTATGGCGGCACGGTCGCGGTTCCGGCCTACACGGACACTGCTGGGAATCGCGTCGGCGGGCAGGACTGGGAGAGCGGCGTCGTCGAGTTCGAGAGCGGGGTGGCGTGCCTCTACGAGTTCCCGCCGCGCGGTCATCGGAACAACCTGTGGGAGATCGAGGGCACGGGCGGCCAGTTGGTGGGGCGCGAAGTATATGTGTATGATGGTGAAAACCGCGTCAGACATGTGATAGAGGATGTTGTCGGGGAAGTGGACGGCCGGCCCACGCTTGACGCCGTCCGGCTAGAGACGCATCCCGACCTGCAATGGGAGAACCCGTTCCGCCGGTACGGCCTGCGCGACATGGACGACATCAGCCGCGCCCAGATACTCGGTGGGATGCACGACGCGGTGACGACGGGACGAGACCCCGAATACGGCGCGGGGAACGGTAGATGGGACCAGGAACTGTGCATCGCCGTCAGGGAGAGCGCGATGCGCGACGGCAGTTGGGTGGATGTCCCGCTGACCGGCAGCCTTCTCCACGAGGATCGTCAGCATGAGGAGTTCCGCGGGCGGTACGGGCATGACCCGTCCGACGTGGAAGCCCTCGCGAACGTGATGTTCCCGCGCACGGGTGTGCGCAGGACAACCGGAGCATAGAGATGATTCAGATCGCCGAAGTGTTCTCGCCGCAACAGGAAAGCCTGGCCAGGATGGTCAAGCAGTGCGGCGTCGAACACGTTGTCGCTATGATCAACCTGCGCCCCAAGGAAGGCGCCAGCGACGACGAGCAGCCGTGGAGCTACGAATCCCTCGCCCGCGTTGACGAGGAGTACAACGAGGCGGGATTCGAAATGGCGGTCATTGAGAGCCGACCGCCGATGCACAAGACAAAGCTCGGACTCGACGGCCGCGACGAAGAGATCGAGGTCATCTGCGAATTCATCCGCAACATGGGGCGCGTCGGCATACCCTGTTGGTGCCCGGAGTTCATGGCGGGCGGGGTGCAGGTTCTTCGGACGTCCACGGACATCGTCTCGCGCGGCGGCGCGTTGGTGACCGGCTACGACCACGCGATAATGAGCAAGGAGCCTCTCACGGAATACGGCGAGGTTTCCGAGGACAAGATGTGGTCGAACCTCGAGTACTTCCTCGAGCGTGTCGTCCCGGTCGCGGAGACTGCGGACGTGAAGCTGGCCATGCACCCGGACGATCCGCCGCTGTCGCCTATCCGTGGTATCGCGCGCATCATGTCCAGCGTCGACAACTACCAGCGCATGATTGACCTTGTGCCGAGCGCCCATAACGGCGTCGCGCTGTGCCAGGGCAACTTCGGGCTGATGACGAACGACCTGCCGGCCGCCATCCGGCGTTTCGGGGCGGACGACAAGATCCACTTCGTCCACTTCCGCGACGTGCGCGGCACGAACAGGAAGTTCGAGGAGACCTTCCACGACGACGGCCAGACGGACATGTACGCCTGCATGAAGGCGTACAAGGACATCGGATACGAGGGCGTCTGTCGTCCCGACCACGTCCCGACGATGGAAGGCGACGATAACGACCGCCCGATGTATTCGTCCATCGGACGGCTGTTCGCCATTGGCTACCTGAAGGGCCTGCAAGAGTCGGTCTACCGCACGTAGCCGGACACGCTCCCAACCGGTCAGGCGGGCGTCATCTATCGCCCGCCGATGGCTCCCGTCTCAACGATCGCCTTGCGCACGGTGTACCAGTCGCCGCTGGCCGGCCCGAGGTCGCTCCACGCGCCTGAGCCAGGCGTCGCCCGCTCCCCATTCATGTACGCGTAGTCCTCGCCGCCCGCATGTCCCTCGTTCGGCTCACCCTCCGCCCAGTTCGTGTACTCCAGGGGCTCGCCGGTCACCCACCGCCATGTGCTCTCGACCTGCTCGTCGGTGAGCCCGATCCAGTACGGCTCGTCAGTCCCGAAAGTGTCGAGGAGCCATTTCTGCTCGGCTTGGTCCGCGATCGTGACGATGTGCGCGCCCATCGATATCGCGGTCTGGTGGCACTCGAACCAACTCCCCTCCTCGATCGGTCTGTACCGATGGCCGTTCGCGGGGTTCTCGATCCATCCAGGCGGCCCGCTCGTGGCGTCGGCGTCGGCGAGCACGAACTCGAGACCGTCGATATCCTCCCCTGGGTGGCTCACCGTGAAGTCCACGCTCTCGGTCACCTGTCGCTCGTGTGTGATCGTCAGTATGTGCCGAGCGACCTTGTCCACCATCATGATGAAGCGGCCTAGCTCGTCCGTTTGCAGGCGCTCGTCGCCTTCTCCACTTCCGCCGGCCGCGTAGTGCGCATGCCGCGCCGTGAGGCGCGCGTTGGCGACCGGCGCCCCGTCGGCATACCAGACTTGCCCGGTGATGCGGCTTCGCTTCTCGACGGTGATCGTGATGCCTTCGCAGGTCGCCTCTGGATCGACGCTGAAGAGAAGCTGGTGTTGACCGTGTACCGCGACATTCCCGAAGTCGATCGACCGGTACCAATGCGTCATCTGGCCATGCGTGGGATGGTGTATGCCCATCAGACCGAGCACGCCGGCAGGGACATCCTCGAACACGAACTGCCCGTCCGAGCCGGTGGTCGTCTTGGGCGCATGTTCCCGGGAACCGTACGACATCCCCGTGCCCTCCATCCTTACCGGTTGCACGTGCAACCGTAGATCAGCGCCCGGCTCGCCGGCCGTCGTCACGACCCGCCCTGACAGCGTCGCCGCGTACGCCGTTCCAACCAGGGCGGCGAATGCCGCGGACATCGCCAACGATGCCCAGGCCCGCTCTACGTGTGTTCGCGATTCCATGGCGGTTCCCTCCCGTTCGGACGTGTCCACCTGTACAGGGAATATGGTGCGTGCGCGGCATACGCGACGCAATCGACCGTGCGTTGGTGGGCGGCCGGCGACCGTTCCCGCGCGCGCTAGCGGGACCGTCCCAGGCTTCCGCCCGAGAAGGTGGGCGGCACGCCGATCGGCAGGCTGCGGAGACCCCAGCGATTCGTCACGGCGTCGAAGCCCGCGCCGAGGGTGATCGTCGGGTCGGCGATCAGGTTGATCTGGTAGGTGAACTCCTTGCGCACGCTGCCGGTGCTGCCGGAGCGACGCCAGGTGATGCGCAGATCCCAGTCACGCAGGTTGCGGCGAACGCTTATCTGCTGAGAGAACGGGTGTAGGTACGCGATGCGGAGTGCTTGCCACACGCTGCTTTCGCGCCACGCGGGGATGTCATCGTCGGGGCCGAGCCGGTTCCTGTCGTACTCGAATCGGGTATCTACGTCGATCTGGAAGAGGCGGCTGGGACGCCAATCGAATCCGAACACGAGGTTGCGCCGCGCGCTGCCGGTGAGGCGCTGATACTGCGTGCCGAAGTCCGTGCTCCACCCCTTGCGGAAGTCGCCGCTGCGATACCGCACCGAGGACGAGAACTGCACCAGAGAGAACGCCGGCCGCTGTATGGTCGACGTGGGGCCGTACGTGTTGGGATCCCAGGATGCGTTCAGCGTGCCGGAGAGATTCCCGCTGGCGAGGGGACTGAATCGCCCGGTGCCCGAGATGAACTCCCACTTGCGATCCCTGAGCGCCTCCCGCTCAGAGAAGTCCCGCGATGTCCGAAGCGACAGCGTCAGACCGTTGATCGTCTCGCCCTGGCGCGTCTTTATCTGGAACGCCGACGTGAGGTTCAGATTGACGAACTTGCGCTCGAACAGGTAGGTGCTCGACCCGAACGGGTACAGCTTCACCAATTCCGGGTCGGGGTTGTCCGGGTCCGGCTCGGTGTCGTTTACGGACGGAGCCCAGTCGAAGTTCACGGAGGTCGTGACGTCGTGCTTCAGCCGACTCGCGCCGGGGACCCAACCGATGCTGTACACGCGGAACAGGTTGTTCGACGCCCCGGCGGAGCCGCTGAACACGCCGCGTAGGATGTTCGTGTTCCCCTTCTGGTCCGTGCCGTGCCAGACGACCTGGCTGCGGCCGTCCATGCTCAACTTCACCTCGCGCGTCGACGAGATCTCCAGCTTCGACTCCTTGCGAAGGGTCATGCCGACATCGAGCGTGCGCAGGTACACATCCTGCGTGCTTTCATCGCCGAGCCCACGGGCCGCGCGCGTCGTCCGCACTGACTCAGCGTATCGGAACTTGTCCCGGAAGAGGTTCGCGAGGCTACCGTCTAGCGAGAACGTCGTGCTGACGAGTGTTGGGAAACGCAACGGGCCCGCCCCCCAGTCCTCGACTGCGTCCGCGACATCGTCCATCCACCGGTGTAGTTGGCGGAAGCCCCACACGCGCTGTAACTGTCCGCCCCACGACCCGGTAAGCTCCGGCAGTCTCTGGACGGTTCCCGTGCCCTCGGCGAAGTCGAACGTTTTGTCGACGGTCAGGCGCGACCGAAACGACGGGGTGAGATCCTCCGGCCGCGTGGGGCTCGAGTCGTAGGTCACGACGCCGAAGGCGCGCAACTCAGAGCGGTCCTGGCCGAGGCCCTCCACGAACGTCCGGCTGCCGAAGTCGAGGCGCGTCCAGAACGCGACGCGTTTGCCCCTCCGTTCCCAGCCCATCGGTATGTCCTGCTGGTGCCGGAACTCCATGTCCCATTCCGTGCCGGTGCGGAACGTCTCCTCACGACCGAAGGAGCGCAAATCCTTTCGGAAGATGGTCGCCTCGCCCTGGATGTTTCGGCGCCCCTCGGACTTCACGACGTAGAAGCCTTCGGGAGTGTCGATGACGTTGCTCACCTGACCCTCTTCGAGTCCTCGGGACGAGTTGTACACCTGACGGGGCACGTCCGCGGGGCCGGTCCAACCGATGGCGCCGCCGTCCTCTGCGGACTCGTGCGCGGATATCTCCGTCGCGAGCGTCGCGAAGTCCGGGGTCTCCTCTTCCTCGATCATGCGGAGCACCAGGATTCCCTCGCGCACTTCTATGGCGGCTGAGATGTCACCGGGTTCCATGTCGCGGATCGCCCGGCGCTGCGCCCACTCGAAGTCGTCGAGCTGCAGCCACACCTCCGTAGGCGGGTCGGGCATCAGGTTCTCGCTCTCCGAAATCGTGAGCGCCGACCGCGGGATGGTCCCGCCACGCTCGGAGATCATCGCCGTGAAGTCCGCGCCTGCCTTCGCGTCTCGGATGAGATCCTCGACGCCCTCCCGGGTGGCGTCCTTGGCGTCGTCACTGGCCTGGATGGCGATGAAGATGACCTGCACCTGTTTCTCGACGCGTCCGCGCGTCTTGATGACGTCGGACACGCGGAACAGATAGGAACCCGCGGGCGTGTCGATCAGCGGCGTGACCTCGCCGTATTCGAGCGCCATGACCATCGGCTCCAACCGCGGCGGCAGCACGCCGTCGCCCGGCGCGAGGTAGCCCATGACCCCGTCATTGCCCTTCGTCGCGTCGTCGTCGGAGTACGTCCCTGCCAGGTCGCCGAACTCCGTGTCCCCGGCTTCCAGGGCGGCTACTGCTTCCTGCGCGCGCGCGCGATCGCGCTGGATATCCTCCTCGGTCAGTTCGAACGGCACGAAGAGGCGCTGAACACGTTGGCGGTTGAAGTCCCCGCGCAGCCGGCTGTTGATCTCCTGCGCGTGCCGCTTGAGCGCGGTCTGGTCCTCGGGCGTGGCGTTCTCCGGGTAGGGCATGAAGATCATGCGGGCGTTCACGTCGCGGATGTTGTACTTGGTCTCGAATCCCTGACCGGTGCCGCGCACAGACGACCAGTCGAACTGCAGCACGCTACGCACCCGCGAGTTCCGCACGAGCGGCAACTGGATCGACGTCCAGTTCCCCTGGTAGCTGTCCGAGCCCACCTTGACGATGAGCGCCGCGGGCTTCTTCTCTTTCAGGCTGCGACGATACGCCGGAAGATAGAGAAGCGGCACACCGCCGATTATGAAGACGACGTGCTTCGCGATGATCTCCTCGCCCAGATTCACGAGGATGCGGGACGCGCGGAAGTACGTGTGCGGGTACTTCAGCGAACTCGTCGTGAGGATGCCGTCCTTGATGAGCGACTCCGTGCCGGATACGCGGAGGATCTCATAGCCCTGGTAGTACCAGGGAGCGCCGTAGGCCGCGCCGCCCTGCGCGATGCCCTTCTTCGTCGTGAAGTCGAAGACCAACTCGTCGGCGTAGGTGATCTCTTCGTCGACGGTGAGGCGGACGTTGCCCTTCGCTCGTAGCGCCTTCTTCAGGTCGGTCCAGACCTCGTCGGCCTGGAGGGTCATATTCTCGAAGCGTATGAAGGCATCGCCGTCGATGTAGGCGCCCTTGTCGGTCCAGATGACCTTGTCGCCATCGACGTACGTCTGGTCGGTCTCCAGCGACATGTCGCGGCGCAGGATGGACACCTCAGCGGCGGGGGAGTCCTCGTCGGCTGCCGGGTCGGATTCCGGCGCGACCGTAACGTCCGGGGAGGCGTCCTCCGTGGCAGCGCCCGCGTCCGAGGAGGGCTCGACGGTGATCTCGAAGTCGGTGGCGACGGGCGCGGGATCGGCGGCGTCCTCGGCCTGCGCTTGCGCCCCGGAGACAACGACGAGGAGCGCCCCGACGCAGACAACCCGGAGCAACGCGCGGGCAGATATCATGGCAGGAGGCTAAGGAGGGTTAGAATTCGGCGAGAATCTTGACGAACGACTTCAGGCGGAGCGCGTCGATGTACTTCTGACGTTCCTCCCCGAACCGGGCTTCGCGCAGCAGGTTCCTCGCTTCGTCCTTGTCCGCGAAGCGATCCGCGTTCGCCTCATGGTAGGCGATGACTTCGTCGTCCGTGACACTCAGCCTCGGCACGATCTCGCGTCTGAACAGATCCTCGATGCGCGCGTTGCGAAGCATCTCACGCCGGAAACTGGACACCGTGTACCCCTGGTCTCTCAGCGCCGTGGCGAACTCTTCGTCGACGCGCAGTCCATTCTGCGTTCTGAACTGGGTGATCTTGTCGTCGAGCATGATCTGCGTGACTTGGAGGGCGGGGTCTTCCTGCTCCTGACGACGCGCCTCCTGCTCCAGGAGCGTGGACGCTATCAGCGTGTCGAGCAGTTCGCCCATGCGCGACTCAGCCATGGCGCGCGCGTCTTCGGGCGTGCGGCGCTCGTATATGCGTAGGGCGCGGATGTGTTCGTCGACAAGGCGAGTCAGGTCGCCCTGCGTCAGCACTTCGGCGTTCACCAACGCCACGACTCGGTCCACGACGCGGGCCGAGGCAGGCAGCCCGAGGCCACACGCGAGCAGCGCGACGCTAAGCGCCATGACTGCCCAACTTCGAACGCGTGCACTCGCGATGCGGCACATCGGGTCTGCCTCCCGGCTTCCGTTCCGTTTCGGTGGACTATTCGTCAGAATCGCCCTCGTCGGAGTGATCCTCGTGGGACTCGCCCTCGTCGGAGTGGCCCTCGTGGGACTCGCCCTCGTCCGAGTCGCTTTCGTCGGAGTCACCCGCCTCGGCGTCGTCTGTGGCGTCGGATGTTTCCTCGGCTTCGTCCTCGGGATACTCCGGCAAACGCTCTGCGTAGACTTGCAGTTTACTCGCCGTGACGAGGTCCTCGAGCCACTCCTCGAAGCGCGCTCGCTTGTTGATGCGCTCGGTGGCGCGTTGCACCTTGCTGCGCACCTCGTCGAGTTCCTGCTGGCGCTCGGGCTGCCGTTCCTCCACGCGGAAGATCATGAAGTACGTGTCTTCCTGGAGGTTCACCTCGATCGGCGCGGCGGTGATCTCACCGACGGGGAGTGTGAACGCCTGCTCGACGAAGTTGGGCGCCTGGCGGTAGGTGTTCCGCGTGAATAGCCCGGTGTCGCCGTTGTTGTTCGCGCCGGGGCCCTGGTTCTTGCCCATCTCGGACTCCGTCGTCGCCAGCTCGACGATGTCCAGGCCCGCGACGACCTCTTCGAGCTTCGATGCGGCTTCCTCGGCGCTGGTGAACGTGACGCAGGTTAGCCGTGCCTTCTCGTCTTCGAGGTACTCGTCGGCGTGTTCCTCGTAGTACGCCTGCAAGTCTTCCTCGGTGACCTCGACGTGGCCGTCTACTTCCTGCTCTACGAGCGCCTCGACCATCAGCTGGTCGCGGTAGTCGTCGAGCTTCGCCAGGTCTTCCTCGGAGTAACCGTGGCCAAGCTTCTTGGCTTCGAGCACCTTCAGATCCTCGACGACCTGCTCGTCGAGTAGGGTGAGCGCGCCTTCGGCGCCCTTGTAGCGGCTCTGACGGTAGACGGCGAGGCCGTCGAATTCCGCCTTGAGTTCGCCATAGGTGTAGGCGTGTGGCACGTCGTCCCAGGTGTACTCGGCCAGCGCGAGTCCAGCCTCGGGTTCGACTTCCGCGTCAGCTTCCGCCGCTTCGTCGCCCTCCGTCGCCTCTTCATCGTCGCCTTCGTCACTCTCGGCGTCTGCCTCGGGCGCGAGGACGGGGACCGTGTCTTCGTGCACGACGAGTTGCGCGAGCTCACGAAGCTGCTGCGCCCACTCTTCCTGGCGCGCCGTTTCGGTGTCGCTCTCGACGCTCCGACGGATGCGCTTCTCGACCTCGTCGAGCGTCTGCTGCCGGGGCTCGTTGCGCTCTTCCTGGCGGAAGACCATGTAGTACTTCTCGCCCAGGCGGTCGAGTTCGACGACCTCGTCGGTCACATCACCGGGCTGCATCTCGAACGCGGCGTTTACGAACGTCTCGACCTCGGTCCACGTCTCGCGCGCGAAGAACCCGGTGTCGCCGTTGCGGTTGCCCCCCGGGCCGACGTTCTTCCCCGCTTCCGACATCGCCGTGGCGATCTCGTCCAGGGTGCGTTCCTCTGCTTTGATCTCCGCCAGCAGGCCTGCGGCCTCCTCGGGGTCCTGCACCGTGACGCAGGTCAGTCGGACCTGCTCGGGCAGCATGTACTCTTCGAGGTGATCTTCGTAGTACGCGGTCACGTCCTCGTCGGTGACGTTGACCTTGCCCGTTACCTCTAGCTCCTCGACCGCGTCGAGCATGATCTCACGGCGGTACGTCTCGACCTTCTCGAGGATCTCGACGGCGGTTTCGAGGCCCAAATCACGGGCTCGTTCGAGTCCCAGCCGGCTTTCGGCCATCAACTGGAGGTACTCCTCGCGTCCCGCACGGCCGTCGTAGTCGTCCCTGCGGTAGTCGGGGAGTTCGGAGATCTCGCTCTCCATCTGCTGCAGCGTGATTTGGTGCTGCACGCCGTCCCACTCGAATTCCGCGAGCACGGTGTCCAACTTCGCCATGGGGGTGGAGGCGTCCGCTCCAGCCGCCGCTGCCTCGTCGACCGCTGCCACGCTCGTGCTACACGCCAGCTCTATCATGCCCAACGCGACCAACAACAGGGGCAAGCAGTATGCCCGGCAAATCACTCTCATATCGGAACGTGCCTCCTCTGGCGACTCACGCCTACCGACCGCACCACAACGCGCTTCTCGCTCGTCTTTGACTCGTCGCCGGCGCGTCTCACAGGCGACGAACTACAACCGGCCACATGAGACGTCACGCCGCGTCGTCGGTGACGACCCCCACGCCACCCTCGGGGGCCAGCGCCTCGAGGATGTCGAACGTCACGGCGAACACATCATGCGTCGAGATGGAGCCCATCGAGCATATCAAGCTCGCGGGCGGGGCCATCCTCACCTGGGGGCGCTGCTGCATGAGCGCCAGAATCCGCTCCGGGTCCACGTCCGTGCGCTGCTCATCGAAGTCTACCCGCAATCTGTCCTTGTTGACTGTGATAGCGGTGATGCCCATCTGTGACGCCCGCGACTTCACCAGGGCGATGTCGAGCAACGCGCGCGCCGACTTGGGCAGCGCGCCGTAGCGGTCCCGCATCTCCTCTTCCAGTTCCGCGCGTCCCTCGCTTCCGTGCATCGCGGCCATCTTCTTGTACAGGGCCATCTTGGCGGCGCCGTCCGCGACGTATTCGTCCGGCAGGAACGCGGACACCGGGAGCGTGATCTTCGTGTCGATCTCCTCGAGAACCGGCTCGCCCTTGCGCTCCGCGACCGCGTTCTCCAGCAGCTTGCAGTACAGGTCGTACCCCACCGCGGCGATGTGCCCATGCTGTTCCGGCCCGAGCAGGTTGCCCGCGCCCCGGATCTCCATGTCGTGCAAAGCGATCTTGAAGCCGGAGCCGAGCTCCGTGAACTCCTCGATGACGCGTAGGCGCTTCTGTGACTCCTCGGTCATCACGCGGTCTTCAGGGTAGAACAGGTAGCCGTACGCGCGTCTGTCCGACCGACCCACACGACCCCGCAACTGGTAGAGCTGAGCCAGGCCGAGCGCATCCGCGCGGTTCACGAGGATGGTGTTCACGTTCGGGATGTCGAGGCCGGACTCGATGATGGTCGTGCACACGAGCACGTCGTATTCGTGTCGGATGAACCGCAGCATGACGTCCTCGAGCGCCCGCTCCCCCATCTGGCCGTGGGCCACCGCGATCCGCGCCTGCGGGACGATGCCCCGGATGTTCTGCGCGATGCTCTCGATGCCCTGCACGCGGTTGTGCACGAAGAACACCTGTCCGTCGCGGCTCAACTCGCGCTGGATCGACTCGCGCACCATGTCCGCGCTGTACGCCATGACCTGCGTGTCGATGGGAAGGCGGTTCTCGGGGGGCGTCGTGATAACCGTTAAATCGCGCACCCCGTTCATCGCCATGTGGAGCGTTCTGGGGATGGGCGTCGCGGTAAGGGTCACCGTGTCGACCTGCTTCTTGAGCTGCCGAAGCCGCTCCTTCTGCTTGACGCCGAAGCGGTGCTCCTCGTCGATCACCAGCAGGCCCAGGCTGCGAAACTTGATGTCCTTCGACAGGAGCCGATGCGTGCCCACGACGACATCCACGGTGCCCTTCTCCAGCCCCTCGACCGCCAGCTTGGAGTCCTCGGGCGTCGTGAGCCTGCTGAGCATCCGCGTCTGCACGGGGAACTCGCGGAATCGGTCACGGAGCGTGTGGAAGTGCTGCTGCGCCAGGACTGTGGTCGGCACGAGTATCGCCGCCTGCGCGCCGTCCATGACGACCTTGAACACGGCGCGCATTGCGACTTCCGTCTTTCCGTAGCCGACATCGCCACATATCAGCCGGTCCATCGGCCGCGCGCGCTCCAGGTCCTCCTTGACGTCGTCAATCGCGGTCAACTGATCGGGAGTCTCGTCGAACGGGAACGCCGCCTCGAACTCCTTCTGCCACGTCGTGTCGGGAGCGAATGCGCGCCCGGGAGCTCCGTCGCGTTCAGCGTACAGCTTGAGAAGCTCGTCCGCCATGTCCTCGACGGACTTCTTGACCCGGGACTTCACCTTGCCCCATGAAACCCCTCCGAGACGGTCCAGCGCGACGCCCTTCTCACCCCGCGGGCCGATGTACTTCTCGATGAGGTTGATGTTGTACGTCGGGATATGGAGCGTGTCGGCCCCGGAGTACTGGATGGTTAGGAAGTCATGCTGCTCCCCGCCCATCTCCATCCGTCTTATACCCACGTACTTGCCGATGCCGTGCGTCACGTGGACGACGTAGTCGCCCTCCTGCATATCCACCAGGCTGAGCAGCGGACGCCCGTCGCGCATTCGCGACTGTCTCTGCGTCGATCGATGCTGTGTCCCGAAGACGGCGTCCTGGGGTATCACGACCTGTCGGAGCGCCTCGGACTCGAACCCCTCGGACAGCCACCCGGTGTTCAGGGCCACGTTGGGCGACATCAGGTCGTGGTCCTGGAGCACCTCTTTCATCTGATCGCTCGCGGACGACGACTCGGACACGATGGTGACGCTGTACCCCTCGGCGGTCCACGCCTCGACGCCCGCGAGGAACCGCTGCAGGTTGCCCTTCTGTTCGACGATCGGCTGCGTCCCGAACGCGATCCGCTCGCTACCGCCGTCCTCGGCTCCCGACATCGCCGCGCGGATCGTGGGCAGGTGGCGCATCGCGGCCAGCGTAGCGTCGTAGTCGACGAAGGCGGCTTCGGGCGCTACCGAGACCCTACCGTCGTTTCGAGCGTCCTCTGCCATCACCGTGAGCTTCTCGAAGAAGCGCGTCAGCTCGCGCTCCATCCATCGCGGCTCGTTGGCGTAGATCACCGTGCCCTCGGGCAGCGACGCCGCCAGCGGCTTGCCGTCGGGGAACAGATACGGGTAGTGCTCCTCGACATCGCTTAGCGTCCCGGTCTCGAAGAGTTCCTCGGTGAGCGACTCGATGGCCGCCCGTAGCTTGTGCGAGGGGTTCTCGGCGTACTGCTCGTTCGTGCGCACGAGCCAGTTCGTTCGCGCCTCCTCGGTGAGGACGAACTCTCGGGGCGGGAGTAGCGTGACGCTCTTCAGGTCGGTCGTGGATCGCTGGGTCGTCTCATCGAACCGGCGGATGGACTCGATCTCGTCGCCGAAGAATTCGAACCGCACTGGCCGCTCGTGTGTGAGCGCGAACACGTCCATGATGCCGCCGCGTACGGCGAACTCGCCCTTCAACTCCACCGTGTCCACCCGACGGTAACCCACGCGTGTGAGCACCGCGACCGTCTGCGTGAAGTCGTGCGTTTCCCCGACGCTCAGATGCACGGTGTTCTCCCGCACGGACTCGACTGGCGGGATGATCTGCGCGAGAGCGTGTATCGACGTGACGACCGTGCCACCGCGTCGCAGCATGTCGGAAGCTTCGATGCGCTCGGCGCGCAGTATCTTGCGGGTATCGGTGGCTCCCTCGCCGAGGACATCCGGCAATAGCGGGTAGAAGCCGGCAGAGCCCAGGCCGAAGGTCACCAGGTCGTGGTGCAGCTTCCGCGCCTCGGTTTGGGAAGGGAGCACGCAAAGAGCCGCCGTTTTCTCCGGGAGGGCCTGTCGCAGCGTGGCCAAAAGGCACGCATGCGCCGACCCGTGCAAGCCGGTCACGTCGATGGGCTCGCGTGACGACCCGGCGCGCTGAAGGCACCCTTGGAGTATCCGGCGGAGCTCTTGAAACGGGGCGGATTCACCTAGCAGTTCGGTAAGAGCTTCCATGCGAGGACATTCTAACTCGGATTGCCCATGGCGCAAAGAGGAAGCTCAGGCGCGGACGGGGTATGTGGGCGGCGTGTACGTCGGACCGGGCGCTACAGCTTTTCGCCACAGTGCCGGCAGTACCTGGGATCCCTGCCGTCGCCCTCAAGCGCCTGTACGAAGCCGGAGCCGATGATGCCAACCGGCATCGCGATGAACGCCACTCCGAGGATCGACACGAACGAGCCGAGAACCTTACCCAGCGCCGTGATCGGGTAGATGTCGCCGTATCCCACTCTGGTGAGCGTGGAGACGCCCCACCACATCGCGTGCGGCACGCTGGCGAACACCTCGGGCTGCGCGGGGTGCTCGACGAAATACATCAGGCTGGACGCCACCGAGATCAGCACGAGCTGTGCGAATATGGCGGTGTACAGCTCCTCTTTCTTCGTCGTCATGACGTACATGAGGGTCTGCGCCGACCGCGAGTACCGCCCGACCTTCATCAACCGCAGCAGGCGGAACAGCCGCAACGTCCGGACGGTGCGCAGGTCCACGATCGCCGCCGGGAAATACGTAGGCAGCACGGCGACCAAGTCGACTATCGCCGTCAGTGAAACCATGTACCGTAGCCGTCCCCGCCAACCATTCGCGTAGCGGGGCTCGGACGCGGCGGCCCAGACACGGAGCACGTACTCCGCGCTGAACACCGCCACGGAGAACTTCTCGAACGCCTCGAAGACATATGCGAACTGCGTGTACACACTCTCGAGAGTCTCGAAACTGACCGCCGCGAGATTCCCTATGATGAGAGTAACGAGGGCGATATCCGCAGCTTTGCTGAGCCAGTCCTCAGGCGATGCCGCCTTCTCGAGAACTTCATGCGTGCGGTCGCGTAGGGCGACCCAGCGATTAGACGCCATGTATTAGCAACTTCAGCGCTCCCCGCGCCACCGAGCAGGCACGTCGGCGGCGTCGCGTTCGCGTCACTTCCCGTCTCCCGGAGAGAACGGGAGAACCTGCGCCACCGTTACCGAGACGACAGAATGCCCGATCCCTAGCGGCTAGTCGGCGCCCTGGCGTGGGGCTAACATACCGTCTGTCGCCCGTGTCTGAGCGGGAATGACCGGAGAGGAATCCCGGGCCGCGAATGTACAAGCCCGCTTCGCCACGCGCACAGATCCTCTGGCTCACCTTGACGCATGGCGTTGTAGACGCCTACGCGCTGTCGGTGCCGTTCATCCTGCCCATTTTACTGGATAGCGTTGCGCCGGAGAACTACCGGGCGTTCTTCGCGGGGGCGTTCGCCGCGACGGGCGCGGCGTCGACATCCATCGGGCAAGTCGGCTTCGCATGGCTGGCGGATCGGGGCGTGAAGGCTCCCTTCCTTTGGTTAGGGATCGGAACCGCCGCCGTCGGCATGTCGCTGCTCGGATTGGCTCCGAATCTACCCGTCGCCTTCTTGCTGATGCTCGTGGGTGGGCTCGGCGTCGCGGCGTTCCACCCGCAGTCTGCGGTGGCGGCGGCGCGGCTCAGCCAGGGCGCGCGTGGCTTAGGCATGTCCGTCTTCATCTTCGGCGGGAACGTGGGTCAGGCCGTGGGGCCGCTGCTCCTCATCCTGGCGTACTCCGTGTGGTCGACGGCCGTGTTCGCTCCAGCGATGGTCGTGGGGCTCGCCCTGTGCGTGATCTTCGGGCGGATGTACGTGTCCATCGCCCGAGACAGCACGTCCAAGGGCGTCACGGGGCCGTTCTGGAGCCGCGCGCTGTTCGTCCTTTATCTGATCGTGACGGTGCGCACGTTGGCGGTGATCGGGCTCCTGAACTTCCTGTCGCTGTATCTCGATCAGGAGATGGCGCTCACGGATACGCGCCGCGCGCTCGTTCTGTCCGGGTTCATCCTGTGCGGCTCCATGGGGATGCTCCTTGGCGGCCCGTTGTCGGACCGGTTCTCCCGACTGCCGCTGCTCTTAGTCTCGCTCATTCTGCCGACGCCGATCTTCCTGCTCGCGCTGCGCGCCGACGGCCTCGCGTTCCCATTGCTGCTGCTGGCGGCGAACTTCGTCCTCCAGTTGACCACGCCTCTCTACATCCTCCTGGGCCAGGAGACGATGGACCGGCCGTCGAACCTCGCCACGAGCTTCGTCATGGGTGGCGCGTGGGGAACCGCCGGGCTGCTTCAACTCCCCATCGGGGCGATCGCGAACTCCGTCGGTCTCGCGCCCGTGCTGAGCGGCCTCAGCCTGCTACCGGCGGCCGCTGCTTTGCTGCTTCCGTTCCTGCCACGGGCTATCGTTGGCGTGCGGCCCTCTCACGTCACCTAGGCGGACTCGATGGAATTCGCGTTCGAGCTTGTCGCCGCCGCCGTTCGGCTATCCATCCCGATACTTCTGGCCGCCTCCGGCGAGGTGTGGGCTCAACGATCGGGAGTCATCAACATCGGTCTCGAAGGGACGATGCTCGCCGGGGCATTCGCCGGGATGGCCGGGGCGCACATGCTGCGCGTGACCCCGGCGCTCGGCCCGTGGCTGGGGTTGGCGATGTCGGCGGCGACGGGCGTCGCGCTCGCAGGCGTGTTCGCGTACTTCACCGTACGGCGCGGGGCTGACCAGATCGTGACGGGGACGGCCATCAATCTCACGGCGCTCGGAGCCACGGCGTTCCTGAACCGCATGGCCTACTCGGACATCGTGAGCGTGCCGGGATTCACGGGCGGGACGCGCGTGGCGCTGTTCATCGGCGCGCTGGCGATCGTCCCCGTGTCGTACCTGCTGTTACATCGGTCGAACCTGGGTCTGCTCGTCCACGCGACGGGTGAGCATCCGCGCGCTGTCGACACGGTAGGTGTGTCAGCCTTGCGTGTGCGTGGCGCAGCGACGATGTTCGGTGGCGGCATGGCGGGCCTCGCCGGAGGATACCTGTTGCTTACGGCGGTGCCGACGTTCATCGAAAGCATGACCGCGGGACGCGGCTTCATCGCCATCGCCATCGTCATATTCGGCCGATGGAACGCTCTCGGCGTGGCGGCCGCGGCTCTGTTCTTCGGCTTCGCGGACGCGCTGCAACTACGGCTGGAGGCGGTCGGCGTGGGCGTGCCGGATGAGTTCCTGAAGATGCTGCCCTACGTTCTCACGCTGGCAGTGCTCGCCACCGGGGTTGGCGCGACGCGTGCGCCGGCCGCTCTCGGTCAACCGTACGCACGCGGATGAAGAGCATGACGACACGCGACAACGACTACCGGAGCTATTCGTCGCTGTGGTACGCGTCGGTGCGTCTGCTGAAGGACGCCTGGTCGTTCTTCGACCGCCGCCCGCGCCTGACCTGCGTGAACGAGCAGGTGGTCGTCGGGGGTACGCTCACGGCGCGACGCGCGGCGCTCCTGCGCCAGGAGGGCATCGACACCGTCGTCAGCCTGCAGGGTGAGCGCCTGGACGACATGACTCACCTTCGCGCCCATCTGTGGCTCCCAAGCAGGGACGGCAGGCCGCCCGACGCTCACCAACTGGAGCTCGGCGTCCGATTCATCCGGGGGCAGGTCGCCAACGGTCGGAAGGTGTACATCCACTGCCACGCGGGCGTGGGACGCGCTCCGACGCTCGCCGCCGCCTACCTCGTCTCGACGGGAGTCGCGCCCGACGACGCCATAGCGGCCATCCGCGCCGTTAGGCCGTGGATACGAATGAACGCCCGACAACGCGCCGCCGTTTATGAGATCGCCGCCCGAAGCGGAGCATGAGGTCTCCGCGTCGCCCACACACAGCAGGAGTCGACGCCGAATGAAGCCGATCCGGTCGTACCGCAGCATACCCAGCATCCCCGACGAACTCGACGGTCTGCGGGAATTGGCCGGCTCCTTCTGGTGGCACTGGAACCACTCGACGACGGCGCTGTTCCGCGACATCGACCCGGCGACGTGGTCGGAGACGAACCACAACCCCGTGGCCATGCTCGCCCGCTTGAGCCGCGAGCAACTCGACGCGTTGGCGTGCGACGACGCGTTCCGGTTTCGTCTCCGGCGAGAGGTCGAGCGATACGCCGAGTACACGGCGCGGCCGGTTTGGCTGGGAGAGTCGGCCACGGCCGAGGATGTCGACACGACCGTCGCGTACTTCTGCGCGGAGTACGGCATCGCCGAGTTCTTCCGCATCTACTCCGGCGGCTTGGGGGTTCTGGCGGGGGATCACCTGAAGGCGGCGAGCGACCTTGGCGTGCCGCTTGTGGCCGTGGGGCTGTTCTACCATCGCGGCTACTTCCAGCAACGACTGACCCCGGACGGCTGGCAACAGGAGGCGTACCCCTACAACGACCCCGCCCAACTGCCCATGACGGAACTGCGCGATGGCGACAAGCCACTCAGGCTGAGCCTCACGGTGGGCGGCGCCGAGGTCCATGCGGGGGCTTGGCGCGCCAACGTCGGCCGCACGACGCTGTATCTTCTCGACACGAACATCGAGGAGAACCCGAGTCACCTGCGCGCGATCACCGACCGTCTCTACGGCGGGGACGAAGACCATCGGCTGAGGCAGGAGCTTGTGCTCGGCATCGGCGGGGTGCGCCTGCTCGAGGCGCTCGGGCAGACGCCGACGGTGTTCCACATCAACGAGGGGCACGCGGCGTTCCTGACGGTCGAACGCGTGCGGCAATCCGTCGCGGCCGGGATGGACATCAACACGGCGTTCGAGATCGTGCGTTCATCCAACGCGTTCACGACGCATACGCCTGTGCCGGCCGGGAATAAGGTGTACGAGACGGACCTCGTGCGGCCGCACCTCATGCCGTATCTGGACGAACTTGGCGTCTCGTGGTCGGACTTCCTCGCGCTCGGGCAGGTCACGCGTGGCGAGGGGGGCTTCGGCATGACCACATTCGCGTTGCGGTCGTCCGGGGCCGCGAACGGCGTCAGCCGTCTTCATGGGGCGGTGTCCCGGGCCATGTGGCACAAGGCCTGGGGCGAAACGCCCGTCGACGAGGCACCCATATCGCACGTCACCAACGGCGTACACACGCCGACCTGGGTGGGCCGGGAAGTAGCCGACCTGTACGACCTGTACGTCGGGCCGCGGTGGCGCGCCGCGCCGCAAGAGGCCGAGACGTGGGAGCGCGTGGCGAGCATCCCAGACGCCGAGATGTGGAGAGGACACGTCCGTGCGCGCGAGCGTCTTGTCACGTTCGCACAGCGTGATCTCGCACGCGGCCTCAAGGCGCGTCGGGCGCCCGCGAGCGAGATACGCGAGGCGTCGTCCATACTCGATCCGCGAGCGCTGACGATCGGCTTCGCCCGGCGGGCCGCGACGTACAAGCGCCTCACGATGCTGCTGAGAGACCCCGATAGGCTCCGCGCCCTGCTGACGAACCCCGAGCGGCCCGTGCAGTTCCTTATCGCCGGGAAGGCGCACCCGGACGACCACGGCGGCAAGGAAGAGATCCAGCGCGTCGTGCGCTTTGCGCAGGAGGCCGGTGTGCACCGGAGCGTCGTGTACATCGAGAACTACAGCATCCACGTCGGCCGGCTGATGACGGCGGGAGTGGACGTGTGGCTGAACACCCCGCGCCGTCCGCACGAGGCCAGCGGCACGAGTGGCATGAAGGCCGCGATGAACGGCATCCCCAACCTTAGCGTGCTCGACGGGTGGTGGGCGGAAGCGTACGACGACATCCGTGACGCCGGGCGGGATCCCGTGGGTTGGGCGATAGACGGCACCGCCGAGGGCGCCACGAACGACGACGACCTCGATGCGCAGGACGCGGACACCCTCTACGGCATCCTCGAACGCGAGGTCGTCCCCGAGTTCTACGACCGGGATTCACACGACGTGCCGCGTGCGTGGGTCGGCCGCATGAAGCGATCCGTGCAGGAACTCGCGCATGTCTTCAGCAGCCACAGGATGGTCGCGGACTACGTAGAACACGCGTACCTGCCGCTCGCGCGACGACGACGCCATCTGGAAGCGGACGACGCCCGTGTCGCGCGGGAACTTGCGGCGTGGAAGCGCCGCGTGCGCGAGGGCTGGGAAGACGTGCGCATCGTCGACGCCACGATCGACGCGCCGGAATCCGTCCCCGCGGGATCGGCGCTGGACGCGCGTGTATCGCTCGATCTGGGTGGACTCGATGCCGCGGACGTTCGCGTCGAGGTGGCCGTCGGCAAGATGGACATCATCGACATCCAGGCGCCCCTGGAGAGCGTCGCGTACACCGAGCTGACGTGTCGTAGCGCGCCTGGGGACGCCGGCACGACCCTGTTCGAGGGGTCGTTCTCATCCACCTTGAGCGGTCACCTGGGCGTCACCGTCCGCGTAACGCCGTCTCACGCCGACATCGCTACGCCGGTAGAGATGGGTCTCGCTTTGTGGGCGTAGAGGGTCGGATGTCCAGCGTTTGGAAGAGGATGTCCAGCGGCGGCCGGTCGTCGAGACGATGCGCGAGCGTGTCGTCCACGAACGCATGCGCGCCGCTGTAGTCCCACGCGACGACGCGCACGCGGATGTTCGTCTGGTCGATGAGGTCGGGGAGCAGGAACACCTCGTAGATGTCCTCGGACGCGCCCGGAGCGAGTTCCATGGGGAGCGCGTTGCGGGCCAAGCTGCCGAAGATGAAGGCGTCGTCGTTGGGTTGCGGCGCAAGGGGCCGCCAGCGGCGTCCGCGGCGCAGTTCCACCACGAGACGGGCCACCGTCGCCGCGCGCTGCTCGCTCTCGTTGTACACGCGCAGCGACGCGAAGATCAGCGAGTAGCCGCCGCGTATGACGAAGCAATTCGTCCCCTCGGCGAGGAGTTCGACGCGGAGCGCGACACCCTCATGGCGGCCGTGGCGGCTGCCGCGTCGACGGCTGCGAAGATTGCCCGTCCACCAGTCCCAGGCCCAGTGCGAGAGCGACGCCACCAGGGCGACTGCGCTCAGTATGATGGCGACCCATGTCACAGCACGGTATCCTGGGCGAAGGCGCGGCCACTCGGCAGGGATACGCTCCCGACGCGCGCAATGGTACGGCGTCGATGATTCGGGCCGCAATCGGGCGTGCGTATGGTCGGGATTCGTGGGCGGGCCGGATGAGATACAATCGGCCGGGTCGTGGGGAATGTCATGTTGCGCGTCAGACCGCCGATCGTCACGCTGTCGCTCGTGCTGGGGCTACTCGCCTTCACATCGATCGGGTGTGACCGGCGGAAGGCTATAGACGAATACAACCGCGGCGTCGGGTACGCGCAGGCGGGCGAGTACCCGCGCGCTATCCTGGCGTTCGAGACGGCGCTGGAACTGCGACCGAAGTTCCCCGAGGCGAACAACAGCCTGGGATACGTCTACAACCAGCTCAAGAGCTACGACAGGGCCATCGTGCAGTTCGAGGCCGCCGCGGCGGCCGAGAAGTTCAAGGACAGGCACCTCGCCTATCAGAACCTCGGGACGGCGTATTCCAACAACGGCCAATACGAGGAAGCCGAAGCGCCGCTTGCGAAATCCATCGAGATGCAACCCACCCCGGATGCTCACTACGCGTTGGCGCAGGTGTACGCCCTTCAGAAGAAGACGGCCTCGTGCATCGGGGCCCTGCGCGACGCGATGGCCCTGGATGCCGAGCGCATCCGATCCGTGCCCGGAGACTCCGCCTTCGACGCGATTCGCGAGGACGCGGAATTCCGAGTGTTCGTAGGGGAGACACGGGGATGACTCTCGCCGCACAGAGCCCTCACGCGAATCCAACGGTACGGGCGCTGATCGAGCTCGCGTTGTCGGAAGACATCGGTAGCGGCGACATCACGTCGGACTTGACGCTCCCGAAGGACGCGCGCGCGAAGGCGGTCATGTCGCCTCGTGAAGAGGGCGTCGCGGCGGGTTTGGGCGTCGCCGTGGCTGTCTTCGCGGCGGTCGATCCGGCCATCACCGTGACGACGACGCACGCGGACGGCGACCCGTTCACGCCCGGCGACGTGCTAATGACCGTCGAAGGCGACGCGCGATCCGTCCTGACCGCGGAGCGCACCGCTCTGAACTTCGCCCAGATACTCAGCGGCATCGCTACGCTGACGGCAACCTACGTCGCGGCCGTCCAACCGCTGCCCGTACGCGTGGTCGACACGCGCAAGACGATTCCGGGGTGGCGCACGCTCAGCAAATACGCCGTGCGCATGGGCGGGGGTTTGAACCATCGCTTCGGTCTCTCCGACGGCGTGCTCATCAAGGACAACCACATCGCCGTCGTCGGCTCGGTCGGAGCGGCGATCGCCGCCGCTCGCGCGGGAGCGCCTCACACGATGCGCATCGAGGTTGAGGTCGACACGCTCGACCAACTCGACCAAGCGCTGGAGGCCGGGGCCGATGTCGTCCTACTGGACAACATGAGCCTCGACGAAATGCGCGAGGCGGTGCGGCGAACCGACGGCCGCGCGCTGCTGGAGGCGTCGGGCGGCGTTCAGCTCGACATGCTTCGCGGCATCGCCGAGACCGGCGTGGATATCATCTCCACGCGGCAGATTACCGTCGCGGCCCCGCCCATCGACATTGGGTTCGATCTCGTCGTCGAGAGCGGTGTTGCGTGACCGAGTTCGACGCCGAGGCGTTCGACAGCCAGCTCACCACCGCGATCCTCGGCCGACGCTTCACCGCCCTCGATAGAGTGCCGTCAACGCAGGATCTGGCGCGGGAAGTCGCGGGCGAATCCCTGCGCAATCCCGACGGCGAGGTCGTCCTGGCGGAGTTTCAGACGCAGGGACGCGGCCGCCTTCGCCGGGCGTGGTCGTCTCCGCCCAACGTTAATCTCCTGTTTTCGCTGATTCTGTGCCCTCGGGCGCGCATCGCGCGTCCCACGCTCATTACGCTGCTCATGGGCGGCTCCGTCCGCGAGGCGCTTACGACGGGGAGCGGCGTAGCGGCGACGTTGAAGTGGCCGAACGACGTTCTCATCGACGGGCGGAAGGTGGCGGGCATCCTCACGGAGGAGGGACGTCGGCCCGACGGGCGACCGTTCTGGGTGGTCGGCGTGGGGATCAACGTCAACGGCGCGCGCGAGGATCTGACGGGCAAGCTAGCGCACACCGCGACGACCGTCCGCGCGGAGTCCGGCCATGAGACGTCACGCGAAGAGCTGCTCGCTCGCCTGTTCGCGATCTTCGAGGAGCGCTACGGCGCCATGCAGCGGGGCGAACTCGACGACCTACTCGCGTGGCTCCGTCGCCGGTTGGGGGGCATGGGAGCGGCCGTGCGCGTCCGCGTGGGCGACGGGGAGGTAACGGGCGCGGCCGCCGGCCTGGACGACGATGGGGCGCTCGTCGTGAGGACCTCGCACGGGGCGCTGTCCCGCGTGGAAGCGGGCGATGATGTCGAGTGGCTGTAGCCGGCTTGCGCTAGTGGTTGACCATCAGTCCTGGGCGAGCACGCATCGGAACCCACAGAACCCCGACGGTAGCGACGCTGTCTGAGACGCCCGCGCGGAGACGCGAACATCCGCCGACAGGCTCTGCCAGGAGCCGCCTCGGATGACCCGGCGAATCGACGGGTCCGCTTCCGACCAGTCGCCGTCACGGAAGTTCAACGGCGCGCCTCGGAAGGGGTTTGGCTCGGTTGCGGCGTCGGAGGCGTAGAACTCCGCGTCGTATTCGTCGGCGCACCACTCCCACGCGTTGCCCGCCATGTCGTACAGGCCGAACGGGTTCGCGGGATGTTTGCGGACATCGGTCACGGAGCCGGCCGTGCCGCCGTAGTTTGCGAGGCGCGAGTGCAACGTGCCGTTGCGCGTTCCGTAGCCATGTGCCGCGCCGCCCTGTGCGGCGTACTCCCATTGCGCTTCCGTCGGCAGGGCGCAGCCTGCCCACTCGCAGAAGGCCGCCGCCGCCAACCATCCGATATGCGTCACCGGCGCGGATTCACGTCCTCTCGGAGGCGTGTCGCCCTGGAACTCCCGGAGGTAGTCCGCATGGCGACCGGGGCTCACGGCGCGCTTGCTCCATCTCGGCTGGGCGCGCAGGAAGGCGGTGAACTGCTTGCCTGTGACCAGCGTCGCGCTCATGCGGAACGCGTCGACGTGGACCTCGTGCACCGGCCGCTCCGGCGCGTCGCCGTGATCGCTGCCCATGCGGAACGACCCGCCTGGGATGCTGACGAACGGCATCGTCAACTGGCCGCCGGGCAACTCGACGGCGCTCGACGCCCGCGACGCCGTGGAGGTGGCGCGCGCTTGCGGTCGGGTCGGGCGAGACGTGGGAGCCGCGGGCCGCTCGGGGCTGCGCGTCTCGGCCTGTGGCGGGTCGGCGCGGGCATCCTCGTCGAGTTTCCCACGCAGGATGTCTCGCTGCTTCTCCGACACGCCCAGGGCCTGTTCGATGCGTTGTCTCTGCGCGTCCGAGTCCGTTAGCCGCGCGCGCGTGGCGCCGAGTTCCTTTTCGCGCGAGGCGACCTGCGCGGCTAACTCCTCGCACTGCATGCGAAGCGTGTGGTTCTCCTGCTTCGCCCGGAACAGTTCTTCCTCCAGGCGGCGCAGGTTCGCCACAGATGCGGAATACTCGCCGGCCTCGCTAACGCGCGCGCCGGTCGCGGGCGGGCGGCCTCCCATCGGCCGTCGTGTCGCGGAGGGGCCCGTCTGCAACGCCTCCTCGCGTTCGCGGTCGAAGGCGAGGCGCTGCTGCACATCGCCCAGGACCGAATACGCCTCGTTCAGCGCCTGCGAGCGCTGTTCGGCCCACTCGCGACGATCCTGGTTCTTGTCCGGGTGCGTCCGCCGTGAAAGCGACCGGTAGGCGGCCTGGATCGTCTGCTGATCCGCCTCGGGATGAACCTGCAGCACGCGGTAATAGTCGGTCTTCACGGGTAACGGCGCTCGGGATTCGATTGACGACGGTCCGGCGATCTCGATAGGGTTACTACTGTGTGGCAGGCGTCCCGATTAGTCAATGACCCACCCGCGTGGTCCCACCCATGACCGACAGTTCCGACGATGCCGAGCTAGACCCTTCCCCGGCGCGCGTCCCTCTGCTCACGCGGATTCGCAGTTCGAAGATACTCGGCCCGATCGAAAGCGAGTTCGAAGTCGAGTCCGTGCTGTTCATCAGCGTGGTGAAGTGGTTCGTGCTCGCTTCCGCTGCTGGCGCGATGGTGGGCGTCGGCGCGACGCTCTTCATGAACGCGGTCGTATGGGCCGAGACGCTGCGCGGTTTCCACCGGCTCTCTTACCTCATGCTGCCGGTTGGGTTCGTCGTCAGCTCGGCGATCGTGAAGTACCTGGCTCCGGGCGCGGAAGGCCACGGCACCGAGAAGATCATCGAGGGGATTCATCGCCGCGGAGGGCAGTTCAGCCTGCGGGTGATGCCTGCGCGACTCGCTGCGACGTTCGTGACGCTCGCCGTTGGCGGATCGGTCGGTCGGCAGGGACCGGCGGCGCAATTCGGCACGGCGTCGTGCTCGGCTCTCGCGCGGCTTCTGCGCCTGGAAGGGCGGGATCGCCGCAAGCTGGTCGTCTGCGGCATCAGCGCGGGGTTTGCGGCCGTGTTCGGCACGCCGGTGGCCGGCGCGATCTTCGGGATCGAGGTGCTGTTCTGCGGCCGCGTTCTGTACGAGGTCCTGTTTCCGGCGTTCGTGGCGGGTATGACCGCCTATCACGTGTCCTCGGCGCTCGGTATCGCGTACTTCCACCACCCGATCGAGTTCGTGCCCGACTTCAGCGAGCTGTTCTTCATCAAGGTCGCCGCGGCTGGCCTGTTCTTCGGGCTCTGCTCACTCGCCGCGATCGAGTGCCTCGCCATCGCGCGCAAGGCGTCGCGAACCCGCCGGGTCGGTTGGGCGGGCAAGGCGTTTATCGGCGGGTCGATCCTCGCTTTTCTGGCCGCGGTCACGTCCACGCAGTACCTCGGGACTGGCTACGCGACGATCAACGCCGCGTTCGACGCGGGAGACATCCCGTGGTACGCGTTCCTGCTGAAGATCGCCTTCACGAGCGTCACGCTGAACTTCGGAGGCAGTGGCGGCATTCTCACGCCGCTGTTCTTCGTCGGCGCGACGGCTGGGCGGTCGTTCGCGACGCTTGTGCACGCGCATCCCGCCACGTTCGCGGCGATCGGCATGGTTGCGCTACTCGCGGGGGCCACGAACACGCCCATCGCCTCGACCATCATGGCCGTCGAGCTGTTCGGGTCGGAGGTGGCGGCGTATGCCGCGGGAGCGTGCGCGATCAGTTTCCTCATCACGGGACATCGCAGTGTGTTTCCGGCGCAGGTTCTTTCGTTCCGCAAGTCCGCGTCGATATCGGCGGAGGTTGGCCGGGAGTTGGAGGACGTCCATACTCACGTGCACCCGAGGGACCACACGGTGCTCAGTGCGGCGTTGCGCGCGTCGGGGTCCGTGGGGCGCGCATACCATCGTCTCGACGACAGGATGCACGCTCGGACGCCGCAGCCCAGTGACACGGCGGCATCGGGCGCCGAGACGACATCGGCGACAGGGGAGGGCAACGACCCCGACAAGGCGCCGCGGAGCGACCCACCGGCAGGGAGCGAACAATGACGGGAATGACACCGGGGCCGAGCATCTACGGAGTGTGCAAGACGCCCTCGCGCATCGCGCTTGGTATGTCCGGCTGTGGCTCCGACCGGCAGGACGAATGGCATCGCCTGCTCGATGTCTTCACCGAGGCGGGTGGCACGCTCATAGACACGGCGAGGGGCTATGGCACGAGCGAGGACACGCTCGGCTCATGGCTCGCGACCCGAGGCTGCCGCGACGACGTCATCATCCAGACCAAGTGCGGACTGTCCCCGGAGTGCATCCTGCCGGACGACAACTTCCCCGAGATGGTGCGCGAGGAGTTGGCGGCCAGCCTCCGCGTGCTCGGCACGGACTACATCGACGTGTACATGCTGCACCGCGACAATCAGGAGAAGCCCGTCGGGGAGATTCTCGAGCCGCTGAACGAGGCGCTGGACACCGGAGCCATACACGCCATCGCCGCGTCGAACTGGGAATACCGACGGCTCGACGAGGCGAACGAATACGCGGACACGCACGGACTGCGCAGCTTCAGCGTGGTCAGCAACAACATCAGCCTGGCGCGGCCGGCCGCGGCGTTCTACCAGGGCCTGGTCTCGACGGATCGCAACGCGGGTGAAGAGTGGCATCGGTCGACCGGCGTGCCGCTCATCCCGTGGTCGTCGCAGGGGCGGGGGTTCTTCGTCGGGCGATACACCCGCGACATGTGGCACAGCCCGCCGCCCGATCTCGACGGATTCGGCCGCCAGATGTTGCGCCTGTACGGGTCGGACGACAACTACTCGCGGCTCCAACGCGCAGAGACCCTCGGTCGAGAGAGGGGCGGATACACCGCGATGGAGGTCGGGCTTGCGTGGCTACTGCATCGCGATCTGCCGATCATCCCGATCGTCGGCCCGAAGGCGCCGGACGAGATGGCTTCGTGCATCAACGCCCTGTCGCTGGAACTCACCGACGAGGACGTGCTGAGCCTGGACCTACGGGACTGACACACCGTTTCGCACGCGCCGGGCGTCTACTCGCATGAGACCCGTGGACGTCTCCCCTGGCAGGGGAAGATTGAGATGGGGTCCACGGCTCCGCGGCCGATCTCCGCGTTCGCCACTACGGGCCGGACTAACGAAGCGCCACACTGGGGCTTCGGCGGCGGCCGCCGCTCCGATGCGCGGATGCTGCGCCATCGTAGAGCCGATCTATGCCCACAATTCAGTTCATGCCGTGGTGGATGCTCGACGCGACGCGCTCCGCCGGGGCCTCTATCGCTTTGGCGGCCGTCGCAACGACCCGAGGAACACGCCGACCATGGCGCCAGTCGGCGCGCCGAAGAACACCGCGGTCAGCACTCCTCCCAGAATCCCGCCCGGCAACGCGTGTAGCAAGGAACCGCCGTCCCGCAACACGGCCACGACGCCCGCTACGAGGACCGATGTAAAGACACCCCCACCCCCGACCGCGGCGCCGATGAGCAGGAGCTTTGTCGAGACCGGTGTGGCCGCTGACCTCCGTAGCATCTGAGGCCGACCGGCGACGACGCTGTGGGGCGGACGCGTCACCGACACTCCGGTGGGATGATGGGCCGGATCTGGAAGGTCTGAGGTCATTTCGGTTCTCCCCGGCGTGCCACGCCACTCGGCAGGGCGTCCTCATGCGCTTGGCGACGGCTCGTGTGTGCGGTAGGTACATCGTAGCCGACGCGCGAGGCCACGATAAGCCGGGAGGCCCGGAGTCTGGGAGTCACTCATAGAGCGATGTGGGGGAAGGCCAAGACCGTGGCGGGCCTGGCGCGTGACGCGATCGGCGCGCTAGCCGATGTGACTACGGATTCTTCTCGCCGCTACGTCGCCCTTAGGCGGGAGGAATGGGACCCGAGATGAGATCGACAGCCGGTTGCGCGCGAGCGAACGGGATCGTCCTCCTCGTTCTGGCCCTGCTGTGTACATGGTCTGTTGCGCGCGCCCAATGAGTGCGGGGGACTGACCTGCCGAGACCCGGCCCTCCCGCTAAGCACTCTGGATTGGGTTCTCCCTCACGTCTCGTGACTCCGCGCGAGCCAGGGGTCGCGGGCGCCGGACGAGGTAATCCATACCTCCCGGCAGGCCGCGAATCCGGCGCGGCGCCGCGTTGCGTCGTCAGCGGAACGTCTGGTCGCGCCCGCTGCAGCAGACCGAATCCCACCACTCGCTGGAACGCCCCGGGGTTGGCGGCTATCAATGCCATAATAGCAACGCGCAAATCGCGACAGGAGCGCCGTCTTCATCTAGTGGTGGAAGGGAACCACCACGCGGCCGACTCTCCGCATCCCGCGGGCCGCCGCGACTTGCACACGGAACGTGACTCCTCCGGGGAAGAGCCATGCGCGGACGACGGACTTTCCTGCGACTCATTCTTGTCATGGTCGCCGTGGAGGTCGTGGTAGGTACCCTGGCGCTCACGCTCCTCTACCGCGCTTCCTTCGATCAACAGCGGGAACGGCTTACGGAAGTCGTGCGTAGCCGCGCGCGCCTGATGGAGGCCATAGCCCGGTTTGACATCGAGTACTCCGCCGATGTTCCCGGGGGGTCGTTCGACGCGACTCTCTACCAGATACGCCAGGCGCACATGCGCTTCGAAGGCTTCGGTCAGACGGGCGAATTCACGCTGGCGAAGCGGGAAGCAGACCAAATCGCCTTCCTTCTGGACCATCGTCACGGTGGCCTGGCAAGCCCTGCTCCGGTCGGCTTCTCGTCGTCCCTTGCGGAACCCATGCGACGAGCTCTGCTGGGGCAGTCCGGGACGGTCGTAGGTCCTGACTACCGCGGTGAAACGGTGCTCGCCGCCTACGAGCCCGTGGGCGCGCTGGACCTGGGCGTCGTTGCGAAGATCGACCTCGCCGAGGTGCGGTCGCCATTCGTCCGCGCTGGCGTGTGGTCCGCCGCGGTAGGCCTTCTCCTGACCCTGTTCGGAGCCGCCGCGTTCCAGCGAATCGGGCAGCCGCTCATGCAAGCGATTGAGGAGAACGAGCGGCGATACCGCGGCCTCTTCGAATCCGCCCCAGACGCCTTGTTGTTGGTGGATCACGCCGGCACGATCCTCGACGCGAATCCTGCCGCCGGGTCCGTGTTCGGTCGACGTGTGGAGGACCTGTCGGGACAGGTCGCCTTCGGCTTTGTGCATCCCGATCACGCAGATGTGATCAAGAACGCTGCCCGAGGGCTAAACTCCGACGCCCCATTTCGGTCGGAGACGGTCTGCCTGGGGGCAGGCGACGTTGAGTTCCACGCGGACATAAGTCTGGCGCCAACGGCCCACGAGGATGGCGTTGCGACCCGCATGACGATTCGTGACATCACCGAGAGAAAGCGCGCGGAGGACGCCCTGTCGGCGGCGCATGAACTGTTGAACACGGTCCTCAGCAGCACGCCCGACGCGATCTTCGCGAAGGACCAGCGAGGCGTCTATCTACTGGCTAACGACGCGGTTGCCGAGGTCGTCGGCGCGCCGGCTGGCGAGATCATCGGCAAGGACGACCACGCCATCCGGCCGCGCGAAGAGGCCGACGAGATCAGGAAGACCGATGAGACCGTGATGCTCAACGGGCAACTGGACACCGAGGAACACGTCGTCGGTCCCGACGGGGACACGCGCACATACCACGCAGTCAAGACCCCGATCCACAACGCTCAGGGCGACGTCAACGGACTTGTCGGCGTTGCTCGGGACATCACGGATCGCAAGCGCGCGGAGGAGGAGATACGCCAGCTCAACGCTGATCTGGAAGAGCGCGTGCGACAACGCACGTCCGAGCTGGAGGAATCGAACAGCGAACTGGAGGCGTTCGGGTATTACGTTTCGCACGACTTGCGGGCTCCCTTGCGTGGGATCAACGGATTCTCCGACATGCTTATGGAGAAGCCCGATATGCAGCTGGACGCCGAGGCGAATCACTATCTGTCCCTGGTAAAGGAACATGCGGAACAGATGGGTCGTCTGATCGACGATCTGTTGCAGTTCTCGCGCCTGAGCCGCCAGCCCGTCGACAGACAGAGCGTCGATCCGGCCGAACTGGCGCGCGAGGCGTGGCGTGGTCTGCATTGGCAGATAGACGGGCGGGACATCGACCTCACGATCAGCGACTTGCCCAGTTGCAGCGCGGACCAAGCCATGCTGCGCCAGGTGTTCCAAAACCTGCTCGAGAACGCCGTGAAGTTCACCCGAGAACGGGACGACGCGCGCATCGAAGTCGGCGCCTACGTGGAGGACGAGGAGACCGTCTACTTCGTAAAGGACAACGGCGTAGGATTCGACATCACGTATGCGGACATTGTGTTCGAGGTGTTCCAGCACCTCCAGCGCGCGGAGGACTACGAAGGGACGAGCGTAGGGTTGGCCCTCACGCAGCGCATCGTCCATCGGCACGGGGGACAGATCTGGGCAGTCTCCGAGGTAGACCACGGAGCGACGTTCTTCTTCACCGTCTGACGGAGGTCAGCGACAGGCCGGGAAGGTGGACCCGCATCGAAGGGAGAGCCATGGACCCTCCTGCGGACCCATCGACCTTTGCCGGCCGTCGCCGTCGCGGACTCGGACGGGCCTCTCGCACAAGCCGCAAGAGCGCGTGACGCCCGCCACGGCCAACCCTCGCTGCACATCGCGCTAGGCCAACGCGCCGTCTGCCTCGTTGCCGATGTCGGTAGGATTGTCTGCCTCTGCGTAGTCGGCGATGTGAGCGCTATTCGCGGACGGCCCCGCGCTACGCAGTCGTGGCCGATACTGTAAGCAAGAGGAGCGTGCGGGCCGGGCGTGCGCGCCCGAGAACGCGACGCTACGATAGGCTGGCGCCGCCGGTTGGCAAATGGCAGCCTGCTGTGTGCCGCGCGTCGTGAACGAACGCCAGGCCGATCGGAGGCAAGTTCCGCCATGTAGGCGGACGCGTTCAGGGGACCTGCAGATGGCGCTTACAATCGGGGCCGCCCAATCCGAACCGAGCCGGGGGAACGTCGCCGAGAATCTCGTGAGACACCTTCGGTTGGTCCGGCTCGCCGCGAAACACGAGGCGCAGGCCCTGGTGTTTCCAGAGCTTTCGCTGACCGGCTACGAGCTGGACCTCGCCGCGCGCCTGGCGTTCTCAGAGGATGATGTCAGGTTGCAGCCGCTCGCGGAGGCCGCGGCCGACCACGATATGGTTCTCGTCGTCGGGGCGCCGGCGCGACTCGCGTCCGGGCTCCACATCGGGGCGTTCATCGTCTACCCGGACGGTGGCATCGAACTCTACACAAAGCACCATGTGGGCGGCGACGAAGGCCGGGTGTTCCAGCCCGGCGACCGGAACCCATCGGTCAGACTGCGAAACGCGACGGGAGCGGTCGCGATCTGCGCAGATACCAACCAGGCTTCGCATCCGGGCGCCGCGGCTGCGCGCGGCGCCACGGTGTACCTGGCGGGCGTCGTCTTCTCTCCGTCCGAATTCGGACCCTCCACGGCCAAGCTGCAGGGCTACGCGGCGGAACACTCCATGGTCGTCGCGTTGGCCAACTCCGGCGGGCACGCCTCGACGCTTGAATCGGCGGGTGGTAGCTCCGTGTGGTCGGAAACTGGAGAACTGGTGGCGCGGTACGAGGGGCTAGGCGCCGGCGTAGTGATAGCGAGGAAGACTGGATCACGCTGGGTCGGCAGCGCCGTGGCGGATGACGACCGCTGAGGTGGCTGCGACTCGCGTCTCCGCCGTCGCTGTTCCCTGCCGTTCGCGTCCATGGGACGATGGGTGTGAAGCACGCCGGATGATCTCGCGTGTGTGGATAAGGGGTATTCGGAAACATGCCAACGATCGTTGCGCGCCTTCTGCTCTGTATGGGCTTCTTCGCCCACTCCCTTGCCGTCGCGCGCGCCGACGAGGCCGCACTGCATCAGCACATGGACCTGTTCGGGAACTACGAGCTATCGCCGGGACAGGTGCTCACGGGAGGCCCGTGGGAGGACGGTCAGGTTCTGTTCATGGAAGCGACGAACATCGCTGACGGCGGCGTCTTCACGCGCGCCGACGCGGACTCGTTCGAGTCGGTGTTTCCGCCTGGGAAGTCGTTCCGCGTCGTGCGAGACGCCGCGGGAGACGTGACCGCGCTCGATTGGCAGGCGGGAGCGGGCAGTACTGTGCGAGCGCAACGGGTGCACCCACAGGCGCGTGAGGATGTGTCGATCGAGAGCGGAGACGTCACGCTGTCGGGCAGCCTGTTCCTGCCGGTCGGTCCCGGCCCGCATCCCTGCATCGTGCTGGTGCACGGGTCTGGGGATTCGGATCGCTACATGGGACCGTGGGTGACGTTCTTCCTTCAGTCCGGGGTCGGCGTGTTCACGTACGACAAACGGGGCGTGGGGTTGTCCACGGGGGACTGGAGGGACGGCAGTTACGCGGCCCTCGCCGACGACGCCGTCGCGGCGGTGGAGTACCTCGCGTCGCGGGACGATGTCGACGCCGGGCGGATCGGGATACACGGCTCCAGCGAGGGCGGATGGGTCGCGCCGCTAGCGGCGACGCGCTCCTCGCACGTGTCCTTCCTCATCGTGAGGGTGGGCCCCGGTCAGCCCGTTGCTGAGACCGTGTTGTATGAGATGCGATGGGATCTTCGAGAGAAGAACCTGACGGGCGAAGAACTCGAACAGGTGATCGGGCTGTCCCGCAGCATCTTCGACGCGGCGAGTCGTGGTGACGCCTGGGAATCACTGCACGCGATCGTCGATCCGGTCCGCGACACCGCGTGGTATCGCAAGGCGTACGGTTCAGGCGGCCCTCGCGGCGGCGGCGAGCGCATGTGGAACTGGCACGTCGCGAACGTGCATGTCGATCCTGCGGCAAGCGTGCGCCAATTGGACATCCCCGTGCTGTGGTTCCTGGCCGAGCAGGACGAGAACGTCGACACCGCGGCAAGCGAACCCCTGCTAAGGGCGGCGTTCGAAGCCGCTCCCACGACAGATCACGAGCTACGCGTGCTACCGGGCGCCAACCACGCTTTCTTTGTTATGCGCGACGGACAACCTTCGTACACGCTGGGCTACTGGGACGCGATGGCTGAGTGGCTCGCCTCGCGGGGTTGGGCTTCCGAGTGACGAGCCGCAGCCGATCGCCCGCCGACCGAGCGATCACTCGCCAACTGCGTCGAGCGCTGTCAGGACGGTATCGTGTCCGGCCGCTGCCGCCAGGGCGCGAGCCGAGCGGCCCTGCGCGTCGACCAACCTCACGTCCGCGCCCGCGTCGAGCAGCAGTAGAACGGCTCCCACGCGTCCCGCAGCGGCGGCGTACATGAGCGCGGACTCACCGTCGAGGGTAGTCGCGTTGACGTCGGCGTCGGCATCGAGGAGCGCGCGAATGAGCCTCGGCCCGTGTCCCGCACGCGCGGCGTGTACCAAGGCCGTTGCGCCCTGGCGGTCTCGCGCGTCGATATCCGCCCCATTGTGAAGCAGATTGCGGACCACGGCCACGTGACCACGCCCGACCGCTTTTATGAGCGGCGTCCGGCCACGTAGGTCGCGCGTGTCGATGTCCGTCGTCGAGGGATGACCGTCCGCGCCCGTCTCGACCACGAGGATCTCCTGGTTGCCCTCCACGCGCGTAAGCGTCTGCGTGATGCCCGTTGGCCAGCGCACATCGACGCGATCAGCCACCACAGCCTCCCCCAACCCAACGAGAACGCGCGGGTCGTGCGCCGACATGTAGCTCGACGCCGTGCGCGCCTCCCGCACAACCACGCGATCACTGAGCGTCACCGTGACGCGCGCGCCGCCGCCGTCGCGGGGGCCGACCACGCCACGCAGCCTCAGCCTCAGCCAGTTCCCGGCGTCCGAGTCGTTCCTGAGCAGCGACACGGGGCCGGTCGAGCGGCACACGACGATGTCCGTATCGCCGTCGTTGTCGTAGTCACCGAAGATCGCGCCTCTGCTGACGCCGGGGGTGGCGAAGTGCTCGCCGGATGCGCGGGACACGTCCGTGAAGCCGCCTGCGCCATCGTTCCTGAAGAGGCGATCCGGCTGGGCGTATGTCAGGACATCCGACGTGCGGTCCACAGTATCGAGGACATGGCCGTTCGCGACGAAGATGTCCAGGGCGCCGTCGTTGTCGACGTCCACGAACCCCGCGCCGAAGCCGACGTCGAGATAGCTCGCCTGGCCTATCCCCGCCTCGTAGATGGCGTCGGTGAACGTGCCGTCGCCGTTGTTGCGGTAGAGCGCGTTCGTCTCGTAGGACAGGTTCGTCACGAGGATGTCGAAGAGACCGTCGCCGTCGTAGTCGCCGGCGTCCACGCCCATGCCCGCCTGCGCCACGCCGTCGAAGCTATACGCGCAGCCGGCGGTGAGGGCGATGTCCGTGAACGTGCCGTCGCCGTTGTTGTAGAGCAGGTTGTTCGGGGTGTCGTCGTTCGCGATGTAGAGGTCCGGGGCGCCGTCGTTGTCGAAGTCCGACGCCACGACGCCGAGTCCCTTGCCCAGGAACAGACCCTCGATTCCACCCATGCCGGACGCCTCGGAGATATCCGAGAACGTGCCGTCTCCGTTGTTGCGGTAGAGCCGATCGGGCGCACCCTCGAACAGCGACGGGTGGCAGTACGCACGCAGACCCGGTTCGCCGCACGGGGGATACGCGCCGTCGATCTCGTAGCGCAGGTAGTTGACGACGTAGAGGTCCGGCAGGCCGTCCATGTCGACATCCACGAAGGCGGCGCTGCTGCTCCACAGTGGGTCACCGACCGACGCGCTGTCCGTGACGTCGGTGAACGACCCGTCGCCGTCGTTGCGGTAGAGCGTGTTCGGGCCGAAGTTCGTGACGTAGATGTCCACGTCGCCGTCGTTGTCGTAGTCGCCGGTGGCGACGCCCTGCCCGTAGTGTCCCTCGTGGCCCAGGCGGGCACAGGCCGTCGCGTCGGTGAAGGAGCCGTCGCCGTTGTTTCGGTACAGCGCGCTCCGCGCGGGGTCATCGACGTCGTCGTTCGTCCACGCACGGCCGTTGACGAGGAACAGGTCGAGATCGCCGTCGCCGTCGACATCGAGGAAGGCTCCCCCTCCGCCGACGGTCTCGGGCAGATGATGCGCGCCCTCCGCGCCGTTTACGTGGCGCCACGAGATGCCCGCCTCTGCGGTGACGTCCGTGAACCTCGCGCGCGCCTTCGCGACGCCGACGGCGCACAGCAGGAGGACGACCATGCCCACGGCGTTGGGTCTCATTCGCGGTTCGCCTGGAGTGCGTCGTAGGCGGCGTACTCGGCGGCGGCTTCGTCCGCGCGGCCTGCCTGCTCGTAGGCCTTCGCGAGGTTCAGCCGGAGGCGCGCGTCGGTGGGAGCCAGCCGGACGGCTGCCTGGAACTGCTCGACGGCCCGCGCGGCGTCTCCGAGCATCAGGAACGCGCCCGCCAGGCTGTTGCGATACGCGGCGATCTTCGGCTCGCGCTCCACGATGGCCGCGTACGCGTCCGCTGCGTCGGCGTAGCGGGCCAGGCGGAAATACGCGAACCCCAGGCGTTCGCGCGCCTTCGTGTCGGCGGCGTCGAGCGCGACGTGGCGCTTCAGCGTGCTCACGGCGTCGTCCCACTGCTCGCGCCGCAGGTGGATTCGGCTGAGTTCCGCCCACGCAGCCGCGTTGACGGGATCGCGCCGCGTCGCGCGTTCGAGGTGGGCGATCTGCTCGGCCTCCACATTCAGTCGACGGAACGTGTCGAGCGCCTTGCGGCCCTCCTCCACCTCGCCCAGACGCATGAGGCAGTTCCCCAGCGCGAGGTGCGACTTCGCGTGGAGCCTGTCGCGGTCGATGGCCTCACCGAACCGCGCGCGCGCCGCAGCGAGATCCCCAAGACGCATGTGCGCCAGGCCGAGCCCGTAGGATGCCTCCGCGTCCTCCGGGTCGAGGCAGTTCGCGTTGGCAAGCGCCTGGACGGCCGCGGTCGGGTCGTTGAGCTGAAGATGCGCGAAGCCGACAAGACGATGCGCGCGCGCGTATTCAGGATCGACCTCGACCGCCCGAAGCAGGTGCTCCAGCGCCGCGGGCGCCTCCGCAAACACCTCCATACGTATCTCGCCAAGTTGGCAGTACGCCTCCGCCGGAGCCGACGGCGATGCGACGGCATGCTCGAAGGCCTCGAGAGCGTCGCGCCAACGGTCACGTCTGCGATAGAGCAGCCCGAGCGAGTAGTAGGCGTCGGCGCGGGTGGGGTCGAGTCCTATCGCGCGTTCGAACTGCGTGATCGCGAGGTCGTCGTCCTTCGCGTCGAGTGCGGCGCGGCCCGCCTCATGCGCGAGATCACTTGGAGTCGCAGCGGCCGCCTGAAGCGCGATCGCGACCGAAATAGCCGCAACAGCGAGGGTGAGATGGCGCGCGGCGCTGTTCCCGCACATAGTGGCGCGCCCCGCATTTGCTATGACGTGAACAGCGCGTCGATCCGTCGCCGCAACTCGTCGCGCACTTTGCGGAACGCCGCCAATCGCTCCTTGTCCGAGCCGTCGGCTCCCGCCGGGTCGGGGAGACCCCAGTCCTGACGAGGCACGGAGCGCGGGAACGTCGGGCAGACCTCCTCGGCGCAGAGGGTGACGACCGCGTCGATCAGGTCGAGCGGCACGTCGTCCACGCCCTTGGAGTGGTGTCCTGACGCGTCGAGTCCTATCTCGGCGAGGGCGCGTACCGCGTACGGGTTCACCCGGTCGGGTTGGCTTCCCGCGCTGTAGACGGCCACGCCGTCGGGGGCGAGGCTCCGCGCGATGGCCTCCGCCATCTGGCTGCGGGCGGAATTGGCGACGCAAAGGAACAGCAGATGCTTCATGGCTTGTGGAGCCGCACGGTTACGCGAGGTCCGTCGGCCGGCCGCCCGTGAGGTCGGGTTCGGAGCCGGCGAAGTACTCCGCGAATCGCTGTTGCAGGATGCCGAGAGCCTCTGTGGGATCGTCGGCGAACTCGAACAGACCGAGATCCTCGCGCGAGATGGACCCCCACTCTACGAGAGCGTCGAAGTTGACGACGTCGTTCCAATACTCGCGTCCATACAGCAGGACGGCGACGCGCCGGCGTATCTTGCGCGTCTGCATGAGCGTGAGCAACTCGAACAGCTCGTCGAACGTGCCGAACCCGCCGGGGAAGATCACCAGCGCCAGGGCGGGCGTCACGAACCACCACTTGCGCATGAAGAAGTAGTGGAACTCGAACGCCAACTCCCGAGGCACGTAGCGGTTCACGCCCTGCTCGAAGGGCAGGCTGATGCCCAGTCCAACGGACTTCCCACCGGCGTCCGCGGCGCCACGGTTCGCGGCCTCCATGATCCCCGGGCCACCACCACTGCACACCACGAACTGTTCGTGGGACGGCAACGTCACGGACCATTCGGTGAGGCGGCGGGCCAGTTCGCGGGCGTCCTGGTAGTAGGCGTGGAGCCGGTGGAGACCCTTCGCGGTCGGGTCGCCCTCGGGCTGCTCGGGCAAATCCTCGGTCGCGGGGATGCGCGCGGATCCGAAGAACACCACCGTGTTGCGCACTCCCTGCAGGCGGAGCTGGCGTCGCGGTTCGAGATACTCGGAGAGGATGCGGATGACGCGCGCGTCGGCGCTGTGGAGGAAGTCGAGATCCTCGTACGCCTTCGGCGGCATGAAGCCGTCGGGGTCTTCGGGCATGCGGGGCTCGTCTCGGTGTGGAGTTACAGGACGTCTTCCCGGCCGTGGGCGCGCATGATGGCCTCCCACTCGTCCTGTGGCAACTCCTCGGAGTGGTCGTCGTCGGCGAGCATTATCGGGATGTCGTCCTCGATCCTATAGCGGCGGCGCGTCTTCCTGTCCGTCGAGGTGAGTGTGTCCGCCTCGGCGTCGTAAACGAGTTCCGCCTTGGACAGCGGGCAGACCAGGATCTCCCGCAGATCGTCCTGAATGGGCATTCCGAGCCTCCGCGTGTGGGCGCCGACCGAATACGAGTGTAGATGCTGAGAATCCCAGCGGCAAGGCGTTCCACCCCGAGCGTTGAGCCCTGCTCGGACCCGGCGTAACATCGGTCGCGCACGCGCTCAGGATTCTGGATTCTGTTCCCGCACGCCCTGTCGCAGTACAATCCATGCCGGACGTCGAATGGAACTCGCCTAGGCGAAACACCGCCACGAGGGAGGCCCCTGATGATCCGCCTCCGAACACACATCGGCTGCCTGATCGCCCTGACAGTCTTCCTGACCGCGTGCGGTGGCGACGAGGATTCGCCATCGATTTCTGTGGACGATGCCGATGCGCTCGCCTTCGTCTATGCGCACAAGCCGCGCACACCCGCGCTCGTCGTCTACAAGTCCGGTGAGGCCCTGACGGTATTAAGCGAAGATGGGGGCGCCACCGCGTCTGGAGCTGTGTTCGCCGCGCCGGGCATCGCGCCTCTGTTCGTGGAAGGAGGCCGCGACGGGCTCCCTACGCGCGCGTATGTAGACGGCTATACTTTCGTCTTCGCCGACTGGCTGCCAACCACGCTCGACATGACGGTTGTGAATCCGTCAGGCGTCGCGGAGGTGTTTGCCGGCATCGACCGGCCCGTAGCGGTCAGGGCCGCGCCGATGTCGCTACAGGGGTCTAGCTCCGCAGAATCGGTCATCAGGACGGGTCAGGGTCTCATCGCCGTCGGGGCATGCGCGATTGGCGAGATCGTCCCCGTCTTGAGGGGCAGCGCGGTACTCCCGATTGCGGCGATTGCGTGTAGGAAGTCCACGGTGAACGCCAGCGTGATGCTGCTTGAGGAAACCGCGCCGGACTCTCCGTGGGCAAGGGGCCTGGCGATCGCGGACAGCGCGCTTGCGGCAGCCGGATGCGCCGACCAGAAGAACTCCTCCACGGCAGCTTGCGTCGACGTGGCGCTGTCGATCGCTCAGGCTGTGGTCGATGAGGCCGGTGATGCAGCGCCGTTGGCCGTGGAGGCGCTTCGCGGGCTGAACGACCCTCTCCGGTATGGCGCTGCGGAGCGTTGGGGGTCTCCAGAGCTGCTTGCGGACATGCCAGGAGGAGGGGGGACCGCGGCCTTCGTGGTCTTCTCACCCGACGGAGACACCCTCGCGATCGGCGCTGGCGCGGGCGTGAGGCTGAAAGCCGCTGATGGGCAGGTGAGCGGAGTGCCAGTCTCCCCAGGCCTCCGCGGGTCCGTGGTCTTCTCACCCGACGGAGACACGCTTGCAGTAGGCGGCGCCTCCTCCGTGACGCTCTGGGACGTCAACACGCGAGAGAAGGTCGGAACACTGCGGGGACACGAACGGTCCGTCTTGTCCGTCGCGTTCTCTCCAGATGGAAGAACGCTCGCTAGCGGCAGCGTCGACAGGACCGTGAGACTCTGGGATGTCAACGCCAGACAGGAAATCGCGACACTGCGAGGACACGCGTCCTGGGTCAACTCCGTCGCCTTCTCACCCGACGGGAACACCCTCGCAAGCGGTGGTCATCCGCCCGAGCCTCTGAAGCTCTGGGATGTCGACCTCGGAAAGGCAATCGCGACCCTACAGGGACACACCGACGCCGTCCACTGCGTAGCGTTCTCACCCGACGGGCAGAGACTCGCAAGTGCGAGCGACGACGAGACGGTGAAGTTCTGGGCCGTTCAAGCTCGGCGGGAGGTCGCCACATTGGACTCGCGCACGCCGGGAGGGCGCGACGGAGGCGTCCTGTGTGTCGCGTTTTCGCCGGATGGACAGACGGTCGCAACCGGCCTCCGCGACCACACGGTGAAGCTCTGGGCCACAAACGCGCGGCGGGAAATCGTGACCTTAGTCGGGCACGGGGCCGCCGTTCATTCGGTCGCCTTCTCACCCGACGGGGAAACACTCGCCAGCGGCAGCGGCAACCAATCCGTGAAGCTCTGGAGCAAGACGGCGAGGGTAACTCACGGCGGTCACACTCACGCCCGCTCCCCGTTCTGATAGTGCGCAGGCGTGGCTCAACGCGTGGCGCTCGATAGCCTGGGCCATGCGGCTGCGTATCCACGGCTCCCGCGTGCGCAGGCCCTCCACATGCCGGGTATCCCCGGCGTTGATGTGCACGCCGTGTGGGACGCCGGGGAATCGGACGGAGGGACATATGCGCGCGGACGTAGTCATCATCGGCGGCGGGATCATCGGGCTGACGTGCGCCTACGAACTGGCGCGGCGCGATGTCGATGTGATTGTCGCCGAGCGGAACGCGCGCCTCGGGCGCGAGGGGTCGTGGGCGTCGCTCGGGCTGCTCCGCCAGCGCGTCACCAGCGACGATCCCTACGGCCGCATCGCCCGATACAGCGCGGACGCGTATCCAGACCTTGCCGCGTCTGTGCACGAAGACTCCGGCATAGACCCCGAATACAGAAGGCGAGGAGGACTCGAGGTCGCCGTAACCGAGGAGAAGCTAGCGTCGCTCGGGCGTTTCATGACGTTCCACGCATCGCGCGGACTCGCCGTCGAGTGGCTGGAGCCGCAGGACATCCAGGCGTGTGAGCCAGTCCTGTCCGACGCATGCCTCGGCGCGATCCTCTACGCCGACGACGCCTACGTCCGTCCACCGCGGATGCTGCAGGCCCTGGAGGCGGCGTTCGTCGCGCGGGGCGGGCGCGTCGTGACGAAGTTCGCGGCGTCACGGATCGGCCGCGGGATAGGTGTCACCGTGGAATCCGGGCGGGACACGCTCCACGCGGGGACGGTCGTGATCGCGGCGGGGGCGTGGTCGGGGCTTCTCGAGCGCGACGTCGGTCTCTTCCTACCCGTGCGGCCCGTCCGCGGCCAGGCGCTGATGTACGACGCGCCTCCCGAGATCTTGCGGCGCGCGTGCGGCGTCGAGAAGACATACGTGGCGCAGCGCGACGATGGCGTCCTGCTCGTGGGATCAACCCGAGAGGATGTTGGGTTCGACTCCTCCACGAGCGCCGAGGGTATCGCCGACCTGAAGCGGCGAGCGGCGGTCGCGTGTCCCGCTCTTGGTGAAATGGACCCCGCTCGCGCGTGGGCAGGCTTGAGACCGGCTCCCGCGCGGAGATTCCCGTACATCGGCGAAGTCGAGTCGAACGTGTGGGTGGCTACGGGTCATCACCGCTACGGCTACATGCTCGCGCCCGGGACGGCGCGCGTCGTCGCGGACGGCATCACGGCGGTTGACACGCCCATTCCACTCGATGACTTCCATCCCGAGCGGGATCGCGCGCGTGTCGAGGCGGATCAGTCGGGGTCGTAGCGACGGACGGCGTCGCGCATGTCGCGGGCGGCGTCGCGCGACTTGATGGCGTCGCGCTTGTCGTACTGCGTCTTGCCGCGTCCGAGCGAGATCTGCACCTTCACGAAGCCGCGCCTGAAGTACATCCGCGTCGGGACGAGCGTCATGCTCTTCTGGTCGACGCTGCGCGCTAGCTTGCGGATCTCCGCCTTGTGAAGCAGCAGGCGTCGGGGTCGCTCCGGGTACGGGGCCGAAAGCGTGTCGAAGTCGTAGGGCGTGATGTGCAGCTTGTGGATGAACACCTCGCCGTTCTGGACGCGGGCGTAGCTGTCGGTGATGTTCACCTTGCCGGCGCGCAACGACTTCACCTCGTGACCGAGCAGGGAGATGCCGGCCTCCACCGGGTCGGAGAGGTGGTATTCGTACCGCGCCTTGCGGTTCACGACGATGTGGTTCGAGCGCTCTTCTTTGGCCATCTCTTCTTGTCCTATGCGCCTGTGAACTATACGGCCTGGAGCGCGAACGGGGAAGGCCCGAGCTGGGGGGGACCGGCGTTCGGTGGGTGGCGGTCTCTTGCGGGTCTTCTGCTGTATGTTCGTCGTCCGAGGATGGGCACTTCGGCGTAGACCCGCATGCTCACACTGGGGAGGGGCTGCCTACGCCACCGCCTACGACGCGGGCGCGAATCTCGGTCGCGCCGCCGAAGGCGAAGTACCGTCCTGCCATTCCCGTACGACCCATGAACAGTGGAGACCGTTCGTCGCCTGCGGCTCTCCAGGGTGACAGGCGAGGGCGTGACTCCCCGCGAGTTGGGCCCACGCGCAGGACGTTGGGCTTGATCGTCTTCATGGCTGTCGGGGGCGACGCCGGACGGAACGCGATTTACTTCATCAGCGTCATACGCCGTATGGCGCGATACTCGCCCGCCCGTATCTCATAGAGATACACGCCGCTGGCGACCGGTTCACCCAACTCGTTGCGACCATCCCAATACGCGGCGTCGGCCCCGCCTGTGTAGTAGCCCTCAGGCCGACGGCCCAGGTTCAGCGAGCGTACGACGGCGCCGTCCTTCCCATAGATGCGAACGGTGACATCCGCCTCCTCCGTGAGCTCGAACGGTATCCACGTCTCGGGGTTGAACGGATTCGGGTAGTTCGGCATGAGCCGCGTTGCCGTCGGAGCGGTCCAGGTCAGCCCTATCTTGAGTTCGTGCGTGCCGCCGCCGAGGTGGGCCGACTGTCGTTCCACCATGTCGATGACGGCGTCGCCGGCCTCCATGGTAAGTCGCCAGTGCGCCGGCACGTTTGGTCGCTCCCACTCGAGAACGCCCGACGCGCCGTCAACGCGCGCGCTCATCACCCATTCCGTGCCGTCCCGTTCCATCGCCTGCACGCTACGCGTCAGACGTTGGACGGCGTCCTCCACGGTCAGGTAGAGGTGGGAGTAGTCACGGGTCGGCGGTTGCGGGGGCATCGCGATGTCGAGTCGGTCGTACCCCTCTCGCCCGTAGGAGCTAAGCCCGAGCTGAACGGGGCGACGGCCGCCGTCCTCGAGCTCGAGGCTAAGTGGCAGGGACCAGTCGAGGCTCGACAGCGATGGAGCGGAAGGGGTCTGTGCCGGGTGGAACAGCGAAGACCCGTCCGCGTCGAGGTGACGAGGCTGCGTCAACTGCGCTTCTACGGGTGCGCCGGTGTCGTTGTAGACCCAGTATCCGTTACCGGAAACGAGTTCGCTGGTCAACGAGTAGCCACCGCTCCCTACGTCATACCCGAACACCGCGGCTTGGTTGCCGAACAGCTTGGATATGTTGCTCGCGGGAAAGTTCGAGTCGGATCCTACGCTCGCCGGCGCGCCTATCAGGTTCCAGCCAGGGTCTAAATGTACGGTGATGTCGCGCACGAAGGCGCTGTCCACGTCCACGTCTAGGTCGTACGTTCCGCCGTTCGAGTTGATAAAGACACCGCCTGCGACGGCAGGAATCTCGTCTTGTGTCAGGAAGCCGACGCCCTTGTAGCCGTTGTTCCACACGAAGGCCGAGTTCGTGAACGCGTCCAGCGGGCTCAGGTCACCCATGCCTGGAACCGACACCAGGTTCCACCCAGGCGATAGGGAGCCGCTCACCGGCGTCGTGCCTCCCGCAGGTGATACGGTGATGTCGAAGTTGTATGACGTGTTGTCCGCGATCTGAATGCTCGACAGACCTTCGCCGGACATATCCCACGTTTCGCCGGTGGAGGCGTCGGTGATGGCCGCTGAGTGGGGGACGTCGGTGCGCCCCTCGAACTGCCCTAGTAGCACTACGACATCTGGCGCGTGCCACTCGATGGTCGATCCCGAGCCCGCGCTGCCGGTACGAGTGTGAATCGACCACGTGTACGGGGACGCCGTCGAACTTATCGGCTCGATGACGCGGACGTATGCGCCGTCGCTGTTGATCCAGGCGCGCGCCGGGGTACCCGGCGCCTCGGGAGGCGCGGGCTCCGCTGTCAGATCACGGATCGTCCCCGTGGATGTCGGAGAGATGTCGATTACGCCCTCCGGCCCTGCGCCGAACCGAAGGTCCCTGGAGAAGCTCCCATCGCCCGCATGGATGCTCAGGGCCACCTCGGCCACCGGATGAATGTCGACTAGCGTCGTGGCGGTAACGGGCGCGCTCCCCAGTTCGCTGTTGTCCGCCACGGTGAGCGTGACGACATCGGTAAGTCCGTCGCCGAAGGCGACGTCCGTGTAGGCGGGCGCCGTGTATCGCAATGTGGCCCCCGCTACGGACACGGACGCTCCCAGCGCCGAGACCGCGCTGCTGAATACGAGCCCGTCTCCGTCGCTATCGTAGATGCTGGGATCCGGGGAGCCGTCGGAATCCGTATCCGCTAGATCGACGAGGGGGATGTTCACGATGCTGCCCGACGCAGCGAAGGCGGAACCCTCGCGGTCCACAACGACCGGCTGGTTCACATCGACGATGTTCAGATCCACGACCATGGACCCAGACGATACCGTGGGATCCCCATCGTCCGTGACGTCTATGATGAACGCGTCGGACGCTTCGAAGCCCGCGGAGCTCTGCGGCGCGCCCGAGTACTGCACCTCCACCGACCCGCTCGTGACAGTCAACGTGTCGCCCGCGAGCAGATCGTCGCCCGTCGACGGGTCGATAAGTGTCCCTAGGGATGGAACGCTCACGATCTCCAGCGTGTGCGTCGGCCCGACGCCGCCCGTAACGTCGACAACGATGACCGAGGGTGGGTCGCTGTATTCGTTGACCACGTACGGCGCCGCCGTCGACTCCGCGACGCCATCCGCGTCGGCATCCGCCTGAACGACGACCTCGAGTGGGTCGGGCTCCGGGATCGGCGTCGTGTTCTCGTAGTAGTAGACGCTGCCGAACCTATTCCCGATGATGGCGTCCGCGTCGCCATCGCCGTCGACATCCACGAGGCTGGGAGCGGGCGCTAGGTCGTACGGCAGGATGTCCAAGGGATTGTCGGCTGCTTCCAGCCGGACGAACGCCGGGGCTGAGGGTGTGCCGGTGTTCCTGTAGTGAATCACCGCTTGGTAGGTGTCGGCGTTTTGCTCAATCTCGACGTAGGGGGAGACGCCGACGAACACGTCAAGATCCCCGTCGCTGTCGATGTCCACGAAGCTTGGCGCGGGAGCTCCATAGTCGGAGTACGCGCTCGTCAAGGGGTTCGCGGCTCCTACCCGCTCAACGAAACTTGGGTTCGTTGCTATGCCCGTGTTCTCGAAGAAGAGCACGTCGCCAATGGTGCTGTAGATACCGACGAACGCGTCGAGGTCACCGTCCGCGTCGATGTCCACGAACGTCGGGAGCGTACCGTACTCGCTGCCGGTGTTTACGAAGCCCAGTGGGTTTCCAGGCCCAGACAGCACGCTGCGCCTCGTGAATGTCGGGCTCGACGGCGTGCCGGTGTTCTCGTAATACAGGGTCGAGCCGTGGGCATCGTCCCCGACATCGTGGTGCGCCGCGCCGACAAAAGCGTCGAAATCGCCGTCGTTGTCTATGTCCACGAAGCTGGGACTCACCGCTCCGTACAAAGCGAGGACGTCCGAACCGACGAGGTCGCCGAGGGGATTCGCGGCGCCGGCCTGTGCCTGGAAGCTTGGACTGGTGGCCGAACCGACGTTCTCGTAGTAGTGAATGCTTCCGGGCGTTGGTGCAGAACCGTACTCTCCGACGAAAAGATCGAAATCTCCGTCGTCGTCAATGTCCACAAGCACGGGGTAAGAGTTGCCCGTCACGGCGACGGCGTCCAAGGGGTTGGCGGCGCCGAGCCGTTCCTCGAACGTGGTGACGCCGTGCGCGGCCCCTACGGCCACCGACATCGAGAGAACACCACCTGCCAGAGACCATCCAAGACGAGACGCAAGGCGTTGCAGGCGGCGCGTGAGCCGCGCCATCCGGTGAGTCAGCCGTCGGCGTTTCTGTCTAGGCAGGCTCCAGAGCGTCCCGGCCCGCAAACGGCGCACGAAACGTGAGAAGTACTTGCGTAGCCTTCTCTGCGTGTACAGGAACTCACGCTCGTGGATGCTGCTGACCTTGAGGCGTGCAGGGATGTCACCAACACGCGCCCACGTCGCCACCGAGTCGAGGTCAATGCACAAGCGCGCCCCGCTGCGACGGGGTCGGGGGAGTTGTCCCGCAACTCCTGGGCGGGCCGGGAGCCGGGGAGTCTGCTCGCCTCTGTCGCCACTGTTCCCGGGGGCGCGGATCATCCGGTTCGATTCTCCACATCCGTGGGTATCACCAAGCACACTGCCCAAAAAGAAGAACAGAGGCCTGTACACCCGCGATCCGATCTGGACACCGGTTGCTCGGGCCTATGCTGAGGTTGAGGCACGAAGGTACGCCCACGGGACAGCAATGGACTACTGATAGCCGCTGATGTCGGCCTTTGTAAGGCGGACCCCTGCAACATGGGCGGTGGGACGCGGGTGGACCCCGCAGGGAACCTGGGCACGCGCGAGATGTCGGGAGTTCCCTCGAATGTGGTGAGGCCGTATTCTGAGCCTACGGAGGACCGGCGATGACGCCTTGCCGATCGCGCGCGCGGATCCGAGCCGCCTTGGAGACTGTAGTTCTTCGCACGCGATCCAACGGGGGCACGCGCAGCGCGCGACCCCTACGTCGCGAGGAGTACGTCACGCCTGCTGACAGTGGCTGTAGCGTCGGGCTAGACCGCTTAACAGGGCGCAGTACATGAACAACCCGCCGCCGCCATTCAATTGTACGTACTCACCGAACCTGCCGGAGTTGCTCTGGCAACTCGGGTGCACGCTGGTCATCAGCACTTACCAGGCCGGGAAAGTCATCTTCATCAGCGCCCAGGACGCTGAGCGCCTGGTACAACTGCCACGCAACTTCCAAACGCCGATGGGCCTCGCGGTGGATGGACACCGCCTGGCGGTCGCCACGAGGAACGAGGTCGTCGTACTCGCGAACGCGCCGGACCTGGCGGAGAGTTACCCACGACAGCCGGACACGTACGACGCGCTGTACATGCCCAGGGCGGTCTACTTCACCGGCACGGTGAACACCCATGACCTCGCGTGGGGAGTCGATGGACTGTGGGCAGTCAACACGCTCTTCTCGTGCCTGGCGCTCGTCGACGATACATACAGCTTCCGGCCACAGTGGCAGCCCCGGTTCATCAGCGAGCTGGCATCCGAGGATCGCTGCCACCTGAACGGTATGGCAATGCTGGACGGCCGCCCGCGGTACGTCTCCGCGTTGGGAGCGACCGACACGCCACGAGGCTGGAGCCCCGGAAAGGTGAGCGGCGGAATACTGATGGATGTGGAGAGCGGCGAGGTCATGCTCGACGGGCTGCCGATGCCGCACACGCCGAGGGTGTACGACGACCGGCTGTACCTCCTGCTGTCGGCCACTGGCGAACTAGTGTGCGTCGATCGGGACGCAGGCTCGTATGAAGTCGTCGCTAAGATGCCCGGCTTCGTCCGGGGTATGGCGCGCGTCGGCGACCACCTATTCATAGGGCTGTCGCGCCTACGCACATCCAGCCGGACCTTCGGCGACCTGCCCATCGCTAAGGAGTCCGTCTTCTCGGGCGTCTACGTGGTGTATCTCCCCGGTGGCCACATCGTCGGCCATCTCAAGTACATGACCAGTTGCGAGGAGATCTACGATCTCGCGGCGCTCCCCGGGATGCGGCGGCCGGGCATGATGGGACTCGAACACGAGCACCGACGCGGCCTGTCTATACCCACGACCGGATTCTGGGCGCGAGAGACCGAGGCGCAGGACGCATCCGATGGGGAAGACGCGCCATAGGCGTGGATGACCACGCCGGTGGCCATCCGCTCGCCGTCACGCTCGACGGATTGTCGCCGTACCGCGCATGGTCTGCGGCTCCACGCTTCGCTCCAGGTGGGATCATGCGGGCGTCGGGCTCCGCGGGTGCCAGCCCGCGAAACGCCGAGGCTCCCAACTACAGGCACACCGTCGCACCCGGCCGTAACCGCGCGAGCCGAGATCCCTGGGGTGCATCTAACGGTGGACGCCTGCTTCTGGGCCGGCAGGCAAAGGCGTTGATCTGCGCTTCTTCGGCCTGCGGAAGTTTCGCGCGGTGGCGCGGTGTTCCCCCGGCGCGCGTTGGAGGGTTGCGTCGTCGCCTGCGTGTGGAAGTCGGTCGGGTCGGCATACTGTGTGCCCACGTACCCTCTGTGTCCGTGGCGTGCGGTACGTGCCGGCCTATGCGACCATCCGGCGCAGCAACCGAGGGAGAACAGTGGAGATGCAGGCCGAGTCGTTTGTCGATTTTCTGGATGCCTACGGGCGCGAACATCCGCCGTCCCTTCCGCTCTCCGCGGACGTAGATGTCGCCGAGTGGCAGGGGCGCTTCCGTGACGCCGTCGAGTCACTACGCGGACCACTCCCGACGCGCGTCGCGCCATCCGTCGCCATCGTCGAGTCCGTCGAGGAGGCGGACCACACGCGGCACCTCGTCCGCATCGCGGTGAGCCGCGTGTCCACGCTGATCGCGTACTTGCTGGTACCGAACGACATCGGCCCGGGCGAACGAAGGCCTGGACTGATCGTCTCGCACGGACACGCGCCGTACGGCATCGACTCCGTGTGCGGCGTCCGGGGCATGGACGAAGGGGACGCCGCGCGACGCGCGTACGCGCTGTTCGCGGTTCAGAGCGGCTACGTCACCCTGGCGCCCGCGTGGTGGGGATGGGCGGGCCGCGACGGACATCTCGACCGCGTCGGCTCCCGTGATCGCTGCAACGTCATCCAGATGGCAGCGGGGATGTACGGCCTCAACGTCGTCGACCTGCACATCCAGGACGGTCAAGCCGCTCTCGACGCGCTTTCTGCCCGTCCCGAAGTGGACCCGGCGCGCATCGGCTGTATCGGCAACTCGTACGGCGGCCGGACGACCATGTGGCTGACGATCTTCGACGAGCGCATCCGCGCGTGCGTGTCGGCGGGCGCCATGAACACGTTCCGCGAGCGCTCGCTGAAGCTGTCCTCCTGCGGCATCCAGTATCTGCCGGGCATCCTGCGCTACGGCGACACGCCGGAACTGTTCAGCCTGATCGCGCCGCGTCCGATGCAACTGCAAGCCGGCGCGGGCGATGGTCTCATCACCGACGAGGATCGGGACCACATCGAGGCGACCGTGCGGCGCGCCTACGCGGCCCTGGGCGCTTCCGCAAGCTACGATTACCAGGCGCACCCGAGCGGTCACCTGCTCGACTGGGAGCGGGCCGCTCCATTCCTGGCGGAACACTTGAATCACGGGAGATAGATCTTGGCCGTAGAGGTACGTGGCTTGACCGACGACGAGGCGGGTCTTTATCGCGACATGGTGAACGCCCGCGGCCACACCCCTATCGAGTATTACCTGAGTCACTACGACGGCCTCGGCGGCGGCTGGGACAACAGCCGTGTCGCCCTTGTGGATGGACGCATCGCCGCGCACGCGCGCCTTTACAACCGCTCCGTCCGATGGGGCGGCGGAACCATCCAATGCGGTGGCATGGCGGACGTCTACACGCGCCCGGAGGACCGTCGGAAGGGGTACGGCCGCGACCTGCTGCGGGACTCCCTGGGTCGCTACCACGAGTGGGGATGCGGATTCAGCCTCATCATCTCCGGCGTCGTCGAGTTCTACGCCGCGGAACACTGGGAGCGGTGGCCGACGTATCGCTTCGATCTGGCGGTGCAGCCCGAGAGGGTTCCCGAGGGCTCCGACTACCGCGTGCGGCGCTTCGACCGCAGCGCCGACCTCGATGCCGTCGCCGCAGTCTACGACGACTACAACCGTGATAGCCCCATGACGCTCGTTCGGGATGCCGCGTATTGGAGCAAGCACTTCTCCTGGTGCCGCAAGGAGCGGGAGGAGGCGTTCTACGTCGCGGAACTGGACGGCGCGATCGTCGGGTACATGCGCGCCGACACAAACACCATTTGGGAGACGGGCTACGTCGCGGGCCACGAAATGGCGGCGCTGTCGCTGCTGGGCGCCGAGATGCGCCTCATGCGCAGTCGCGGGACGAAGCGATGCGGCGTCTATCTGCCCTGCCATGAGCCGCTCCTGTACATCCTGCGCACGCTGCGCTGCACGACCACTCTTGTCGAGACGAACCTCCTGCGCATCGTCGACCTGGAGCAGATGCTGCAAGCCCTCGCGCCTGGCTTCGCGAAGCAGTTCGCGGCGTGTGACCATCCCACGCCACCGTCAGGCGCGGTGTCGCTCACTTCGTGCGGGCAGACCGTCTGCATCACGGCAGGCGCCGACGGCGTGACCGTGTCACACGAGATCCCCGAGGGAGCCGTGGACGTCTCGTTGCCGCAGCGCGACCTGTTCAACCTGATGACCGGCTCCGACGCCCACGTGCATATCGCCGCGCCGAAGGCCACGCGCGACCTGTTGGAAGTGCTGTTCCCGAAGCGCAACCCAATGTGGTGGCCCATAGATACCGTGTAGACAACCCGAACCGTCCGCCGGCTGCCGGGAGGTAAGACATGTCGGAACGCGTAAGCAGGTCGTTAGTGTTGGTGTCGCGGCCCGTAGGCGTGCCGAAGGAGAGCGACTTCCGCATCAAGGAAGCCGCGATCCCCGACCTCGCCGAGGGTCAGTTCCTCGTACGCAACATCTACATCTCGGTCGACCCGTACATGCGCGGGATGATGCGCGGGGTGGAAATCGGCTCCACGCCGAGCGGCGGCGCGGTCGGGCAGGTGGTCGAGTCGCGAAACGCCGACTTCGCCGAGGGATCGCTCGTAGTCAGCAACCAGAGTTGGCGCGAACACGCCCTGTGCGACTCCGCCGAGCGCATTGATCCGCAGATCTCGCCGCTATCGGCGTATCTGGGAGTCGTGGGCATGCCGGGCTTCACGGGGTGGTACGGCCTGACGCGGATCGGCCAGCCGCAGCCGGGCGAGACGGTCGTCGTCTCTGCTGCCGCCGGGGCCGTGGGCTCACTCGCCGGGCAGATAGCGAAGATCAAGGGATGCCGCGTCGTCGGGACCGCTGGCGGGCCGGAGAAGTGCGCCCACTTGACCGACGACCTCGGCTTCGACGCCGCCATCGACTACCGCGCGGCGGACGACCTCCCAGGCGCCCTCCGCGAGGCTTGCCCCGATGGCATCGACGTGTACTACGAGAACGTCGGCGGGCCGATGCTGGAGGCCGTCCTCGGCCTCGTGAACCAGAACGCGCGCATCCCCGTGTGCGGCATGATCTCCGTCTACAACAACGAGGAGCCGGAGCCCGGCCCGCGCAACATGTTCGCGCTCATATATGGACGCGTCCTGATGCAGGGGTTCATCATCTCCGACCACGTCGAACTGGCCGACGAGTTCCGCGCCGAGGTGACTGGCTGGATCAAGGACGGGCGCGTCACCTATCGCGAGACGGTGGTCGAGGGACTGGAAGCCGCGCCGGGAGCTTTCATCGACCTGTTCAGCGGGCGCAACCTGGGCAAGATGGTCGTGCGCCTGGCGGACGATCCCTCCGTCTAGCGCCTCTAACGAGCGACGAGAGCGTCCTTGCCGGTCCGGACTTGATGCAACCCTCGGTGTGCCAAAGCCCGCGCGGGTACCTTCGTGCGCCTACCGGCTGGACATAATCCCACATCAACCGTTGTAGCCCGCCTGCGGGCGCGCTAGAAGTAGGCAGAAGGAGACAGGCAATGACCCATCTAAGATACCTGGTCGGCGGGATTGCGTTGACCGGCTTGGCGTTCCTAGCGACCGGCGCGAGCGCCCTCAGTCTGGACGGACTCGAACTCTACCTCCCGTTCGACGAGAACGGAGGCAAAACCGCCGAGGATATGTCCGGGAACGGCAACGACGGCTCGCTCGAGGGTGACGTGGCGTGGGTGGAAGGCGTGAACGGCTCCGCCGTCGAAGTCAGTGACGGCGCCGCGGACAACTTCGTCTCCGTCCCCAACGATGACTCCCTCAACCCCACGGAGACCATGTCGATCGTGGCGTGGTGCCTCATGTCCACCATGCCCGACGACAACAACTCGATCATCACGAAGGCCGACACGTGGATGCTGCACACCAGCAACTGGCGTGGCGGTGGTGACCCCGTCGAATGGGAGCCGCTCTTCTGGACCCCCGCGTTCGTTGCGTGGCAGACGACGGCAAGCGCCACGGTGGCGCTGAACGAATGGCATCACATCGCGGGCGTGTATGACGGCTCCACAGTCCTCACATACCTCGACGGCGAAGAGGTCGGCTCATTCGACCAGTCGGGTTCACTCGCGACATCGAACGTCGACGTCATCATCGGCCGCGACAGTCGCGGCTGTTGCGTCGAGCGTAAGGCGCAGCAGGCGATCGACGACGCAATGATCTGGTCCCGCGCCCTCTCCGAGGGAGAGGTGAACGAGATCATCGCCGGCGTCTTGCTCGACGTAGACGCGGCCGGAAAGACCGCGACGACGTGGGCCCGCCTGAAGCGGAAGTAGGGCGATCGTGGCCTTCGCGGGCGTGTGTGGCGGCGAAAGGCGTGGCGCGATAGCTAGCGCGCGCCCTTGCTCGCCGTCCCTACGTGTGTTACCTCTTGACCGCCACGGTTCTGTGGCTCGGTCGGGGAGGAACCGCGACGCCCGCGGCCCGGAGTTCGCCCGCAGGCGCGCCGCGCCTACGGGGAAGCGTTCGGCCTCCATCGACCACTTAGAAAACACGGAAGGAATGCCTTATGTGGGCACGCCGATTGTCGGTACTGGTCGCTTTGGCTCTGTTCGCCCATGGGGCGGCGGCTTCGGTCTCCGTAGAAGTCACCGACGGCCTCGTACTGTACCTCAACTTCGACGAGGGAGCCGGCACGACGGCCCGTGACTCCTCGGGCGCCGGGAACGACGGAACGCTGGTCGGGAACGTGTCGTGGGTCCCCGGTCAGATAGGCGGGGCGATCTCCGTCGGCGACGATGCTTTCGAGAACAGCGTGGTGGTGGCGAACGACCCGTCGCTGAATCCTGACAGCGAGATCACCCTCGCCGCCTGGGCGCGTTCGGAGAGCTACCCCGACGACAACAATTCGCTGATAACCAAGGCCGACACGTGGATGATCCACGTCAGCAACTGGCGAGGCGAGGCCGGCTCGATCGACTGGGAACCGCTTATCTGGTCGCCCGGATTCGTCGCCTGGCAGACTACGGCCAGCGCCCTTGTCGCCCTTGGTGAGTGGCATCACTTCGTCGGCACGTACGACGGGGCGACCACTGTGACCTACATCGACGGCGAGGAAGTGGGTCGGTTCGATCAGACGGGACCGATCGCCACGTCGGACGTGGATGTCGTCATCGGCCGCGATAGCCGCAGCTGCTGCGCGGAGCGCAAGGCTACGCAGATCATCGACGAAGCGATGATCTGGAACCGCGCGATCGGGCCGGGCGAGGTCGGCATCGTCATGAGCGGCGGCGTCGCCGTGGAAGCCCGTGGCAAGCTGGCCACGGCCTGGGGCGCGCTGAAGACTCGCTAAGAGCGACCATTGAATGAGTAGCGGGCAGGGGGAACGACGTTCCTCCTGCCCGTTCGCGCGTCAGGAGCCGACCATGTTGCTCGAAGCGACCAACCCTGACCCGCTCTCGCTCCCGACTCTCGGCGTCTGGCAGACCGAGGACGGGTCGATGACGCACGTCTCGGCGACCTTCCCGAACCTGCCAGACTTCACGTGCGACTCCTGGTGCTACGAGAGCGAGACGGACTTCTTCGATGCCCGTGCGCTCGACGGCGGCCGTATCGAGCTACGCCACGCGGTACGCGGGCGCCCCGACGTCACCCTCGTCACGACGGTGACCCCCGAGCCGGAGTGTGTCGAGTTCGTGGCGCATCCCGTCACCGACGGCGCCCTGCCGGACGACCTGCTCACCCCGAACCTGTGCTGGCAGTTGCGACGGGCGCCGAGCTTCGCGAGTCGGCCCGACCCGTACCCGGAGTTTGTGAAGCGCTGTTTCATCTTCACCAAGGACGGCTTCACGCGTCTGCGCAACACCACGCGCAGAGGCATCCCGGTTCGCCCCGAGGATCACGAATACAACAACCCGCCGTGGGTGCAGATGTACCTACCCATGTGGGACGCGCCTCGTCGCGCCGGCGCCGATGCCTGGGCGGACTACAGCGCCGACCACTACGCGCGCCCGGTCATCGGGGCGGTGTCACGCGACGAGGAACACCTAACAGCCATCGCGTGCGCTCACCCGGTGGCGCTGTGCCAGGCGTGGCACGACTGCATGCACAACAACCCGCGCTGGGAAGACGTCGACAACGACCGAGGGCGCGTGTGGCGCCTGCGCATCTACGCGATGGGGAACGACCCGGCGGAGTTGCTGCGCCGACTGACGCGCGATTTCCCGGACGCCTCTGGTATCGGCTGACGCGCCCCGAACTTCGCAAGGAAACTCCATGCTCTACAAGTCACTCGGGAGTCTCTCGGTATCCGTGTTGGCGCTCGGAGGCCACGAGTATCTGGCGGACGGGAAATCGCGTGGATTCAACGAGGACCACGGTGACGCGACAAAGGCCGGGTACGTTGGCGAAGGGTACGGCGAACGGCAGCGACGGGAAACGCTGCAGGAGGCGTATCGCCTCGGCCTCAACTTCCTCGACGTGACGATCGACCCCGAGCAGGAGGCGCTAGGCCGCAATCTGCAGGACGACCCCCCGGCGCACGCGGTCTACGTGCACACGCGGCCGCAGGGAATGGGATACGGCTACGGCCCCTACAACGCGCGCATGGCCCAATACGATGAGTTGCGCGCGGAGGTCGAGCGGATCTTGCGGTTGCTACAGCGGGACACGATCGACGTGCTCAACGTCCCGTTCCTGCAGCCTGCTCTCGATCACGACCCGGACTACCTGGATAAGATCGGCGAGAACGTCGCGCGCTTGAAGGAGCGAGGGCTGATCCGGTGCGCCGGATGCGACACGTTTTCGAGCGAAGCCACGTATCTGCGGCAGATCGAGTCGGGCCATTTCGATTCGATCGCGATCAACCTCAACTTCGCCGACGAGGGCGCCGTCGATTACGTCCTGCCGGCCGCCGCGGAACGCGGGATGGGCGTCGTGACACGGGAAGCCTTCCTGAAAGGCGGGCTGTTCCGCATGGGAGACGAGGCGGGGATCGTCGATTGGGACGCGCTCGCCCGCGCGGCGCTGAAGTGGAATCTGTCTCATCTACCGGTGACGTCCGTGCTCGTCGGCGCTAAGGACGTAGCTCAGCTTCGGAACGCCGCCTCAGTCCTCGACGACCCGGCGCTGTCCGACGAGGACGAACGCTTGCTCGACCAACTGCGTGAGACGGACACCTATCGATCGACCAAGGCGAGCAAGGACGAGCGCTTCGTCTCGTCGCGATAGCCCGCCATGGCGCGGCTTACCGGGGATTGTCGACCCTAGGGCCCGCCCGCCATGCGGCAGCCCCGCGCTACGTAATAGCATGGCCGGACATCGTGAGCGTCGAGGAGAGCGACCCAAGGGAGCCTGTCGATGAGCATCGGACTCGCCGTGATCGGCGCCAACCCCACGAACATGGGGTCCACGATGACGTTGCTTCGCGATGTCCCCGATCTCCGCTACGACCTGCGCGGCGTCTGTGCGAACAACCCCGAGGCGCTGGAGAGCTACGCGAAGCAGATCGGCGCGCCGTTCTGGACCACGGACTACCGCGAACTGGTGAGCCGTGACGACATCGACGTGGTGGCGGTGTACTCGCCGGACCATCTGCACGCGGAGCATTGCCTGTCCGCGATCGACGCGGGGAAGCACGTCGTCTGCACGAAGCCGATGGTCGCCGACCTGGACGACGCGAGACGCCTCGTCGGGCGGGTGCGGGAATCCGGCGTGAAGTTCCTCGTCGGGCAGACGATGCGTTTCGACACGCAATTCCTCACCATGCGTCGCTTTGTCGAAGACGGCGACCTAGGCGAGATCATGGTCGCGGAAGCCTACTACACGCACGACCTTCGGGCGATCTACGAGATGACGCCGTGGCGCCTAAACGCGCCGCAGGACTTCATGTACGGTGGCGTCGTCCATCCGGTCGACATCCTCCGCTGCTTCATGGGCGATATTGAGGAAGTACACGCCTACGCGAGCAAGGGACTGCTCACGCCGGAGTACCCGAAGCAGAACAACTTCCTCCTGAACCTCAAGTTCGCAAACGGGGGCATCGGCCGCGCGATGGGCCTCTACGATGTCGTTCATCCGCCGATGCCGATGATGCAGGTCACGCTCTACGGCACGAAGGGCACGATGGTCGGCGAGTTCACCGACAACGAGGGTGGGTCCGTCAAGTTGGTTCTGGACAAGACCGCCGCCAAGGAGCCGTTGGTGATGGCGTGTCCACCGGAAACGGACACCAGCGTGTACGGTCACGGCCAGTCCGTCATCCGCTACATGCGGCACTTCCAGGCGTGCCTGGACGCCGACACAGAACCCGAACCGGGCGTTGTAGACGGCGCCAAGTCGATCGCCGTCGGCGCGGCCGCTTGGGAGTCTGTGCGTTCCGGCGGGGCGGTCGGCGTCTACAACGACTTCTGAACCTCGCCTCGCTGCACACGCCACAGCATTCGGTTCGCGGCAACTCTCTACCGCGCGAAGCCGTACTTCGCCACAGGCGGAATTCGAGGGCGATTCTCGGATTGACGACGTCCTCCCGGCGTCCTACATTCCTGCTGAGCGTGTGTTGTGAAATCCTTCACAAGCCCTGGGATAACCCTCGTGATCCCGGGCCGCTGACGGAGAGGCAGGCACATGGCGCGATGGATTCTGACGGTGGCGATGTGCACATTCGGTCTGGCCCTGGCAGCGCACGCCGTGGGTAGCGCGCACGAGGACGGAGCGGCCGCGAGAGAGAGGCTGGCAGATTGGGTTCCACCGGGGACCGACGACTACGCCAACAGCTACGCCCGTGGCCTTGAGATCGTCCTGAATTATCCCGGTCACGAGGTGTTGGGCGAGCGAGCAGGCGATCGCGGAGCCCATCCGCTTCGTCACCCGTGCTATGGGACCAACTGGCGCACGGGTGTCGACGCATACTGAGCATGGATGACCGCTCTACGCGACACGGAGCGTCTGGGGGAAGCGCGATGGCACAACAACGCCGTTTTCCAGCTTCGGCTGAACCGAGCGGCCGCAATCCGCTACCTCAACGCGATGCGCGAGCGACATCCACAGACGGCGGAGTATCTCGACGGCGCCATTGGCCTGTACGAGGCGGTGATGGCGGCGTTGGAAGGCGCGGACACCGGCGGGAATGCGCTGTCGTCCGCAGAGGGACGTGGCGCGCTGATCGCCGTGATTGAGGAGATTGTCGACCTCGAGGGCCGGGCGGCGGACGCGCTGGAGAAGGCGGCGGACATACTCGACTGACTTCCCAAAACTCCGCCCGAGGACTCATGGACACCCGCACGAGGGAAGGGACGACAATGGCGACGAAGACGGTCGAGGGTGGCTGCGTCTGCGGAGACGTTCGGTACCGCCTGAACGACGATGAGATCGTAGGTGGCGGCATGTGCTACTGCGCAAACTGCCGCGTGGCGCATGGCGCGCCGGGTTCTGCCTGGATATCGGTTCCGGCGAACGGCGTGACGTTCACGAGTGGTGAGCCCGCGGTATATGCGTACACGCGTGAGGACGGCAGGGCCGCCCAACGCGGCTTCTGTGGGAAGTGCGGCTCTCAGCTTACCTACTACGCCGCCGGCGAGCCGCGAACGGACATCACGACCTGCACCCTCGACGACCCGGAGGCGTTCCCGCCCAAAGGCAGCACCTGGGAGGAGGAGAAGCTCTCCTGGGTGGACGCCTAGCCGAAGCCGCGGGCGTCCAGCGTCTCGCGGGCTCCGGCAGACGTTCCGGCGCGGAACCATAGCGGCGCCCGTGGCGCCGCTGAGTCACGGCATGCAGTCGGTCGGATCAGGCCACAAGCTCTTCGCGGATCATTCCCGCCGCGTCGGGGCAGAAGCCGGCGGGGAACAGCGTGCGTTCGTCATACTTCGCCCGCCTGGCGCGGACCTCCTGCATTCGAGCGTCGGTCATGTCGGCGCCGCGTAGATCGGCGGAGGCGAGGTCCGCTCTCGTCATGTCCGCGCCACTGAGGGTCGCGTGACACAGGTTCGCTCCGTGCAGGACGGCTCCCGTGAGGATCGTCTGGCGAAGGCTCGCGCCGCTCAGCCGGGCCGACTTGAGGTTCGCGCCACGGAGATTCGCCATGTCGACACCGGCGCCTTCCATGTTGGAACCGTTGAGGCCGGCGCCCATAAGATCCGCGTTCCGCAGGTCGGCGCCGCGCATGTCGACATCGGGCATTCGCGTCCGTTGGAGACCGGCGCCCTTCAGTTTCGTGGCGCCGGCGATCCTGTGCATCCCCCTGGCCGGAGCGCGAAAGCCTCGCGGGAACGCCGTGGCATCGTCGTACAGCGCGCCCCGTAGGACGGCTCTGGAGAGCCGGCACATGGACAGGTTCGCTCCGCGCAGATCCGTTCCGCGCATGTCGGCTGCCCTCAGATCGGCCCCGTGTACGTCCACGCCACGGAGGTCCATGCCGCTCAGGTTCACGCGGCGTAGTGAGGCGTTTGGTCCCACGCGCTTCATGGCCTCTGCGGTGGCGTCGAGGCCCTCTGGCAGCTTGGTGTCAGCGTCGTAGAGGGCCCCGCGCAGGTCCGCTCCGAAAAGCTCAGACACTCTGAGGTCCGCGCCGCGCACGTCGGCGCCGGTCATACAGACGCCCGACATGGACGCGTTACGGAAATCGGTCCGATACGCGCGCGCATCCGATAGGTCCGCGTTGGCGAGGGTTGCGCCCGCGAGCGTCGCGCCGTCGAGTCGCGCCCCACCCATGCTCGCCCCACGAAGGAGGGCGCCGGTGAGGTTCGCTTTGTGGGCATGGCTCTCGCGCATGTCGCACGCGGTCATCTTGGACTCTCGCAGGTCCGCCCATTCCAGGTTGGCTCCGCGTAGGCTCGCTTCCCGGAGATTCGCCCCACGCAGGACAGCGCCTTGGAGGACGGCGCTATCGAGTGTGGCCGAGGACAGGTCCGCCTCTCGCATGTTCGCGGCGAGCATGTGGGCCCCGGTGCAATCGACGCCGCGCATGTGCGCCCGTGCCAGGTTGCCGTAGGCGGCGTTCGCGCCCTTCATATTTGCGCCGACAAGCGTCGCTCCAGCGAGGTCGGTCTCCCGCAGGTCGGCGTCACTGAGATCGGCTGCGCGGAGACCCTCGGCCTCTGCGCTCGCGTCGCCGATGGCGTCGGCCTGAAAGCCCTGAAGCAGCATGTCATCACCCAACGGGACGATGAGGGCGGGGGAGGAGGTCTTGATCCCGCGTAGCAGTCCGATCATTTCGTTTCTCCTGTGCGCATCCGGAAGTCTGGGGCGTTCGCGATCTAACCCGACCTGGCGGAGTCGAGCCGTCTGGGCCACCTATCGAGGAGCGTGGCCGTCGGCGTCTGTTGGCAGGTGCTTCATGTGGTCCTCGCGCGAGCTGGCAACCAGGGCGCTCATGAACACGGCGACGACGATCATGGCAGCGACAAATGGAGCTAACGTCAATATCATCCTGATCTCCTTCGCCGGTGTGGACGGCATGCGCCTCGAACAACCGGGGTTTCGACGGGCAACGCTTCTACAAATGTAGGAGCTACTGGAGAGGATAGTGCACGGCAGAGGCGATGTCAACTACAAATGTAGAATAAGTTGGATTCGACGCGGATGCCGATTAGAAGCGGCTCGAAGGCGGGTCGGATGGGCCGCTAGGAAGCGCTGAGACCTTCGGAGCATCGAACTCCACGATGAAGCCCAATTGGTGTTCCCATGGGTCCTGTGGGTGCCAGCCGTAATGCTCCTGCGTTCCAGCGCGCTCCGGTTCCTGAGCGTACAGGTCTCGCGTTGTCACCGCTCGAGCGTTCCACTCGTTCGAGGTCCGCGGCTCTCCACGTATCCAGGCGGCGTACTCCCAACGCTCGCCGTGGTCCCACTGCCAACTGAACGACGCGCCGGCGCCACCAGTCGGGTCACCATACCCGCCCATCCAGCACCCGTGCCGTGCGAGGGGGAGTTCCAGAAGGAGGAAGCGGTTCTCGTCTTCGGATGTGACCGACGCAAGATAGCCGGCCCGTCCCTCATGCCGCATCGCCCCCGCTGCCGCCTTCGCCTGCGGCCATGTCAGTCGTCTGGCGGCGATCACGGCGTAATAGATGTGGCCCGTGACAGGGTGACGGACGGGGCCCATTGCCAGCGGAGCCCTAACTAGCGCGCCGCCCTCTCGACCGTGGTCCGCAACGGGGCCAACGCTGGCCATGACGGCCTCCTCGAAGCCCGGCGACAGACGTGTCATCGAGCCCGTATCCAGTGCGAGTTGGTACGTTTGGTACCGTGTATCGCCCTTCCTGCGGTCCACTACGAGCAAGGCGTTCTCATCGGGGAACCAGTCGAGTCGACGGCGGCCCGGTCCCTGGATGGGCGACAACTCCCCAAGCGTAGTAGAGGTCATGCCGTCTAGGTGTAGAAGACGCAGTTCCCGTGGGTCTTCGTCCGTGGCGCCTTTGCTCATGTAGGCCAGGCGGCGCCCGTCAGGAGACCATGCCGGGCGCGTAGCAAGGACCCCGAGCGCGTCGCTGCCTGGGGCGACCCTCGCGCGCGTGCCGTCCGACTCCATGATGGCGAGTTCCAGGCCCACGTGCCCGATGCGGCGTCGGATCAACGCGATGCGCGATGTATCCGGCGACCATACTGCGACGCGGCTTTCCATCGTGTCGTCCGTAAGACGTCGGATGATGGGCCCGTCAGCGTCCAGCAGGTAGATGTTGCCGACTGTGTCCGTGGGCGCCTGACCGGAACAGAGCAGGCGCGTCCCGTCTGGTGACCACTCGGGATCGCGAAGAGACCACTCGGCATCTCCAAGGGCGTGCATCACGCCGCCGGAGGCATCGTGCATGTAGACGCGCCAACCGGGCGCGCCGGGACGCATCGTAACGGCGGCGATACGCGAGCCGTCGGGCGACCACGCCGACTCCATGTAAAACGAAGTATCGTCAGTCAGGCGCTGCGGCCGAGAGCCATCGGAACGCATGATGTAGAGGTTGCGGAAGTAGTCGCCCGGGTAGCGTGTCGCGTACAGGATTTCCCGTACCGGCGGGGCCTCGCCCTTCGCCATCGCGTACGCCTTCGTGGCGAGCGCCGAACGGCCGTTGAACGCGCCGGGAAGCGTGAGCGCGCCGAGAGCAACCACTCCCACAACGGCCCAGCGGGATACGGACGTGGCGAAGGACCCAGTCTGTTGCACCAACCGCCGAATCCGCTCCGCAGTCGGTATCACGCCTGGCACCAGGCCCTCGAACGCGTGGCGCGTGGCCCGCTCCAGCACCCGCATCAGGCACGACGAATACATCAACGCCGCTGACGCCGTTCCCTCTCGTTGGGCGAGCGATACGACGGCCTCGTCGCACACGTTCTCGGCCTGAGCCATCGCCTGCTTCCCGGCGTACCACACCGCCGGATGGAACCACAGGAACGTCTCCATGGCTCGTCGTAGCCAGAGGAACCAGTGATCGCCCGCGCGTGCGTGCGTGCCCTCGTGTAGAAGGATGTACTCGAGGTTTGGTGGTGTGTTGTCGTCGAGGCACCAGGTGGGCAGTAAGATCACCGGACGGAAGAAGCCGTAGATGCACGGCTCCGCGATGCGCGTTGTGAGCCGCACGTGGACGCGCCGGAGCAGCTTTTCGAGGGCATCGTGGTACTGCTCTACCGAGGCCAGCAGGTCTTCTGCGTCAATCGGAACGGCCTGCATCTTCGTGCGCGTCAGCCAGACTGCGCCGATGACGGCGTATCCGAACATCCCGATGCACCCGGCCAACCAGAGCGCGCCGAGCACGGCGAAGCCCGTGACGCCGCCCTGACCTGCGCGGTTGAGCAGCGGGGGCGCGGTTTCTACCGGTTCGACGACGGGTGCCGGAGGCAAGGCCGCCTGGGTTAGGACGTCCGCGGGGAGAATCGCCTCATCGAGCGACGGGACGTTGGCTACGCGATCCGCGGCGCGTTCCGCAATGGGGGCGACGGGCGCGTCCCTGCCCATGCCCAGGGGTATCGGCCACCCGATCAGCAGGGACACGAGCGGCTTCACCACCACCAACGTCCACAGCCACCGCTTGACGCGCGAGGACTTGATGCCGCCACGCCGGGTCACGATGTAGACGATGCCCGTAAGAACGAGGACCTCCAGCGATATCCACCCGAGATCGTGCACGAGCCACGTGCCCACGCTGTGTAGCGTCTGTGCCATGGTCCTCTGTCACCTACATAACGGGCCAAGATGCCCGGTGGGAGTATCGCCGAGTCCGCGTAATCCGGGCGCGGCTATTCTTCACGCTCGGCCTTTGCCGTAGCCTCGTCTATCAGGTCCCGCGCCTTCCGCAGGTCGGACAGCGAATGCGCGCCGCCTTCCGCCATGTGGGCGACCAGGGACGTCCAGGAACCATCGAACCAGTCGTCGACGACCTTGTCGATACTAAGCTCCGTGGCTTCCTGGCGGGTGACGCGGGCGGAGAACCGATACGTCTTGCCCTCCCGCTTCGAGGTGACTACGGCGTCGGCCTTGAGCCGCGTCAATACGGTAGAAACCGTCGTGTAGGCTAGCTTTCTCTCGTATTGGAGCGCGTCGTGTACCTCACGGACGGTGGCGGCTCCGCGCTCCCACAGGACTTCCATAACGGCTAGCTGTAGGTCTGTTAGTGTCGGTGACTTCTTGCGCGGCATAGGGCTCCCACTTGTGCTTTCCCCGAGTATATACTGCGGGCAGGTCGAATGCAACTACAAGTGTAGTAAAGTGGCGCCTCCGAGAATCCGCGCGTTCCGTCAGCCGATAGCGTCGAGGCGTCGTCGCAGACGGGTCGCGCATTCCTCGACGCGACGCTCCCTGTCCGGCAGCGCGTCGCCGCACCACCCGATGCGCTCCAGCCAGTCGCGGCAGCGGGCTCGTGTCCAGCGCTCATCGGTAGCCATCAGGCCGCCCACTCTCAGGGCGAACTCCGCCCACAGGGAATGGAACGCTTCGCGGTGTAGGCCGGCTCCGATCATCCACTCGATCTCCCGTCGCACGTGGCTGAGCACCCCCGAGTCGCCGGGGTCTCCGAAGAAGGGCAGCAGCGCGGCCACGTCGTCCGCGCTCATCGAAGCTGAGTTCTCGATCGCCACGATGCGGTCGCGCTCCAGTGGAAGCGCTTGACCGAGTTTCTGTAGGCCGCGCACCCAACTGGGTGACCAGCCTTGGCTCACCAGCAGGGCGTCGGACAGGTTCCACAGCGCGAAGGCGCCCTGACGGACGATCTCCACGTGGTCGTCCGCCTCAATGGCCACGGCGATCTTCGCGCGGTTCACGTCGACCTTGTCGACCAGCGTCGAGAGGCGCGCTCTGAGCCATTGCGGCTCGGCGAACTCAGCGGCCACCCGGCCTTGTACCTCTGTGAAGCGCCCGTCGCGATCGTAGAGGATCACGGCCTCGCGCACGGCGCCAGCGAGGTAAGGGTCGGCCAGAAGGGCCTCGGCGTCGCCGACGGTGGGCGGGTGGACACGTTCGACATCGAGAAAGTGGCCTTCGCGGAGGGTGTGCCTCGCTCCGGTGTCCGCTTCCGTAGCCACGATGAGTCGGATGTCGATGTCCGAGAATTCGACACCGTCACCACGAGCCGCGGATCCGATGACGAACACGGCGATGATGTGTGGATCGGCGTCTATCTGCTCGCATGAAAAGGCGCGGGCTATCTCGAGTCTGCCACCAGACATCTGAGAGATGTCCCCGCCTTGCGTGGTGTTTCATCGGTCGCAGAAGGAGCGCCCAGTACGTACACACGTAGGGATGCACCCCGCGAGAGAGCCGCATGAGCGCACGGGCCGCCTCAGCTCGGGGCTGCTGTGGGTCAGTGCTCGGAGATCCAATCCCCCAGGAACTGCAACCCGTTCTCGATGAGGGGTTCGACGAGCACTCCCCGGGGCCCGTTCCGGGTATCGATACACACCTCCAGGTACACGCCGCTTCCGTGCTGCAAGTAGCATGCCGCCGGGTCGCCGTTGTCGTCTCTGTCGGACAGGATCACCCACGAGGCGTCGAGGCCCGAGAAGCTATCGTCGAGAACTGCGACATCCAGATCGTACGTGTTGGGCTGACTGAATAGCCCGGAAGCCGTTCCTGCTGCGGTGACGGTAGAGTCGGAGTTGCCCTCGTTCAGGACGGTGATGGGATGCGTCGCGATGGGCATCCACGCCCCTACCTGATCCCCGTTGCCGTCCGTGAAGTTGTCGTCGAATGCGGAAATCCAGATTGCGCCGCCCGCTTGGACCCACGCGTCCACCGTCGCTTCCGTGCCGGCCATGAAGTAGTCGCCATCATGCCCCGGCCCGTTCCACGGGAACCACACGATGTCCGCGCTCCGCATGTCCCCGTCGAAGCCGGAGGGGTCGATGTTCACCGATTCATATGTGAACGTGTTGTCCCCAACAGACGCCACTGTGGTCAGGTAGCTTGACTCGCTCTCTCTGGTATCTCCGATCAAGATGAGCACCTTGTACGACGCCTGCTTCGTGATCGTGATGCCCATCGAGATGGTCGCAAACGTGTCGGAGTTCACCCCAGCTACCAGAAGCGTGTACGGTTTCCCCGCCGGGGTCGCGTTGAGCGTCACGTTGTTGGAGAAGCTCGCCCCAGTGAAGATCCCTTCCTCTACGATCGTCCCTGTGTCGTCGTCCTGTACGCCCCATGCTTGGTTGACAATCGCCGGTGTGCTGGACGACGTGCCAGCGAAGGAGATCGTGTACGTGTCACTACCCGACGTGAACGAGGAACCCGTCGGCGAAGTGATGGCGAATACAGGAGCGGCGGCGGACGCGCTACGCGGCATCGTACCCACGGTGGCTACAATCAGCATGAACCCTACCGCAGCGACTAGCCGTCCGAACGTCGGAACTGGAATCACCCGCAGCACAGCGGCGGCCCTCCGCAACGCCCTGTCAGGGCTACTTCTGGACAAGCAGCCGTTGGGTCTGTCTCGTCGCGCCGGCGCGGAACTCAGCGTAGTACGTTCCACTGCTGACGCGTTCTCCTTGCGCGTTGCGGCCATCCCAATGCGCCGCCTCCTGGCGCTCGCGGTAGGTCCCCGCAGCTCGCACGCCTAGCTCGATCAGTCTGACCGTCTTACCATGCGCATCGTAGATCACAACGGAAACGGACGCGGCGTCGGCTAGTTGGAAGGGGAGCCATGTTTCTGGGTTGAAGGGGTTTGGGTAGTTCGGCAGCAGCGTAGTGCGGCGTGGCGTGGCTAGGGCAAGGAGCCCCTCCAACGCGGATATGCCTCGCCGGAATAGGTCCGACCCGTTGTCGCGCGCGCGCGCCTGGCGCAGCCACTCGGAGATGTCCGCCGAATGCGTCCCGTCAGGATGCTGGGGCGATGCGGTCACGACGCCAGCCGTCTTGCCGAAGTGTGACGCGACGGTGACCAAGTCGATGATGTTCACGAGGCCGTCGCTGTTGGCGTCCGTAGGGAGACCCTGGCCAGACGAGCCGAACGCCTGAGCGATCATCACGAGGTCGATGATATCAACTCGGCCGTCGCCATTGACGTCGCCCGTGATGGGGTCGCCCGTGCCGGGGTCGGGCGTGTGGGCCACGGCGATCGTGTATATGTCCCAGTCGCCATCACGGTTCGACGCGAATGCAAGCGCCGCCCCATCTGGGGACCACGAGGGCGCGCCATCACTCGTCGGGTGGTTGCTCACGTTCGTGAGACCGCCGCCAGCGACGTCAGCGGCGTAGACCTCCGTGTTGCCGTCGCGCATCGACTCGAACGCCACCGTTGTACCGTCGGGCGACCATACTGGCGAGTCGTCTTGCGCGGGGTGCCGGCTCAGATTGCGCATATCTCCTGTGGCGACGACCACGACATACACTTCCGCGTTGCCGTCCCGGCGAGAGACAACAGCGAGTCGGGATCCGTCGGCAGCCCAGGTCAGTGACCCCTGCGCTGCAGCTCCTCGCGTGATCTCGCGCCGACTGCCGCCATCGACGTCTGCGATATGGATTTCTGACTTCCCGGGGCCGCCTGAGAGGAAAGCGATCCTGTCGCCTCCAGGCGACCATGCGGGAGCATGTTGGTTACCAGCGAAACGGCCGAGTGATCGCCTGTTCGTTCCGTCCGTGTCGCTGATGTAGATGTCGGGGTTCCCAGATGAGGCAGTAGATGTGAAAGCGACTCGGCTGCTGTCCGGCGACCAAGCTGGATCCCAATCCATTGATCCCGTGGGAGTCAGGTTACGGAGAGCGCTCCCGTCCGCGTCGACTACATGCAGTACGGTCCTGCCGTCTCGGATAGAGAGGAATGCCAACGTGTCACCATCGGGCGACCACTCAGGCGCCCGACTCTCCGGGACAGTTGGAGCCAATGGGACGGCTGCGCCTCCATTGGTGTCCACGACATAGACGCTGCCGTGGCCGTCCACATCAGAGACGAACGCGAGCCGGGCGTGCACGGCGCCCCATGCTGGCCCCCAGTCGGACGCGTTGTTCTCGGTCACTGCTTTCGGGACTTCTGCCGCCTGCGCGACCACTCCGGTAGTGACGAGCAGGACGGCGAGCGCGCACGCCCAGCCTGCCTCGCCACGGCGAGAACTCAAGGCAAGGGCGACGGGGTGGAGCAGATGGGAGTTTGACGTCTGGCCGGCAATGACGGATACGGGCCAGGCCCAAGCGCAGTCGCGTGTCATGTCTGCCCAAAACCGGTGTGGGCCGAGCGACGTAGCCCGGTGGAGTGCGCTGTGGCCAGTATGCACCAGCATGTTGGCGTCTGTCCAATGCTGTGGGGGGCGGGGAACGCCTGGTTTTCGCGCCAGGCTATAAGGGATACCCCAGGGGGCGTGGGCTGTGTCTGATTCGGGAGACGTCTAGCCACAAATACAGTCTGATCACGCGGATAAGCTCCCCACACCCGACCACGGTGAAGAGCCCCAAAGCGTGCGAAAACGTCGCCGCCGCGATGTAGAAGCCGCAGTAGGTCGCCGAGAGTCAGTTTCTTACTCTGACCGCTCCCAAGCTACTCGCATAGGTGTCTGACGCAGTCAGGTACGCCGACGGTGTCAGGCACCGCCAAATAGGGAGTCGAGACGATGCCACCGGATGGATTTACGCACCCATTGACCGCGGCCCGGTAGGCGCGAGGCTGACGCTTCTGGCTAGCCGTGCGGTTGTATGCGCATTTCTCCCTGGAGTATTCTCCGACGCGTCTGCAAAGACCTGCGACGGGAAACCCCGCGAGGATGTAAGCCGTGCGCCTCATCTCCGTTGCGCTGCTCGCTCTCACGCTCTCCGGCTGCGCTGCCATCCAGTCCGCGAACCTCCTCACCACCGAAGACGAACTCAGCCTCGGTAAGCAGTTCGACGCCGAGATATCGAAAGAGGCCGAGTTCCTCGAAGACCCGGAGATCGTCGGATACGTCGATGATCTGACGCAGCGGCTTGCCAAGGTCTGCAAACGCGCGGACATCGAGTACCACGTGCGCGTTGTCGTGTCCGACGAGATCAACGCGTTCGCCGTCCCGGGCGGGTTTCTGTACGTGAACCTCGGACTCATGCGCGCGGCGAAGTCAGAGGCGGAACTCGCGGGAGTCATGGGTCACGAAATCGGCCACGTGGTTGGGCGTCACGGCGCGAAGCACATGACCCAGCAGATGGGGCTCGCCGCTATTGTGGGCGTCATCGCCGGTGACGACCCTGGTCTCACCAAAGAGATCGTCGGTGGGCTCGTCGCCGTCGGCGGGCAAGGGCTCCTCCTCAAATACGGTCGCGAGGACGAACTCGAGGCGGACTCCTACGGCATCCAGAACCTGTACGATGCTGGCATCGATCCGTCGGGTCTCGTCACCTTCTTCGATGCGTTGCTGACTCAGGAAGGCGGCGGGGACAACGGCATCGGCCGGATGCTCTCCACGCATCCACCGACCAAGCAGCGGATAGCGCAGGGCAAGGCACAGGTCGACGCGCTACCCGCCCGTTCTGGATTGCAGAAGACGAGCGCGCGCTTCCGCCGCATCCAGAAGATGCTGCCGGCCCCCAAGGAGCCCGTTGAGAAGGAGGCCGCCACGCGTGGCGAGGGTCGCGATGAACCGCGCGTAGGCGTTCGGGTTATAGTACATGGCGGGCAAAAGCCGGACGACGTGGACCCAGCAGGGGGCGATGCTGCGAATGGCAGCTAAGAAGATCCCGACGCAAGAGGAACTGCAGGAAGACCTCGCGGAGTTCCTCCGTCAGAAGTACGGCGACCATGTGCAACTCGGCGTACAGGTCCAGGGCCACGGGGAACGCGAGACCGAGGTCGAGCCTCCAGAGTCGGAGGACAACGAGGAACTCAAGCAGAGAATCCTCGAGTTCGACATGACCCCCAAGGAGGTGAAGGCGTACCTCGACCGGTTTGTCATCGGTCAGGAGGACTCCAAGCGCGCCCTCGCCATCGCCATCTGCGACCACTACAACCACATTCGCGAGTGCGAGCACGATCCCGAGTTGAGGGAAGCCGACTACTCCAAGCAGAACGTGCTCATGGTCGGCCCAACGGGCGTCGGCAAGACGTACCTCATCCGCACGTTGGCGAAGCTCGTCGGGGTGCCGTTCGTGAAGGCGGACGCGACAAAGTTCAGCGAGACGGGATATGTCGGCGGTAACGTCGAGGATCTCGTGCGCGACCTCGTGACGCAGGCTGATGGTGACTTGGAACTCGCGCAGTACGGCATCGTCTACCTCGATGAGGTGGACAAGGTCGCCACGCCCCCGAACATCATCGGGCGCGACGTGAGCGGCCGCGGCGTGCAGATGAACCTGCTCAAGCTGATGGAGGAGACGGACGTCGATCTCCGCTCGCCCTTCGACCCGGCGAGTCAGATGCAGGCGGCGATGGAGTTCCAGAAGAAGGGCAAGGTCGAGAAGCCGACCATCAACACGCGGTACATCCTCTTCATCGTCAGCGGGGCGTTCACGAACCTCGTCGACCTGGTGAAGAAGCGCGCGCACAAGACGACGTTGGGTTTCGGCGGCAACGTCGAGCGCGACGACGACGCGGAGTACCTCGCGCAGGCCATCTCGGAAGACTTCGTCAAGTTCGGCTTCGAGCCGGAGTTCGTCGGCCGGTTGCCGGTGCACGTGTTCTGCCACCAACTCTCGGTGGAGCATCTGTTCGAGATACTCCAACACTCCGAGGGATCGATCATCCGTCAGTACGAGCGCGCCTTCCGCGCCTACGGGATCGAGGTGATCTTCGAGCAGGAAGGCCTCAAGGCGATCGCCGAGTTGGCGCACGAGGAAAAGACGGGCGCGCGCGGGCTGATGACCGTTTGCGAGCGGCTCTTCCGCAACTTCAAGTACGAACTCCCAGCCACCGACGTGACCATGTTCGTTGTTAACCGCGAACTGGCCGACCACCCGGCCGATGTCCTGGAACGGCTCCTGGCCGACCCGGGCTTCCGGCAGCGGTCGGTCGGTCGCTACATCCTCTCGCGGTACGCCGCGCAGTTCCTGGAACAGACCGAAATCGAGTTGGAGTTCGCCGAGGACGCGATCGACGCCCTCTGCGACAAGGCCGTCGGCACGGGCGACGAACTGTTCGGCGTGGCTCTGACGATGTTCCACGACTATGAACACGGCCTGAGCCTCGTGCGGCGCAACACGGGCAAGGCATCGTTCGTGATAACGCGCGATGTGGTCGATAACCCGGACGGCGTGCTAAGCGACTGGATTCGCGAGTCGTACACCGAGCAGGAGCCGACGGCGTAACGCATGGAATTCCTGCAGACGCCAACGCTGGCGGCGTTCCTGCTGGTGCTGGTCCGCACCAGCGGGCTCATGCTCATCGCGCCGCTGTTCGGCGACCGCCCTGTTCCGACGACGGTGAAAATCTCCCTGGCGTTGCTGCTGGCGCTGGTTCTGTTCCCGGTCTTGCCGGTTCAGCAGTTCCACGAGGTGTTGACCACGACCGGCTACGCAATCATCATCTTCAAGGAGTTGTTGATCGGCATCGTCATCGGTTACGCGGCGCAGACGGTCTTCGCCGGCGCCATGATGGCGGGTCAACTCATCAGCTTCCAGATGGGTCTCGCCCTGGCAAGGGCGTTAGATCCCGTGGCGGGCGTGCAGAGCACGCTCGTATCGGTGCTGTACAGGTGGCTGGCGCTGATGACCTTCATCGCAGTGGGCGGTCATCTCCACCTTCTGGTGGCGCTGGGTGACAGCTATAAGATGATCGGCTTCGGGCAGACCGTGTTCGACGGTAAGGCGCTGGTGCTGATCCTCAACCTGCTGAACGACCTGTTCAAGATAGCGATCCGCATCGCGGCGCCGTCGACGGTCGTTCTGTTCTTCACGAACTCGGTGCTGGCGATCATGGGTCGCGCGATGCCGCAGATGCACATCTTCCTCGTGGGTCTGCCGCTGACGATGCTGCTGGGGTATACCATCCTGGCGCTATCGGTTGCGGGTGTGGTGGCTCTATTCCCGGACTTGTATCTGCAGCTGCGTATCGCCACGGGGTATCTACTGGAAGCGATGAGCCCCTGACGACCGGCGGAAGAGGTCATGGCAGACGAACAGGAAAAAACTGAAGACCCATCGCCTAGGAAAATCGAAGAGGCGCGCGAAGAAGGCACTGTAGCGCGCTCTCCCGAGGTTCCTATCGCGTTGGGCTTGCTGGCGGCGATTCTCGCGCTACGCGTGAGCGCCCAGAGCATCGTCACGAATCTCGAGCACGTGATGAAGTTCTACTTCTCCGCGGTCGGTCAGTACGTCGGCGAGGACGTCACGATCATGCGGATTCAGGAGTTGTCCCTTCACAGCGTGCGTTTCCTCGTCGCTATCATGGGGCCGCTGTTTCTGACGTTGTTCTGCATGGGCCTGTTCTCGAACCTGATCCAGGTCGGGCCGATGTTCTCCGTCAAGGCGTTGATGCCCAAGCTCAGCCGAGTGTCTCTGGGCAAGGGTCTCGGGTCGATGTTCTCACAGAAGAGCATCGTCGAGGCGGTCAAGGGCCTGCTGAAGGTGATCCTGCTGCTCTCGCTCGCCTATCGCATGATCATAAACCAGGTGCCAATGATTCTCGCGCTACCCCTGGCCGGGCACGAGCCGGTGATCAAGGTCATGACCTGGCTCGTCTATCGGCTGGCTCTCGTCATGGTGATCGTGTTCACGATCCTCGCCGCCATCGACTACGTGTACCAGCGCTGGCGCCATTTCCAGAACCTGCGCATGAGCCGCGAAGAGGTCAAGGAAGAGACGAAGCAGTACGAAGGTGACCCTCAGACCAAGGGACGTATCCGTTCCATCCAACGAGATCTCGCGCGACAGCGGATGATGGGGGACGTCCCCGAGGCGTCGGTCGTCATCACGAACCCGACGGAAATAGCGGTCGCGCTGAAGTACGAGCAGGATTCGATGGAGGCGCCGCGGGTCGTGGCTAAGGGGCAACGCCTCATCGCGCAGCGCATCAAGGCGCTCGCGAAGGAAAACCGCGTGCCGATCATGGAAGACAAGCCCCTGGCCCGTGCGATCTACGCGGAAGTGCCGTTGGGTGGAGAAATCGGCAGCCAATACTATCGCGCCGTGGCGGAAATCCTGGCGTACGTCTACCGTCTGCGCCGTCCGATGGCGCGTCACCTCGCGCAGAATCCGCCTTCGAACGCTCCCACACCGTCGCCCAGCGCATCTCCACCCCCGGCGACCTCGCCCGGCGTCGCTCCCGCCCCGGGATCGTGAAGGATCGTCATAGGATGAGCGCAGGATGATCGTAAGACGTTACGAAGCGGCAACGGAGGAGGAGGCGCTTCGAAAGGTCGACGCGGACCTGGGTCCGCGCGCCGTCATCCTCCTGACCAAGCACGAGCCGGGCGAGAGTTGCGAAGTCGTCGCCGCCATCAACCCAATGGACATCGCCCCGGACGGCGCCGAGCCGCGCCGCGCTGACGAGGGTCAGGCGACTGATGACTTGGCGAGTGTGTCTCCGACGCGGGAGGCGCAAACCCCACCACTTCCAAACCGGACGCCGCCTAGCGGGCCGGCGCCCGCCCCGCGTGGGGAGCCGCCGCAACCCGAGGCGCCTCAGGGGCGTGACTCGGTAGGAGGGCCGGACTTCGGCTCGCCCCGAGTCGGGACCCGGCGAGAGGCCGCGCCCGTGGACGACTCGTCGTGGCTTACGAAGATACGTCGTGGACTCGCGCACAGCGCCTACACGGGCGGTCAAGCATCGGCGTCGGACCCTCCCGTCACGCCGCCTACGCCGGCCGTCTCGATCGACGCCGCCTTGCGGCGGCGCCTCGACCAACACGATGTCGGCGAGGATCTGCTGGAGTCGATCCTGGCGACAGCGCAGACGCACACGGGCATGGACGATCTTCGGGCAGTGCTCGTCGAGGCCATGCGTCCGCACGTGAAGTTCGCCGATGGCATCGAGACGGTCGAGCGTCCGTCGGTAGTCGCTCTGCTCGGGCCTACGGGAGTGGGGAAGACGACGACGGCGGCCAAACTCGCGGCGCGCTACGCGCTTCAGGACATGAAGCGGGTTGGCCTCATCACGACAGACACGACGCGAGTGGGCGGGTCCGAGCAGCTTCAGGCGTACGCGAACATCATCGATGTGCCGTGTGTCGTGGCGCAGTCGCCGGATGAGGTTTCCACGGCCCTACTGGACTACTCGGCATACGATCTCGTCCTGGTCGACACGCCCGGAAGAACCGCGGCCGATCGCGCGGGTATCGCCGACCTGCGAGCGTTGCTGGACGCGGCACAGCCACACGAAACACATCTTCTAGTGAGCGCGACCACACGCCGTGCTGACCTGTGGGAGACGGCGCGCGGCTTCCATGAGCTGTCTCCGGGTCGCATCGCTTTCACCAAGCTGGACGAGACGACCGTCTTCGGGGACATCGTCAATTTCGCGCATCACACGCGCATGCCACTGTCGTACTTCAGCACGGGGCAGACGATTCCCGACGCGATCGAGGTCGCGACTCCCGACAGACTCGCGCGGTTACTTGTTTCCGAGCGGCGTCCGTTCTATTGTTAGGACGCTGGATTCGGCCTGATCGCTCCGAGCGGCTCCAAGCCTCCTATTCTACGAGTGCCTAGATGAGTATCTTCCCGTGCGTCCGTGGGGTGTGCATCGCGCTGTGCTTGCTGCTATACCCGCTGTACGGGTCGGCGGCTGGCGTGAATCTCACCCACGTCCAATCCGATCCCGACGCCGATGCACCCTCTCTTCGACTGGAATTCTCAGCCGAACCCAAGTGGGGGCAGACCGTTACGTTGCTCGGCGCCGAGCAGGAGTTGCGCCTCGAGTTTACCGACACCGCGAATGTGGCCACGCAGGACGGCTACCGGCGTGAGTTCTCCGACGCCGCTGGCTTCGTCCATGCGTTGGAGATCGGCGAGGAAACCGAGGAAGACACGACGCGCGTTGTCGTGCGTCTCACATTCCCGCTGACCTCAGGAGCCACGGTGGCTGCGGGAGCAACACCGAACGTCCTCATTGTAAAGATGACCCCGGGGTCGTCTGGAGCCGCCGTTCCGCTATCGGCGCGCGCCGGGCCTTCCGAGGCGACCCGCGCCGACGTTCGCACGCTGTACATTGTGGGGGGTCTGATCCTCCTGATCGGCACCGGAGTAGTGGTGGGGTATCTCCTGCTGAGTGGCTCCGGGCGCAAGCGGGCCCGGACGGCCGCGGTTGGCGTTCCGGCCGAGGAAGCGAAGTCGCTCATGCGCGAGGACGTGGACGCCTATCGGGAGACGTCCGACGCAGCCCTGGATGCCTCGCACGAGCGGCATCAGAGATTGGTGCGCATCGTCAGACAGGACATGTCCGAGATGCGGCTGGAGATGAAATCCCTGGGCGCCGAATTCGAACGGGCGACGCAGAGCGTGCTGCTCTTCGGCGAACCGTTTGTCGCCCGGCCGGACGACTCGCCGACGGAACTCGACGGGATCGTGTCGCCGCAGGCCGTTGCGGGCGGAGTAACGCTAGGCGCCGACACGGAGGCGTCGTCCGAGAGCGTCGCGACAGAAGACGCTGAGGGCTCCCAAGTGGCTCGCGACGACTCGCCCTACGCTCGGGCCCGGCGTCTCGTTCAGGAAGGCGCGGATCTCGCGGAGGTCGGACGGATCACAGGACTCAGTTCCGCGGAACTCGACCTCCTGGCGCGTCTAGGGCGCATGCAGTCCAGTCGAGCGACGCAGGGCAGCCACGCGGAATAAACCCTAGTGGTTGCAGGAATGCGGGGAACTGCGTATTATTACGTTCTGCCCGGACCGAGCGGGACAGACTTTTGGGTGTGACATGTCGCCGGCCGTTGGGTAGGCGCTACGTGCCTGCGCGTGGTCCCGACCCGGCACGGTGTCCCGCTATTGGCAACAGATACGGGGACTACGCGGTGTTTACCAGGCCTCAGACGCGGCGCCGATCGACCGGCACGTCACTGATTGCGACTCTGGTTCTCGGCTTTGTCGCACATGTGTCGCTTTATGCCCAAAGCGCGCCCACCGCTTCGGGACCGTTACCAAGCGCCTCGGGGGCTCCCGTGCCGCTGGTATCGGTGACCCGCCGCCACATTGTCTTCGCGCTCGACCAATCCATCTCGATGGATCATCTGGATCCTGAGCGACTTCGGATTGAGGGCCTGCGCAAACTGCTCTATGGTCTCAGTCCTACCGACCAGGTGGGTCTCGTTCTTTTCGGGGACGCTGCGCGGATCGCCGTCCCCCTGGCGCCAGCAAGCAGCGCGAACATGGGCGCTCTGTTGCGTGAGGCCAACGCCCCCAGCGCCGTCACGGGCTCTCCTGACCTAAACCGCGCGATGCAGACCTCTTTGGGTATGCTGCCCAAGGGCGTGGACGGGGTTATCTCCTCGGTCATCCTGATATCCAGCGCTCGTATGCCTGAAGGTATGGATGAGGAGGCTGTCAAGGCGGCAACGATCGCGTTGCGACGCTCCACCTACACGTTCATCCGGGCGAACGCCGACCTGTATGCCATCGCGCTTGGGCCGTTCTCCGACAAGGCTCTGGCTCTGACATCCGTCATGAGGAGCCGGACGAATCAGTATGAAGTAGAGACCGGGAACGGGCTCCCGCAGGTCTTCGGGAAGATACTCGTCCAGGTGCAGGGGTATGGCCAGCGTCCTGTCTTGGCGCGCCTCGATCCCGAGGCCGCGTCCGTGGACAAGCAGGAGTTGGTCCAGGCGGTTCGGGTTGCGCCGTACACGGAACTGCTCCAGATCGACATCGTCTCGGAATCGGACCAGTCCGGGGTGATCGGCTTCGCCGTTGCCCTCAAGAACCCCGAAGGTGACATAGTCCCCCCGACGTTCCAGAGCAGCGGGAACGCGTTCTACCGCATTCCCGGACCCATGGCTGGGGAATGGCAATACGGGGTGAAACCAGAGCGCAAGGCTCGGATCACGCACCAGGTCATCACGGACACTGGTCTGAAGATCGTGCACTACTACCCGTCGGTGGTCGAAGTCGGTAAGGCCATTGACCTGTACTCCTCTGTCCTGACTCGGCAGGGGCCGGTGGAGGTAGACAGCTTCAAGGTCGGCACCGTCGACTATCAGTTCGCGCAGGCCGACGTGACGTTCGTGGGCCCTGACGGTACCTCGGAGACTATCCGGGCGCAGCTCGAAGGACGCCGATCTGTGTACGCGGGTGAGTACAAGGTCACCAACTGGCGAGGGGACGTACCCGGCGCGTACGATGTCGACATCGCGATATACCTGCGCAAAGAGAAAGAGCTGCACGGCGATCTGTTCGAGATGCACAACATCCAGCCGATAACGATCCATGTGGTCGACGACCGCAGCCAACTGCCCCTGGTATCCCTGGCATCCGTAGATCCGGTATCGACCGATGGACGTCCTATCCCACTCTTCGACGCTCAGGGCAGGGCCCCGCAACTGAGCTTCTATGCAGAGGTGCTCGAGCGGGGCGTCGGCGGCGTGTCGCCGTACATGCTCGGGCGCACGATCATCGCGCGGGTGAAGCGGGGCGACGGCTACGAACTGACCGGGGATGTCGGCCAGGCGACCCTGACCGGGTACAAGCGTCCGGTGGGCCCTCCCTCTCTGCTTCTGGAGCCGGACACCACCGTGGCGCGTCGGGTGCAGTACGCCTTTCCCACGCTCAACACCTCCGCGCGCGACAAAGTGTATTTCGAGCAGGCCGGGTACTATCGCGTACAACTTATAGAGGGTCCGACCTATCGCGTCGACGCGGCACGCGCATCGGTCGTCCGGCAGGTAGGGGACGAGCCGCTCAGCAGCACCGCCATCGTCATGCTTGCCCTTGGCGGGCTGGTGGCCGTGTTCGGCGGGGCGCTGTATCTGCTCATCGAGTGGGGCAAGATTGATCTGGCTCCGCGCGGCGCTGGCGATCAGCTTGACGACGTTCTCATCGAGGACGAACCCACGTTCACGACCTTCACGGATGTCTTCGACGAGAACCTGTTCGACATGCCGCAGAACATCCCGTTGGAGATCGCCGTTTTCGAGCATGGAATGCTCACGAACCATACGACGTTCGACACGGAGCGATCCGAGAATTACGTCGTTAAGGTGCTTCGGGGTAGCGCCTACATCAACGGCTCTCCGGTGACCGATGAGTTCGACTTACACATGCGCCCCGAGGATGAGTTCCAGGTCGGCGACTTCAAAGCCGGAATCTCGGGGGTCGAGGACCTCGTGATTCAGTTCATGGTGGAAGATGTCGGGGAGAGCACGGTCATCAACGTGATAACGGACACGGGAGTCCAGCGATGGACCATCACCTCCGCACCGGAGCTCCGTGTGCCTCCGCGGCCAGGGGAGACGCGCACGCTGGACTTCTCCGAGCAAGATGAACTCCTCATCGCGCGGGATGAAGGACTGGACGCCGATCACCCGATGGACATCGCTCTATACCACGAGTCGGTGGGCGCCCCCCACGCCAAATTCACCAAGCAGACGTACCTCAACGGCTCGGTCGGCTATGGCGTCGAGGCAATCCGGGGCAGCCTGTACGTCAACGATCGTCGGCTCGAACCCGAAGAGGTCGTCGAGGAGTTCAGCCCGGGGACCACGATCAAGATCGGGCGCTTCACATTCAAGTACAATTGGGATCAGGGCCCCGACGCGCAACACCCCGTGCTGGAGTTCTTGGAGGCGCCGGAAGCGACTCCATTACCTATTACCGATATCCACAACGATCCTCCGGCGGATGTCGCCGAGGAAACGGACGCAGCGACCGTTGACGAGGAGGCCCTCGACGCGCTGTTCGACGACGGAGACGGCCCATCAGAGGACGAGGACGACGACTCGACCGCTGATGGCGAGAGTGCTGTGGACGCCGTAGCCGATATCGTCGACGATGACGCGGCTCCGGCCGAGGAGGGCGCGCTCGACGAGATGTTCGCGGCTCCGGCCGAAGGTGAGGTTCCCGTCGCCGATCCTGTCCCGGACGCCGACGAAGCAGCCCTGGATCTCGATGCCCTGCTGGCCGACGACGAAACCGAGGGCGATGAGCCGGGCGAAGACGTGGATGCTGGAGCGCCGGGTGAAGCGCCCACGCTGGACGCGCTGGTCGGTGATGAGCCGGGACCGGAAGGGGATGTTGCGGAAGAGGCTCCCCAGGCGGAGACGGCCGACGAAACCGCCGACGCGTTGACCGGTCTGCCGACCTCCGAGGGTTTCGCTGATCGGCTGAACGAGGACTGGGCCGCCGCCGAAGCCGCTGACCTGCCGATGTCGATGGTCCTCGTGGACGTCACTCGGATAGCAAGTGACGGCGATGAGTCGGCTGCAACGGAAGTCGCGCGCGTACTGAGCAGCGAATTCGCGGCCGTTGGGACGCCGTCGCACGCGGGCGAGCATCTGTTAGCCCTGGTGCTCACGAACGTCCCGCTGGACGAGGCCATTGAGGTCGCCGGATTGGTCCAGACTGCTCTCGGTGGCGCGTTCCCTGACTCGTCGGAAGGCATCTCCATGGGCGTGTCGGAACGACGCGGAAGCAGAGCGGAAGACGCCGCCGGATATCTACGGTCACTTCGTGAAGCAATGGACGAAGGCGTTGCGGCGGGCCAGAACTTCGTCGTATACGGTTAGACTTCGGAAGAGCCTGTGAGGGGAACTGAATGCGATCTCTTGACTCGACCGCGGATTCGACGGCAGGCGCGGTAATCCTTGCGGTGGATGATGACCACCACAACCTGTTTATGCTCCAGCGGCGACTCGAGGGCCATAACTACCGCGTATTCACGGCATCCTCGGGCAAGAGCGCAATGGACTTGGCCGCCGAGCACAGCCCTGACCTCATCCTCCTCGACATCACCATGCCTGAGATGGATGGCTTTGCCGTCAAGGAGGCCCTGAACCAAGACGACCGGCTCGGGTCAATCCCAGTCATATTCCTATCCGACCGGGTGCAAATCGAGTTCAAAGTCCGCGCGTACGGGCTGGGCGGCACGGACTTCCTCTCGAAGCCGTTCCACCCAGAGGAACTGCTGGCGCGCATGCAGGTTGGGCTACGTCACCACATGCGGGCGCGGATGTACGAGAACGAGATATCGAATCTCGAAGAAGCCATGCGAACCGGTGGCGTCCAGGGCGCCGACGAGGAAGAGGCGCTCGAGCGTCTGACCCGTGCGATGCAGATGGCCGAGAGCCGGAGCGACCCGGTCTCCGTGCTGGATCTCAGGATCGTGGGCCTGGCGGAGATGAACAACGCTCCGCTCGCGCGCGTTATCCTGATGGAGACCAGCGAAGTTCTGCACGAGATGGTCAACGCTGCGACGGATACCGTATTGGCATACCGCGAGCAGGGCGAATACCTCCTCCTCGCTGTTGGCACCACCAGTAAGCGGGCGCAGATCCTCGCCGAAGGACTCAAGAGCAGCATCATGGTGCGCGCGTTCGCCGACCCGAACGCCGAAGACCAGCTCGAGGTGAGTATCGGCATTGCCGCGTGGGAGCCGGGCCAGGACTACACCGCCGAGGACATCCTCGCCGGCGCCAGCGAGGCCATGGAGTCCGCGGCGGGAGCCGGCGGCAGCCGTACGGTCGTCAAGCGCTTCGAGGAATAATCCGATGAGCGGCGGCGCATATGGCGAGGTGAATCGTGGCGAAGATACTTCTTGTCGACGATGACCCCGACTTCTGCGCCGCGCTCGTCGCCCGATTGGCTCAGAAGGGCTTGGATGTCGACGCCGCTGAGAGCGGGGCCGTAGCCCTAGCACGCCTACGCGACCACGCGTACGCTCTCGTCATCTCCGACGTGCGCATGCCCGAGATGGACGGCATTGAGCTTCTGCGCCGAGTGAAGGAGGACCGGCCACAGACGCCCGTTCTCATGCTCACCGCGTTCCGCGACGTGGATGGCGCCGTGGAGGCGATGAAGCTCGGCGCCAACGACTACCTGATCAAGCCCGTCGAGGGCGACATCCTCTACGCGAAGATCACTCACATTCTGCCTGAATTCGGCGAAAGGCCCGCCGGATTCGAGAGCATTGTCACGTGCGATCCGAGCATGGTGAAGCACCTGGAAATGCTCGATATGGTCGCCCAGTCGAACGCTTCCGTGCTGCTGTCCGGCGAAAGCGGGACGGGTAAGGAGGTGTTTGCCCGCGCCATCCATGAGCGCAGCCCCAGATCGAGCTTTCCATTCGTCGCGGTGAATTGCGCCGGCCTGCCGGAGGGGTTGCTGCAGAGCGAGTTGTTCGGACACGAGAAGGGCTCTTTTACCGGCGCATCGACACAGCACAAGGGCAAGTTCGAGCAGGCGGACGGAGGGACCCTCCTTCTGGACGAGATCTCGGAAATGCCCCCCGAACTCCAGGCGAAGCTGCTGCGCGCGCTTCAGGAGCGCGAGGTCGACCGGCTCGGAGGCAAGCGCCCGATCAAGGTAGACGTGCGCGTCATCGCGACAACGAACCGCGACATGCAGCAGCACGTGCGCGACGGCGGCTTCCGCGAGGATCTGTTCTATCGGCTCTGCGTGGTGCCGATCACGCTCCCGCCGTTGCGCGAGCGGAGGATGGACATCCTCCTCCTCGCAAGGCATTTCCTCAAGGAGTTCTGTGAGCAGAACCAGAAGAGCATCTCGGACTTCACCGACGCCGCCGCGGGATGGATGGAGAGCCAACAGTGGCACGGCAATGTGCGCGAACTGCGCAACGTTGTGGAACGGGCGGTTGTGCTGTGCCAGGGGAATCGCGTCGAGTCGTACGAATTGAACCCGGAGCTGTGGGTAACGCCCGAAAGCGACGCGGCGGCGGCTGACGACCCGGGCAGGCTCGATGTGCGCGTTGGCATGACGGCGCACGAGGTGGAGAAACGCCTGATCCTGAAGACGCTGGAGGAATCCGGCGGCAACAAGAGCCGCGCGGCCGAGATCCTAGGCATCACGCCTAGAACCATCAGGAACAAGCTGCGGGAATACGGACTCATGTAGGTCCACGGTGATGTCCCAGCCTTTGTCGCGTCTTCGCCTCCAGCCCTGCCCGAGCGCGCGTGGCGGCTGCGCCGTGCCGGTGTTCGCCGCGATCATCCTGGTGTTGGTCTCTTCGGGGTGCGACCGCACGCCGGTCGTACACGATGTCCGCCCGCGAGAGATCCCCGAAACTGGCGCCACGGTCGTGACTGTCCGGGGCGACCGCTTCCGTGGTGGGACGCGCGTCACTCTGAACGGCTCGGTACTGTCGGACACGACCGTCGTCGACAAGACCACGTTGCGCGCCACGCTCCCTCCCTCGAATCCCGGGCCGGCCAGGATCGGCGCGGTGACGTTGCCGGACGCGCCCTCACCCACGACGGTCGAAGTCCTCTACGTCGACGTTACGCCTCCTCGAGTCATAGGCTGGGAGCCGGCCGGGGCCCTGCCGCCCGACGCAACCACGAACCGCATCCGTGTCACCTTCTCCGAGCCGATCGAGACAGGGTCTCTTGACCTACGAGACGACGCCGGCTCCGAAGTGCTCGGCTCCGTATCGCGACTGGGGGCAGTGTTGGTCTTCGCGCCGTCAGAAAGTCTGCTCGCGGGTCGCGGCTACGTGGCCTCGGTGTACGGCGTCACGGACGCACGTGACAACGCGGCCGCGTCCGAGCGACTGCGCTTCTCGATCGCCTCGCCCGAGTAGCGCGTTGCATGCCCGCTGCCACCACGGCCGTCAAGGCCCCCAGCGCGCCTCTCACGGCGCTCGGCGCCTCCACAACCCCCGTTTCCTTGCCGAGGCGTACGAATGCCCCAGCAGGCGCACAGGAGTCCGTGCTCTGTGCATGCGGACGCCGCCTTCCGATCGGCGCTGCGCTCGGACCGCGCCACCAGGATCAGTTGCTCTCCGTGGCACATCAGGTCCCGCTTCGACTCTCCGCACCACCGGCGAGTGTCGTGGACGCGGTTGCACACCGGCTCGCTGGGTGCGGCGCCGACCATGACGACAGTCGCCGCCGGCGCGTAGGCCTGTGAATCGCACGATCGTTCCCGCTACGGCAGGACCTTTCTCGCGGTGCGGTGCGGCGTACCGGTGACCCAGCCGACGATTCGACCGACTTCCTGGGACGTACAATCCAGTGGTAGAGCGGATCGATGGCGACTGCGCGATTTTCTTCGACTTTTTCTGCATTTAGGCTAAAGTCCCGCGGCAGAGGCGCCGATAGACAAATCAGACATGGTAGAACATACGTCCCTTTTCTAAGTCTCACCTACGAACGCTACGCTGTGGCGATATGCGTGCTGGCTCGGCTGTATGGCCGTAGTCGGGTCGTATATCATCCTCCCCTATATATCCGCGCAGTCTAAGACCGATCACGTCCGTGCATTCGTGCGCCTTCTTGCGGCGCGCCTGAGGATGCTCCTAACGGGGTGTCTGTGGGCTCTCCGTCTAGGTGTTCGTGCGCAAAGGGAGTGATGCCTCTTAGGGTGTTTTCTGTCCGTCTGCGCGGCGATGCAGTCTTCTTCTACGGCAAACGTGTGCACGAGAACCAACATCTGTGGAGTTGAAATCGAATGTTTAAGCTCAACACGAACATGAACGCGCTGACGGCCGCGAACCGGCTGCGTCAGACGGGCGCCGACGCCGCGAAGCGGCTCGAGCGGCTGTCGACCGGGCTGCGGATCAACAGCGCTGGCGACGACCCGGCTGGGCTCGGGGCGTCCGAGACGATGCGGTCGCAGTTGGCCGGCCAGACAGTGGCAGCCGAGAACGTCGGGCGAGCCATCTCCCTGCTACAGACGGCGGACTCGAGCCTCGAGCAGATCGGCAACCTTCTGGTTCGCCTGAAGGAGTTGGCGATCCAGAGCTCGGACTCAACCATCAGCGACGACAACCGCCTCGGCATCTCCGACGAAGCGGCCGGTCTCATCGCTGAGATCGACCGAATCGCCGACACGACGACGTTCAACGGCATCAGCCTGATCGCGTCGGCCGGGACCGGGGCGACGAACCTGACGTTCTACATCGGCGACGGCACGTCGTCGAGTGGCGCGACGGCGGCGCTGGCCCTGAAGGGTGTCCAGTACACCGCCGCTACGGGCCTCGGCACCATCAACGCCACGGCCGTCAACATCGGGCTGGCGTCGATCGGCGCCGCATCGTCTGCTCCAGAGGTGGCGCTTGCCATCGACACCGGCGTGACGGAACTGACGAAGCTCCGGAATTCTGTCGGCGCGCTCCAGAACCGCATGGAGCGTACGCTCGACAGCCTGCTCGCCGGAGCAGAGAACACAGCGTCCGCGATCTCGACGATCCGCGACGCCGATTTCGCGCAGGAGGCGACCGCGCTCACGCGGGCGCAGTTGCTCGTGCAGGCAGGCGTGTCGATGCTCTCGCAAGCTAACGTGCTGCCGCAGACCGCGCTCCTCCTGCTGATATAGCCGCCCGGCTATGTCTCCGTTCCGCAAGTGGTAACCCTGCGGAAACCCTTCTGACATGGGCGGCGCCATCCGATGGCGCCGCCCTTTTCCCGCTCAAGTGCACTTCGCGCTCAAGTCCTTGGCCAAACGGCCGATATATGTAGCGAAGGGTTACCACGAGCGGAAGTTGTCCCACCGACGATTTCCCTTGTCCCACACAAAGCAAAAGCCTCCCCTAGGCCCCCTAAGACTCTTCGCGCAGCCATATCCCCGGATTGCGTCGACTCGTTGGAGTCGGCTCGGTTCAATGGTCTGCTTCGCCTCAACGTCCCCTACATGTCTACGCGTGCAATCCTGAGTCAGAAGGTTGTCCTCTAGCCTCCGGCTGTGGGCCACGTAGGTTCACGTACAGGGCTCGACGCATGCGCGGCGGCGGGCGAACGTCCACCACCACTATAAAGCATGCGGTATACAACCCTGTCCAAGCACGGAGTGTGGAGATACAAGGAGCTCGGTGACGATGTTCAGAATCAACACGAACGTTCTCGCGATCACTGGTCAGAGGAATCTGTTCCAGACGACCAAGGATCTCAACACTCGGATGGAACGGCTCTCGTCGGGGCTTCGCATCAACAGCGCCGCGGATGACGCGGCGGGGTTGACCGCCTCGGTCGCCATGCGCGCACAGCTGGCGGGCCTCAGCACCGCGAACGACAACATGTCCCGCGCGGTTACGCTGCTTCAGACCGCTGATAGCGGCCTCGAGCAGATCGGGAACATGCTCATCCGGCTCAAGGAGTTGGCCGAGCAGTCCGCGGACGGGACCCAGAACGCCGATAACCGCAGCGGTCTCTCGACGGAAGCCGCCGCGTTGATCGCCGAGATCGACCGCATCGCTTCCTCGACCACGTTCAACGGCATCAGCCTGATCGACTCCGCCGGCGCGGCCACATCGGTCACGAACCTGACATTCTACGTGGGTGACGGCACGTCGGCCACGAACCAGGTGCTCTCGCTCGCCCTCAAGGGCGTGGCGTTCGACGCCAACGGCATCGGGACCATCGGCGGCACGGGGTTCAACTTCACGCTGGACGACTTCCTTGGGCAGGCGTCCGCGCAGGCGATGGTCTCGGACATCGATACCGCCGTCACGACGCTGGCGTCGATCCGCACGGATGTCGGGGCATTCCAGAACCGCATCGAGCGGTCCCAGGCGAACGTGCAGACGCAGATCGAGAACACGGCGAGGTCCGAATCGACGATCCGCGATGCGGATTTCGCGGTTGAGGCCTCGGCGATGACCCGCGCGCAGATCCTCGCGCAAACGGGCGCGTCGATACTGCAACAGGCGAACCTGCTCCCACAAATCGCGCTCACCCTGGTCAGCTAATGTCGCACGCGACTCCACAGATTCCCCTTTCGGGGACGCACGGGCACACGGAGGCGTCATTGTCGACGTCTCCCCGGGGCCATAGGGATCGGCCGTCTGACGGCCGTGAAACCCGCCGGTCACGGGTACTCGCGTCCCGTCGCGATGTTCCGAGTTCGGCGATCTTTGGGCTAAAGCGTCCGATGGTACGTGCCGATACTGGAAATAGCGGCGGGCTGCGGCGACGCAGTGGCGCCCACATGATACTCCCCCAAGTCCGCTCGGATGCCGCCGGATCCCCCACGGCTCCGAAACCCAATGTTACTACTGTCAGCGTAGAGTCCCGGCCCAGGTCCTCGTGGATGGCTTTGCCACCACCGGGCTTGTCTCGGATGCTCTCGACTGACCGGAGCGAGGTACGTCGATCGGCCGAGGTGTCGCCCGCATCAGCGACATCGTGGCGGCTGCGCTGCACGACCGTAGAAGACAATTATCCCATCAACACTGTCATGATGGGATACACGATACAACTGCATCACGCGGGATGTCCCCGGATTCCCAGACGCCATACGTCTGCCCGGAGGTCGCCCTGCATGCCTGCCACCCATCGCGAATGGGTGAGGGAGCATTTCTGCCATGTTTCGGATTAACACGAACGTGCTGGCCATCAATGGCCAACGGAACCTCTTCCAGACGTCAAAAGACCTCAACACCCGGATGGAGCGCCTTTCCTCCGGTCTGCGGATAAACCACGCTGCTGACGACGCCGCCGGTATTACCGCGTCCGAGACGATGCGTGCGCAGATCGCCGGGCAGAAGACGGCGAACGACAACATGTCCCGCGCGATCACGCTCCTCCAGACTGCCGACTCGGGGTTGGAGCAGATCGGGAACATGCTCATTCGGCTCAAGGAACTGGCCGAGCAGAGCGCCGACAGCACGCTTAACGCCGACAACCGAAGTGGCCTCTCGACGGAAGCTGCCGCGTTGGTCCTCGAGATCGACCGCATCGCTTCCTCGACGACCTTCAACGGCATCAGCCTGATTGACTCGGTTGGGGCGACTAACCTGACCTTCTACGTCGGCGACGGCACCCCGGGGACCGCGGCCGCCAACCAAGTGGTCGCTCTGGCCCTCAAGGGTGTGGCGTTGGACGCTGCGGGACTCGGCTCGATCGGTGGCGCGCACATCGGGCTGACGGTCGCCGACTTCCTCATTCAGTCGTCGGCTGAGGCGTTGGTGCCGATCATCGACGCTGCGGTCACGACCCTGGCGACGGTTCGCACCGATGTCGGCGCGTTCCAGAACCGCCTCGAGCGGTCGCAGGCGAACATCCAGTCCGCGATCGAGAACACGACCCGGTCCGAGTCGACGATCCGCGACGCAGACTTCGCCCTGGAAGCCTCGGCGATGACGCGGGCGCAGATTCTGGCGCAGACGGGCGCGTCGATGTTGCAGCAGGCGAACATCCTGCCGCAGTTGGCTCTCTCGCTGATCCAGTAGTCGCCCGGGATACGACAGATTGAGATGCGGCAAGAAGGGGCGTCGAAGGACGCCCCTGCCGCCATCCTCCATGGGCCCCTCCTCCCACCTGCGCCCATTTCCGTACGGCTTTCCCTCAAGATTCCCAAAGACCTGCCGATAATACTCGTGAAGGTCGCCGGATACGGCACGAGATCACGGCCTTCCATCCCCTAGTCGAACGCGGCCGCATACGTGAGCCGCCGCGTCAGATCGTTACTTGACCGGTCATTACTGAAATATCCCTATGCTCGCTCGACGGCGTCTATGCGCCGACGTGTAGAGCGCCTTTCGACACTGCTGTTAGCCGCGCATGTGTGCGGCCCGGCCCAAATGCCGGCATCAGTTGACGTCGTGAGGTATCGCATACGTTCTGTCAATCATGTATTGGCAGGATCTGTGTACCCATATGTCGCCAGGGTCCCCTAAGCTACTGGCCCGCAATCAGACGCGAAGCTGTCGCCTGCGTGGGGAAGACCTTGAGCGCCCATGTACCCTGAGAACGGGTGAAGGAGTTCCTCTACGATGTTCCGAATTAACACAAACGTCCTCTCCATCAA
>JABGQA010000074.1 GCA_018644665.1 Candidatus Poribacteria bacterium
GGAAGGGATAAACGCTGAAAGCATATCAAGCGTGAAGCCCACTTCAAGATAAGATTTCCCATCGGGTCAACCGAGTAAGACTCCTTCAAGACTAGGAGGTTGATAGGCCGGGGGTGTAAGCGCAGCAATGTGTTTAGCTGACCGGTACTAATAGTCGAGGGCTTGTCCAACACACTCTCGCTTTTGCATCTTCCATGATCGCTCGTTCTTCGGACTCATTCGCGTTCAATTGTCAAATAATTATCCACCGACTTGGTTTCGGTGAGGATAGCGCAGGGGATCCACCCGTTCCCATTCCGAACACGGAAGTTAAGCCCTGCGACGCCGATGATACTGCCCGGGCGACTGGGTGGGAAAGTAGGTATTGCCGAGGCCGCTATTAGGAGTAGCCCGTCCCTAGGACGGGCTATTCTTATGTCTGGACGCGAATTACCCCCGCAGGGATGCCGACCTCCATGCTCATCAGTTCCGCGACGAATCCCCGCATCAAGCACGCCCGCAAGCTCCTGCGGCAGCGGAAGTTCCGTGAGCAGCACGGGGAGTTCGTCGTCGAGGGCGTTCAGGCCGTCGCGGAGGCGCTGGCGCAAGGGTGGCGACTTCGGCAGGTGTACTACCACGACGAGAGCGTACGGTCGGAGAAGGCGCTGCAGGTACTCGACGAACTGGACGCACACCTGTGCATCGAGCTGACGCGACCCGTGCTGACGCGCCTGAGTGAACGGCCCGACAACCCGTCGGAGCTTATCGCGGTGATCGCGTCGCCTCGCGACGACCTGGCGCGTGTCCCTGTGTCCAACGATATGCTGGCGGTCGTGCTCGAGGAACCCCGGGACCCGGGCAATCTGGGCACGGTCATCCGAACGGCCGACGCGCTGGGCGTGGGCGGGGTCGTCCTCCTGGGCCCGACCGTGGACCTGTACGGGCCGAAGACCGTGCGCGCGACGATGGGTTCCCTGTTCGCCGTCCCGGTCGCGCACGTACCGGATGTGGATGGGTTGGCGGGATGGATCACGCGCATCCGCGCGGAGGTCGAGGAGTTGCGTGTGGTCGCCACGGTCGCTCGTGACGCGGGCGCCATCCATGAGCAGGACTTCCGGGGCGCGACGCTCGTGGTCGTCGGGAACGAGCGCCGAGGTGTCAGCGACGAGCTACGCGCCGCGTGCGACACCGCGGCGACCATCCCCATGAGCGGCTCCGCCGAATCGCTTAACAGCGCGGTGGCCACCTCGATCGTCCTGTACGAGGCATGTCGCCAGCGCGCCGCGCGGGGCTGAACCCTCGGCGAAACGCGCGCCGTTTCCCCAGCGTATTCCCTATCACAGGAATCCATGGGATCGCGTGTGCCCACCCGATCCGTCTGGCACCAATCTGGGGCGGACTATGTCCAAGAAATCCAAGCGCACGATCCGTCAGTTGCAGGAGCGGAACCAGGCGCTGTTCGCGGAAGTCGAGATCCTGCACACCAAGCTCAGTTCGGCCGCCCAGGAGCGTGGCTCGGTAGCACGCGAGTTGGAGACCGCGCGCGGCGAGGTGCAACACTTGCGCCCGCGCGTGGAGAACCTCGAAGGCCTGAACGAACGGCTGACGCTCATGCTGTCGAACGAACAGGCGTTGCGCATGAAGGCGCTGCCGCCGCCGCCTAAGGTTGGCTGGTTTGCTCGGTTGATGGGTCGTCGGCCACAGGTCGTGAGCGTTTCACAGGGGTAGCCGTATGCCGATTGCGGCGGCCCCGGAACGTCTCGCGACGGCTCCGGGTTGGTTTGGCAGACGCCCACGACCCATTGAGTCCCTCTGCGACCGCTACGGGAACGACAACGCGCGTGGCTTCGCGGTCAGCCGTGTCGCTTCCGAGCTGTTCGAGCGGACACGGCGCTTCCATGGCCACGAAGCGTGGTGGGTGGAGCCCCTCCAGGTCGCGGGCGTCCTCCATGGCATCGGGCGCGGATTCGGCGAGACCCGATACGAAGCCCACGGCCGGAACATCATCCTCGGACAGGGCCTGGCAGGCTTCGACGCCGACCTGGCGCACGTCGTTGCTACGGCGGTGCTCCTGCATCGCGGGCCGCTCCTGGCCGACCCGGATGGCCTCCTGGCTGCGCTACCGTCGCACATGATCGGCCCGGCAAGATGCGTCGCCGCGGTTCTGCGCGTTGCGGTCGCCCTGACGGATGAACCCGCGACGCTGGGACACCTCGACGACACGCGCAACCGGCTCCGTTGGCACGTCGACGGGGCGACGGCCGCGGAAGCCGCCGCGCGCGCCACCGATCTGTGGGATCGCGTGATGCCGCGCCCGCTCACGTTCCGAGCGAGCGGCCCACGACAGTACGCGGCGCGATCCGGGGACGGCCTGCAGGCGGCGGGGTACCGCATGGCGCAGGGCTTGGTCCTCACGATATGTGAACGCTATGGCGCGATCGCTCCCGGCGCGGCTCTGGAGGAACTGCATCAGTTCCGCGTCGCATCGCGCCGCCTACGCGCGGTGCTCCGCGCGACCCGACCGGCGTTCGGGCGGTCCGCCGTCACGCCCTTGTCAACTGCCGTTCGGGACATGACGCGCGCGACGAACGCGGTGCGTGACCTGGACGTGATGCTGGAGGCGTTTCAGGGGTACGCGACGCCCAGGCGGGCGCCGGATCTGTGGCGACACATGCTCGCGGATCGGGAGACGTGCGAGGCAGAGATGCACGACGCCCTGCGTGGCGAGGCATTCGGGCGGTTCCGGGGCGAGGCGGACGCGTTCTTGGAGCGGCATCATCCGTGGGAGCGACCTGCCGACCGCCAGTGGGCGCGTACCCGTGTCGGCGCCGCCGCCCCGGAGTTGCTGCGCAGCGGCCTTGACCGCGTCCTGAGCCATGAACAGGGCGTGGCCGCGGGCGAGGAGGAGTCGCTCCACGACCTTCGTCTCGCGTGCAAGCGTCTCCGCTACACGGCGGAGTTGCTGGGCGGCAGCGTGTCCGGCGTCAAGGCCGGTATCGTGAAGCCGGTCAAGGCAATGCAGACAAGCCTGGGCGACTGGAACGACGCACAGGTGCACGCCGCGTACGTCGCGCGGGCCGCCAAGGCCGAGGCGTGCGGCTGGGATTCGGCGACGCTGCGGGGCATCCTCGAGGAGAACGCGAACAAGCAGCGTCGCGCGCTGCATCTGTTCAACGCGCAGTGGTCGGAGTTCGTCGCCGAAGACGCGCTCGCTGCCCTGCGCGACACGTTGCGGCGTTCTCTACCCGGCTGAACCCAGGAGGCCGGGGACCTCTGCCCCGCCGTTGACGATCTTCATTGGGCGGCCGATGCGCGAGAAGTTCACCTTCGCGGCGTCGACCCCGAACAGGCCACAGAGCGAGTAGTAGAAGTCCTCGACAGATACCGGGCCGTCGACGATCTTCTCGCCAGCCTCGTCCGTGGCGCCGACGACGCGTCCTCCGACCAAACCCCCGCCTGCCAGAGCCACGCTCCAGCCGTTGGGCCAGTGGTCACGACCGTCGTTCTCGTTGATCTTCGGCGTACGGCCGAACTCTCCGAGCCACATGACCAACGTCTCGTGCAGCATGTCGCGGGCCTCGAGATCCGCGATGAGCGTCGCCATGGCCGGGTCGACCACGCCAAGCAGACGCTCAACGGACGTGAAGTTGTCCTGGTGCGTGTCCCACCCGTCCAGCGACACCTCGACGCATCGCACGCCCGCCTCGACCAGGCGGCGCGCCATCAGGCAGCCCTGGCCGAAGTTGTTCATGCCGTAGGCCTCCCGTAGGGCCTGGGGCTCCTGCTCCAATTCGAAAGACGCCGTCAGGTCCGAATGGATCATCTGGTCGGCCTTCTCGTAGATGGCCTCGCGATCCAGGACCTCGTCGGTAGTGCGCTCGGCGAAGTGCTTGTTCAGGAACGACACCATGTCGCGACGCGCCGTGAACCTGCCTAGGTACATGCCCACCGGGTACGACAGGTTGTCCACACCCGCCATGGGGTCGGGGACGAAGAAGGGGTCGTGCTCGGCGCCGAGGAAGGCAGCGTCGAACGCCGGCGAGTTCAGCGCGACGGCGTTGGGCAACTCGAAGGACGGGTCGCCGACCTCGGCGGACAGGATCGACGCGAACGACGGGTGCTTCACGGAGTTCGTCGGCGTGTAACCCGTGTGCATGAGGTAGCGACCACGGCTGTGGTTGCCCTCCTGCGTCGCCATCGAACGCACGAGCGTGAGGTGCTTCCCCTGCTCCGCGAGCCGGGGGAGCTTGTCAGACAGCAGCATGCCATCGGCGCTCGTCTTGATGGCGCGGAATGGGCCGCCGTTGGCGTGGTCGGGCTTGGGGTCGAAGGTGTCGGTCTGTGTCGGCCCACCATTCATGAAGAGGACGATGCACCGCTTCGCGGTCGCAGGCGTATTAACCGGTACGGCGCGACCTTCTGATATCAGCCCATCCCAGAACACCGACCCGAGGAGGCCGTACAGACTGCCCTTAAGCATAGACCGGCGCGTCAGGTGCTTGCCGAGGAGATGCTCGCCGTCTGTTTCGCCGGCGGGCTTCGCGAACTCCGTCCTTATCTTATCCGCCATCTGCGCGTCCTCACGGTGGAACAGCTCGTACGGGACTAACACGATTATGCGTTGGCGATTCGGGGGTTGTCCAACGCCGGTAACCGGGTAAACCGCGCCGGCTAGCGGAAGTTCATAGCGGCTGCACGGGCCGACGGTTTCGAGGCTCCCGCGCTTTGCCGTCTGTCGGCCGCTGTGGCATAATAGATTCCACGGTGAGCGTAGCTCAGTTGGCAGAGCCCCTGACTGTGGATCAGGTGGTCGGGGGTTCAAATCCCCTCGCTCACCCCAACTCCTTCACTGCACGAACCCGCGTAAACACTAGATAATGCCCCACTGGGACGCGCCGTGTGCGTCCGTGCCGTGGGACGCGTGCGCCCGTTCTTTCCTGGCGCTTTCCCGCCATTGCGCGGTAGAATGGGAAAGAATCAGGAAAGCCTCGGAAGGAGTGAGGCCATGCGCAAGCCTACCGGCACTCGCCAACACATCCGCCTGCTGAACCATCGCCGCACTTCGGGGCTGTTTCTCCGCGATGGTAGATACATCGCGGACATCAAGCCGGACGACGGCAGACGCGTCACCCGCCAACTCGGCACGAACCGTGAGAGCGCGGAGGAACGCTTCGAGGCACTGCTGGTGGAGTTGGACGCCGTGTCTGCGGACGCCGAGAGTCCACGCCTGGCGGATTTCCTGCTCTCAGCGTTCCTGCCGACGCAACGAGGGCTCAAGTCCTACGACAGCAGTCAACACACCGTGGGCGGCGTGGTGCGCTTCCTCGACGCGAAGGAGGCCGATCTGCGCGTGCGAGACGTGGGGCCGCAGCACGTAGGACGTCTGCGGGCGTTCTATGCCGAGCAGGGCCACAAGCCACGCACGATCAACATGTTCACACAGAAGCTCAAGCAGGGGCTCAACCACGCTGTGGATCTGGGCCTTCTCGATGCGAACCCCATCGCCCGTGTGAAACTGGAGCGGGTGGACAACCGCCGCGTGAAGTTCCTGGCCCTCGACGACTTCACCAGGCTCCTCGAGGGCGCGTCGAGCACCGACGCTCACGGCCTGTTCCTCACTATCGGCCTGACGGGACTGCGGCCGTCGAACGTGCGTCTGCTGACGGGCGACGAGGTGGATGGCGACATGATCCGCATCCCGCCGGAGAAGATGAAGGGCGGGCGCTGGGGCGAGGTTCCTGTCTCGACGTTCGCGCAGAACCTCCTTGCCGGGCATGAGCCGAACCCGCTCTACTTCCCGGCGTGCGGACACCTCGATCGCCCGAAGGGACTGCGAAACGTCCAACGTGCGTTCGCATCGTCTGCCGGACGCGCCGGACTGGAGTGGGCGACGCTCTACGATCTGCGGCACTTCTTCGCGTCACAGTTGGCGAAGCATGGCGCTACTGAGACGCAGATAGGCAAACTGCTCTGCCATGTGGGGACGTCGGTTACGAGCCGCTACGTCCATCATGACATCGAGGACTTGAGGCCGTTGGTGGACGAACATGGGGAGCGCGTCCGAGTGGCTCTCGGGGGGCCGCCTGCCCTTGCAGCGGCAGAGGAGGACGAGGACGCGATTCGCGTATAGCCGGCAGGATCCTATACCCGGCGCATTGGGAACGCCGTCAGGGGCCTCCTGCCGTGTCGATTCGGGGCTATCAGTGTGGCGTGCCTACGTCGAGGACGCGGTGAGGCCATCCCCGAGGCGCGCATCGAAGGGGAAACACACATGCGGAATACGCTCGCGTTGCTAACCTTGCTAGCCGTCGCGACGACAGTCGGATGCTCATACAGCACGTCTCGCCGTCTCGATCTCACGAACTACCCACCCAGGGCTGGCAGTGGCAACCTCCCCGTCTACACGGAGTCGGGGGCGGGTAGGCCATATCGGGTTATCGCCGAGGTGGAATCGCAGGCGTTCTGGAATAGGCAGAAGTCCCTCTTGCTGCTCATGGCTGAGGCGCGGAAGGTAGGGGCCGACGCCTTGATCGGTGTGGACACTTACAGCTCGGGCGGCTGGATACACTACACGGGCCGGGCGGTGCGATGGGATGACGACGCGCAGCCCTAGGAGACGATCTATGCGACGACTACTCGCTCTGCTGATCGCGCTGGGGCACTGGGTTGTGGCGGCTACGGGGACGCCCCACACGGAGGCCCGAAGTGACGCATGAGTATCCCCCGTTCATGGGCGAGTTCACCGCACGCATCGAGGAAGCAGATCCCGACGAGGCCGCCATGAGGGCCCATCTCGCGGAGTTCGTGAAGGCCCACCCCGAGGTGCGGGAGTGGGCCGAGAACCTCGTCGAGACTCAACTGCTCTGGGCCGAAGTCGAGAGACAACTGCACGGGACGGCGTGAGCACATTCGCATACTCGATCGCCGCAGCCGCTCCAGCGGACGTGCTGCCCTGCCACGCAGCCACGAACCCCTCGCGGGACGTCGCAATGCGCTGGAGTGGGCAACCTACGCGATCTGCGGCAGCCGTCGCGTCGGTGCTCGTTAGGTGCGGAACAACACATCCCACAAGTCCGTGCTCCGCAGATCGTCCAGGTTCGCGAGGCACAGCTGAGCTTGCGTCGTCGCGAACGCTAGTCCAGCTGTTGCATTCGCACCCACGTAGGGGTTCTCGTCGGGATCGACGCCAAGCGCCTCGCGTAGGAGCGTGCTGTGGACGTGGGCGAACGCCCCCACGATGTCGTCAGGCATTCGTGGTGCCAGCCGGCCATAAAGCGAGCGGGAAGGTGCAGCCGCCAAGAGACACCGGAAGACGTCACGTTCGAGAGCGTCCCCGTCGGCATGTATGTCACCTGGGGGGAAGCGTTCGCCGTGGCCCAAGTAGACGGCCAGGTAGGCTGCCCCGAACAGCTTGATCGCGCATGCGCCACGCTCCGGCGTCCACTTCCGCCAGAAGTGAGGGAAGACGTTCCCGGCACAGCGGCTACCGTCACCCATCTCGATGTGGGGCACGTCCGTGTCGAAGAACAGGGGGCGAAGGCCGCTGAATGCTGCGGACAGGAGATTCAGCGCCCAGACGCGGTGCCCAGGTGGTGCGTCACTCGCCAGGGTGTTGTTCCACAGCCGCATCACTGGCGCGGAGATGACGGCGTTCTGCTTGGCGTTCCTGCCCGACAGGACATTCAGAAGGTGTCTTCCCGCGCCCATCTGCGTCCTCCATGCTTGACGGCGTCGAGACGGCCGCCCGGCTGCCCGGGAGTGTGTCTCGCCGCGGCCGGCCGTCTGGCGTCCCGCGGTGCGAGGGCGAGGCGCAAGTCGCCACGCTGGGCGTGCTGCGGCTGTCTGCCGATGCCACACTCTACGCCGAAGCGGGCAGGCGGACATCTCCGCGCGAGGCCGCCAGGTTCAGCCGGGAGCAATCCGATGGTGTTGGCGACTCGCTCCTGCGGCGACTACGGCGATCCCGTCACGCCCGAGACGGCTGATCCCTACGCCGTCGAGCGTCCCGACGTCCTCCTGCTTGACTGGGAGGCCCATGAGCGATCCCGCCCGCCCTTGGCGAGCTAGCGCAACTGCGCCCGTGCGAACATCGCACACACCAGACGCAGGCGCGCGGCCGGGGAGGGCGAGCTTTGACACGACGCCAGCGAACGGCTAAGGGTTAGGCGGTTCCATTGCTGCTCACGACTGCCGAGGAGGGATACCGATGCACAACAGGCAGAAGGCTGTGTTCTTCGCCCTGGGGTGTGCGTTCGTCGTCGTCGGGCAGGCGGTGACGGGGGGGCTCGTAGTCTCGCGCGCTAAAGCCCAGGCGGGGCTGCGCGACGCGGAGTTCGACACGCTCACCGTTCGCCACCTTACGATCATCGATCCAGGCAGTAGCCAACCTGGCGTTGGGCTGGGGGCGCAGCCCGACGGGAGCGGCTACGTCAACGTCTATCAGGCAGATGGGATGCCGGGCGTGACTCTCGGCGTGTCCGAAGCTGGCGGCATGACGAGCGTCTTCCAAGACGGCGGCCGGATGGCTGCGGCAGTGGCGGCCTCGCCGATCGGAGGCGGCGCCATCTTCGTCACGGACACAGACGGTGCTGTCGCCGCAAGCATGGGCACGGGGACAACTGGCAAGGGCATGGTGACGGTATACCACGCGCCGGGCGTTCCTGCCGCTGCGTTAGCAGTGGTGCCGACAGGAGGCGTTGTTGGCATCTCAATGCCGGACGGCACGCTCGCCGTGAGCGTGGCCGTCAATGCGGGCGGCGGGTTCCTAGACGTGTATCACCCCAACGGTAAGCCGGCGGCGGGAGTAGGAGCGGCGGACGGCTTTGGCGCTCTCGCAGTTGCCGGGTCTGACGGCAACCCTCGCGTTACGGTAGGAGCGGACTCGGACGGCGGGGTGTTGACGATCCACCGAGCTGACGGGGCCGCTGCGGGCGGCGTGGGCGTGGACTCCGACGGTGAATTCGTGGCGTGGTAGCCCGAGCGGCGCAGGCGGTTCAGGCGGAGGCGCGTCACTAGTGCCAGATGTCGACTCGCCCTTGGCTCTGTGCGGGCAACCGGGAGTGGACGGGACATGAAACACGTGCGGGCGGGCCGTGTTCTTGGCTGCTTGACGGGCTACGCGCTCGTTGGCGTCGTAGGGGGAAGGGCAGCAGCCGCTGCGACGGGCCACCCAAGCGGGGCAACAGGTTGGCTAGTCCTCGTGATGTTGGGGGTGGTGGGCTTTTGCGCAGCAACCGATCGGATGGGATGGGGCGCGGGCCGGAGGGTTGCCTTCGTGCTGCTATGTTGGCTCGCGCACGCCCTTCTGTCGCTGGCCGCAGTGTTCGCGCTCGGCCTGCCGTTGAAGGCGCTCGGGCTGCTGCGTAACGTCCCTGAGCACATGCAGCTGTTCGAGATGGCGCACACGTTCGCCGGCGCATTGCCAGTTCTGGCGTTCGCCATGACGAGATCGCGCCTGTTCATGCGCCAGAGTGCCGGAGACGCGAGCAGCGGCACACATGGCGAGGCCGCTGACTGCTGAAGCGGAGGCGGAAGTGAACTGTCAGCATCCGTTACTCGTGCATCCACTCTTCGTGCAAGCCGTCGGCGGCATCGTGGGCGGCGGCGCTCTGGGTGCCCTGATGGCGTTCTTTTCGTCCAGGTGGCAGCGCAGGCAACGAGAGGCGGAGATCAGATTCGCCCTCGCTGACCGCATCGCCAGGGCCACTGAGGGCATGATCGCCGGCGTTGCGCTGGCCAATGCACGTGCCAAGGGCTTCGAGGAAGCCGAGCCGAGCGCACGCACGGAACAGGGAGACAGCGCGGCACGTGCGGGCAGTGCAGCCCTAGCAGTGCTTGAGCCGTATCGGGCGGCATGGGAAGGAGAGCGGCTGGTAGTCGCTTCCGCGCTGACGAGTTACTACCGGAACGACTGCCTGGTTGAGGACTGGGCGGGCCTAGGAGAGGCGATGCATGCTTTCACAGGGCTCTCCATACTCTCACCGGGGACACCTGAAAGCGCGCGGGCCAAACACGCCGAAACACTGCGCGCCCGTCTGGGCGATCGCGTGGACGAAGACACCTACAGGGCGCTGGCGGGCGGCGTCGTCCAGTTCGACGCCACGAACGCCGCTGCCGCCCTGGCGCAGATCGTGCACGGCGATGCGTGGAACAAGGGCCGTGATGCTCTCCAAGGCTGGCGCAATGACATCCTGCGAGACGTGCTGGAGCAGCGTCTGCGCTTCAGGTGAGTCTCCACGTTTGTGCGCGGGCCATCAGCTTGGGGCGGGCGAGGAGATTCAGATTCGGTGACGAGCCCGCGGAAGCCGAGCTCTCGGAAGGCTTCGGCACGGTGCCCTAACCGCTGCGGGAAGGAGACAACTGATGCGCAGGGCCCTCGCGATGCTGTTCGTGCTGGCGGCGCTCGGATGCGGGGAGGACGAACTCAACCCGTGCCTCGACTTCGATCAAGTGCAGGTTGGGATGTCGGAGGCGCAGGTGCGTGAGCTGTTCGGGCCGCCGTATCGCCTCTACGACCACGCGGCCACGGGCGCGCCTGGCGAGATAGCGTGGGAGTATGTCTGCGCGGATACCACGTCCGACGGGCTCGTCGTGATGTTCAGTGACGGGGCCGTCGCGGAATTCGGCGTAGGCGTGTCTCCCCAGCTGCCCGCGGTGGCCAAGCGCTCATGGGACTGGGATCCGAACGAGGGCAGCGACGAGAACGCCGCCGACATCACGCGCGTAGAAATCCAGCCGGTAGGGCGCGTGGAGGGCGGCTGGGGCTACACCTACCGCCTCAGCCTCCACAGCAACTCCGACATCACGCTTCGGGTGAAAGTCACGATTGAATGGTGGGATGCGTCGGACTTCACTGTTCATTCGGAGACGATTGAGGATGTGCTCTTGGTTGCAGGAAGAGAACAGCGCGCAAGCGGAGCGGCCGTCATCCCACGCGACATCGCGGATCGGATCGTGGCCCCCGTTGTGGGCTGGGAATGGCAACGTGCATGACGGAGACGCACTCCGCCCGTGGAGGGAGGCCCTGGATGCGGACAGCAATCGCCCTGCTAGTAACACTCTCCGCCGTCGGCTGTGGCGACTACGGCGACGCCGTCACACCCGACACCGTTGATCCCTACGCTGTCGCACGTCCTGACGTCCTGCTGCTTGAATGGGAGGCCCGGGGAGCGATCCCCGCCGCCGATGTGAACCGCGACGGCACGGTGGACATTTTCGATCTCATCATCGTCGCCCAGAGCTACGGCCAGGACGTCATCGTCGAGGATCCGCCTGTCAGGTTAGACAGTCTTGAGCTCAAGCGGCTGAGCGACACCACGTGGTCGTATAAGCTGACGGCGACGAACACGACTCCTGTCGCCATGGAGGCCTGGTTTGTGTCGCGTCTGTTCGACGAGGAGGGATTCTTCCTCGACGAAGACTTCCTCTACTTCGACATCGGCGAGCACGCGACTGTGACAGTCCGAGATACGATCAGGATCTCGCCCGCTCGGGACTACTTCAACGCAGACGGTATCCCGATCTGGCGAGACGACAGCGACCCCATGGATGCACTTGCGTTCCATACCTTCTAGGCTTAGGCGGATTCATCCATCGACACGCATATCGCACGATCTCAGCCACACTGAATCCGGGCACCCTGGAGTCCACGGACGCGCGTGTCCGCGCGCCTTCTGTCGCGGCGCGCGCCGACCGTCAGCGCACCGATACCATCGTCTGTATCGTCTGTGTCGTCGCGAAGCCGTTCGTGGCAGGGGTTCGCGCGCCGACGACAGCCTCGCAGCATTGTCGCAAGGCGACGGTAAACCGTCGGCGGCGGGCGCCGTTCATCTGAGACAGGGGAAGCGCGTCCGATCAACGCGCGCGGGAGGGGCTACCTCCTCTCCCGCTGCCCCGACTTGGTGGAGGTAGACACCGTGCCCCCCGAATACGGCCTGACTGTCGCACCCACGCTGTCCTACTTGGCTGAGCAACGCTGCCCGCACGTCCCGCCCTGTCACACGGGGATGGCGAGCCCGTCTCCCGCGGACGATCCGCAGACGGAGGACACGCCCGCTCCAGGCTCGTTCCTGTTCGAGGACGCCCCGGAACCCGACCACATATGCCTCGGCGCGATGCACGCCTCTCTATTGCATCATGCCACTCAACGCGGGCTCCATCCCCCGTGGGGAGTGGACGCGCACGGCTGCGACGCCGCGGCCTCGACCGAGACCGCGGTGTGGGACTGGGCGACCACGCTTCCGCTTCCGCTTGGCTGTGGCGCCATCGCCGAGTGGCGCGCGGGCTATCGCGGCGACGACGGCACGGCCCTCTGCCCGCAGATCCCCGCTCTCTCCGACGACCCTCGGGCCCAAGCCGGGCTGATTCTGCATCGCAGGGCCGCCAGCTGCGCGGTGCGGCTGTTCGGGCTGGTGGAATCCGATCTTGCCGCGATGACCTTCGAGCAGATGGGGGAGTCGTCCTTCGAGCAGATGGAGGCCCGGGCGATGTATACCTGGGCGGACCCGTTGCTCCAGATCGAAGGCCGCACGATCGCTGACGGGGAACCCATCGCTCGCGCACTCGCGCGGTGGTATCACCGGAAGCTCCTGGGCAAGAACCTGCCGGGGCGCCCACGCGGGAGCCTTGCATTCGAGTCAAGAGACGACTTCCTGCGCAAGACCGCGCTCGCCTTCAGGAGTGTCCAGGACAGCGGAGAGACGCCGACGGTGGAGCGAGTCGCCGAAGCGATCCGCGCCAAGCGTCTCTGCGGGCCTGTCATCATGAGCCCGCGCACGTTTCGCCGTTGCCGCGAAGGTTACGGCTACGTAGGCTTCAAGGAGCTGCAAGCCGACCCGCGCTTCCGCGCCATGCTGGCCGCCCTGCCCTGATTTCTGTCCGCCTGCCCGAATAGGTAGTCATAGCCCGCACTTGCGTAGCCGCGATTGTCGTCCGTGTCAGACGTCATTTTCTCTGCTCTCCTTTACCCGTAAGGAGAGCACGCCATGCAGGCACAGCGACTACGGCAGATCCGTAACAGGAACGCCCTCACGCAGACACAGCTCGGAGCCGCCGCCGGGATGGCGGCGTCCGCCGTGTCCGGCATCGAGCGCGGCTTCGTGCGCCCCTCCGCCGCACGCGCTCATGCCATCGCCGAGGCCCTCGGCGTGGCGGTGGAAGACGTAGAGGAGCTGCGCGAGGCCGTCCGCTACCACGCGAGACGGGGGCGCGACGATGGGTAATGCACAGCAGCTCCTCGACGCATTACATCGCGGCGGCCAAGCTGCCTACGCATGGCAGCTTGGGGAGCGGCGCGCCACTTGGTGGCACGTCGGCGGCACCCTCCCGATAATCGCCGATTCCGCCTACTTCGGCGTCCACCCCACCACGTCGAAACGGGGGCCGAATCAGCGCGCGCGCGTCAACGACATCGCGGCGATCAACACGGTGTATGCCGACATCGACTCGGATCCGTCGGGGGGCAAGGAGGCCGCGCTGCAGCATGTGCGCGGGCTCTCGACGTGTCCGTCGGTAGTCGTGGACTCCGGCGGGGGCTACCACTGCTACTGGCTTCTCGCCCGGACGTTTGCGATTGCGTCCGACGCCGAGCGGGAAAGGGCGAAGCGCCTGCAGCGCGCGTGGGCCGTCTGCGTAGGCGGCGATCCAGCGGCCAGCGACCTGGCCCGCGTTCTCCGGCTCCCCGGCACTCTCAACCACAAATACGATCCGGCGCGGCCGGTGCGCATCCTCACGGCGGACTTCGGCCTCACCTACGAGATGGCGTCGCTCGAACGCGAGGCGCACGGCCCAACGAGCGGGGGCGACAACCTTGCGCCAGCTGGTAGTGTCCGCTACGCCGACGCGGCATTGCGCGACGAAGTGGCGGCAGTGCGAGGAGCGGCGAAGGGCACGCGCAACTGCGTGCTGAACCGGGCGGCGTTTTCACTGGGCACCCTTGTTGGTGCCGGGGCCCTCGGGCGTGGTGATGTCGAGCGCGAGCTCCTCACGGCGGCCAGTATGTGCGGACTCCAGTCCGCCGAGGCGATTGCGACGATGAAGTCTGGGCTCGACGCGGGAGAGGGTTCCCCCAGAGCCCTGCCCAGTGCCGGCCCGCCCAGCATCGCCGCCGCTCCGTCGGCGGATGCGCCTCCGCGCAAGGAGCCAAAGCAGGCCGATCGTCTGATCGAGATCGCGGAAGCCGTGACGCTCTTCCACGACCAACACGACACGGCCTACGCGCGGTTCGCCGTAGGCGATCACTCAGAAACGTGGCCCGTCAGATCGTCTACGTTCCGTTCCTGGCTGGCCCGGGCCTACCACATGAGCGAGGGCTCCGCACCGAACAGTGACGCTCTAGTCGCTTCTCGCCACGTGATAGAGGGCCGCGCGCGCTTTGGGGCTGAACGTCACGGCCTGCACACGCGCGTGGCGCGGAGCGAAGGTGCAATCTGGATCGATCTTGCGGATGAACGTTGGCGGGCGATCCGGGTTGGGGATGGTGAATGGGACATCGCGGACGAGCCGCCACTCGTGTTCCGGCGCTTCGCTCATCAACAAGCGCAAGTCGATCCCTCCCGCGACGGCGATCTAGGCCTCCTGGCGAAGTATCTGCCGGTAGAGGACGCGGACGACATGCTGCTGCTGCTCGTATACGTGGTGGCGGCTCTGATCCCTGACACCCCGCGGCCAGCCCTGATTCTGCACGGCACGCAAGGCTCGGGCAAATCGACAGCGTTTCGCGTCCTGAAGTGTCTGCTTGATCCCTCCGCGATCGAAATGTGCACGCTACCCCGCGCCGAGCGCGAACTTGTGCAACTGCTTTCGCACCACTACTTCGTGGCCTTCGACAATCTCGGGATGATCCCGGACTGGGCGTCGGACGCCCTATGTCGCGCGGTGACGGGAGGCGGCTTCTCGAAGCGTGCGCTGTTCACCGATGACGACGATGTCATCTACAGCTTTCGTCGAGCCGTGGGCCTGAACGGCGTCAGCGTTGCGGCGACGCGTCCCGATCTCTTGGATCGCGCGATCCTCATTGGGCTGGAGCGGATTGCCCCTGGAGAGCGGAGGCCCGAGGCGGAGCTCTGGCCGGAGTTTGCGCGAGATCGCCCGCGCATCTTGGGCGGCATCCTCGACACACTAGCACGTGCGTTCGAACTGTATCCAGCCGTCGAAACGGATCGGCTCCCTCGCATGGCGGACTTCGCCCGATGGGGCATCGCGATCACGCGCGCGATGGGCGCAAGCGACGGCGACTTCTTGACGGCGTTCAGCGGGAACGTCGGCCGCATCAACGATGAGGTGCTTCAAGGGCATCCAGTCGCCGCAGCCGTCGTAGACATGATGGCGGAGCGCGAGGAGTGGGTAGGTACGCCGACGGAGCTGTTCGGCGAACTCACCACCGTGGCCGCCCGATTGAAGATTGAACACGCCGAGGGGTTCCCCAAGACGGCGCACTGGGTAACGCGTCGCATGGCGGAAGTGGCGCCCTACCTTGCCGACGCGGGCATAACGTTCCGCCGAGCGCATGGGACGGTGAACACCATCACGCTCAGCTCGATCGCCGACGATGCCCGTGGGGATGGCGGAGATGCCGCCGCGGTATCGTCGGGATCGGGATCGTCCTGTGGCGGGCGTCCCGACGATACGGACGATGCAGACGATAGAATCCCTGCCTCCACGGGGGAGGATGATGACGCGCGCGCGGAGCGCGTGGCCATCCAGGAAGCGGCGCGCGAAGACGAGGCGCGTTATCGAACGGCAATGTCAGGAAGGGGCCAGTAATGGCGAACGTGAACATCACACGCTTCGAGTGGGAGAACGACGACAAGGCGTCGATCGACATCGACATCGGGCAGTCGCAATTCCTACACTGGAACGTGCGCCGATACCAGGGCGCCAACGGTGTGCGGCACTTCGTGAACCCGCCCGCGCGGAGAGTCGGCGACGACTACCACGACACGGTTGTGTTCCCGGCGACGCTCAAGGCGGCGGTGGACAAGGCGGCTCTCGACGCATTCGAGGCGGCGCGTAGGGCCCGCGACGACGACGTGGACGCGGATACCGAAACCGATGATGACATCCCCTTCTGAAGGAGCATCGCATGTCGGATGGCGTCGCCGATCAGCGCACGAACGAGGCAATTGCGGGCGACTTCGGCGCGGACTACGGCGTCGTCCTCGCGCTAGGGGCGCTGCGAATCGCGCTGCGCTCGGACGATGTCAACACGCGGCTGACCGCCGCGGCTGCCATCCTCGCGCTCAACAAGGAGGGCGAGAGCGCACGCGTAGAGGTTGGGGCGGGCGTCATCACCATCTCTATTCCTGCTCGTGGACGGGCCGACGACGAGGCCCGCCACACCCACGAGCTCGCCGGGAGCCCCGAGCGCGACGCCGCGGAGAGCGTCCCGGCCGGTTCACGAAGGGACAAGCCATGAGCAACGCTGCGAGCCGTATTGACGGCGCGAAGACGGTGCGCGACGAGAGCGGCCGCTTCGTGAAGGGAAACCCGGGCGGGCCGGGGCGGCCGTGTCGGGCGGTTGAAACGGACTACCTGCTCGCGCTATCGGACGCGGTGAGTATCGAGGACTGGCGAGGGATATGCCGTCGGGCCGTCCTAGACGCGCTCGACGGTGACGGCAAGGCGCGAGACTGGCTGACGGCGCTGCTCGTGCGGGACGCGCCTACGCTGATACAGATCCGGGCGGAGGAGCTCGCAGGTATCGACGGCCTGGCGACACGGGCGCTGATGCTCCGAGTCGAGGACGACTTCAGCAGGGCGCTGTCCGATCCGCTGGGCTTCGGGGACGACGCAGCAGGAGGCCCGTGAAGGCGTTTCCGGGAGTCGGGTGGGCATCACCTAACGGACGAAACGAGCAAGGGCATGGCGGCGTCGGCAGCGGCCTAAAACGGGAGAGGAAGCACGATGGTGGGCAACGAGCGATTCCTGAATGTGGACGATGTAGCGGCGCTATTCGGCGTCTCGCCCAAGACGGTTTACGGGTGGGTGCACGCCAAGGCCATCCCGCACATGAAGCTCTCACGCTCGGTGCTGCGATTCCGGCCGTCGGACATCGAAGCGTGGGCCGAATCGCGGGCGGTGGCCGTCGGGGCTAAGGGCGGCCACGAAGCCGAGAGCAACCGCACGAACCAATGAGAAAGCGCCGGTAGACAGGGAGATGCGGGCGTGCTCAGGAAAGAAATCGGGAAAGATAGGCTGGTGTATCGTCGTAGACACGCACGGTGAGCGTAGCTCAGTTGGCAGAGCCCCTGACTGTGGATCAGGTGGTCGGGGGTTCAAATCCCCTCGCTCACCCCAACTACCTTCCCCCTGAATGACCCGCTTCGGCGGGCTTTCGCGCTTCAGGGAACGGCGATCACCCGCGTTCGGCTTCTGCGATTGCGTGGCGACGCCTCGTCGTTCGTAGGCGCGTCGCCCGGCGTTCGTATGGGCATCCTGCGTGCAGCCGACACGTGTGTGTGACCGGCTGGGCGATGGCGGCGGCTCCAGCCGCAGCTACGCGGGATCGAGTTCTCGGCGAGGGCGTGCTGCGCGGTGCGTCGTGCGCCGGGTGTGTAGCGCCGTGATCGCGTAGCTCACGGCCAAACCCGCCGATGCGGCGACGAGGACGCCGCCGGCCAGCACGATCGCCATGTACACCGCGAGAGTCCGACGGTCGTCAGCGCCCTCCATCATCTGGGCGATGTTCCGCATCCCAGCCAACCCGTTCCTCGAAGGGTCGTAGCAGGCTGCGACGCCCGCTGCGAGTCCCCCACAGCCTGCCACCACCGCCGACCGGAACGGGACCAAGGCGACGCGCGGTTCCACGCTCACTACGAGGCCGAGCATCGGGGCGCACAGCGCGGCTACGGGAAGCAGCGCGTAGGAGGCGGCCAGATTGGCGAGCCAGAGAGTTCCGTCGGGAAGGGGCGGCAGGCCGTCAGCGAGCGCGTGGACCCCGGCCACCACAGCGATGGACAGCAAGGCGCCAACGAGCAGGCCGACAAGACACCCGAGAACAGCCCTGACGCCGAGTCCGACGCGGGGGCGTCCTGGGTCACGCCATCGGTTGCGACCCACCCACAGCAGCACCGATATAGCGAGCGCGGCCGCGGCCCATTCGCGCAGTGGGACCGTGCGGCGTAGTTCGGCAAGGAAGGGCCGCCGTGGTCGCATCCTGAATATCGTGCGGCCGGGCACGCCTGGCTTGTTCGAGTGGCCGTGGATGGAGCGGGCTCCGTAGCCCTTCGCCCTGACGGAGATGTCGTGTTCCCGACCCACGATGCCCGGGAAGCGGAAGCGTCCGTCCGCGGCTGTCACAACGGTCTCTTTAGGGCCCCCGGTCTCCCTGCGGAGCTCGACGGTGGCGTTTGCGATCGGCTCCGCCGTGGAGGCATCGACCACGCGGCCGTGGACACCGTCGGCCAACGGGCCAGACAGGGCAGTGTTGGGGTAGATGCCCGTAGCGGTATAGCCCTCGGCCGTGGCGGCGATCCTGTAGTCTCTCGACGTCACGTCTTGGAAGCGATATATACCGTCCGCGGCGGTCACGACGGGCTCCGGCCCGGGGTCGTCGTCGCTCCGGAGTTCGACCTTCGCGTTGGCGAGGGGCTCCCCGGTTGTCTCGTCTCTCACGTCACCGTCGATTTCCGTCGTCACGCGACCATCCACGTTGGTCGACGATGTGTGCACGTGGAGAACCATAGACCGCGAAGCCGGTTCGTCCCGGCCGCACCCGAAGGGAGCGCATAGGATGACAGCTGCGACGACCGCTACGACGCCTGCTGCGTGTGGGCTTCGCATCGCGCATCCTCTCGCGTCGTCGCCGCTCCCGCCCTAGACGACCACGGCGTCCGAACGAATCGCGGCCGCGGGCGCTGGGGCATCTATTGCGTGTCCCGTGCCCGTCGGCTGGCACGTGCCTGCGGGCTGGTCGACGCTATCCGTACGGTAGCGCATCGGCCAGTTGGCCGCCAACCGGACATGGGCCGCTTCCGGTCGCTGCTGTGCGCCGGGTCGGTCGCTGCCAGCGCGCGGCGCGCACGGTGCGTCGGCCAGGCGTGTACGGGCACAATGACTGTCGCGACCCGACGTAGGCGGGCGGGCCAAATGCAGGCCGAGCCGCCATGCACCACCGGAGGGAAACGGATGCGCGCAGTGATGACTGTTGTGTTGGCGGGGCTCGTGGCGTCGGCGTCTGCGGCCGTCGATCCTGACAGCGTCGTCGGCCTATGGCTTCTGGACGGCGGCAGCGGAGACGTAGCGATGGACTCGTCCGGCAACGGCAACGACGGCGCGATCGTCGGGGCCACGTGGACCGACGGCCACCGTGGCGCGGCGTTGGCGTTCGACGGGGCCAGCCACGTCGCCATCCCGGCGAGCCCAACGACCGACGACTACCTCGACGGCTTGACCTACATGCTGTGGGTGGATGTCGTATCCGTGCCCAACGCCAACTCGCGCGTCATGGAGCGCGATTGGCACAACCCGACGATCCAGGCGGGCGACGCCGACTTCTATGCCAGCGTCATGACGGGCACGAACAACATCGACAACGGCATCCGCGGCGGGCAGCACGCTCCCGGTGAGTGGGCGCACGTGGCTCTGACGCACGACGGGGCGACGCTTACACTCTACTCCGGCGGCGAGCCGGTGAACGAGTCGTCCGTCGGGAGCCCCACGTTCACCGACGCGAATGAGAGCGGCGCAATCTGGCTCGGACAGTGGAAGGCCGCGGGCTGGGACCTGACGGGGCGCATCGATGAGGTGGCGGTCTTCAACGTCGCGCTCGGGCAGGCCGACATCCAGGCGTTGATGAAGGACGGTCTTGAGGCGACGCTGGTCACGGCGGTCGATCCTGCCGGTAAGGCCACGACCACGTGGGCGGCGGTGAAGGGCGTTCGCTAGGCCGCGGGCGTGTAGCTCAATCGAGGGCGCGCCGCAGGCGCAGAACTGAGGCTGGCGTGGTCGCCATCCGTGGCGGCCCTGCCGGCTGCCGCTCCGCACGCCATCAGACCCCGGGCCTCGAAAGTCGATCGGTCAGGCCGCGAATCAGCAGGCTGGCGCTGACCCCCACCACACCGGTCACTGCGGCAACGGCGACACACACGATGACCATGTGCGCGGCGCTCAGGTGCGCCGGCCCTCCTGTGAGTCTACACACGGTGGACGTCCCGAGGTACTCGTGCCATCCGTACCTTACCGCGCTCCGACACAGGGAGAGCGCGGCGGCCAGACCACCGCAGGCAGCAACCGTCGCGGCGCGCGCGGGGGCCACCGCGACACGCGCGCTGATGGCAGTCACGAGGCCGACTACCGGCGCGACGCCGAATCCCGCGACGCCGATGGCTCCGTAGCCGGCATAGCGGGCCCAGAAGAGCACCCCATCTGGAAGCGCTGGGCCGGCGGTGGAAACGAGCCGGATGACGGCGCATGCGAGCAGCGCGGCGCTCGGCCCAACGAGCAGCCCAGCGCCGAGCCCAAGGGCGGCTCGGGCCGCGACCCCTACGCTGGGTGACGGGAGCGGCAGCCAAAAGTGTCGCACTGCAGCGAAGACGACGGACATCGCCAATAGGGCTGCCAGACATGCCGGGACGGCGCCGACGTGGCTGAGCGATGCCAACAAGCCGAGGGGTGGCCGCATCTGGACGTCGATAACCAGCATCGGTTCGGGCCCTACGGCCCACACGATGGGCCACAGACGCGTCCGGTAGCCGTTAGCCACGACCATAAGGCCGTAGACGCCGGGCCGAATGTCGGTGACGACGAACCTCCCCTGGCCGTCGGTCACCGCGGGCTCGGGCTCGGACGTGATGGACTTGCCGCGCATCATCATGACCGTCGCGCCGGATATGGGATCCCGCGTGAGTCTGTCGGTTACGGTCCCCGCGAATTCGGTGGTCGCCGTCTCGGCGGTCGGGGAAGCGTGAGGGATGCCGTTCGCCTCGGTGGAATCCGTTTGGTCGACGGTCGGGCCCGCAGCGGCTGTCGCAGACTCGATGGCGGCCACCCGCACACGTCCGTCGGGCGCTGTCGCGTCCTCCGCGCGCGCGGCGGCGGCGCATAGCAGGAGCAGCATGATGGCTACGGGCGTGTAAGGGGTTCGCATGCGGACTCCAAGGGCGCGGCTGGCGCGCCAGCGATACCGACACTCTCCACCGCCCACCGCCCAGCATACCCCCGGGCGGCACGCCAACCTGGCACCGGGCAGAGGTGGCCAACGGTTGGTACAGTTCGCGCGCCGACTGGAGGCTCAGGCACTGTCGTGGGCGCGCGCGTCGTCCCGCCCGGGCGCCGATGCGCGTCGGGGGCACAGGCTCGCGACAGCGTGGCTCACACTGAGACCCACGAGGGCGCCTACGGTCGCGCCGCCCAGGAGCGCCACCGCGACGTACGTCACCAAGGCCGGGCCGTGCGCGGATAGCTCCAGCATGGTCAGCATTCTGAGCAATGAACCGGCGCCAGAACTGGCCGCAGGCGTGCAGGCGACTGCCATCGCCGCAGCACTCCCGCCGATGGCCGCCAGCATCGCTGAGCGACGTCGGTCCGACAGCACGCGTGGGGTCAGGCTGACGACGACCCCGACAAGCGGGCCGACAAGCACTGCGATGCCTCTGACCACGCCGATGGCGCCATTCCAGGCCCAGAACTGGGAGCCGGTGAACAGACCGTCGAGGACGCTGGGCCGCGGCCGGGTCAGCCCGAACAGCGCGAGCGCTAGCGGGATCGTGACGAGCAGGCCCACACCCACCCCGACGAGCGCTCGGGCGCCGGTCCCCAACGGCGGGGCCTCCGAAGCAGTCCATACCCCGCGTGTGGCCCACAACGCGACCCACATTGCCAAGAGCGGAGCGGCCCAGACCTGCAGCAGCCCCGCTCGCAGTACTCTGACCCACATAGGCAGCGCTTCGCGGAGCAGCACTCCTGCGAGGGACACCGCCCCTGCCACGACCGTGACGTTGATGTTGATGCGGGGTCGGTACCCGTCCGCTGTCACGGTTAGGACGTAGGGGCCGGGTTCCATTCCCGTGATCTCGAAGGAGCCGTCAGGCCTGGCCACCACGGCCGCGGGCTCTGCCATTCCCTGGCCGATGTAGCTCACCACCGCGTTGGCGATCGGACGGTGCGACGCGACGTCCTTAAGGTGGCCACGCACGCCGGTAGCGGAGGGAGCCGACCGCCCGCTGACCGCACTGCGGCTGGGCCCCGGGCCTGTCCCGGTCGCCGCCGTCTCTTCCGCGCGACCGAAGGTCACGCACGACACCGAGACGGCCACAAGCGCGATGGCCTGCCGGATCGTCATCGAGGGTGCTCCCCGTCTTGCCGGCGCCCTGCTTCCGAGGCGGCCGGCGCACATGTAGAGTAGCACGTCGTATGGGTACGTCGCCAATCAGGCGAGCGACGTGGTGTTTCCGAGTGGCGGCGTTAGTGATCTGTCTCGTGCTTCGCTCCACCCGGCCGGCTGCCGCGCAGCACTCTCAGCGCTGTCGGCACGCGTGATGCCTGGCCGCGACGGTCCTGGGCACGACGGCGAGTTGCGACGGTTTGTGCGCGCATCCACTGCGGGCCAGGAACTCCGAGGACCCGGCGTCTCCGGCGGTTAGTCGCGGGTTCTATCGTAGGGTCTGGCGGCCTGGCACGACGCTCGTCGCAGTCTTGCCCCAGGGGCGGTGCGCGCGCATAATAGTGACCGTGCCGGCGTGGTGAAATTGGTAGACGCAGGGGATTCAAAATCCCCCGACCCTCGGGTCGTGTCGGTTCAAGTCCGACCGCCGGCACCACCTCTCATCGCCCACGCAGCCGCCACCCCGCCCGGAGCGCCTCAGTGGACACCATTCTAGTGACCGGTGGCTTGGGACGCATCGGAACGGCCCTATGCCGCGAGTTGCGGGGCACGTACCGCACGCGCTCCTTCGACCTGCGCCCGTCCACAGAAGCCGACGAGAACGTCGTCGGGAACATCACCGACATCGACGCGCTGGTTGATGCGTGCGAGGGCGTTCGCGCGATTGTGCATCTGGCCGGCATCCCCGGCAACGCCGACTTCGACCTGCTGCTCGACGCGAACATCCGAGGCACGTACTGCGTCTACGAGGCCGCCGTGAAGGCGGGCGTGCCGCGCGTGGTGTTCGCGAGCACGAACCACGTCAGCGGAATGTGGGAGAAGGCCGGCGTGTTCGCGACTACCGAGATGCCCGTCCGCCCCGACTCGCACTACGCCGTCAGCAAGGCCGCGGGAGAGGCCATCGCTCGGTACTACGCCGACGCGCACGGCATCGGTTCGGTGTGCATGCGCATCGGTGGATTCAGCCCGACGGACCAGGCGGGCGGCGTTCGCGGCTATTACATGCTCATCACGTGCCGCGACATCGCGCAGTTGGTGGACAAGTCGATTCAGTCGAACGTGCTGTTCGCGATCGTGAACGGCATCTCGAACCATCCGAAGGCTTACCAGGATCTCGCGAGCGCGGCGAAGCTCCTCGGGTATGCGCCCCAAGACGGCGCAGAAGACTGGCTCGACGACTGCCCCGACGACGTGCGCGAACAGTACGAGAACGTAAGCTGGCGACATCTGGCGCACGACGAGATGCTTGACGAATGGGCGACCGTACGCGCGACGCGCGACAAGTAGACCCCGAGACACAGACCCGCGCCGTAGGGACCCCGCGATGAAGCCCGCGATGAAGAAGGTGCTCGTCTTGGGCGCGTGTGGGAACATCGGGCCGTTCGTCACGCCCGGGCTCGAAGACGACTACGGCCTGACGCTCTCCGACATCGTCCCCCATCCCCACGGCACGCCCACGATCGACGTCGACGTGACCGACTACGGGCAGGTGCGAGATGCCGCCCGCGGGATGGACGCCATCATCAACCTGACGGTTGTGCGTCCCGACCCCGTTCTCAGCTTCCAGGTGAATGTACGCGGCGCGCTGAACGCGATGAAGGCCGCGGCCGAACACGGCATCCCGAAGGTGCTGCACACCGGCCCCGAGCAGATTCGCCACGGCCGGTACGACCACGACTTCGACCTCAATGACCCTCCGCACATGCCGGGCGTGGGGTACTACTTCCTGACCAAGCACCTGAGCAACGAAATCTGCCGCACGTACGCCCGGGAGCACGACATCACGACGGTGTGCTTCCTCTTCAATCTCCTGAGCGCGAGGCCGACGAAGCACGTGACCGGCCGCGACTTCCCGCCGTACATGATCGTCTGGGAGGACCTTCAGCACGCCTGTCGGCTGGCGCTGGAGATCCAGGCGATCCCGGACAACTTCCAGATGTTCGACCTGCACAGCCACCTCGGGCAGGGGAAGTTCTCCATCGACAAGGCGCGCCGTATCCTTGGGTATGAGCCGCTGGCGCCTATCGAGGAGTTCTACCGCAGGTCAACCGATGCGTGAGCGGGCGCCGCAAGAGGCGGGGAGCAGACGATGATCAAGGTGCTAGTCCTCGGGGCGTGCGGGAACATCGGCCCGTTCGTCACGCCCGGGCTCGAAGGCGAATACGACCTGACGCTGTCGGACATCATCCCGCATCCGGACGGCAAGCCGACGATCGACGTGGACGTCACCGACTACGAGCAGGTGCGCGACGCCGCGCGCGGCATGGACGCCATCATCAACCTGACCGTGGTCCGTCCCGACCCTGTCCACAGCTTCCACGTGAACGTCCGCGGCGCGCTGAACACGATGCGGGCCGCCGTCGCACACGGCATCGGGAAGGTGCTGCACACGGGGCCGCAGCAGATTCGCGGCACGCGGTACGACCACGACTTCGACATCGACGACCCGCCGCACATGCCCGGCGTGGGTTACTACTTCCTGACGAAGCACCTCAGCAACGAGGTGTGCCGGACATACGCCCGCGAGCACGACATCACGACGCTCTGCTTCCTGTTCAACGGTCTTGGGGCCAGACCCACGCAGCACGTGACCGGCCGAGACTTTCCGCCCTTCACGATCGTGTGGGAGGACCTCGAACAGGCGTGCCGGCTCGCCCTGGAGATCGAGACCGTACCGGAAAACTACCAGGAATTTGACCTGCACAGCTACCTTGCGCAGGGCAAGTATTCGATCGGCAAGGCGCGCCGGCTGCTGGGGTACGAACCCCTGGCGCGCGTCGAGGACTTCTACCGAAGGCCCACATCATGAAGGTGTTGATTACCGGAGCCACGAGCGAACTCGGCAGGGCGATCGCGACGGAGTTGGCGCCTGATCACGAGCTTCGGCTGACCGATCTCGTCGATTCGTCGGGGTCAGAGGCCCGCGAATCCCTTCGGGCCGATCTCCGCGACGCGGAAGCTGTAGCGCCGCTCATTGCTGGCGTGGACGCCGTGATCCACACCTGTGAGACGCCCGACTCGTTCGAGGAACCCGACCTCACCCGCGAAGAGCTGCTGCTGGACCTGGCGACACGGGGAACCCACGTCTTGATGACCGCCGCGGTCGAGGCGGGAGTCCGTCGTGTCGCGTGCGCGGGCACGCTGGAGGTGTTCGCTTCGTATCCCGACGACGTGTACATCAGCGAGCTTTGGAAACCACTGCCCCGCCCCGAGATGTCGACGTTCTCGAAGTACCTCGGCGAACTGACCGTCCGCGAATTTGCCCGCGACCACGCGATCACCGGGACATCGCTGCGCCTCGGCCGCGTCGTGCGCGAGGAGGACGTGGCGGGCGAGCCGGTCGATCTGATGTGGGTGGATGTGCGCGACGCCGCTCAGGCTTTCCGGGGCGCTCTGGGACGGGACGCCAGCTCCGACGTTCGGTTTGCTGCGCGGTGGGATGTCCTGCACATCTGCGCGGACGTGCCGAATGCGAAGTTCCTCATCGCTGAGGCTACTCGGCGCATCGGGTACGCTCCTACCCACGGCTTCGCTGCCAACTACCAGGCGTAGGCGCCCGGTCTCGCCGCGCGCCGTGCACCCCCATTCTGGCTTTCCCGGCAAGGCGAAGGCATTCCTGCATGCGCGGCCCACGTGGTGGTTAGCGCGACTCCCGCAATCGGCCGCTCGCAGTCGGTTCCCCGCAGATTCCTGTGAGGTATGGCGTGTCTCGCGCGACATAGTGCGAGAACGGACCACACGGAGACGATCGACATGGCGGGAACGGACGCCGAACTGGTGCGGCACGCCATTGCGGGCGACGTCCACGCGTTCGGCGAACTGACGAAGCGGTACCAGGAAGCTGTGTACGCGTTGGCCGTCAGCCACACGCGCGACTTCACAGAGGCGGAGGACATCGCGCAGGACGCTTTTCTGAGCGCCTACGAAAGGCTGGCGACGTTGCGAGACGCCGGCCGGTTTGGCGCGTGGGTGCGAGGGATCGCGTCGAACATGTGCCGGGACTGGCAGCGCAAGGCGTATCGTCGGCGGGAGACTCCCACGGCGTGGACGCACCACGAGGCGCAACACGCCGGACGGGCGCCGGATGCCGGGCTGCGGGCGGGTGAGGATCGCGATGCGCTGCTGAAGGCTCTGCGCGTGCTCAACCAGGTCGCTCGGCAGACGCTGCTCCTCCACTACCTGGCGGAGTTCTCGCAGCGCGACATCGCCGCGTTCCTGGGGACATCAGTGACCGCCGTCGAGACGCGTCTCCACCGCGCGCGCAAGCGCCTACGCGAGGAGATAGGAACAATGGCAGAAGACACATTGCGGGACAGCCGGCTGGGGGACGAATTCACGAACAGACTCGCCGCTGAGTTGCTAGCGAAGCCGAGGCCGCTGGAGCAAGACGGCCACCCGATCGCCGACACGTGGCAAGCGATACGCCAGGCGTTGCCGGAATTCGAGGTCGTTGCGCCGCGTGGCGAGATCGAGCCGCGGACGCTGAACGCCGATGTACTCGGCGCTGCGGCCGCCGCTGAGGCTGAGGCGATCGACGTCGATACGAACACCGTGCTGAGGTCGCACCTCACGCCGTCGCTCCTCGACGCTCTGCGCGGCCGGGCCGCGCCCTGCCGCGTGATCGCAGCCGGCCGCGTGTTCCGTGACGACACGCCCGGCCCGCGCCGCTCCCAGGTGTTCCATCAGGTTGAGGCGGCGTGGTTGGCGTCAGACGTCACCGAGGAGCGTTTCCGCGAATGCGTGGAAGCCATGCTCCGAACGGTCACCGGGGCGCCGGAGCTGCGATGGCAAGCGGGTGAGTTCGGGTTCACCGACCCCGGCTGGGAGGTCGAGGCGAAGTTCAACGCCGAGTGGGTCGAACTCATGGGCGTAGGGCGCATGAAGGACGATGTCGTCGCAGGGCTTGGTTTCGAGCCCGACGAAGTCAGCCTCTACGGCTTCGGCCTGGGGATCGAGCGCATCGCGATGCTCGTGCGCGGCATCGACGACATCCACGACCTCTGGCGGTGATGCGCTAGTGGTTCGCAACAGGGGATCTAGGGGCCACGGATGGACCCCATCGTAACCTTCCCCTGCTAGGGGAAGGCATTCGCGCTATCCCCTACGCCACGCGGCATACAACACAGCCAACGTGGTGGGCCACTAGGCGCTGTCGTCCGCCGGCTTTGCCGTCGCCGCGATGCGCAGAATCGCCACGGTCGCGACGATGCTCAACGCCATCCACAACCCGCCCCAGAACAAGGTCTGATGCGTCGTGGCCAGGAACGGCGGGAAGCTGGTGTATTCGGCTAGCATGCGCGCGTCGGAGCCGACCTCGGGGCGCATCAGCACGTCGGACGAGATGTCGTAGATCGCGTACAGGCAGCTCGTTAGGCCGATCACGCGCAGCATCCAGTTCACGACGCCCTCGCGCACCAGCAGGCCGCCGGCTATCATCGCGCCGCCGAACGCCGCGCCGAAGCCCCAGCCAGCCAGGTTCCGCACGTGGAAGAGTGTCACGCCTGCAACAGCGAGGCCGATGGCCACTGCAAGGGCACGCGTCAGGCGCGTCCGTGACGCGACGATCAGGATCGCCCCGCCCCACAGGAGACTGCCGAGGTACCCGGCCATGAGCGTCCAGAAGCGCGAGCCTCCCAGGCTACGCGCCATGCCGCCTTCGGTGAAGAATATCTGGATGTCGACCACCTTGCCGCCGGTGGCGACGGTGGCAAGCGCATGGCTGGCCTCGTGCAGGAAGACGACGAACAGCTTGAGCGGCTTGATGAACGGCGTGTTCCACAGCGCGCCAATGCACGCCGCGATCACGAGAAACCCGAGCAGACGGCGGATGTCTAGCTTGCGTCCGCCCTTGGAGGGAGCTTCGTGATCCTCGAACTCGTCGGCGAAAGTCGAATCCATGTCGTCCTCCGATCCTTCACGCCGCACAACAGACCCTCAGGTCCACCTCTGAAGGACGCGCGGGCGGCGCAATCGGTTTACGAGCCTGCGGCCGCCGCGCCCCGACTGCCGACCCAATCACCCGTGTCCAGACGGCGGCCGAGCGTTCGCGCCCGCGCGGCGTTCGCGTATATATAGACGTGCGCCTCGCGCGTGGCGCCGGTTTCTCGCACAGTCACGGGCAGCGTCTCGCGCGTGTAGATGTTCGCCGAGAGACCGGGGCCGAAGTAGCCCTCGAAGCGGTCCAACTCGCGAAGTAGCGCGGCGACCCGCGACGACCGAACACTCACCAAGTCGCCGACGACGACGCCCGTGCCACGCAGAAACGCGGGGTATCCCTCCGGCAGAGCGTACAACTGCCCGGGCGTCTCTGCGGTTACGATCTCTCGCGCGACGTCCGCGAGCATGCTGTGGGCTCGACATCCGCGTCTCAGCGTCCCATATACGAAGAGGCGATCCACGCGTACTCCACGTCGTGTCGGCCTGAGCGCGGTCACCTTTGTAACGCGCGCCACGTGGAGGCCGTAGCCACGTTGAGGGGAACAGCGCGGCCTACAATGGCCGCGAATGCCGAACGACGCAACGGCCGCGACACGGCCGAAGGCGGGAGGGAGCGGCGATGCCGGCGGCTAGCGACGTCAAGGAACGCTACCAGGTGGCGCTCGACCTGTTCACGGAGAAGGTGGAACGCGACGACCACATCCTTGCGGCCATCCTGTTCGGCAGCCTCTCGTATGACGAAGTGTGGGAGCAGTCGGACATCGACATCTACCTCGTCTCGCGTGACGAGAAGCTCCGGCGCACTGGCTTCGCGCTCGTCGAGAACGACGTCAACATCCATGTGGTCCTCTACCCTCGCCAGCGGTTCAAGCAGATGCTCGAGGGCTCGATGCAGAGTTCGTTCTTCCACGCCTCGTTCGCGAAGAGCACGCTGCTGTTCTCGCGCGACGAGACGATCAGCGAGTACTACGAGGACAAGGACCGGCTCGGATCGCGGGACCGCGACATCCAGCTAATGAAGGCCGCGAGTTGGGCCATGCCGACGCTCGCCAAGGCGGAGAAGTTCTACCACGTTAAGCGCGACATGCACTACGCGTTCCTATGGCTGATGCATGTCGTGGAAGCGCTGGCGCGCGTGGAGACGCTGTCCAACGGCGAAGTCGCGCAGCGAGAGGTGATCCACCAGGCGATCCGTTTCAACCCCGCGTTCTTCAACGCGATCTACACGGATCTTATCGACGGGCCGAAGGACGAGGAGACGATCGGCAAGGCGCTGGAGATGATCGACGAGTACCTGATGGATCGTGTCACCGACATCTACAAACCCCTGTACGACTTCCTGACGGAAGAGCAGGGCGCACGCACGGCGACGGAGATCACGGAGCGTTTCACGAAGGTCGCCCAGGCCAGCGAAATCAGCATGGCGTGCGAATGGCTCGCGGATCGCGACGTGATAGAGAAGGTGTCCGCGCCCGTGCGGCTCACGAAGAACAGTCAGGTAAGCATGGAGGAAGCTGCCTACTACTACGACGAGGAGATGGCTCTTTGAGGACGAGTATTGATGTCCGCGGCGCGCGTGAAAACAACCTACAGAACGTCAACGTCGAGATACCGCGGGACCAACTCGTAGTCGTCACAGGCCTTAGCGGCTCGGGCAAGTCCTCCCTCGCCTTCGACACGGTGTACGCGGAGGGACAGCGGCGCTTCCTGGAATCGCTGTCGTCGTTCGCGAAGCGGTTCATGGCGCAGCTCAAGAAGCCGGACGTCGACTTCGTCTACGGGCTGTCGCCGGTGGTGTCCATCGAGCAGAAGACGACCGGGAACAACCCGCGCTCCACCGTCGGCACGATGACCGACATCGGCAACTACCTGCAACTGCTCTACGCCACCGTAGGCGACGCGCACTGCCCCTACTGTCACGTGCCGATCCCTCAACGGTCCGCCCATCGGATCGTAGAACACATCCTCGCCCTGCCAGAGGGCACGGAAATCGAACTCCGCGCGCCAGTGTGGAAGCTCTACGGCGAGGATTACCCCTACCTCCTGGGTGAGATCCGCGGCAACAGCTACCGCCGGCTTTACATCGACGGCGAACTCACGGACATCAGCGAGGACGTCGAACTCGACGAGGATACGGGCTACGACATGGAAGTCCTCGTCGACAAGTTCGTGGTCCGCCCGGAGATCGACAAGAACCTGCTCGTTTCCGTCGAGGCGGCCCTCACGATGGGCGAGGGGTTCGTGCGCATCCACATACCCGATGCCGACGACAGGAAGGTCGATCTCGACGCATTCCACGACGACTTCTCGTGCCCCGAGCACCGCGTCACGATGGGCGAGCCGAGCCCTCCCTACTTCCAGTTCAACAACCCGGCGGCGGCGTGCCGGACCTGCTCGGGTCTGGGGACGTACCTCCAAGTACATGCCGACCTGTTAGTCCCAGACAAGAGTCGCAGCATCCTGGACGGCGCGTTCGTCCGTCAGGCGTACAAGTACGACCGGGACACCTGGGACGGCCACATCATGTACAGCATGTCCAAGCAGCACGGCTTCGGCCTGGACGTGCCGTTCTCGGACCTGTCCAAGAAGGTCGTCGACCTGCTCCTGCACGGGACGAAGGGCGAGAAGATCAAGATGGTCATCCCGCCCGACGCGAAGCGGGGTCATCGCCGAGAGGGCCGCGAATTCAAGTTCGACGGCATTATCAATCGGATCGACCGACACTACCGCTGGTACCGGCGGAAGCAAGACGCCAACACCCATATGGAGGAGTACCTCCGCAAGGTGATGGTTGAGCACACCTGCCCTGAGTGTGATGGCACGCGTCTCAAGCCCCAACGCGCGCTTGTAACCATCCAGGGCTTGAACATCCACGAAGCCGGCGAGAAGCATCTCTCGCAACTTCGCGACTTCACCGCGGCCGTCGAGCTTCCTGACAGGCACGCGGAGGCCGGAGGGCAGATCCTCAAGGAGGTCACGGCGCGACTCGACATCCTCGTGGGTATCGGCCTCGACTACCTGAACATGAACCGTCGTTCTGGGACGTTGTCGGGTGGGGAATCGCAGCGCATCCGGCTGTCGACGCAGATCGGCTCAGGGTTGATGGGGATGCTGTATGTGCTGGACGAGCCGAGCATCGGACTGCACCCCAAAGACAACGTGAAGATGATCGAGACGCTGCGGCAGTTGCGGGACATCGGTAACACTGTGATCGTCGTCGAACACGACGAGGAGACGATCCGGGCCGCCGACCACATCCTGGAACTCGGCCCGGGGCCTGGTGTCCACGGCGGCGAGATCGTGGCGGAGGGCACGCTCGACGACATCATCGAGCATCCGGCGTCGCTGACGGGGCAGTTTCTCAGCGGCCGCAAGCAGATCGACATGCCCGAGACGCGGCGCACGGCGAACGGCAAGCGGCTCGTCATCCGTGGCGCGCGTGCGAACAACCTCAAGGACGTCGATGTCGAGTTCCCTCTGGGCGTCTTCACGTGCATTACGGGCGCCTCAGGATCCGGCAAGAGCTCTCTCGTCAACGAGATCCTGTACAAGCGCCTGTACGCGCACCACTACGACAGCCGCGTCCTTTCCGGTGACCACGACGCCATTGACGGCCTGGAGCACGTCACGGACGTCATCAACATCGATCAGTCGCCGATTGGGCGGACGCCCCGGTCGAACCCGGCTACGTACATCGGCATCTACGACACGATCCGTAAGCTCTACGCCAACACCGAGGAGTCGGTCGAGCGCGGGTACAAGCCGGGCCGGTTCTCCTTCAATGTGAAGGGCGGCCGCTGCGAGGAGTGCGCGGGCGAGGGCATCATCAAGACCGCGATGCACTTCATGCCCGACGTCGAGGTGACCTGCCCGTCGTGCAAGCGCGCCCGGTACAACCAGGACACGCTGGAGATCCAGTACGAGGGGAAGAGCATCAGCGAGGTGCTCGACCTATCGCTGGAGGAGGCGGAGTTCTTCTTCCAGGACACGCCGATCATCGCGCGGAAGCTGGGCGTCCTGAACGACCTGGGTCTCGGCTACCTTTGCCTCGGCCAGTCCTCGACAACGCTCTCGGGCGGTGAAGCGCAGCGCGTCAAGCTCGCCACGGAACTGGGCAAGGTGAAGCGCGGCGCCCACAAGCTCTACATCCTCGACGAGCCTACGACCGGCCTGCACGCCGCGGACATACAGCGTCTCCTCGATAGCCTGAACCGCCTCGTTAACGCCGGGAACACCGTCATCGTGATCGAGCACCATCTCGACGTTATCAAGACGGCTGACCACGTCATCGACCTGGGCCCCGAGGGCGGGCATGGCGGCGGCGAGGTGATCGCGTTCGGCACGCCGGAGGACATCGCTGCCGAAGAGCGGTCGCACACCGGGCGGTACCTTCGGGGTCATCTGGGGTAGGGCCCCAGGGACGCTCTCACGTGTTTGCCTGACGCGCAAGCGTCTCCGCTGCTACGACAATGGTCTGATGTCTGTGCGGCTGGCGACCCGCTTGAGGGTATGGTCACGGACATTGGTCGACGGTGACGACAAGGCGCTGAGGGCGTGAGGTGGCGCGGAAACCCCATCTCCGCCTTCCCCTGCGAAGGGAAGACGTTCACGCGTCCAACCGACGAAGGCGTGTACGGACCACGCCACCGAGCTACCAACTGCTCATGACCACACCCCCCGCCTGACAGCAACTTGGCGCCCACTCTGGGCACATGCTACAAATCAGGCACGGCATCGCCGTTCGGCGGACACGCGCGGCGGCCCACACGCAGACTCCAGGGCGCCAGTCACGCTGGCGGCGTCGGCTATGCTCCCGCAGCGGCCCACCGGCCCTGCCACGGGATGTGCGCGTGCCGCTGACCCGCGCTGAGGTCGCGGCGTTCGTCAGGGAAGGGAACGAGATGGACTCGCTGCGCGGTCCACTGACTGCCGCCCGTGGCGCTCGACGGGTCGCCTTCGCTGCCGTGTGGCTCTCGATGTCGCTGGTTGCGAGCAGGGCCGCGTTCGCCCTGCCTACGTCTGCCATCGCCCGCCTGGGGCACGGATTCCCGACCGCCGTGCAGTACGCGCCGGACGGCGAACTCCTCGCCGTGGCCACGCGTATCGGTGTGGGCCTGTGGGACACGCGCACGCTGGACCGTGTCGCCTTCCTCGACACGCACGGGTCGGTGGAGTCCATCGCGTTCTCCCCTGACGGCGCAACCCTCGCGACCGGATTAGCCAACAGCACGACGAAAATCTGGGACACGGGCTCGCGACAGGAGCTCGCCACAATCCAGACCAACTCGCAGTATGTGCGGGCCGTTGCCTTCTCCCCGGACGGGACAACACTCGCGATCGGGGGCGAGCAAGTGACCCTGTGGGACACGCGCGCCGGGCAGACAATGGGCACACTACCCATGGCCGGGTGGTCCGTGGCGTTCTCGCCGGACGGGACCACCCTCGCCAGCGGCGGCAGCAGCGCCCTGACGCTCTGGGACTTGGGCGCCGGCCAGGAGATCGCCGAGGTCACAGGCCACTCGAACGTCACCAGGGCGGTCGCGTTCTCCCCCGATGGCGCTACGCTCGCCAGCGGCGGGGACGACGGCAAGGTCAAGCTCTGGGATGCGGGCACGTTGCTGGATATCGCCACACTACCTGTCTCAGGTTTCGGTGGCGTCGGTTCCGTTGGATATGCGGCCGATGGCGCGACGCTGGCCAGCGGGGGCGGGAGCCTAATGCTCTGGGACACGCAGTCCAGGCAGGATATAGCTACACTACACCCTCAATCATCCTCCGCTTCATGCGTCGCCTTCTCCCCGGACGGGGAGACTCTGGCGAGCGTCGGTTACGACGCACGGGTGACGCTCTGGGACACGCGTTCCGGGCAGGAGATCGCCAGGCTCCCGGGGCATGGCGAAGACGTGATTGCCGTGGCCTTTTCGCCCGACGGCGCAACACTCGTAAGCGGCAGCGAGGACACGCGGGTGAGGTTCTGGGACGCGTCTTCCCTGCAGAATGTCGCCACGCTGAACGGACACGGGAGTGGCATCAACGGGCTCGCGCTATCACCTGACGGGACCGCGCTGGTCGTCAGTGAGAGGCACGATTTCCCGAGGGTATGGGACATGTTCTCTCGCGAGGCCATCGCCAGTCTGACAACCAATGGATCGGTCAAAACCGCGGCGTTCTCTCCTGATGGCGCGACTATTGCCGTCGCCATATGGGGCGATGTGACCCTCTGGAGCACCAGCTCGTGGCAGACGGCCGGCACGCTAAATGGGCGTTCATCTAACATTCGGGCGCTCGCCTTCTCTCCCGACGGCACAACGCTCGCAGCCGGCTACGCCGACGGCACGGTGGTCCTATGGGACACGAGCACATGGCTACGGGCAGCGACGCTACGCGGACATAGCCGAGACGTCACATCCGTCGCGTTCTCCCCAGACGGCTCCACGATCGCCACCGGCAGCTGGGACAAGACCGTAAGGGTGTGGGACGCACGCACATGGATAGAGTTCGCGACGTTGCGTGGAGATGCCGGGCTCGTCTGGTCCGTTGCGTTCTCCCCGGACAGCGCGATCCTCGCCAGCGGCGGTTCCGGCGGCACGGTGAAGCTCTGGGCGTGGCAGGCCCGACAGGAGATCGCCACGCTGGAAGGGCACACGAGCTCCCCGCGCGCTCTGGCGTTCTCCCCATCCGATTCGACGCTCGCGAGCGGCAGCCTCGATGGGACGATAGTTCTGTGGGACACGTCGCTCCACGCGCCGTCGCCCGACTTCGCTCAGCGTAGCTCGTGGGTGTCGGATCCCAACGCCAACGGCGACGGAGCCGCAGGCCCCGGTGAGCGGGTGGAACTGCGCGCGCGGATGAGAAATGAGGGATATCGAAATGCCGAGGACGTCCGCGTTACGTTGACCGCCTCGGACCCGGATGTGAGCGTGGTCCATGGTGAGGCTACCCACGCGAGGTGGCCGGTCGGGGAAGCGCGCAACAACGTAGGGTTCGTTTTGGACATCGCGTCAGATGCCACGGCGCATGACGTCACGGTCGTCGTGGATGTCGCGGCGCGCGTCGGCGGCCCCTGGCAGTTCACGTACACCTTCCCGATCGTGCGACCCGCCTTCGAGTTCACCAAGCGCAACGCGTGGCTGTTCGACCCCACGCCGCGTGGCAACAAGGACGGCGTAGCGAGCCCGGGCGAACGGGTCCGGCCACGCATCCGCCTGCTGAACGACGGCCCCGGCGCCGCTGCGGACGTCCGTGTGGCCGTGACCACACCCGACCCGGACGTGACGGTCGTCAGCGGCGACGTCACGCACGCCGCCTGGCCGGAAGGCGCGGCGCGGAACAACGAAGGCATCGTGCTGGACATCGCGCCCGGCGCGACATCGCACGATGTGACGCTCGCGGTCGAAGTGACGTCGGACGGCGGGGGTCTGTGGCAGTTCGAGTTCGTGTTCCCCATCGTGGCTCCCGCGCCCGAGTTCACGCAGCGCAACGCATGGGTGTTCGATCCGTCGCCCGGCGGGAATAAGGACGGCATCGCGAATCCCGGCGAACGCATCGTACCGAGAATCCGCTTGAGGAACGACGGCCCCGGCGACGCGGCGAATGTCACCGTCACGATCGCGATCGTGACGACGGACATTGACATCGCCATCGTGAACCGGCAGGTCACCCACGAGACGTGGCCCCAGGGCGTCGCGCGCAACAACGACGGCCTCTCGCTGGACATCGCCCCGGGCGCGACGCCACACCAAGTCGCCATGAACGTCGCTGTCACCGCGGACAACGGAGGCCCGTGGGGCTTTACCTTCACGTTCCCCATCGTGGCGCCGACGCTGACGTTCACGAAGCGCACCGCGTGGATATTCGAGCCTACGGCCGCCACGAAGAACGGGCAGGCCGACGCCGGGGAGCGTGTGCACCCTCGCGTACGGCTGAGGAACGACGGGGCCGGCGATGCGGAGAACGTCACGGTGACGGTCAGCACGGACGACCCCGACGTGACGGTCGTCAGCGGAGCCGTCTCGCACGCGACGTGGCCGGCAGCCGTCGCGCGCAACAACAACGGCCTCGTCCTCGACATCTCACCCGACGCGACGTCGCACGATGCGACCGTGACGGTCGACGTGACGGCGGACAGCGGCGGGCCGTGGCAGTTTGCGTTCTCGTTCCCGGTGGTGGCATCGCCGCCGACGTTCGTCAAGCGCAACGCGTGGATCTACGACCCGACGCCACGCGCCGACAAGGACGGCGTCGCGGAACCGGGAGAACGCGTGCGTCCGCGTATCCGACTGGTGAACGCGGGACGCGCGGATGCGGCCAACGTGGGCGTGACGTTGACCATCACAGACCCGGACGTCACGGTTGTGCGCGCTACAGAAACACACGCTGCCTGGCCGGCCGGCGCGGCGCGCACCATTGTCGGGTTCGTGCTCGACATCGCGAGGGATGCGACGGCCCACGAAGTGACGGCGGTCGTGGACGTCACGGCCGACGGCGCCGACGCGCAGCAGTTCACCTTTGCCTTCCCCATCGTGCCCGGGCCGCCGGAGTTCGCGCTACGGAACTCGTGGGTGTATGACCCGACGCCTGACGGGAACAAAGACGGCGTGGCCGACGCGGGCGAGACTGTCCTGCCACGCGTGCGGCTACTGAACTCAGGCCAGACGCAGGCCGAGAACGTCGTTGTTACGCTCAGCACGGAGGATGGGGGCGTCACCGTTGCGGGAGCCACGGCGACCCACGCGACCTGGCCGGCAGGTGTAGCTCGGAACAACAGCGGGTTCGAGGTAGACATTGGGGCCGAGGGGTCGGGGAGCGTGGCGTTCACTGTCGATGTGACCGCCGAGAACGGCGGGCCGTGGCAGTTCACGTTTGGCGTCGTGGTCTCGGCGGCGGCCGCGCCAGCAGCGGCCACTGCGTTCCGTCCCGCGACGACTGCGTTGCTGCCGAACTACCCGAACCCCTTCAACCCGGAAACGTGGATCCCGTTCGATCTGTCGGAAGCCGCGGACGTGACCGTACGCGTCTACGACATGCAGGGGCGTGAGGTGCGTCGCGTGGCGCTGGGTTATCTCGACGCCGGGGCGTACCGGGGCAGGGCCGACGCCGTGTATTGGGACGGACACAACGAAGTCGGCGAGCCCGCTGCGAGCGGCGTGTACGTCTACGAGTTGAGGGCCGGGGAGTTCGTCGAGAGGCGCCGGATGGTGATACGGAAGTAGGCGGGCTGCGGCGCTATCTCGCTGTGCTGATGACGCGTCCATCGATAGGCCGGGCCTGCGCGTCGTGTCCACGGTTGCTCCGGTGACTGGTGACGCCACGGGCGCCTGCCTCGTCATGGACCCCGCCTCCATCCTCCCCTGCTCGGGGAGGACGTTCACGCCTGCAATCGTCAGATGTGAGCGGCCACGTCAGACGGTCTCGCGGCCCTGGAGCGGCAGGATCGGATTGGCGTGCGGAGTCAGTTGCCAGCGCCACGGGATAGCGCCGCGTGTCATTCGTCGAACGGCGCAGGCAGCCACGGCTCCAGGCGCGCGATGGACGCTCGCGCCTCCTCCGATGTGGGTACGCCCCACGCCTCGAAGAACGGGCCGAGGTCGCGACCGACGCGGCGCGAGAACCGCACCATCCACTGATCGCGCTTCGCTTCGTCGGAGCCCGGCCTGTCGGCGTCCACCAACTGTCGATACTCGCGGAACACGTCGACGAACGGCTCCCAGCCGAACTCCTGCTGCATCTGGTGGTACATTGTCAGCGCGAGGAACGGCCGTGACCGCCACTCTGCGAACGGCGACCCGGCGTCCGCGTGCTCGCGGGCGGCCGTCAGGACGCGCTCATCGCTGAGCGTGTCGCGCGAGTCCGACGGCGCGATCCCGCACACCTTGTCGTAGACGTAGAGCGTGAACAGGTTGCACGTGACCTCGCCCGTGCCGCCGAATGTCCAGTCCGGCGACTGGTGGTTGTGACCTATCTCGTGGAAATGACCCCAACTGCCCTGCCGCAACCCGTCAAGATCGACGGCGACCTCGGCGGCGTCGAGGTGCGTCATTATGGGGTAGCCGGCATGCATGTACCCCGCGGATATCTGGATGTCCGCGACGATGCGCTCCGGCCGCGCTCGCTCGCGAGGGATCGCAGCCAGGTCTGCACAGGCGTCCATCACGCGGTCCCAGAACTCCATGAGTTCGGTCGGGTTGTCCACGCGACGCGCGATGTCCGTAGGCACCGTCAGGACGACCTTCGCGGTTTCGAACTCCGCCCAGGGACCGGGCAGGTCGCGGACACGCTCGCGCCAGTCGTCGTCGGTCGTCTGGCCCAGAACGAAGCGCGGAGCAGCCACAGCGCCCTCTATCGTCAGCGAGGCCGAGCCGGACAGGCCGCGAGGCACGGAGATGTAGAGGAGGCCGCCGAACGCGCAGGCGGCCTCCGTCGCGTCGGCGACGATGGGGAAGACGCGCGTGATCTGCGGCGCGCGCGACCACTCCGCCTTGTGCCACAGGCTGTCGGCGTGCGCGCCTATCCGCACAGTGAGCCCGACTTCGGTTGCGGGGACGTCAGCCGCGATGTGGATTGCCTCGCCGGGTGGGGCGTACAGCCCTGTGCCATGCCAGCCCAGCCGGCTGAGATCGACGTCCACGAGCACGGATTGGCGCCGCGCCGCGTCGTCTGGCACCGCGCCGGGGAAGGCGGTCGCGGATGGGTGCGGGGCGATGTCGCCAGGCGCGGAGAGCGACGCTGCCACGACCTCGCGCGCGACGGCGACTCTCGCCAACGCATGCTCGGGCCCGAGCGGCCATTCTGGCGCGACTGCGGGCGTAGGGGCAGCGTCGATGAGCGGGAGGAACAGGGAGTCCGACGGCGGACACGACCGGATGGCGTGTGTCACGATCCACGCGGCCTGCGCGGCGTCTTCACGGGTCGCGTCCGTGACTAGCTGGGCCAGCGCGCGCTTCGCGTGTGTCGTCTTCGGCGGGTCCTCGACCGTCGCGTACCCGTGCTCCGACGTGCGGCTTAGCGTGCCGTCACCCCAAACGACTCCTGCCGGGGCGAGCAGTCGGTTGCCCGGGTGCTGTGTCGCGATGTCACGCCCCGGGTTGAGCTGACTCCATCCCCAGCCGAGCCCGGCCGTGAGGAGGCCGCCGCCAGCGTCCACGAAGCTCCTCACGGCGTGGAGCGCAGCTTCGTCATCCAGTTCGTGCGCGCCCACGCAAATCACACTCAGCCCGTCGAGGGCGCTGGATAGGTCGTCCTGCGACAGCTCGCGAGGGACGAAATCAGCATCGCGGAGTAGTCGCAGAAGGCGGGGCGACCCGTAGACGCCGACCTCCGGCCGCTGCCCTGCCTCGCCGGCCGCCCATCTTGCCGCGTTCAGGAGAAGGCGCCCTGTGTCGGTGGCGTCGTCGGGCGTCAGGTAGCCGGTGTGCCCGAACGCGACGACGCGCCCAGCACCAAGCAGCGTCGTGGCCACGACAGGCGCGGACACGCCGCGTGTCGCTTGCCCGACGGCGACCACCGTCGCGTCGGGACCGAACACGCTCAGCGGCCCTGGCACGCCTGGGGCATGGATCTCGTTGACGCCCTCGAGGAGGACTTCGCGGGGCCCCGCTTCGCTGGCGACGGCTTCCGTCCGCAACGCGATCACGGCGGCTAAGGTCACCATCCCGACTGCCACCCTGCGCATATGTTCCTCCGTGAATTCGCCGCCGCGGGCAAATGCCCCTGCGTGTTGTCGGCTCCGCCTCGGCCCTGGGTCGCCAACGTTGCCGTCGTAGTGTGGCATCGGCGACCTCCTGGTGTCACGGAATCCGCTTGGCTAAGGGTTAGCCGACGTTGACAGCACGTTTTGCGGCAGAGGATATTATCCCTACATTCGCCGCACTACCCCCGCCATATCAGGAGAAGGGCTCGACATGAAATGGTATCCGGCGCGCTTCGCATGCGCCTTGCTTGTAGCTTCTACAGTCGTGGCCCACGCACAGAAGGACGCACTACCGGTGCTCATGTTGTCCTTTGATGAGGGCTCCGGCAAGACGGCGAAGGACGCCTCGGGCAACGGCCTCGACGGGACAATCACAGGCGCTAAGTGGGCCGACGGCATGCACGGGCAAGCGCTCGACTTCAACGGCGTCGACGACGTCGTCGTTGTCTCGGACGACCCTAAGCTGCTGCTACCCGACGCCGGGACGCTGATGGTCTGGTCGTTCATCGAGACGGAGGCCGGGCACGGCTCTTGGCCCCGTATCATCATCAAGGCGTCCAGCAATGGTGGCACGACCGGCATGGATCTCCTGTTTGACCGCGGGCTCGATTACGGAATCCGATTCTGCATCGTCGACTGCGACACTATCTTTTCGCCGGTGCCCACGGACACATGGGTTCACGTCGCCGTGACGTACGACGGCTCGGATATCGTGGCCTATCTGGACGGCGAGGAGGTCGGCACGGTGCCACAGCGCGGGGCCCCGCTAGACACCACAGGGCTGGACCTGCACATCGGGAGCGGATCTGCTTTCGATCGCCCGTTCGACGGCAAGCACGACGAAGTCAGGATCTGGGACATCGCGCTGGACGCAGAAACGGTTGCCTGGCACATGGACACGAGCAGCATCGAGTTCCTCGCCGTGCAGCCGGGCGGCAAGTCGGCGACGACGTGGGCCGCGGTGAAGTCGGCCACCAGGTAGCGCAGCGTCCTAACGCGGTCTCCTACGGCGTGCGCGACGACCATCCGCTGGCGCGACACGCGGCGCGACTCACCCGGGAGCGATAGTCGTCATGCACGGACTGCAGGCCGCGGTGGTGGGGACGGGCTTCATCGGGCCCGTCCACGTTGAGGCGTTACGTCGGCTGTGCGTCAACGTACGGGGAGTGCTGGGTAGTTCGGGCGACAAGTCGCGCGTGGCCGCGGCGCGCCTGGGAGTCGACACGGCGTACGCGTCGCTCGAGGCGCTGCTCGCAGACGACCAGGTCGATGTCGTCCACATCACGTCGCCGAACTACCTACACCATGAGCAGACGGCCGCCGCGCTCAGGGCGGGGAAGCACGTCCTGTGCGAAAAGCCTCTCGCGATGAACGCCGAGGAGACGGCCTCCCTTGTGGCGCTCGCGGCCGAACGCGGGCTGGCCGCGGGCGTCAACTACAACATCCGGTTCTACCCGATCTGCGTCGAAGCGCGCGAGCGCGCGCTCAGCGGCAGCCTCGGCGACGTGTGGAGCGTCGTGGGCAGCTACGTGCAGGACTGGCTAACCAGGCCCACGGACTACAACTGGCGGGTGCTCGCCGACCGAGCCGGCGCGCTACGGGCCGTCGCGGACATAGGCACGCACTGGCTGGACCTTCTGCTGCACATTTCCGGCCTGGAAGTCGAGGCCGTGATGGCCGATCTGTCCACGGTGCATCCGACACGCCGTCGGCCCGTCGGCGAAGTCGAGACGTTCGCCGCGAGCGCGGCGGGCGCGCCGGAGACGGAGCCGGTGGACATCGATACCGAGGACCAGGGGTCGGTCCTGCTGCGGTTCCGAGGTGGCGCTCACGGCAATCTCTGGGTTTCCCAAACGACGCCCGGCCGCAAGAACTGCCTACGCTTCGAGATCGCAGGGAGCGGCGGATCTCTCGCCTGGAACAGCGAGAATCCCAACGAATTGTGGATGGGCGCCCGCGACGAACCCAACGCGCTGATGCTCCGTGACCCGTCGCTACTGAGCGGCGCGGCGGCGGGTCGGGCGTCGCTACCGGGCGGGCACAACGAAGGCTTCCACGACACGTTCAAGGAGTGTTTCCGCGCCTTCTACGAGCACATCGCGAGCGTCGCGCCCGCGGAGGACGCTGCATATCCGACATTTGCGGACGGCCACCGTGAGGTCGCCCTGTGCGAGGCGATCCTGCGGAGCCATCGCGAGCAACGCTGGGTCGCGACCGAAGGAGACAACGCATGAAGCTAGGGTTCGTGAGCGCGATTCTGCCCGAGTTGCCCCTCGGCGAGGTGATGACGTTCGCGGCCGACGCGGGGTTCGACTCGGTCGAGGTCATGTGTTGGCCGAAGGGAAAGGCCGAGCGGCGCTACGCGGGCGTGACGCACATCGACGTCGGAGCCCTGGACGCCGCTGAGATCGCGGCCATCGCCGCGCTCGTGTCGCAGACGGGGGTGGAGATAAGCGGCCTGGGATACTACCCGAACCCGCTCACGTCCGACCGCGACGAGGCGGCGACGTACATCGAGCACATCCGGGCGGTGATCGTCGCGGCGGAGCAGCTTGGGCTTCGGAACGTCAACACGTTCATCGGCCGCGACTGGACTCGGTCGGTCGAGGACAACTGGGGCCGCTTCGTCGAGGTGTGGGAGCCGCTGATCGCCCGCGCCGAGCGGCACGACGTGCTCATCGGGATCGAGAACTGCCCGATGCTCTTCACGGGGGACGAGTGGCCCGGCGGGAAGAATCTCGCGATTTCGCCAGCAATCTGGCGACGCATGTTCGAGGCGATTCCGAGCCCGAACTTCGGCCTGAACTACGACCCGTCGCACATGGTGTGGCAGCAGATGGACTACCTGGCGCCGATGCGCGAGTTCGCCGACCGCATACACCACGCGCACGCCAAGGACGTCCGCATCGACACGGAGAAGCTGAACGACGTCGGCATCCTGGCACACCCGCTGGACTACCACACGCCGAAGCTGCCGGGCCTGGGCGCCATCGACTGGGGCGCGTTCTTCTCCACTCTGGGCGACACGGGTTACGACGGCCACGTCGCGATAGAGGTCGAGGACCGGGCGTACGAGGGGTCACTCGACGCGCGTAAGGCGTCCATCCGCCAGAGCGGCAACTACCTCAGACAGTTCGTCGATTGGCGCTAGCCGGCCGCCCTACAGCGCGCCCAGGACGAGGGACAGTGTCACGCCGTGGCGGTTCAGCGTGACGGTGTCCACGTCCGCGTGGTCTGCCGCGTTCACCCCCGGCTCCAGCAACGTGAAGCTGTACGTGACGGCGCCCTCGAGCCTGCCGAAGTCGAAGATGCTGTCCAGCAGTCCGACGCGGAACCCGGCGAAGGCCTCGCCTCCGAAGTCGTTCTGGATGTTCGCCGGGCTGCCGAACATCTCCTCGAACGAGTAGAACGTCGCGCCGATGCCGATGAATGGAGCGCGCCGGCTGCCCAGATGCAACGCGAGCGCCGCGCCGACCGTGCTGACGTCGAGGGCGCCCAGTGGGAGGACGCTGTCGTCGTTGGCGCGGGTGTCGACGCTGTAGCGCGTGAACGGCACGGACAGCCTCCACGACTCAGGCGACAGCCACAGGTTCACTGCCAGCGACTCGGTGCGAGCTGGCTCCAACTCGTCGTTGCCGAGCACGATTCCTCGACCGACCTCGATCTCGACGTTCTCCACGGCCTCGCGATACGGCTCGACGTCGAGCGCGCGCGCGCCGGACGCGATCCCGGCGAACAGCACGACTGCAGCCGTGGCTCCTCTAGCGGTCATTCTCTTCCTCCTCCGACGCCTCTTCCTCGTCGGTGATGTCTTCGTCTGGGTCAGTGTCGTCGGCCGCGTCGCTGGGCGCTGAGTCCCTGTCGTCCGGCGATTGGTCAGCAGGGCCGGCGTCCGCGTCGCCCGCTTCCTGGTCGGCTGGGCGGTGGTCGCCCGGCTCGCCGTCGTCTGCCTCTGCGGCGACGGGAGCGATGTCCAGCGCGTTGACGTCATCCGCCGTCGTGTCATGGGCCTCGTCGTCGCCGAGTAGCCGTTCGTCCTCGCCGCGGCTCCCGACCCACCGTTCTATGGGGTAGAACAGCGAGAACAGGACCGGCGCGAGGAACAGGTTCGCCGCAGTGGCGCTCACCATGCCGCCGAACGTCGGCACGGCGATCGGCTTCATGAGTTCGGCGCCCGTGGTCACGCTCACCTCGGCGAGCATGATCGGCAGCAACGCCAGCACCGTCGTCGCCGTGGTCATGATGATCGGGCGGACGCGGAGTAGACCGGCGTTGACGACGGCCTTGTCCACGCGCTCGCCTCCGCGCACGCGTTCCAACAGGTACTCGATGAATACGATGCCGTCCTCAACCGCCACGCCGAACAGCGCGATGTACCCCACCCACACGGCGGTGCTGTACTTGATGATGTACCCGCCACCGAGGGCCTCGGGGATGTGTTGCATCGCCCACTGCATCCACATGCCACCGATGAAGGCGAAGGGGATCGCCAGGAACACCGCGAACACCGCCGACGGCGACCTGAACTTCACGTAGAGCAGGAGGAAGATCACCGCGATGCACACGGGGACCACGACCATCAGGGTGTTGCGCGCTTCGAGTTCGGCTTCGTACTGGCCGCTGATGGAGTAGAAGTATCCCTGCGGGAGCGTCGGCTTGATGACCTCGTCCAGCTTCTGCTGAGCCACTTGTACGAAGTCCACCAGCCCAACCTTGTCGACGTCCACGTCGCAGAAGACCCTCGAGAACAGCAACGTGTTCTCGCTGGCTATCTTGGCGGGCCCGGGGCGACGCTCGAACCGCACGAGTTGCTGCAGCGGGATGTGCTGCCCCATTGGCGACGGCACCAGCACCCGGCGCAGCGCCTCCACGTTGTCGCGCAGTTCGCGCTTGTAGCGCACGCGGATCGGGAATCGCTCGCGTCCCTCGACGGTTTCGGTCAGGTTCATGCCGCCGATGGCCGTCATCACGATCTGCTGGACGACCCCTATCTTGATGCCGTAGCGCGCCGCCGCCTCGCGGTCGATGTGGAACTCCAGGTACGGCTTGTTGCCGATCCTCTCGGCGTACGGCCCCTTGGCTCCGTCGATCTTCGCCAACTCCTGCTCGATCCGCACCGCGATCTGCTCGACTACGGCGAGATCCGAGCCGAACACCTTGATGCCGATGGGCGTCTGGATGCCCGTCGCGAGCATGTCGATTCGGTTGCGGATGGGTTGAGTCATGATCGGCGACACGCCCGGCAGGCGGGTCGCTTCGGTGATGTCGGCGATGAGCTCGCCGCGCTTCTTGGCGCGGAACAGGTCGTCGTGGATGAGCGTCGGCTCCATGTCCTGCGCGACGCCGTGGAGCGCGGTCTCATACGCGGGCTCGCCCAGCATTTCCTCTACGCCCAGGCGCGTGACGATGGCTTCGGTGAGCGACCGCAGCAGCCAGACTCGGTACAGCCGCTCGCGGTCCTCCACGGTCAGCTTCCGATTGTGGAACTCCGCCGCAAGTCCATCGATCCGCTTGGCCGCTTCATCTGCCACGGCCGCGGCGAAGGCCTCGTCGACGCGCGCGGCGTGTTCGTCGGCGATGATGCCGTCCGACATGAGCCGCGTGGCTACCTGTCTGGCGAGTTCTGTCGCGGCCGCCTCATGCACGCGTCTGCGGGGCCAGTCGTTCGGATCGTCCACGTTGACGATCGTCTCGAACATGCCGATGGGCGCAGGGTCGGTCGGCGTGGATGCCCGGCCGAGCTTGCCGACGACTCCCGTCACCTCTGGGAAGCGACTGATGATCATGTCCTGCTTCGCGAGCACGTCCTGCGTCTGCGTAATCGATGCGCCGGGGAGCAGCACCGGCATGAAGAGCAGGTCGCCCTCGTTGAGAGGCGGCATGAACTCCTGCCCGATGTTCTTGTGCAGCGGCGTCAGGGGCAGACTTACACTGAACGCTGCCACGGCGATCCCAACGACAGCCAGCTTTGTCCATACGTTCCGCACGCTCAGCCGGATGAGCGGCCCGTACGCGGCCTTCAGCAGCCACGTGAGCCCCTGCGCCAACTTCGTTAGCGGCCATGTCGGCAGCGCGAGGGCGCGGCCAACCGGCCCGCGACGGCGCGTCGTGTCCGGCAGGATGACGGAGGCCAACGCCGGGACGAGGCTTATGGCGACGAGCGCCGCGCCGAGCATCGCGAAGGTCTTCGTGAACGCGAGCGGCTTGAACAGCTTGCCCGCCTGTCCCGTCAGCGAGAACACCGGGACAAACGCCACGATGATGATGATCATGGCGAAGAATATGGGCGGCCCCACTTCCTTCGCCGCCTGCGTGACAACCTGCGCCTTCGACTTGCCCTCGTGGGGCTCGCCGAGGAGGCGCGTGATGTTTTCGGTCATCACGATGCCGGCGTCGACCATCACGCCGATCGCGATCGCGATGCCGGCCATCGACATGATGTCCGAGGGCAGGCCCATCGACTGCATGCCGAGGAACGCAAGGAGAACGCCGAGAGGCAGGACGATGGCGATGAGGATGCTGCTCGTCACCTGACCGAGGAAGATGAGAATCACCGCCGCGGCGACGATCACCTCCTCGATCAGCGTCTCCTTAAGCGTGTCCGTGGCGCGGTGGATGAGGTGGCTGCGGTCATAGAACGGGACGATGCGGACGCCCGGCGGCAGACCCGGCTCGACCTCGGCGATTCGCTCCTTGACGCTCTCGATCACGCGAAGAGGGTTGTCGCCATATCGCATCAGGACGACGCCACCGGTGGCGGGGACTCCCGCGCGGTCCAACGCGCCCCGCCGGAAGTCAGGCCCTTCGGTGACCGTGCCGAGGTTCTTCACGTAGATCGGCACGCCGTTCTTGGCCGAGATGACGATGTTCTCGATGTCCTCGATCGACTGGATGAATCCCAGCCCACGGATGAGGAACTCCATGCCGCCCTCTTCGACGACTTTCGCGCCCACGTCCACGTTGCTCGCGCGGACGCTGTTGAAGACCGCGGACAGTGGCACGTCGTATCCGAGCAGAGCTGCGGGGTCGATGTCGATCTGGTACTGCTTGACGTGGCCGCCGACGGACGCGACCTCGGACACGCCGTCCGACGCCGCGAGGTAGTACCGCACCGTCCAGTCCTGGAGCGTACGCAGTTCGTGGAGTTCCAGCTCCGACGGGACGAGTGGACCGCCGCCCTCGGGGCAGTCGCCGGGATCGGCGTATCGCGCCGTCGGATGGTCCGGGCAGTAGTACCCGTTCTCAACGGTGTACCACAGCACCTGACCGATGCCCGTGGCATCCGGGCCCAGCACCGGCACGACGCCCGTCGGCATGTCCTTCTGGGCGACGTTCATCCGCTCCAGAACCCGCGTGCGCGCCCAGTAGAAGTCGACGTCGTCTTCGAAGATGATGTTGATGTAGCCGAAGCTGAACATGGACGTCGAGCGGACGTCCTTCACGTCCGGGATGCCCAGCATGGCGACGCCGAGGGGGTAGATCACCTGGTCCTCGATGTCGCGAGGGCTGCGCCCGGGCCAGTCGGCGAAGACGATCACCTGGTTCTCGCCGATGTCCGGGATCGCGTCTACCGGCGTGTTCTTCATCGCCCACCACGACGCCATGGTCAGGAGCGCGAAGGCGGCGAAGACCAGCAGGCGGTTCGCCATGCAGATGTCGATGATGCGATTGATCATGCGTATACCCCGTGGGGTCTCCTTCCCGCCTAGTGGTTGTGGACTGGCGCGGAAGAAGCCTCGTCATCGCCCAGCGCGCCACCGTACGCGCCCGAGGCGGAGCCGGTGAGTTGCGTCTGCGAGTCGAGCAGGAAGTTGCCGTTCGTTACGACGACGTCCGCGGGGTTGAGCCCCGTGACGATCGGGAAGTAACGGCGTCGACCCTTGGTCCCGCCCTCGCCGTCGGCGGCCCACGCCTCCGGGCCGACCACTACCTCTACCTGCTCGTACCCGGATGTGCCGCGATCCACGTAGACGACCTTCCGCAGGCCTGTGTCGATCACCGCGGACTTGGGCACGGCGAGCGTCTCGCCCGTCATTACAAGCGGCTTCCCGTCCTTCGGACAGAGCCCTGGGACGGTCGCGTAGTCCTCGGGGTGGTCGGGGCAGGCGTACTTGAAAACCAGCGCGGGACCACGGTGGGGCTCGGGCGCGCGCGCCATCCTGTCGCGACTCGTGTCGACCGCGTCTCTGGGCGCCGGGGCGTGGTCGTGGCCGTCGTGCGCGTCGGCGTCCGCCTCGATGAGATCCATGCCGCAGATCGGGCACTCGCCCGGAGCGTCTTCGCGAACGTCGGGGTGCATCGGGCATGTGTAAACGGCGTCGACTTCGGCGACGTGACCCGATGCGGCGACCTCCGTCTCGACCAGGTCCATGCCGCAGATCGGACACTCGCCCGGCCCCTCGGATTGGACATCGGGGTGCATCGGGCAGACGTAGCGCGTCTCGGTAGGGGCTTGCGCGTCGCTCGCCTCCACCTCGGTCTCGACGAGGTCCATGCCGCAGATCGGGCACTCGCCGGGCTCATGCTGTCGTACGTCTGGGTGCATCGGGCAGACGTACATCATCTCCATGTCGGCGACGGCCGTCATCCCCGGCCGCGTCGACTCGAGGTCCATCCCGCAGATCGCGCAGTCCGCCGGATGATCCGACGTTATCCACGGGTGCATGGGGCAGGCGTACGGCTCGTCGGGGTGCGCCTCGCGGGCGTAGATCTCGGCGAGGGTCGGTCGCAGCTTGATGGTCGCGTACATGCCGGGACGGAGTGCCCCGTCCTCGTTGGCGACCGCAATGTTCACCTTCTGTGTGCGCGTGCCGGCGTCCATGAACGGGTAAATGTAGGCCACCTCGCCGGCGAACGACTGGCCCGGCATCGACTCGACGCTGATGTCGACCGCCTGTCCCATGTAGAGCCACGGCAACTCGTACTCGTACACGTCTGCCTTGATCCACAAGCTGCTCAGGTCCGCGATGCGGAAGAGGTTGGCTCCGCGCATCACGTGTTGGCCCTTCGCGACGTTCATATGGATCACCGTGCCGCCGGAAGGGGCGTACAGCGGCACCGCCGTCTGGGAGACCCCACTTGCGGCAATCGCGTCGACCTGGCGAGACGTGAGGCCGAACAGCTCGAGCTTCGATCGGGCCGCGTCGACGGTGCGCTCCGCCGTCTGCCGCAGCGCGACGAGGTGGGTGGAGCCAAGACCTTCCACGCCGCGAACCGCGGACAGGTACTCCTCCTGCGCCGCGACCAGCTCCGGGCTGTATATCGTGAGAAGCTCGTCTCCCTGGCGCACGTTCATTCCTGTGAAGTCGACCATGAGCGTCTCAATCCACCCGGATATCCTCGTCGACGCGTAGGCCAGGCTCGTTTCGTCGTACTCCAGCGCGCCGACCGTGCGGATCTCGCGCTCCAGCGTGCGGAACGCCACCTCCTCGGTTCGTATCGGTAGCAGGTCGCGCTGTCGGTCGGTGAGCGTGAGGCCTTCGCCCTCGTAGATCGGAATGAGGTCCATGCTGCACACGGGACAGGAGCCGGGCTCCGCCATCTGTACCGACGGGTGCATCACGCAGGTCCAGTACCGGATGGTCTGGCCGTCGTCCTCGGTCACCGCGACGAGGCCGTGCTCCGCATGGTCCTCCGCGGTCTCTCCCATGGGCATTCCCGCCGCCATCGCGGCGTCCGATTCGGTGGCCGTGGGCTTGTCCGGGGCGTCCCCGGCTTGCATCTCCGTCATCACCGTTCCGTCCGCCGTCGCGTCGTGTCCCTCGTGGGTGTCGGCCGGCTCTCCGCCGCCGCACGCGGCGAACACGGCCACAACGAAGCTCAATGCAACCGCCACGCCCGCGCCGCTTCTGTGCGCCATCATCGCTCATCCCCCGTCGCGCTAAGATCGTCCAGGTCCAAAGGCTTCCGTGGCGCGGCCGACCCGAGCGCCCTGTCGAGTTCCGCCAGGTGGGTGCGGTGATCTCGCAGAGCCGCCTGCTCTCCCAACTGGATGCGTAGCAGCGTCCGCTCCGCGTCCAGGAGCGTAACGAAGTCCACGCGCGCCGTCTGATATGCCGTGCTCGCGGCGTCCAGCGCCTGTAGCGCCTGCGGCAGCAACGAGTTGCGGTGCAAGGCAACGCTCCGCCGGGCGCGGTCCATGCCGAAGTGATGCTTCCGAATCGCGAGTTCTGTCATGTTCGTCATGCCCGCGAGCATCTCCTCCATCGCGGAGAGCCTTACCTCGACTTCACGAACGTACGCCGTCCCTGTGGCGAAGCTCGTCGCGTTCGCCAGATTGGGTGTGCGCTGACTCTGGAACGTCGGAGGCATCGGCTTCGTGCCGCTGCTGAGCTTCATCCGGTCCTCGAAGTAGCTCGCGCCGAGCGTGAAGTCGGGATAGGTCATGCGCGTGGCCATCTCGATCATGAGGCCCATGCGGGCGATCATCAGGCGTTGCTTCTGTAGCTCCTGCGCGTCCTTCGCCCCGGCCGCGTACAGGTCCACCAGGGACGGGGTGACATCGGCGTCCTCAATGGGAACAGGCGCGCCCAGGGGCGCGTCGGCGCGGCGGTCGAGGAGCGTGTTCAGTCGCGCCACTATCAGCTCACGCTGCTCCTCCAGGGTCAGGATGCTGTCCGCGAGGCGAGCCAGCTCAACCTGTCCCATGATGACGCTGTGGTATTTGCCGATGCCGACTCGCAGCTTCGCCTGGGCGATGTAGATCATCTGGTCCAGCAGATCCTGGGCCTCGCCGTTGATGCGGATAGCCTCGCGGACGAACAGGTAGTCGTAGTACGCGACGCGCACGGCCGTCACGACATCGCGTGTCGCGATGTCCACGTCCCGCTCTGCGACGCGCACATCCTCGGTGACGATGCGCCCCTTCAAGGCCAGGCCATCCGGGAAGGGGTACCTCATCGCCATCATCTCTTTCTGGCGAGGCTTCCCGACCGCCGTCATGAGCTGCTTGGTGAAGGCGTTGTACCGGAGGAGCGTGTCGTCGAGGTAGGAGACCTGCGAGTACTGCTCCAGCTTCGACCGCATCTTCTCCCGCGCCGCGCGGATGCCCGGGTTCCACAAGACCGCGAGCGCCGTCACGTCGTCCAGCGATGCTCCGTCGCCCAGCAGGGCCTCCGCGGCGTCGCGATCATCGGCGAGGGCCGCGTATCCCGACATGGTCTCAGCGTCAGGAGCGTAGAACTGGGACGGCGACGCCGTGTGGCTGTCCAGCGCCTCGGTCCACCTCTCCTTCTGGGCCGCGAGTTTCTGACGCGCCGCTTCCCAGTCAGATCTGTCGGGCGCGACGGCGTCGGTTGTCTCGGTCTTCGGGTCAGTTTGGGCCACGTAGTACGCGCCACGGCTGGCCGTCTCGTACGCGTCCACGAGACTCTGGTACTGGATCGCCGGGTTCTTCGCGCAGCCGACGAGCATCAGGACTGCGCCGACTACGGCGAGCGCGGTTGGAGTCCTCATGGTCGGTCCTCCTCGGTCACGGGCCGATCCAGGGACACGCCCGCGATGCGTTCGAGGCGCGCGACGTTCTGTCGGTGATCCGCAAGCGCGCGGAGGCGGGCGAGGTTGAAGTTGAGCCAGACGCTCTGGGTTTCGAGGAACGCCGCGACCGACTTGGGACTGCTCTCGGTCCACGCCTCGGCCTCGGCCATCGCCTGCTCCGCCTGCGGGATCAGCGTCTCCTCGTAGAGTTCCACAAGGCGCCGCGCGTTCTCCGCGCGGAAGTAGACCTTGCGGATGTCCGACGACGTCTTCGCCTCGATGGCGCGGACGCGGTTCGCGGCAGCGTCGCGGGCGAATTCGGCCTCGCGGATGGCGCTGTCGTTCTTGTCGGAGTTCCACGGGATCGACACGCCGACGCCGACCGTCCACGGGTTCTTCCCGCTGTCGTCCGCTCCCGGCATCGGGGAGCCGCCGGTCTCGATCGTCATCAGGTCGAGCTTGAACATCGGCATCGTCTTGAGTGCGGCCAAGGCCTCGCCTCTCTCGGCCTTCTCGACCATGAGCCGCGCGATGCGCAACTCCAGGCGACTCCCCAGCGCTGCCGTGTCCAGTTCGTCCGGTGTGAGGGTGAGCGGCGCATGCGGCGCGATGACCGGCTCTCCGAGGTCCGTGTCCGGCGCGACGGTGAGGAGCGACCTCAGGTTCGCGCGCTCGACCTCGGCAAGCTCCAGCAGGAGTATCCGGTCGTATTCGAGCTGCGCCAGTTGGCTCTGCGCCTTCTGCACGTCGGCTAGTGTCGCCTCGCCGACCGCGTACTTCGTCGCGGCGACGGTCGCGATGTGCGCGAGCAACTCGTGGTTCTGTTCCGTCAACGCCGCGGCGCGGCGCAGGTACCCAAGCTCCGTGTACGAGACCTTGGTGTCGACGATGAGATCGCGAATCACCTTCTCGTAGTTGGCGCGGGCGATGTCGGCCGCGGCGTCCACGATCCTACCGGCAGCGTCAAGTGTCCCTGGGTACGGGAACGACTGCGTGAGACGGAGCTTGTGCCTCTGCGGGCCGACGCGAGTCTCCACGCTTCGGACGTACAGGCTGTACATGCCCATTGGGTCGGGCAGCGCCGTAACCTGCGGGCGCCGCTCGATGCCGGCGCGCCACTGCGCGCGCGCGGCGGCCACGCTCGGACTGCGGTCCACGGCGAGGCGGATGACCCGCGACAGAGTCATCTCGTCGACCAGGTTCGGCGAGGTCGCCGACGGATCGGCGACCTCTCCAGCCATGGATCGGGAAGCGACCACGAACGACATCGCGGCGAATGCGGCGACGCCGAGCGACAACCCCCAACCGACCTTACAGCGAGACAGGCGGCGTAGTGATGACAACGGCAACTTTCTGCTCCCCATCGCCCTGCGCGGTGATTGCGGCGTCGTAGGTCTTCATCATCTCGTTGCGCTTGAGCGCCGTGGCGGACATGGCGCCGTCCGGCCCCACGACGTGCAGCGCGAGACCCGCGCCATCCAGCGCCGGCTCCGTGTCGCCCTCGGTCACCCAGACGGTGACGTGGTGCGTCGTGCCCGCGAGCTTGGCCGCGTCGACCATGCGACCCATACCCATCGACTTCATCATCTGCACGTACTCGTCCTTCGTGAGGACGCTCATGTGGACGACGAGGTCGCCGAGTGTGGATGTCTTGTAGTAGCGCGCCGGGTCTTCGAGGAACATGTCGGCCTGCGCCTGCGTGCAGAAGAACAGGGCGGTGTCGGCATGTTCCACCTTCACCATGCCCGACGCCTTCATCTTCATGCCGTCGATGGGGCAGCGGGCCTTCATGTCTGGGGTTGTCGTGTCCCCCGCGTGGGCATCGTGTGCGGGTGCGGCGTGGTCATGTTGAGCGTAGGCGGCCGCCGTGATCAGTCCTGTGGCGCCGAGGGTGAGCGCGAGGGCGCGAAGTAGCGTCATCGAGAGATCTCCCATGCTTGCATCTGTCCGGGCTCTCGCAATCAAGCGAGGGCGAGCGTATCCGTTGGACTGTAGTATTGCGCGTTACGAGTCGGGACGTGTTACGCGCGCACGGGTGGGCCGCGATTGGGCCGGAAGCTGGGGAGGGCAGGGGAGTCTGCTGGGGGCGGTGGTTCGCCGAACGGCCTCGGCGTCACGGCGACGAGCGCGGGAGCAAGCCGGTGGATCGTCGCGGGTAGACATGTGGGATCGACGATGAGCTTGGCGATCATCGGCGGCACGAACGCGTCCGCCGGAATCGCGGGCGCCTCCGCCAACTCACAGTGGTTCTCGCACGCGTCCGACGTCTCGACGGGCGCGGCGCAGCAATCGTGGCTCGCAGGGGCGTCCACTACCGCACATTCCGCCGTCATCGCGCAGAGAGGGCCGCCTGCTATGATGAGCAATGCGACCAGCGCGAGTGTCAGGGAGCGACGCATCCAGTTACTCCTCAGGCGACGCCGTCCGGTCTCGTGGACGACGTTGGGTCCTTCAGTGCAAGTAAAGCCCCGGGGCCGAACGAAGTCAAGTCGGCCCGACGCGAGATGCCCGCGAACCCGCATCCCGGCTGGGCTCCGCCGACATTCTCCGCAGCTTGTCGCTCTATGTGCGGCATGATACCATCGCGGTATGTGGCGTGGTGTGACCGTTCGTCGGGATGTCTCCGGGATGAGCAACTGGACAAGTACCAACGTGCTCGTGTTGAACGCGAGTTACGAGGCCATCCACATCTGCGACGTACGCCGAGCGCTGAAGATGCTCGTCAAGGGCGTAGCCAGCGTCGAGGAGGAATCCGACATCCTCGTGCGCGCGGAGCGATGGGCGATTCGACTGCCCTACGTCATCCGGCTGCGACAGTACGTGCAGATACCGCATCGGCCGGTGAAGTTCTCGCGCCGCAACGTACTCGTACGCGATCGCTACACGTGCCAATACTGTCACAACGTGTTTTCCGCCGGAGAGTTGACGCTGGACCACGTACAGCCGAGGTCGCGCGGCGGCAAGACGACCTGGGACAACGTACTCAGCGCCTGCAAACGGTGCAATCTCGTCAAGAGCGACCGGACGCCCGCGGAGGCGTCCATGACCGCGTTGAGGTCGCCGCGAGCGCCGACTATCACCTACTTCATGCAGCTCACGCGCTTCTCGAACGTGGCGCACGAGTCGTGGCGCAAGTACCTCTTCCTTAAATAGCCCCGCAAATACCCTCAATGACACCGCGGCCTGATCGAACACCGATCGCACTCCTCGTCTCGGTCTGCGTCTACCTGGCCGGGTGCGCGGCGCCGCCCGACCTGTATACAGAAACCGCGTACATGATGCGGTACGGCGAGGACGCGAGGCGTCAGGCCGGCCGCGGCATCGGCGAGGTGGTGACGCCGCCCGAGGCGCGCCTGGCCACGCTCGTGTCACTAATGACGGTGGCCGAGCGGCGCCCGCATCGTGTCGTCGCCGCCGACGGGGCGTTCGTCGTTCCACAGGGGGGCGCCGACGTCTCGGCGGGCTCGCTCGCGCCGATTGCCGTCGACGCGGACCGGCTTACGACGTTCCTCAGAGAGCAGTACGGCATAGGCATTGTCGACATCAGCGAAGCGAACGGCCGGTACAACGGGGCGCAGAACGAACTGCGCGTGCGTCTCGTGACCGACGAGTGCACGGAAGCGGAGGCGCTGCACGACTTCATGCTCATCTGCGCCGGCGTGTACGGTATGGACTCCGAGCGGACGGTCGATGTCGTCCGGGCGTCTGCCGTAGACGGCTCGCTACAGCCGTGGCTCGACCTCGGGACTACAATGGACGCGTTCGACGAGTATCGGCGCGGCGACCTCGACCTGGCTGGCTGGGTGCGGGGTCTCGACAGGTCTCACTATTGAGCCGCCCCTTACCCCCGGCGGTCTGGTGGACGATGGACTGCGCCGTGCATTTGGAGACTGCACGTCAAGACACTCAAGAAGCGCTGGGAGTTCCGGCGCGCATACAACCGCGGCCGCAAGGTGTGGGACGGCGTGTACGTCGTCTACGTCCTGCCGACACCCGATGGGGTCGCTACGCTCGACGGACCGTCGCGATACGGGCTGACGGCGACGCGCAAGATCGGCGACGCGGTGCGACGGAACCGCGCCAAGCGTTTGATACGCGAGGCGCTGCGAACCTGCGAAGCCGACTTGCGCGCGGGGCTCGACATCGTCGTGGTCGCTCGGGCTCGGGCGCCGCACATCCGACTCGACGAGGCGTGCCGGTCGCTGACGGCTCTCTTGCAGCGCGCCGGCGTCCTCAACGCGTCGCCGTCGATGGGAGAACGCGGGTCGACTGCCCGACGCGCCGAGACGGCAGCCGCGGAGACCGTGCGATGAACGGCGTGAGCCCCAGTCGGGCATTCACAGTCGCGGCGGCATCGGCTATCCGAGCTTACCAGCTCGTCCTGTCGCCTATACTCGGCGCCAACTGCCGGTTCCAGCCGACGTGCTCCGAATACGCTCGCGAAGCTCTACTGACACATGGCTTCCGTCGCGGGATGGCGCTGGCCACGAAACGCGTCGTTCGCTGCCATCCGTGGGACGCGGGCGGCTATGACCCAGTACCCAGCGACGGCTCCGAATCGAACACACGCGCCAATGACGCGCTATTACCCTAGTTAGCCGAGTAACCACACGATGGACCGACGTACGGTAATCTTCATCCTCCTCTCGACTGCGATATTCGTCGCGTGGTCACTCTACAGCAGGCGGGGCGGACAGGACTCCGACGTGCCGCTAACGCCTGGCGAAGGGGAGCTTGCGCGAGAGGCGTTCCCCGAGGGCGCCATGCCCGACATGACGCAGCCTAACGTCGCGCTCCCGCAGGACGCGACCACCGGCGGCGTGGCGGGGGTCGCGCAAGCGGTGCGGGACGCTCAGGTGACGACCGTCACGACCGACGCGTACGAGGTGGAAGTTGTCCCGCGGACGGCGTCGCTGCGCACGTGGAAGCTCCGGCAGTATCCACAGCGGAATCCCAAGGGCCGCCTCGCCAATCGGCCGGTAGACCTTATCCCAGTGAACGGCCCCGACTACGGCGGGCTGCGGATCAACGGCCATACGCTTGACTGGACCGCCGTCGACGCTGGCGTCGACCGGCTACGGTTGGCCTCCGTGGCAGACGAGGCATCGTTGGCCTACGTGGCGCGGATCGGGGATGTTGAGGTCACGAAGACCTTCACGTTCCGCGGCAGCAATGTCGACGATCTCGCTGCAGGCAAGCCCGGCTCCTCCGACGGCTACGGCGTTGACGTCAGCCTGGCGTTTGAGAACGTCGGCTCCGAGGCGTCCAGCGAGTTGGCGCAGGGGTACGAACTGCGGTGGGGCCCTGGCATCGCGATGGACCGCGAACGCTACGATCCCAAGGGGTACGGCGTCGCCGGTGGGCTGCTGTCGACCGGTGAACTGGTGTCCGCGACACGGGTCATGGATCGCGACTACGCCATACCCGGGCCGCAGGGCAAGGATGGCCAGGATCTGGACCCGGCGGACTCGACGCGCACGGCGTGGGCCGCCATCCACAGCAAGTACTTCGTGGCGGCCCTTCTCACGGGCGACCTGCCGGACAGCCGGGGGATGCCGCGTCGGGCGAGATTCTCGGAATACGACGCCTACGACACGCCGGCCCCACGCGAGCCGGCACGCTACGAGCTGCTCCTGAACACGGGCAAGGACTGGCTCCTGGACGACGAGCACTTCGGGCAGGCGAAGACGACGCGCACGCTGATCATACCTACGGGTAAGAAGCACCTTAACGATGACATCGCCATGATGGCGGGCAAGGACATCGGTGACGAGGGCGCCTTGCGCAAGTCCGAGGAGCGTGTCGCGCGAACGTACGCCGACTATGGCGATGCGATGAACCTGCTGTCGGGAGCGCGGCTCGAGGTGTCCGGCATCTTCCTGGACCCCGGCGAGACGGCGACAGACCAGTTCCGCCTGTACGGCGGCCCCAAGCACACGACGATCCTCAGCGAGGTGACTCTCCCGGACGGCGCGACGCCGGCGCACATGAACGAGATCATCCGCTACGGATTCACAGGGCCGTTGGCGAAGGGTCTTCTGTGGCTGCTGAAGTTCTTCCACTCGGGGCTGCGGAACTACGGCCTCGCCATCGTTCTGCTGACCATTTTGGTACGCGGAGCGATGTTCCCGATCTCGCAGCGCAGCTCGCAGTCCATGAAGCAGATGCAGCAGCGCATGAAGATCATCCAGCCGGACCTCGACGAGGTCCGACGCAAGCATAAGGCCGACCCGCAGCGCGTCAACACCGAGACGCTGAAGATCTACCGCAAGTACGGCGTCAACCCGGCAGGTCAGTTGGGTGGGTGCTTGATGATCGCTGCGCAGATGCCGATCTTCTTTGCCATGTTCTCGATGCTCAGGAACGCGGCGGAGCTGCGCGGGGCTCCGTTCGTGCTGTGGGTCGACGACCTGACGGCGCCCGACATGCTCGTGTCGGTCTTCGGGTTCCCGATCCGCATACTGCCATTGGTGATGACCGTCGGGACGATACTGCAGCAGAAGATGAACCCGGCGTCTGGGTCCATGGCGGGCGGGCAGCAGCGCATGATGATGTTCATGCCGGTCATCTTCCTGTTCATGCTGTACAACATGGCATCCGGGCTGAATCTGTATTGGGGCATAAGCACGTTGCTGGGCGTCGGGCAGCAGTTCCTCGTGAACAAGTACGGCAAGAGCACGGGCGACGAGGACCTGACGGCCGCAGACCTGGAGCGGATGGCGAACCAGGCGCGCAAGAAGAAGCGTCGACGCCCCATGACTTCGAGAGCATAGTCGCGGCCAAGAACCGGCGCGCGCGATAGCAAAGGAGCGGTCCAATGCCGATACCCCAGATCCAGGCCGCAGAAGCAGACGGCCTGACGAAGGAAGAGGCCCTGCGCGCCGCGTTCGAGGAATTGGGTGTTCCCTCGGACGCGTGGGAGGGCGACTCGTCCGACGACATCCGCCGCGTGGCGCTGGAGGCGCTTGAACTGGGCCCGTCCGAGGTCACGATACGGGTGCTCTCGGAGGGCACGAAGGGCCTTCTCGGCCTTGGGGGCAAGAGCGCGCGTGTGCGCGTCTCGCTGCAGGAGGCGGCCGACACGTCTCCGGCGGATATCCTCCGCGACATCATCGACTTGATGGGCATCGACGCCGACGTCGAGGCTGAGGTCCGCGAGGACGAGCTGTACCTCAACATCGACACAGATGACGTGGCACTCCTCATCGGCCGACACGGGACCACCCTCGACGCGATCCAGTACCTGGTGAACAGCGCCGTCAGTAAGACGTCGGACGTGCGGCAGCGTATCGTGGTGAACGCGGGTGAATACCGTGAGAAGCGGGAGGACATGCTCGTCGAGATGGCGCACCAGGCGGCGCGACGCGCCCGCGCCACGGGCCGCGAGGTGCCCCTGGAGCCGATGAGCCCCAGGGATCGCCGCATCGTGCATATGACGTTGCGCGACGACGAGGACGTCCGCACCTTCAGCCGCGACGAGGGACGGTTCCGCGCCGTGGTGGTAGCCCCTAGCGACAGCTAGTCGACCACCCGGGGCGCGCGCATGCCTTGGCTTGCGGACGACACGGACACGATCGCCGCTATCGCCACCCCGCGCGGCGTCGGCGGCATCGGGGTCATACGCGTCAGCGGTTCGTACGCGCTGGCGTGCGTGCGGGCCGTCTTCCGGCCGTCGCGTTCCGCGACGTACACGCCGACCCGCTCACACGCGATCACGCACGGTCACGTTATCGCGCCGTCCACCCGGACGGTCATTGATGAGGCCCTCGTCTCCTACTATCGCGAGCCGACGACGTACACGGGCGAGGAGATGCTCGAGGTGAGCGTCCATGGCGGCCCTGTCGTTCTCGACGAGACACTCGCCGCTGTGTGCGAGGCGGGGGCGCGCATCGCCAATCCGGGCGAATTCACTCAGCGCGCATTCCTCAACGGCAGGATGGACCTCGCGCAGGCCGAGGCGGTCGCGGACATCATCCACGCGAAGACGCGCCACGGTAGGCGCGCCGCGACGGCGCAACTCGACGGGGCGCTGTCCCGCCGGCTCGGCGGCCTTCGTGACCGGTTGGTCGACATCCTCGCCGAGGTTGAGGCGCACGTCGACTTCCCGGAGGACGATCTCGACTTCGAGCCCGCGGCAGCGGTCGCGTCGGCCATCGACGGCGTCGCCGCAGGGGTTGGCGAACTTCTGGCCGAGGGCGCTCGCGGCCAGAACGTCCGCGACGGCATCGACGTGGCGATCGTGGGCAAGCCGAACGTTGGCAAGTCCAGCCTGTTGAACGCGCTGCTGAAGGACGATCGGGCGATCGTCACGGCGACGCCCGGGACGACGCGTGACGTTGTCGAAGGTCACGTCGATATGTGCGGCGTGCCGGTGCGTCTCGCCGATACGGCGGGCATGCGCGACACCAACGATGAGATCGAGCGAGAGGGCGTGACGCGATCAAGGCGCCGCGCGGAGCACGCGGATGTGGTCGTTGGGGTGCTCGATCTGTCGCAACCCGTCGAGGCCGAAGACCGGGAGATACTCGCGTTGCTCGCGGCTCGCGTGCGTATACTCGTGGCCAACAAGGCCGACCTCGTCCGCGCCTGGGAGCCGGAAGAGGCGCTCGGCGACGGCGTGGTTGTCGTATCGGCCACGCTCGGGGACGGCCTGCCGAAGCTGGTGACCGCGATCGCGTCGGCGGCTGCGGGCCCGGACGCACAGACCTCCGAGCCCCCCGCGGTGACCAACGCGCGGCACGTCGAGGCGCTACGGCACGCCGCCGAGTCGTTGGGTCACGCCCGGCGCACCGCGTTCGAAGGGCTGCCACCCGAACTCATCGCCGTCGATCTCCGCGGAGCGCTGAACGCGGTGGGCCTCATCCTCGGTGACACAGCCACCGAGGACGTGCTGGAACGCATCTTCTCGCAGTTCTGTATCGGGAAATAGCCGGGCAGGGCACCGGTCGATCGTGGGCGCAGAGGGGCGTATTGGTCAGGAGCCCACCTCCGTCTTCCCCTGCGAGTGGAAGACGCTCGCGCGTGCCGCTGCAACGTCGCGGCACGCCCCGAGCTTCTGCGTATCGGGCCACGACGGCCCGGCACACCATCAGTTGGGTGGGGCTAGGAGCCCCCATGCGTCGAGCGCCCTGACGATGCCGTCGTCACGGTTCGAAAGCGTGACGTGGTCGGCTAGGTCCTTCAGTTCGGCGTGCGCGTTCTCCATTGCCACGGATACGCCCGCCGCGGCGAGCATGCTGGCGTCGTTAGCAGCATCGCCGAACGCCATCACCTCGGCCATGGGGATGTCGTACATGTCGGCGACCTGCCCCAGAGCCCGCCCCTTCGACACGTCCGGGTGCATCAGCTCGACGTATTCCGGCATCGTGGTCGTCACGTACAGGCGCTCGCCGAACATCGCGCGGAACCGGTCGACTAGCTCCAACGCCTGCTCGGGATCGGTGATCACGATCATCTTGGTCGGGGCCTTGTTCGGACCGAAGTCTGCCAGGTCATCCACCACGTGCCCCGTCAGGCGCGTTCGCCCTTCGTACAGCTCCATCCACGAATTCCGCTCGATGGTCCAGAAGCGGTCGTCCCAGAAGTACTGGAGGTGTAGGCCCTCGTCTGCCGCGATCTTCACGGCTTCGCGCGCCAGGTCGTACGGGACCGGCGTGTGTGCGATCGCGCGTTCCTCAGCAACATCCCACACGAGGGCTCCGTTGTACGCGATGATCGGTGTCGTGAGCGCCAACTGCTCGTGAAACGGGCGCTGGCCACTCACCATCCGCCCAGAGGCCATGACAAGGCGCACGTCTCGTTCTGCCAATTCGGGCAGCCGCTTGCGCGAGGCATCGGAGAGCACGAAGTTCCGGTTCAGCAGCGTCCCGTCCATGTCGCAGGCAACCATCCGAATCGGATGGTCCAGAGCCGGCAGCTTCAGCGCGCGCATCCACACCCTCCATGACACGCGAAAGCGGGACGCCGTTGGAAGCGTCCCGCTTATCTCGATAGGTTGTCCGATCGAGCGGCGATGACCTCGCCGCGCGTCGGGCTATTCTCCGGCCGTCTTCATCGCGTCAGGGTTGGAGGCGGGATCCTTGTCCGACGTCCCGGCCTGCTGCTCTTCGTAGAACAGGAAGCCGTCGCCGTCCTCGTCTGTTTCGAACTGGCGCACCTTCTGCTCAGCGGCGCGGTAGAACGACTGCTCTTCGCCGAAGCCCGCGGCCGCCTTGTACTCCTCGTAGGCTTCCTCGAATTCACGGATCGTCTCAAGGCACACGGCCTTGTTGTAGACCGCGTCATTTCGACGGAACGCCTGCGGGAAGCGCTTGAACAGCTCGTCGTACGCCTCGATGGCGAGGACGTAGCGACCGCCGTCCTGGTAGAGCCTGCCAATGTGGAACATGCCGTCGGCAGCGACGAACATCTCCGACCACAGCAGGTCTACGAGTTGGCGGTAGTTGTCGATCGCGGCTCCGTAGTTGCGAAGGGGATCCTTCTCCCACGTCTGCGCGATGTTTAGATACGCTTGCGCGACCTGCTCGGAGAACACGCTGAACAGCTCGTTGGGGTTCACGTGCCGGCCCACGTTCATGTAATCGAGGGCCTTCTGGTTCAGCTTGGACTGGATGTAGAGCTGGTCTTCCTGGATCGCATCGAGCCCGCGCTTGGATCGCTTGAGTAGCGTCTCCGCCTGGCCTGCCTCGAACGCCTTGGGGTAATCCTTCGTCACGGCGACGTATTCGCCCCAGCCGTCGATGTAGTTGTAGTAGCTGTAGAAGTAGACATTGCCGATCTGGAACTGCGCCTGCGCGGCCCGCTTGTAGAAGCGGTCTCCCTCTTCGACAGTCCATTCATCCGCGAGTTCGCGAACGCTGCGGAGCGTCTTGATGGCGCTGTCGTAGTCGCGGAGAGATTCGTAGGAACGCGCAACGGAAGCGAGCGACTCGATCGCTGCGAATCGCCGGTCCTCGTTGGCGTCTTCAGGCGTGTTGTCGAACACGCGCTTCGAGTCGTCAATCGTCTGCCTGTTCTGACGAATCCCGGACATCAGCGTGCGCGCCTGACCGGCGAGGTAGCCGCCGGGCTCCGTGTCCACGACCTCCTGGAGGAGTGTCAACGCCTTCTCGTAGTTCGCGCCACCCGGAACGACCAGTTCCGTGCTGATGACTGCGGCATTGTAGCGTGCGCGGTTTGCGAACTCGCCAGCGGGCTCCTGCGTGACGACGTTCTCGTATCCGGTAATCGCCTTCTGGAGCAGTTCTCTCTTCGCGTCGATGGTGTCGGATCCGCGGGCCTTTTCCTCTGTGCGCTGCGCATTCGAGAACCCGACGGCCGCTCCGCCCTTTAGCGTGTTGGCGACGCCGGCACAGCCCGAGACGAGAACGGTCACGAGAATGGGGGTCAAGAAGAGCGCCCCCGTCACGACAGATGTCACACGCTTCCACGCTAGCTGTGTGCGGTGGTCCATCACACTCTCCCCAATAAATCCAAGTCGTAGGCAGCGGGGGTCAGGGCCGACATTACGCCATCGTAGGCGTCGCCCACCGTTGCTGAAGCGGGGTCAATCTACCGTCATTCCTTGCGGAAAACAACCGTGATCTCGCCACGCTGGGTGGTCTGGACCACCCCCGGGGCGAGCGGGGCGAACTGGATCTTGGAGGCGTAGGCCTTCGCGAGCCGTTCCAGCAGCGGACTACCGGCCTTCTTCTTGATAAGGGTCGATTGCACGCGGCCATTCGCGGCGACCGTGAAGGATATGGTCACCGTCCCGCCGTCCTTGCCCTTCGATACGGGCGCAGCGGGAAGGTACCTCAGGCTGCGTCCCTTCACCTCACCGGTGAGCTGGTACCCGCCTGGCAGGGACAGCGACTGACGCGCGCTTGTCGACACGCCGGGCGCGCGCACTCGGTCGGCGCCTGGGCGGAGGACTGGGTTCGAGCCGACACGGTCCCCGACATCGCTACGTGGCCCGATGGCGGCGCCCCGGTCGCCCAGCGGTAAAGCTGTTGAGTGCGGGGCATCCGTGGGTTCGCCTGTCAAGACGCCGTCGTCTGCCCGCCGTGTCATTCCAGGCGCTCCGGCGGCGCTACTGCTCATGTTTGGCGCGATGCGACGCAGGCGTTCGTCGGCGTTCTGCGCGGAGGGATCGGACAGTATACGCGACGCTACGGACGCGCCCTCCTGGTCGCGCGGGAGTTCTCGAGGCGGCACGACCTGCATCGGCTCCGGTCTGACCCAGGCCTCCTCCGCGATGGCGGGGGCTTCCTCGGGACGTTCGCGGATCGGCGGCAGCATCACAACGTGGACCGTCTCGTCAGCGCGGAACGCGCGACTGATCGCTTTGGGCGCCACGGTGAGACCAAGGAGCGCGACGAACACGACATGGGCGCCGAGAGTCCACACGAAGTAGCGCGGGGACACACGCAGATGGCGCAGCAGTGCCAAGAGGGCGCCACCCACGCCGACCATGGCGAGTGCGATGAAAAGCGCGCGGAGCGGGGATGGGTCCACCGACGACTCCTAACGGGCGCATGCGGCCGCCACCGGCCTCGACGGCGCCTGCTCGGTTATACGTCGTGTCCGGCGCCGCCGGTTACCGTCGCGAGGGTCCGCGCGCGGACTTCAGCGTTGCCCAGGCTAGCGTCAGCCGATCGTGAGCATCCACCGACAGCAGATCCGGCGCGAACTGGGTCACGCCGTCGCCTTCCACGCGGATGTCTTCGAAGTGGATGGGCGTGTCGACGTTCAGGGCGCCGATCCCGATCCGCCCCGCTTCGTACTTCTTGTCGAGATCGCCGACACGTAGGAAGCCAGCGTCGTTGTAGGTGACGAAGAAGATGTTGGCGTCGGCCTCAATGACTATGTGGCTCGGCTTGCCGATGTCGATCGCGTCCTTTGGATCGCCCCGTATGTCCGTGTACAGCGCGGCCTCGATGAGCCCGATGTCCATGCCCTTATCGTCGCCGCGTAGCCGGAACGCGTAGCCGTTGTCGTCGTCCTCGAGACGGAATAGCACGAGCGGGCGCTCCGTGCCTATCGCGTCGCCCTCGAAGCTAACGGTGAAGGAGATCACGGCATTCGTGATCAGCCACGGGCTGTCGAGCACCGCCAGCTGCAGTTCGGCCAGACCGTCGGCTTGCTCGAGGACGTAGGCTCCGTCGCGCATGGCCCAGTCGCCGCGAACGGGGCGCCATCCGTTGGCGACCCCGTCCTCGAAGTCGTCCACGAACACGCCGGCGTCCGCCGCGAAGGCAAGCAGCGCCGCAACACAGCACGCCGTCGTCGCGAGCTTCATGGCTGACACCCCCGGCGTTGTCGGAGCTACCGCTTGAGCGCTGCCCAGGTCGTCGCCACCTTCTCGGCGGGGTCGACCGCCAGGAAGGCGCTGACGAACTCTAGATCGGCGAAGCGCGACGGGTTCTGCCACGACTGGTCGTCGACGTCGTTGGCGCTCCATATGAGCTTGTTGTCCCGCTCGCCGCCATCGTCGTCGTCGTTCATGTGGATGTTGAAGCCGATCACCATCCCATCCTCCAGCGCGAAGTCCCACTTGTCTGGAGAGTCGAGAGGCACCGCGGCCTCCACGATGTAGCCTGTCGCGGTCTCGACGACCGCCGCGCGCGTGCCGACGCCCGCGCCGTCGCCGGAGCCGCCAAGGCTCGGCGCGTCCACGTCTCCGCCGAAGTTCTCGGCTCCGATGGATATCTGCGTGTCCCATTTACCCTTGGCCGTGTCATACACGTCCGTGCCGCCGTCGTCCGCGTCGATGTAGATCTCGACGGAGTCGTCCTTCCAAACATCCGCAGCGGGATCTTCTGTGTTCTGGATCTCGTCGTCAGTCACGTCGATGGCGATGTAGAGCCATTCATCGTCGGCGACCGCGGCGAACTGGAGGGATGCGTTGTCGTCGTTCGGAGCCGGGGCTGTGCCCGTCTTGTGGTCTACGAAGTGCCACGGCGCCGCGCCCCAGGCGAGGTCTGTCAAATCGCCGTCGAGCACTACCGTGTTCCTTGGCCCGAAACCGCATTTGTAGACGAGGCCGAACTCGCCGCCGTCGATGGTGGCGTTGCTGTCGCGCACCTCGTTCGCGTGCGCCATCGGGGCTACCGAGAGCGCGGCAAACGCCAACAGGAAACACCCTATCGTCCACTTGTGCATCGGTCCGCCTTCCGCTGTATCCACCTGTTCGTCTTCGTAATGAGTATATGACTGGGCAGTTGGGCGGGCAAGCGGGGCCTGTCCCGAGCGCGCTTCCACGCCGTTAGCGCGGGGACGCGCCGGCGCCGCGCCCGCGTCGCCCTAGGATCAGGGACCGCGTTCACGGCGAGTCGGAGTCTTACATGGAGCTAGGTCGGAAGGGCCGGGGGCTGTCGTCGGATAGACGTGGTCGGGAGCGTCCTGGACAACGGCAGCGCGGTTCCAGCGGCGGGGTCGGGAGGGCGCCGCTGGACGCCGTTCGCGCGTTGACCGACAGCGCCACGCGGTGCTAGGATGCCACTCTGTCGCGCGTGGCGGCGCCCTGCCGCCGCACAAGCATACAGGAGATGCAATGCACCTATCCGCCACCGCATCGCGCATCAAGACAATCCTGGAGCAGCGCGATCCGGCGCCGCCCCTGGCTCCGGCCGCGACTTGGCGTTCCGACCTCTTCGATGAGCTTAGGACGGCTAGCGACGCCGAGATGCTCGCCGCTCCGCCGAAGGACGACGATATGGCTCAGGCCGTGCGGTCTGGGTTGCTGCTGTGGAACGACGCGCTCGACACTGCGCATGCGTTGGCGATGTCCGACGACGTCGACGATGACCTGGCGCGCCAGACTCTGGACTACTGGCACGGCATCATGCATCGGCGCGAGCCGGACTACCCGAACTCCAAGTACTGGTTCAGACGAGTGGGCGTGCATCCCGCGTTTCCGTCCGTGCTGGCGGCTGCTAGGGCGGCAGTGGCCGCAGCGGATTCGTCCGGTGACGATGCGACTGCTCTCATCGCGACGGCTGACGAATGGGACCCGTTCGCGTTTGCCGACCTGTGCGAGCGACACGAGACGACAGACGACGCGACGAACGCGGTACTGCGGGCAGTGCAGGTGGCCGAGATAGCGACCCTCCTCGACTTCTCCGTGCGCGGCGCGGGCGGGGTGGCGGTGGAGCGATAGATGGCGCGGATAGCGACGATCGGCTCCGTGATATGCCTCGGGCTTGTCTTGGGGCTGGTTCTTCACGCTCAGGAACGTGGGAAGCCGGACCCAGACTCAGACGCCCCCGTGGTCTACCCCTCCCTCGTCGTGGACGCGGAGGTGATTCGGGCCTCACCGGCGTCCGAGAAGTGCTTCAAGTGCCACGGCGCCGAGGCCGAGTCGGCTGAGTGGGCCCTGTCCGGCCACGCGCACAACCTCGCGGCGCTTAGGGCCGCCGTGAACGGTGCGTCCTCGTGTCTCGGGTGCCATTCGTCGGGCTACCGAGCGGCGACCCCCAGCGGCTGGGGTCGGCAGCGCCCGGCGGCGGTTGTGACGCTCGACAACGCGATCAATGAGGTCGCCTGCTCGTCTTGCCACTCGCACGCGTACGAGGACACCGAGGACTACCTCATCCGGCCGGTCGCGGACACGTGCATCACGTGCCACAAGATGGACTGCGGGTGCGCCGGCAAGGGGATCATCCACCAGAGCCAATCCGAGATGTTCCTCGGCGTTCTGGGCAACGGCGTGGCCGACACGCCGTCGCTGCACGCAGAGAAGATGGACGGGAACTGCGCTGTCTGCCACATGTACCGTCCCGACGGGTCCGAGGGCGTCGCGCTGGAAGAGGGCGGACACACCTTCAAGGCGACGATGGCGAGCTGCCTGCCGTGTCACGAGGACTCGGTGGAGCGACGCGCGACCGCGACCGCGGATACGCAGGAGTTGCTGACGCAGGCCGAAGCGTTGCTGGCAGATGCAGAAGCGGGAGCGCGATACGACAGCGCGAAGACGAACATCGACATGGTGATAGCAGACGCCGGGGTCGGGTTCCACAACCCCACATACGCCCGACTCCTGCTAGAGCGCGCGATAGAATACCTACGTGCAGACGGCGCCGGCGAATAGCCACCGGCGCCGCGCGCGGACTTCCCTGCCCGAGAACCGAGGAGACTTCCGGCCATGGCGACGCGTAGGCTAGGCGTGCTCACAGGCGGCGGCGATACGACGGCTCTGAACGCGACGCTCAAGGGTATCGCCCTTGGAGGCGAAGCGGCCGGGTACGAGGTCATTGGCATTGAGGCGGGCTGGGCCGGAATGCTCGCAGACGGGTCCGCTGTCGGTCTGCCATCGTCCGCGATTGATCCTGACCGTGGCGGCACGATCATCCGTTCGTCGAGGACGAACCTGCGTCGGGTTGACGGCGGGATGGACCAGGCGTCCGCGCGCATCACGCAGCTTGGACTGGACGCGCTGGTAGCCATCGGCGGCGACGACACGCTTACCGTGGGCGTGTCCCTGGGCGAACACCACCAAAGCGTGCCCGTCAACTTCGTCACGAAGACTATCGACAACGACGTGGGGACGAACCCCGCAGGAGCCGGTGACTACGCGCGCTCCGAGATGCGCAATTACTTCTGCCCCGGCTTCCCGACGGCCGCGACGTGGCTCGCCGACGCGGCCCGGGCGCTACGTACCACAGCGTATTCCCACGGACGCATACTGATCTTCGAGGCCATGGGCCGCACTGCTGGGTGGCTCGCGCTCGCAACGGCGTACGGGCATCCCGACTTCATCGTCCTCCCTGAGTGGCCACTGGATGTGGACGCTCTGGTGGACGCGATCGCGGCGCGCTATACCGACCGGGGCAACGTGGTGGTCGTCGTAGCCGAGGGAGCCATCGGTCCTGACGGGCGGCCGCTCGCGGAATCCGGCGATGTCGATGCGTTCGGGCACCGACGTCTCGGTGGGTGCTCCCAGTGGCTGGCCGACCAACTCAAGAGCCGCGTCGCCCACGACGGGGGCGTCAGCGCGGGCAATATCTCTGCGGTGATTCCATCGTACATGCAGCGGTGTGGCCGGCCCACGGCGTTCGATCGTGACCGCGCCATCGAACTCGGCCGCGCGGCAGCGGCGGCGGTTGCGGCGGGCGAGAACAACCGCGTCGCGTGCCCAGTGCTGGATGGCGACACTCTCGCTACCACGACGCACGACGTCGGCGACGTGCTGCTCCGGGACGCGGGCGGCACGATCATCCCGCGCACCGTCGACCCACGGCTGTATGACGCAGACTCGTTCTCGATCACCTCGGCCGGTCGCGACTACTTCGAGCCGCTGCTCGGCCCCGTAGGCGACGACTACTGCGACGCGGAGCTGACGCCCTTCACTGGGTAGCCGGTGACGGGCCGAGGGGCCGACGCCAACCGGGACTGCGCGACATGGTCACCGTCGACGGCATCCTCCAAGACATCATCTACGAGAACGAGCGTGGCACGTTCACCGTGGCGGCGTTCGCCGTCGACGGCGACGACGACAAGGTGGTGCGCGCTGTGGGCTCGTTCGCTGGCGTCGGGCCCGGTGAGGAACTCCGCCTCCACGGCGAGTGGGTGCAGCACGATACCTACGGCCTGCAGTTCAGCATGCGCCGGTTCGAGTTGGCGGCAAGCAATCCCAAAGCGGACATCGGGGCGATACTGTCCGCAGCGTCTCTACCTGACGGCGGGCCGAAGGGCGGCCCCGGCATCGCCGAGCGCATCCTGGACGCGTTCGGGCCCGACGCCCTTGGGGTGCTCAGCCATGACGCGGGTAGGTTGCGCGAACTGCCGGGCGTGGGCGAGAAGCGCGCCGCGCAGATCAAGCTGGCGTGGGACAAGCACAGCGACCGCATGTGGGGCCCACAGACCGACCTGCGAGGCCTCGCTCTCTACCTCCAGATGCACGTCGGCGACGCCTCCCTCGCCCAACGCATCTACGGCGCGCACGGCGAACACGGCCTAGATATGCTCCGCGGCGACCCGTATGCCGTCGCCGGCGCTATGCTGCCGTTCACGTCCGTCGACCCTTTGGCGACGAAGCTCGGCGCCCGCCGGGACGCGCAGAGCCGCATCGCAGCGGGGATCGTGGAGATTCTGCTTCGCGCGGAGAAGCAGGGGCATGTCTACTGCGACGCTGAAGCGCTCGTGAACCCGGCCTCCGACCTGCTGGCCCTGCCCGAAAGCGCGGTGGCCGCCGGGTTGGAGCGCGCGCACGAGGACGGCGCCGTCGTGGTCGAGGGGAGTCGCGCGTACCGCCTGCGGCTGCATGACGCAGACGTCGACTCGGCGTCCCGCCTGCGGGCGCTGGCGGCTGCGGCCGTCAAGCTTCCAGACAAGGAAGCGGCGGACCTGCTCCGCGAGGCGGAGAAGCAGGTCGACGTCACGTTGTCGGCCAGGCAGCGTGAGGCCGTCACTACGGCCCTCGGTCGCCGTCTGATGGTGTTGACCGGAGGGCCGGGCACCGGCAAGACAACGACGGTTCGGGCCATCCTCGCGGCCTTCCACGCGCGTGAGTTCGACGTTGCGCTATGTGCTCCCACCGGCCGAGCGGCGCGGCGTCTGTCCGAGGTGTCGGGCGGCGAGGCGCAGACGATACACCGCCTCCTCGGCTACTCGCCGGATGACGACGAGTACCGAAGGGATGCCGAACATCCGATCGACACGGACGCCGTCATCGTGGACGAGTTTTCGATGGTCGATACGGCGCTGTTCGGGGATCTGCTGGCGGCTGTCCCGCGGGGAGCCCATCTCGTCCTCGTGGGTGACTCGGACCAACTTCCCTCGGTCGGGCCTGGTTCGGTGCTCGAGGACATCATCGACTCCGGCGTGGTGCCGGTAGTGGCGCTGGACGAGATCTTCCGGCAGGCCCAGGGAAGCCTCATCGTCCGCAACGCGCATGCCATCAACCAGGGCGAAGTCCCGACGCTTGCCGGAGAAGCGGACCGCGACTGCTTCCTCCTCGCCTGCGACGACCCCGATTCCGCTGCTGACTCGGTCGTCGATCTCTGCTCTGCGCGCCTGCCCACTCACTACGACCTCGACCCCGTATGGGATATCCAGGTGCTGGCTCCCATGCGCCGGCGCCAATTGGGAACCGAGACGCTCAATGAACGGCTGCAAAAAGCGCTGAATCCCGCTGGGAAGCCCGTGACTGCGCAGGGGTCGCTGAGGGCGGGCGACAAGGTCATGCAGATCGTGAACAACTACGACAAGGACGTCTTCAACGGGGACATCGGGCAGATCGACAGCGTGGATGCGCGCAAGGGGACGGTGTGGGTGCGCTACCCCGACGGCCTCGTCGGGTACGAACGCGGCGAGTTGGGCGAGATCACGCTGGCGTACGCGACGACGGTGCATAAGTCCCAAGGCAGCGAATACCGGGCCGTCGTGCTGGCGCTGCATACGCAGCACCATGTCATGCTGCAGCGGCGGCTCCTCTACACGGCCGTAACGCGGGCGCGGGAGTTGCTGGTGGTGGTTGGCGCGCCGCAGGCCCTGGAGCGAGCCGTCGCGAACGACCGCGTGTCCGAGCGCCGAACGACTCTCAGGGAGCGTCTCGTCGGTCGCGTCGGGCCGACGGACGCGGCGGCGGACGCATGAGGTGGGCCGGGCCGCTACGGCTCAACCACGGGGGCGGCGCCGCGACGTTCCTGAAACTGTACGTGGTGGGCGGGGTGTTCGTGCTGCTGGCGGGGTTCATCGTCTACTCGCAGTGGATTCTGCACCGACTGGAGGCGCGTAACGAGACGCTGGTCGCGCCGTTCGTCCGGCTCGTGACGTACATCCCCGCGATCCGGGACCACCAGGCGAGCGAACTGTTGCGCGAGGCGCTTCGGGACGTCACGGACAAGGGGCTCCTCCGGTTCGTCATCGTGGATGACCACGGGGCCCCGGTCCTCGCGCGAGGCGTGGACCCCCTCCTGGATCGGAAGTTAGACGACCCCGGCGGCCAGGGCCTTACGGCCGCGGAGCAGCAGCGTCTCGCCGAGGCGATCGCCTCGATGCGCGGCGAACACGATGCAGAGGCGGTGGAGTACACCACGCTGAGTCGCCGCATCATCGGCCGCATCTACTTCGGCGACGTGGACGCGGAGCAACTCGCCGAGATGCCGCTCGTGCTGTCGGATGTGCGGGACCGACCCGTCGCCTGGCGCATATACGGTGGGTGGGAGACGGCATTCACGCATCCCGAGGGCGTCGGTCGCGCGAACGCGCTGATGCGCGATGCCGACCGGCACAAACGGGTCGAGGACCTCCAGGTCGACCCGCCGGCGAAGCAGGGCGCGTTCTACTACCAGGTCGACACGGTCCCAGCGCTCCAGTGGATGCCATTCGTGCAGATGCTCCTCGTCGGCGGGTTCATCACCGGTGGCGTCATGCTCTACCGACGCATCCGGGCCGATGAGCAGGCGGCGATCTGGGCCGGACTGGCTAAGGAAAGCGCCCATCAGTTGGGCACGCCGATCACCTCTCTGATGGGGTGGGTCGACCTGTCTCGGCAGACGCGGGAGTCAGGTGAAGACGCAATCGACGGCCTCGACATCCACGAGGAAATGGAGAACGACCTACGCCGCCTACAACGCATCGTCGCGCGGTTCTCGCAGGTGGGACTCAGGCCGGAGCTGCGGCCCGTGTCCGTGAACGCGATAGCCGCGGACGCCGCATCGTACTTCCGCGCCCGACTCCCCACGCGGTCGCGGACCACCACGATAGATGAGGATTACGCAGACGTGCCGATGGCGTTGGCCAACGCCGACCTCATCCAGTGGGTGTTCGAAAACCTCATCCGCAACGCCGTCGACGCGATTGACACGCAGGGCTCTGGGTCCGGCAACGTGGCCCTGTCCACCCGTTATGATGTTGGCACGAACTGTGTTACAATTGCCGTCAGGGATAATGGTGGTGGTATTGCGCCTGCAGTCCGTCGGCGTCTCTTCACCCCCGGCGTCACGACGAAACCCCATGGGTGGGGAGTCGGCCTCACACTGGTAAAGCGCATCGTCGAGGTGTACCACGGCGGTCGAGTGCGGCTCGCGCACACGGACCGCGAGGGCAGCGCCTTTGAGGTGCGGATACCCGCAGCAGATCGGCGGCGCGCCGAATCCGGCTGACCATCCATCGGTCGCACGAAGGGCGACAAGTGGCCGAGAATCGACGACAGATCCTATGGATCGACGACGAGATCGACACGTTGCGGTCGCACGTCCTCTTCCTCGAATCCCAGGGCTATGACGTTGCCCCGGCAGCGAACGGTCAGGACGGCCTGAGCCTGCTGGCCGACGGCGCGTTCGACGCGGTCCTGCTCGACCATCGCATGGCGGGAATGGACGGGCTGGACGTGCTCGACGCGATCAAGACGGAGCGGCCGCACCTACCGGTCGTGATGGTCACGCAGAGCCAAGAAGACACCCTCATGGACGACGCGCTGCGACACCAGGTGGACGACTTCCTCGTGAAGCCCGTCCAGGCGGTGCAGGTGGCGCGCACGCTTCGTCGCATCGTGGAGCGGCAGTCTCTCACGGAGGAAGCCACGCCTCAGATGTACCTGCGCGACTATGGCGAGCTTCTCGCCTCGCGGAGTGGTGACATCTCGTGGAAGGAGTGGGCGGCGATCTACCAGCGGCTCGTCTCCTGGGACATGCGCGAGGACGACCTCGAGCGCTCCGGGCTCGCCGCGAGTCACCGTGAATTGCACGCCGAGTACAATCGGGCGTTCAGCGACTACGTTGCGACCAACTACCCCTCTTGGGTGCGAGGCGGTGACTCGCCGCCGCTGTCCGTGGATGTCCTCGATCGGTTCGTGCTCCCACACGTGCAGCGCGGGGAGCAGGTTTTCTTTGTTGTCATCGACTGCATGCGACTGGACCAGTGGCGGACGATAGAGCCGCTGCTCGCGCCCCTGTTCGACATCGAGACCGAGCTGTATTACGGGATTCTGCCGAGCGCGACGGGCTACGCTCGGAACGCGCTCTTCAGCGGCCTGTTCCCGAAGGAAATCGCGGAGCGCCACCCGCAGTTCTGGGCCGAATCGTGCGACACGGACAGCAGCACGAACCGGCACGAGAAACAGCTGCTCGAGCTTAAGCTGGAGCGGGACGGCCTGTATCTCAAGCCGCCACCTCGGTACTTCAAGATATTCGACGCTCGGGGCGGCGAGGAGTACCGCCAGCGTGTCGCGTCGTTCGACCGGGTCAGCCTGGCGACGCTTGTCGTCAATTTCCTGGATGTGTTGACCCACGAGCGTTCGCAATCCGACGTGTTGCAGCAGATTGCCCCAGACGAACGAGCGTTCCGATCGCTCATGGAGTCGTGGTTCCGCAACAGCGACCTGTTCCGCATATTCGAGATAATGGCGGAGAAGAACGCCGTCGTTGTCGTGACGACGGACCACGGTTCCGTATTATGTGACAGAGCGAGTAAGGCCTTCGGGAATCGCGATACGACAACAAGTCTTCGGTTCAAAGTCGGCGAACGGATCGACGGCGACCCGGAAGAGGCAGTGAGGATAGACGACCCCGGCATGTACCAGTTGCCGGCGGATAGCAGCGGTAAGAACTACCTGCTGGCGAAGGAAGACTACTACTTCGTCTATCCGACGGAATTCAACGCCTACAGACGGCAACTGAAGGGCGGCTTCCAACACGGCGGTATCTCCATGCAGGAGCTACTCATACCGTGCGCGACGCTGCGCCCGAGGTAACGACGAACGAACGGGACACGCTACGCAAGGAGTTTGGGGCGACGCGGCATGGCATCGGGCCGTGACGCGCGCGCTCAGGTTTTGCTGAGACAGTCGGCAATTACAACCGCAACTGTGTGTCGGCCACGTCGATCGATGATGGCGCGGACCGGTACTCTCACATTCGGTCGTGTAGGCATCTGGACACGCCGCCCGGTATGAGTCGCGCGGGGTGTCGCGGTGCATCGGCTACACGACGTTCAGGAACGGGTCGCAAGGGGGCGGAACGTGTCGCCGGGCCGGTCGCCGCGAAGCGCGGACGGTGGAACAGCGGCGGATACGACGCGCACGGCTTGTTGACCGGCGACCTTGAGGCGACACAGGTGGTAAGAGCGAACGGACGCATGGAGCGCAATGACCCGCGGGGGACACCCGTCGCCGCGGCGTCGCGAGCCCGTCCCGCCACGCCTGAGCGACCTGTGACCGCCATGACCGTTCGGGCGCTGATCTTCCTGATGTCTTGGCTACAGGGCGGGACGCAGACCGGCGGACCGACGCCATGCGCCCGACCGTACCCGCGGACAAGGACCCGCCGGCCGCCCGCCGGCCGTGAGAGTTACCGACGACGCCATCCTCGGCTTGACGCGACGCGCGAGCGAGGAGGCATTCGATGGCCACTGATATTGTCGTCTCCGAGGACGCCTACGAGATCCGTGTGGCGATCATGGAAGACGGCCGGTGTGCGGAGTTGTTCCACGAGCGGAAGTCCGAGGAGCGCATTCTCGGCCACATCTACAAGGGGAAAGTCGGTAGCGTTCTACCCGGGATGCAGGCCGCTTTCGTCGACATTGGCACCGCGAAGAACGCGTTCCTGCACGTTTCCGACCTGCAGGCCCACGTAAACGAGTTCGGTGAGATCGCCCACAACGTCGAGGGCAACTCACGCGCGGCGCGCTCGCGCGTACCGATCGAGACGATCCTGAAGAAGGGCCAGGAGCTCCTTGTCCAGATCGACAAGGAGCCCATCGGCACGAAAGGGCCCCGCGTCACCGGCTACATCACGATGCCGGGTCGCTACCTCGTCTACATACCGACGTCGTCAAACCTTGGCATCTCGCGCCGTATCGACCGCGAGCGCGAGCGGACCCGCCTGCGCGAGGCCCTCTCGAAGCACATGCCGAAAACGGGCGGGATCATCGTCCGTACTGCGTGCGCGGGGCTCCCCGAAGACCAGTTCGTGCCTGAGATCAAGTTCCTGCTCAAGACCTGGGAGGACGCCCTGGCGCGGAGCGAGCGCGTGCGGGCTCCCGCGTTGGTCCACGAGGATCTCGGGCTGGTGTTCCGCATCATCCGGGACGTGTTCACGGAGGACGTGAACCAACTCATCGTCGAGTCGGCATCTCTGCACGGTCAGGTCATGAACTACATCGACCAGTCCCTGCCTGGACTGCGCGACAAGGTCGTGCTGTACGGACATTCGACGCCGGCGTTCGACCACTACGGCATCGAGCAGGAAGTGCAGAAGGCGATGAGCCGCCGCGTGTGGCTGAAGTCGGGGGGATACCTGGTCATCGACGAGACCGAGGCCCTCATCGCCATCGACGTGAACACCGGCAAGTTCGTGGGCGCTTCCAGCCACGAGGAGACGATCTACCAGAACAACCTCGAGGCTGCCGTCGAGATTGCGCGACAGATCCGGCTCCGCGACCTGGGCGGGATCATCGTCCTGGACTTCATCGACATGGAAAGCCCCAGCAACCGCAAGCACGTGCTGCAGACGCTGGAGCGCGAAATCCGCAAGGACAAGGCGCGCACGAACATCCTTCAGTTCACCGAGTTGGGCATCGTCGAGATGACCCGGCAGCGGACTAAGGAAAGCCTTAGCTCGATGTTCTGCACGTCGTGCCCGTACTGCAACGGCGCGGGGTACATCTTGTCCGAGGAGACGATCGTGATCCGCGTTCTGCGTGGCATCCGCAGCGCGTTTGAGCGCGTTCCGAAGGCCTCCTACCGGATCGTGCTGAGCGACCGGATCGCGGCGCGGCTGAACCGGGAGGATCGGCAGCGGTTCAACGCCCTCACACGCGAGCTGAAGATCCGCGTGGCCCTGGACGCGAATCCCGACCTCCACCTCGAGGACTTCCGCATCTTCGAGGTGCCCAGCAATCGCGAGGTCTTCATCCACTAGTCCGACGCGGGCAGAGGGTCGCACTTGAGCGAGTTCACGCACTTCGACGCAGATGGCGCGGCCCGGATGGTCGACGTCACCGAGAAGGACATCACCGACCGCGAGGCAATCGCGCGCGCCGCCGTGTACGCGTCTGCGGAGACGCTCACGAAGATCCGCGACCGAGCATTCAGCAAGGGCGATGTCCTCGACGTCGCGCGATTGGCGGGCATCATGGGAGCCAAGCGTACCAGCGACCTGATCCCGCTCTGTCACCCACTCCCGGTATCGTCCGTCAAGCTCGACCTGAGCGTGGATGACGACAGATCGTGCGTCGACATCGAGGCCCGTGTGCGCGTCACAGGCAGGACCGGCGTGGAGATGGAAGCGCTGACCGCGGTGACTGTGGCCGCGCTCACCGTCTACGACATGTGCAAGTCGGTCGATAAGGGCATGGTCGTCGGCGATGTGCGACTCGTGCGCAAGACCGGCGGCAAGTCCGGGACGTACGCCCGCCCGGGCGAGGCGCAGCCGACGGCTGGGGGCGAGTGATGGCGCGACGCGTGCTGGTAGCGATGAGCGGGGGCGTCGACTCGTCCGTGGTCGCCCATCTCTTGGCAGCCGAGGGCCATGAGGTGCTCGGCGTGACGATGCGGCTTGGGAACCACGACACCGTCGAGCCCGACGCCGATAAGCCAACCTGCTGCGGACTCGATGGCATCAGGGACGCGCGACGCGTGGCCGCGCAACTCGACATTCCGTACTACGCCGTCAACTACGAACAACTCTTCGCCGAGAAGGTCGTCGACTACTTCGCCGACGAGTACCTCAACGGGCGCACGCCAAACCCGTGCGTCATGTGCAACCAGGAGCTGAAGTTCGGGAAGCTGCTGGAACTCGCCGACGACATCGGCGCCGACTACGTCGCGACGGGGCACTACGCCCGCATCGACTGCACGCCCGACGGCCACAACCCGGCCCACGGACCGGGTCTCACGTTGCGTCGCGCGCGCGACGCCTCGAAGGATCAGACGTACGTGCTCTTCTCGATGACGCAGTCGCAGCTCTCTCGCACCCTCTTCCCCCTCGGCGACATGACGAAGGACGAGGTCCGTGACGTTGCGCGGGAGATGGGCCTGATCACCGCAGAGAAGGCGGAAAGCCAGGACATCTGCTTCATCCCGGACGATGACTACCGGCGCTTCCTCCGTGAAAGGCTCCCAGGCGCGGTCGAGCCCGGCGTCATCGCAGACGCCGACGGGCGGGAAGTGGGGCGACACTCGGGCGCCGCTAACTACACTGTCGGGCAGAGGCGTGGGCTTGGGATCGCGGCCGCGGCGCCGGTCTACGTCACGGAGATCCAAGCGGGCGCGAACGTCGTCGTTGTCGGTTCCTCCGACAAGCTGCTGCGGTCAGCGTGTGATGTGGAGCGCGTAAACTGGGTCGCCGGGGAGCCGCCGATGTCCCCGGTCGAAGCCACCGTGAAGATCCGTTATCGCGACGACGGGGCGCCGGCGAAGGTGTTCCCGGCCGAGCACGGAACGGCGCGCGTCGATTTCGTGGAGCCCCGACGGGCGATCACTCCGGGTCAGGCGGCGGTGTTCTACGACGGTGATCTCGTTCTGGGCGGGGGTTGGATCGGTCCCTGAACATCCGCTGCCGCGCCTGCCTGCCCTCTTCCTTCATCACGCGGTCGGCCATAACGATCGACCCCGCGATCGCGACGTTGAGCGACACGCTCTCGCGAGCCGGGACCTGCACGATGCGCGTGCGACGACGCAGCGCCAGATACTCCGCCGGCACGCCCATGTATTCGGATCCCAGGATGTAGACGCCGCGCTCGGGGTGCACGAACGTGCGTAGGTCGCACGCATCCTCGTGCATCTCGATGACGACGTATTCCGCGTTCTTGGGCATGGCGTGGTCAAACTGGTCGATGTCGTCGAAGTGGAACACCGGGACGTGCCGGTCGAAGCCGTGGGCCGCCTCGTTCTCGACGGGGAACGCCGCGCCGACAGCGAACACACCGGTCGCCCCAAAGACGTGCGATGAGCGGATGAGCGTGCCGATGTTCAGCGTGTTGCGCGGCTGAACGACGCCGATCATGAAGAATCCGCGGTCCATGAGCGCCTTCCGCCGGTTGTGCTATGCCTCGGCGGCGTCGATCGAAAACAGATTCCTGGCGGCGTCCGTCGTCGTGGTGGCGAGAGCGGCGACTGATATGCCGCGGAGTTCGGCCACCTGCTCCGCAACGGCGACCACATACGCCGGTTCGTTCCGCTTGCCGCGCCTGCACTGAGGAGTTAGCCACGGCGAGTCCGTCTCCAGGACGAAACTCCCGTCCGGTAGGCCCGCGACGGTGTCGCGCAGCGCCTGGGACTTCGGGTACGTGACTGTCCCGCCGATCCCCAGGACGCAACCCATCTCGATGGCCCTTGACGCAACGTCGTCGGAATCGCCGAAGCAGTGGAGGAGCGGCCGCGCGACGCCCACGTAGTCGCCGAGGATGGCAAGCACGTCATCCGTGGCGTCGCGATTGTGGATCACGAGCGGGAGGCCGAGGTCGATCGACAACTCGATCTGGCCTCTGAACGCGGTCGCCTGCATGTCTCGGGGGGTGAGATCGCGGTAGTAGTCCAGCCCGGTCTCGCCGATGGCGACGACGCGCGGGCCGCCGGCGATGTCGCGCAGTTCCGCGCGAAGGTCGCCCGTCCAGGCATCGGCGTCGTGCGGGTGCAGCCCAGCGGTCGCCCAGCATTGGTCGGAGTGCTCCGCGAGCGACGCGGCCGCGCGAGACGACTCCACATCAATGCCGACGTTGAGGACGCCGAGGACGTTCGCAATGCGCGCGCGAGCGAGCGTGTCATCTCGGTCCGCGTCGAACGCCGAGAGCTGGACGTGGGCGTGCGTGTCGAACAGGGCCAGGCCCATCAGGAGACACGCGAGCCGGACGGGATGTCTTTTGAGAACTCCGCGAGCACGAGTGACCCGTCCTCGGCGTTTCCAGCGAGCAGCATGCCCTGCGACTCGATGCCGAACACCTTGCGCGGCTTGAGGTTCGCGACAACGGCGATGCGCTTGCCTACCATCTCTTCCGGGGTATAGTGCTGCGCCACACCCGCGACGATCGTGCGCCGCTCGTCGCCCACCTGGATGGTCAGCTTCAGCAGCTTGTCGGCCTTGGGCACCGCTTCGGCCTCCAACACCTCCGCCGTCCGCAGGTCGACCTTCATGAAGTCGTCGAACGTGATGAAGGCGTCCTCTACAGCCGCCTCCGCCGCGGGCTCGCCTCCGGCCTCATCGGCTTCTGAGGCCGTGGCCTCTTCGTCGTCCTCCTCGGTCACCTCCAAGCGTGGGAAAAGTGGCGCGACGTCGCCGAGAGGCGCGTCGGCCGCGAGGCCGCCCCACGAGAGCGTGGAGAAGTCCTGCCCGTCGGGGTCGGCGATCCCAAGTTGCCTGTGAATGCCGGCGGCGCCTGTAGGTATCGCCGGAGTGACCATCACCGCGGCCCAGCGGACGGCCTCCATCGCGCAATACAAGATAGTGCCCGCACGCGTCTTGTCGCCGCTCTTGGCGACCTTCCACGGCTGGGTATCGGCCATGTACTTATTGGCCGTTCGCACCAGGCCGAGCGCCTGGTCTAAGCCCGAGTGGACCGCGTAGTCGTCCATGAGGCTGACGTATTCATCCCGGGCCGCCTCGGCCGCTTCCACGAGCGCGCGGTCTTCATCGGTGAGGTCCCCGAGCGCCGGCGTCCGCCCATCGAAGTGCTGCTTCACCAGGTTGAGCGTGCGGTTCAGCATGTTGCCGAGGTCGTTCGCAAGGTCGGCGTTGTACCGAGCGACGAAGGACGCCCATGAGAAGTCGCCGTCCTGCCCGAAGGGCATGTCTCGCACTAGGAAATACCGGATGGCATCCGCGCCGAACTGGTCCACCGCCTGAACCGGGTCCACATAGATCCCGCGCGACTTGCTCATCTTCTCGCCGCGCAACGTGAGGAAGCCGTGCACGCAGACCTTGCCAGGCAAGGGCAGGCCTGCGCTCATGAGCATCGCGGGCCAGTAGATGCAGTGGAAACGCCAGATGTCCTTCCCGATGACGTGCACATCGGCCGGCCAGTACTTCTCGTACATGGCGTCGTCGGCGGGGAAGCCAACGCCCGTGAGGTAGTTGATGAGCGCGTCGAACCAGACGTAGATGACGTGCTCTTCGTCCACAGGCGTGGGGATGCCCCACTTGATCGTCGTTCGGGAAATGCTGAAGTCGCGCAGACCCCGCTCAATGAACGCCATGACCTCATTGCGGCGGGACGCCGGCTGCACGAACTCCGGGTGCTCGCGATGGAAGTCGAGGAGGGGCTTCTCGTATTTGGACAACGAGAAGAAGAAGTTCTCCTCGGACAGCCACTCGCACTCGGTTTCGTGGGTCGGGCACTCCGAGCCGTTCACGAGGTCGTCTTCCTCGTAGAAGGCTTCGCAGGAGGTGCAGTAGTAGCCGTCGTACGTGTTCTTGTAGATGTCGCCGTTGTCGAATGCGCGTTGGAAGAACTCGCGGGCGGCTTCCTTGTGGCGGGGCTGCGTCGTGCGGAGGAAGTCGTCGTTGGAGATCCCCAAGGCCTGCCATGTGCTGCTGATGGCGGCGGCCATCTCGTCGACGTACTCCTGAGGGTCCTTCCCCAGTTCTCGGGCCTTCCGCTCACAATTCTGAGAGTTTTCGTCCAGGCCCGTGAGGAACCAGACGTCGTATCCGGCGAGCCGCTTGTATCGCGCGATGACGTCCGTGACGACCATCTCGTACGAGTGCCCGAGGTGGGGCAGCGCGTTGACATACGGGATCGCGGTCGTGATGTAGAACTTCGGCTTCATGGGTTCCCCGGCGACGGTATCAGGGCCTGCGGACGATCCGCCATAGCGGGACGCGGAAGCGGCCGACGGAGCGCGACGGTCCGCGCGCGGCCGAACTATAGAAGACTGGCACGACCCCAAGGGGAGGTCAAGGGTGTCTGCGCCAACTGTAACGCTAGCGATTCCAGCGCGAGCGGGGCGCTGATGTTGCGGCGCAGACGGTGGCTCGTGTCCATCACGGCGCGCATCTTGGCCCGCAGCGACGCGTAGGTCTCTCGCTTCGCCAGGAACCGCAGTGTGCGAGCGTGCTCGGCATGCTCGAGGGCCGCGCCCTCGTCGATGGTTACGAGCAGGAGATCGTGGTACCAGCTCAACAGATCGTCGAGCCTGGCGGGGTCTCGCTGCCACTCGTCGGCGAGTCGGAACGCGGCCACTGGCGAGGAATCCGCGATCGGCGCCGGCACATCGTCGTCCGCCGCGGCCTCCTCGCCAATCGTGCTCAGCGCCATTCCGATGCGTCCCCGGGCGCGCAGGGCGAGCGTCTTCGCGCGCTGAGCGTCGACTCCGCGTTTGGTGAGCCCCTCTACGGCGCTCTCGATTGTCAGGGGCAGGAATCGTAGCTCCTGACTGCGCGAGCGGATCGTCGGCAGTAGCGCATCGACAGAACTCGTCGTGAGGACAAGCACGCCCGCTCCGGGCGGCTCTTCCAAGGTCTTCAGCAGCGCGTTGGCCGCCTCGGGACGCATCTTCTCAGCGTCGGTCACGACGAACACCTTGTAGCGCCCCTCGTGGGGCCGCAGGCTTATCTGCCGCTGAAGCTCGCGGATCTGCGCGATGCGGAGCGTTGCTCCATCGGGCCGCACGAAGACGATGTCCGGTTGGTTGCCGTCCGCGACGCGCCGACAGGAGCCGCACGATCCGCACGCGTCTTTGCCGCCAGCCTCACAGTTGAGCGCCGCAGCGAACGCGGCCGCTACGGTCTTCTTCCCCAGGCCGGGCACGCCAGCGAACACGTACGCCCCGCCAACGCGACCCGACGAGAGGGCGCGAGCGAGTAGCCGGACCTGCTTCTCGTGGCCGATGATCGACCGGAGTGCTGGGAATGCGTCGCTCATTGGGGCGTGACGGTCCTAGTCTGTCTGTCGCTGGCGTACCGGGCGATGGCGCCGGCTGGCCTACGTCGTCGGCTTGGCGATCCCGCCTAGGTACTCCGCCAGCTTGTCGGCGACGGCCTGGGCGTCCACGTCCGCGAAGTTGAACAGTTCCTTCAGGACGGGCGACAACACGCCGGTATCCATGATCGCGTTGGCCACGCGGCCCATGTGGCTGCGACCCGCAGGCGAACCCTCGGTGTTCCCCATGTCCAGGATCTTGATGCTGTCGATGCGCTCGACCGGCTTCATCATCTGCTCGACGAGTTCAGGCGAGGCCTCGATCAACTCCATGATGGCTTCCTGCACGAGGACGCGCTGCTCGGCGCTGTTCCGAGCCTGCAAGTGCGCGAGTTCGCCTTCGGCCTTCGCGCGCGCCTCGGACAGGATCGCCTCGGCCAGCCGCTCGATTGGCACGGCCTGACCCTCGGCGTTGATCACGGACACCTCGCGCTGCCACTCGGCTTCACGGGTGCGCTGCACCGCCGTGACGTTGACCATGGCCTCGCTCTTGTCAGCCTCGGCCTCGAGCTTGTTCCGTTCGGCGTGTTCGGTATCGCGCTGCCGCTCGTACACGGCGATGTTCCGGTCCTCGCCGCGCACCATCACCTGCTGTTCCTGCGCGATCCGCGCCTGCTCGACTGTCAACGTCCGTTGGATCTCGGCTTCCTGCACCTGCCGCGTCTGGTCGATCTGCGCGGTCTCGACTATCAGGTTCTTCTCGATGTCGCGAGTCTGGATGCCACGCTCCTGGTCGATGCGTGCCGTCTCCGTGGCCAGCGCGCGCTCGACGTCTCGGACCTGGACGGCCTCCTGCTGCGCGATCTGCGCGGTCTCGACGCCCAGGTTCCGTTCGATCTCTCGCTCGCGCACCTGCTGCTCTTGACCCAGCCGGGCCGTCTCGACCCGCAACGTCCGCTCGATTTCGGCTTCCTGCACCTGCCGCGTCTGGTCGATCTGCGCGGTCTCCACGATCAGGTTCTTGTCGATGTCGCGCGTCTGCACGACGCGTTCCTGGTCGATGCGAGCTGTCTCGGTCGCCAGGGCACGCTCGACGTCTCGGACCTGCACAGCTTCCTGCTGCGCGATCTGCGCGGTCTCTACGCCCAGGTTCCGCTCGATTTCGCGCTCGCGCACCTGCTGCTCTTGACCCAGGCGGGCCGTCTCGACCTGCAACGTCCGCTCGATCTCGGCTTCCTGGACCTGCCGTGTCTGGTCGATCTGCGCGGTCTCTACGATCAGGTTCTTCTCGATGTCTCGCGTTTGGACCACACGTTCCTGGTCGATACGAGCGGTCTCGGTGGCCAGGGCGCGCTCGACGTCTCGGACCTGGACGGCCTCCTGCTGCGCGATCTGGGCGGTCTCGACACCCAGGTTCCGTTCGATCTCGCGCTCGCGGACCGTTTGCTCCTGCCCCAGGCGCGCCGTCTCAACCTGCAACGTCCGCTCGATTTCGGCTTCCTGCACCTGGCGTGTCTGGTCGATCTGTGCTGTCTCTACGATCAGGTTCTTCTCGATGTCGCGCGTCTGGACCACACGTTCCTGGTCGATACGGGCCGTCTCGGTGGCCAGGGCGCGCTCGACGTCTCGGACCTGCACAGCTTCCTGCTGCGCGATTTGCGCGGTCTCGACGCCGAGGTTCCGCTCGATCTCTCGCTCGCGCACCTGCTGCTCTTGACCCAGGCGGGCCGTCTCGATGCGCAGTGTTCGCTCGATTTCGGCTTCCTGCACCTGCCGCGTCTGGTCGATCTGCGCGGTCTCGACGATCAGGTTCTTCTCGATGTCGCGCGTCTGCACGACGCGTTCCTGGTCGATGCGGGCGGTCTCCGTCGCGAGGGCTCGCTCGACGTCTCGGACCTGCACGGCTTCCTGCTGCGCGATCTGCGCAGTCTCGACACCCAGGTTCCGCTCGATCTCGCGCTCGCGCACCTGCTGCTCTTGGCCCAGGCGCGCCGTCTCGATGCGCAGTGTCCGCTCGATTTCCGCTTCCTGCACCTGGCGTGTCTGGTCTATTTGTGCAGTCTCTACGATCAGGTTCTTCTCGATGTCCCGCGTCTGTACGAGACGTTCCTGGTCAATGCGCGCGGTCTCGGTGGACAACGCTCGCTCTACGTCGCGGACCTGGACGGCCTCCTGCTGGGCGATCTGCGCGACTTCGACGCCGAGGTCGCGCTCGATCTCACGCTCCTGCACCTGCTGTTCCTGCGCGAAGCGCGCCGTCTCGACGGTGAGCATCCGCCCGATCTCGGCTTCCTGGACCTGTCGGGACTGGTCGATTTGCGCGGTCTCGACGTTCAGGTCCTTCTCGATCTCGCGTTCCTGGACGAACTGCTCCTGCTGTAGGCGCGCCGTCTCTACGCCGAGCAGCTTCTCGACTTCTCGCTCCTGAACTCCCTGCTCCTGCGCGATCTTGGCGCGTTCAATCTGCAGCTTGGTGGCGTACTCGGTCTCCTGGATTCGCTGGTCCTGCTCGAACTGGAAGACGAGCGTGTCCGCTTCCTGCTCCGCGGCGTACGTGGTGATGTTCCGAGCCTGCTCCGCCTCCGCCCAGGCCAGGTTCTTGTTGAGCGTGAGTGTCTCGGTCTGCGTGTCTACGGTGATCTCCGTGATGCGGACGTCTGTTTCCAGCTTGATGCGCTCGGTATCGCGTCTGGCTTCCTGCGTGATCTCCGTGATCTTCAGGATGCCCTGCGCGTCGAACTGGTTGTCGGGGTTCATCGTCGTGAGCGGGGACTGGTCCACGCGGATCAACGACACGGTCTCTAACGTCAGGCCGTTCTCTTCGAGGTCGTTGAGTACCGCCGCCTGGACGGCTTCGCCGAACTCCGAGCGCTTCTGCAGGAGATCCTGTAGTTCCTTCTCCGCGGCAACGGTTCGCAACGCGCCTTCCAGCTTTGACTCGAGAAGCTCGGTCAGCTCCTCGGCCGTCATCGTCCGTTCCCCGAGGCTTTGGGCCGCGCGTAGCACGCGCTCCTCAACGGGCTCGACGCGGATGAAGAACGCCGCCTCGATGTCGGCGCGGAGGAAGTCATGCGTGATGAGCGCGTCGTGACCCTCGCGGATGATGTCGAGTCGCACCGTGTCGAGGAAGATCTCGCGGACTTCGTGGATGATCGTATTAAGCCAGAGACCGCCGGTGATGGAGATCTTCGCCGTTCGTCCACCGGTGCGCACCAGGGCCTGGTCTGCGCGAGGCTTGCGGTAGCGGTACACCGCGGCGACGAACGCCACGAGCGGGAGCAGGACGATCAGGCTGGCTTCGGCCGCCCATCGCGTCAGCGCCGAGACGTCCTCGCCGATCGGCATGTACTGCCGCGCGAGGAACGCTGCCGCCACGCTCGCGATCACAACAGCGATGGCGATGATGAAGCGCATACCGATGGCTCCGGGTCGTGGCTAACCGACCATGCGAGTGCGGCCGCGCAACGGCTGTCGCGGCGACGACGCCCACGCAAGGCTGGCAAGATACGAAAGGGCGTTCCCTATGACGGGACGCGCCGCCTCCGCCGCGTCCTCGCTGCGCGTGTCTATGGCGAAGAGGACGTAGGCCCCGTCCCCCCATGGGAGCCGTGCGGCGATCGGCTCCTGGTTGTCGTCACGTCGCGCCAGAATAACATACGTGGGGTCGGTTGTAACCCAATGGTCGTCCGTGATGATCCCGTCTGTGTCGATCTTGGAAGGCCACGTGAACAGTCCCGTTTGCCGGCCCTCGCGGGTCATCCAGACCTTCACGTCCGAGGAGTTCACCACGCGGGCCGGGTGCCGTTCGACAGGCAGCCAGTCGCCCTTCCACTGACCCTGTTCCTCGCCTTCCGCGATGATGTTCTCGTCGGTGGCGGATGCCCAGAGGACGCCGCCCCGCTGCACCCAGTCGCGGATCGCACGCTCATCGGCGGGCGTGAGGAAATAGTCGCGGTCGTGTCCCGCCGCGTTCCAGGTGAACCAGATGATGTCGTAGCGGTCCAGCTCCTGCGCTACGGAGGAGAACGGGTCAGAGTTCGCGTCGCCCCTGTTGTCGAGGTTCGAGTTGATGCGGATGTGGGTGAACTCGAACGCGTTCTCGTCGTGGTCCTCGAAGTCCACGAGAAGCTCCGGCTCGCGGGTGCGGCTATCGCCCTCAACGACGAGCACGGTGAAGCGGCCCGTCGGGAGTATCTTCGCGGAGCTGATGATGTCACCGAAGTGCAGGTCCGAGTCGTGAAGGTTAGGAATCTGGACGCTGAAGTCCCGCGACCCCATGTCGATCACGAGCTGACGACCTTCGTAGTCCGGGTGCTGGTAGAAGACCACGCGACTACCCGTGAACGGGAAGTTCGGCCCGCGCGTGATGCGCAGGGACGATATGGAGTCGTTGAGACCGATCTGGCCGAAGTAGTTGACGTCGCGCAGGATGGTGGCTTTCCGGCCCTGGTAGTTCACGTCCTCGAACACCTCGGCCACTAAGGGAATCCACCCGTACTGCGGAGCCGTCAACGGGGCCGACGGCGAGAAGCTGAGCGACCGTATCAGGTCACCGAAGTTGTAAGGGATCGCGTGGACGTCCGGGTAGTAGCCGGGCGGAAGCACGATGCGCCGTCCCCGGTGACCCGTCTCCTCGTAGAACATCGCGCGTTGGTTGGGAGACGCCTTCGAGCTGGGTCCGTGGTAGACCTTCAGCGACGAGACCATCTCGGTCATGCCGACCAAGGCGAGGTCGACGAGCGGCTCGATCACGGTTGCGCTCGTGCCCTGGTAGTACTTGTCGCGGAATAGCTCGACGACGATACGTGGGTAGGCAGCCATTCGAACTCCTGTCGCCGCCGCGCACGACCACTAGCGCATGAAGCGTCGCATCATCTGGAGTCGCTGACTGTCGGACATCTGGGGCGGCGGAGCTGGGGCGCGACCGCGTCCGCCCACGGCGCCTTCCCCGTGCCGCGCGTAGACCCGGAAGTAGTCGAAGCGCGTCTGGGTGGCGGGGATGCTCCCCGGGCATAGCGCGTGCAGACCAACCTGCACCGGGTCACCCATTCCGACGTTCGTCGTGCCGCAATTCGTCCACGTGTGCCCGTCCTGGCTGGCGAAGCCGGTGAACTGAGAGCCGCGCCGCTCCAGTCTGAGGTACAGATGGCGCACGTTGATGAGCGCGTCCGGGCCGCGTCCCACGAGCGAGAAGACACGATCGACATGGCGTTCGAACCGTACCGCGCCACGGAACCCGTGCGGGCCGGATGTCTTCTCCAACCGCACGAACCTGCCGGGGTGCCGCCAGACGAGGATGCCGCCGTGTTCCTTGAGCTGCGGTGTCACGGGTATGCGTGTCTCGACCGCGAAATCGCCACGCAGGTCCATCACCAGCCTGGGAGCGTCCATATTCCCGCCGCGGCCCGGGGGGTTGCCGTGCCAGAGGTCGCGGCCAGGCTGCACGTCCATCTGCAGGTAGCCCTGCGATTCACGCCACTCGCCGCCGCCCGCGGGCGCGACCCATCGCCAAGCCGGGTCCATCGTCGTGTTGCCGAACTCGTCGTCGAAGAGCATGCTCGAATACTCGCCCGACGATGCCCACCCTTCGATCTGCACGGATGACACGGCGTCGCCAAACGTCGACGCGTACTGGCCGCCCACCATCTGCATCATCCGCAACTCGGGCAGTTCCTGCTTGAGATGGGCCGTCGTCATCGGGATTTCGAGGTGCGGGCCGCCAAAGTCGATGTGCTCATACAGGCGCACCTTCGCGCCCTGCGCCGGGAAGTCCGGCCCCTTCGTCACGCGAACTGAGCTGATCGTGTCGGCCATGCCGAGGGTCGTGTGCGTGTTCGCCACGTCGCGCAAGACCACGGCGCGTCGACCCTGGAACCCCGGATCGTTGAACAGCTCGACCACGAGGGGGATCGTGCCCCAGTCGGGCCCGGATGCCTGGTAGTCCGGCGCGATGTTGAACGACCGGATGTCGCCGCTGTAGTCGCTGCTGATTTCCCTCAGGTACGAGTAGTAGCCGGGCGGGAGCACCAGCTTGCGGCCCCTGAACTGCCGCCCTTCGTGGAGGACCAAACGGTAGTTCGGGCCGCGGTTGAAGCCCGGGCCCTTGAAGACTCGCGCCGATCGCACGCCATTAGGGAAACCTGAACGTGGGAGGTCCGGGTCTGGGTTGATGAAGAAGCCAGCGCGGCCGCCGAAGTTCGGCATCTCGAACAGTTCGACGATGAGGCGCGGATTGATGGCGGCCATGCGTCACTAGTCCCTTCGCCACGATGCGTGCGGATCGCGCAGAATCTAACACGGCCGACGGGGGTGGTCAATCGGAAGGAGGCCGTCAGAGGTGTCCCGCTCAGCGTCATATCTCTTGAATGCCCGCGCGGCGGCGGCGTACAATACTCCCCGCGATTGCGCGCCACCACGGCGCGTAGGTGTGGCTTCGTAGCTCAGCTGGTTTAGAGCGAGCGACTCATAATCTGGTTCTGGTCATGTGTGGCGACCAGCAGCGTACGCCTACGCGTGTGCCCTCGTGGTCGCGAATCCTGACGACTCCTACCTTCCAGAGACCAGACGAACCACGACCCAGTGTAGTCAGTGCGGGGATGTTTCCCTCTAGTCCCAAGGTCTTGGGAAAGTTGGGAAAGGGCCTGCCTGTGCCCAAGTTCACGCGAAGGCCCGTTTGGCTACTTCCTCACATGGCGCGATCTGGTCTCTTCCAGCGGGGAGACGACTTCGTCGCTGACATAAAGCCTGATGCTGGCGGGCGCATCCTGCGCCATCTTGGAGGCAGCCGACAGCGGGCGATTCAGCAGTTCAGTTCGATCCTCGACGAGTTCCAGATCATGCAGGAGATCCTTGGGGACGAATCCTGCGCCAGCCCGAATCCTGGCCTTGTCGAGTTCTTGGATGCCACGTTCCTTCCCAGCCAGCAGCAGCTGAGGAATGTGAATCACCCACGCTCCTGCGTGCGGGCCATCATCAGGTTCCTGGAAGCGCGACACCAACGTCTGCGACTGCGTGAAGTGCGTAAGAGCCATGGCGACGAACTGCTCGCCTTCTACGCGAATCGCGCGCCCAGGACCCGCAACGGCTACCTGCAGAAGCTCAAACAGGCGATGAACCACGCTGTGGACCTTGGACTCCTGCCGTCGAACCCCACCCAGCGGTGCAAGTACCTGCGCTTTGACAACCGCAGGCTACGCACGTGCTCGCTCGACGACGTCTGCACGTTGGTCCAGGCTTGCGCAGGTCTCGATCCTCGAAGCAGAGATGTGCCTGATATCATCCAGGCGATGGCGCTGACTGGATTGCGGCCAGGGAACGCGTACCAGCTTCAGGAGGACGAGGTCGAGGAGGACATCATCCGCATCCCTCCACAGAAGATGAAGAGCAGCCGTTGGGGCGTGATCCCAGTATCGGGCTACGTCAGGCTGTCGCTTCAGGCGAGGACCGCAGCGCCCTACTTCTTTCCGTCGCCTCAGGATCAGTCGAAGCCCAGGGACAACATGCGCAAGGCGTGGCGTACGATCACGCAGAAGGCCGACATCGATTGGATGCAGCCTTACGACCTGCGCCACTTCTTTGCCAGTCAGTTGGCGAAGCAGGGAGCGACTGAGCAACAGATTGGCAGGCTTCTCTGCCATGTGTCGACCTCAGTGACGAGTCGCTATGTGCACCAGGATATCGAGGACTTGCGTCCGTTCGTCGAGGAGTTGAGCGACAGGTTCCAGAAACGAGTGGGAACTCATGTGCTCTCGTAGCTGAGGACAAGAAGCGACTGCGCGCGATCGAGATCGACGTCAGATCTGATCGTGATCTCCAGGTCGCCTGTTCCGTAGTGACCGATCTCTCGTACGTCACGCGTAAAGCCGTCCTGTAGGTCCACGTCGTCGGGGTCAAGCTTCACGTTCACTACCAGGGCGTTCGCCTGGGGATGCACTTCCACGCAGGCGAAGTTCCTCAGGCGCTTGAACGCCACATAGTGCTTCAGAGTCTTCGCCTGCACGTCATCGCCTAGCGCTAGCACAAAGGCCTGCAATGACTCGAATCGGTCGTTCAGTTCCGCTGATGCGCGCGCGAGGAGATCGGTAAAGGTGGAGCTTGCGCGCCGTCTGGGTATGCCATCGTCGTCAGCTTCCGTCGGCCGCTCTGCCTGCGCTGGTGCGCTTGCGGCATTGACCAGCTCTAGCAGCAGGAGATCAGGGTCATAGCGACGATAGCGGATCAGCTCGATGTTGCGGCCCATCTGCTGCACCGCTTCTTCGTCGTAGTTCGTGAAGTCGCCAGCGATGCAGAGGAGGCGAGGGCTCGACCACTCGATTCCCTGAGATGCTTCAGGTCCCAGCCGCTCCTGGGCGAGCAGCTGGAAGTCGCCCCTGTGGTCTACCAGCCAGTTCAGGTAGAAGAGGCCCTGGTTGATGACGTTCTGGTTCATTGAGCGCTTGTATTCGACGATCACTGGGCAGTCGTTCTCGTCGATACCCAGGGTGTCGATGCGACCACGATGCCGATCCCCTGTGGGGTATTCGGACGCGAGGAACCGCACGCCCAGAAGGGCCTCCAGGTGGGTTTCAATCAGCGTCTGCAGGGTTCGCTCGACCTTGCTGTATCGGCCATCCAACTCCGTCACGCTGGTTTCGCCGACTCGAAAGAGCCGTATGTCCGCCATGGCGACCTCCGTTGTGTCCCTGGAGTCAGTCCTGCAGTAGGACGATACGGACGGTTGTGGATCCTGGAGCGATCTCGATCTCACGCGTCTGCGCTCTGTATCCATCAGAACTCGCCCGAAAGCGGTATTGGCCGAAGGGCAAGTGGAAGCGTCGAGTGGAGGACGCCACAGGTTGCACGTTCAGCGTCTTCAGGACGGGCTGTGCCGAAGGCGGCCCCCACTCGATCTCAACCTTAGCGTCAGCTGGTGTCACGTCGATGATGAGCGATCCGAACTTCGGTTCCTGCTCGATGATGGGCTGAGCGACGAGGACGAAGCTGCTTCCTGGTTCGTTCCCGAACAACTCTCCTGTGCGAGGCTGGGGATCGACTCTCTCAAGGTAAAGCACCATCTCCTCGAACGTCAGAATCCCGTCACTCCCGCCGAAGCTGCGGAGTCCTGCCAGGATCTGACGTGCAAACGGGCTGTGATGACCTGGTCGACCATCGGGGACGTATTCCTTCCCGCCTGCGGTGATGTAGCGGCGAGTGCGGTACTGGAGCTTCCGCCGAAGGAATTCCTCACGAGGCACCAGGCCGTAGGTGTCAGTCATCGCACGTGCGCCTGGAGCGAGCGCAAGGTATGGGTCGAGCGTGCCGCTGAAACACGAGTCGACGATCAGGAGCACGTGTTCGCAGTCGAGGCGTTCGAGCAACACCCTCACGTCCTCGTGTGACACGAACGACCTGAAGAGAGGATCCTCGTCAAGGGGCCTGCTGTCTTTGAACGCCAGGTACCCACGCTTGGTCGTCTCGTCGAAGTACCCATGGCCTGAGAAGACCACCATGAGCTGTTCGTCTTCGTCGTACGTTCGTTCAGCGAGTTGACGGAGCACAGTCAGGAACTCGACCTGCGTCGGGTTCGCAAGTGTCTGCGTCGTGCAGCGATACGCCTCTCTGAGCTCCTTCTCGACCGCCTCAACGTCAGGGATTGGGTTGCTCAGCGACGGGTGGTGATCATATGCGTTTACGCCAGCGAGCAGGACGTGCGTGACTACGGCGGGCGGCGTTGACGCGTTGGTTTGCGCAGTCGGAGCGTGGATCGTGCTCAGGGCGGCATCGCCAGAGACGACCAGTTGCGGGGGGTGCGCGTCCACGCTGACATCGACTGCTGCGGGCGCAGGCCTGTCGGGGATCTCGTCCAGCGCCACGCCTTCCAGGATGACGCCACGTTGGATGAGCGCAGGGACTTGCGCCGTCAAGGTCTGACGGCTTAAAGGGTTCTCTGCGAGGCTGATGACGTCGCCAGGCCCGATGCCAGGGTTGTCGACGAGCGGCGAGATGTCCGTCACCATGTTGTAGTTGAGGTTGACGCCTTCCAGCAGTTCCATCCGTCGCAAGGTTGCTATGCTCGTGATGCGGTTGTCGTCGAGATACAGGGACTGAAGCCGCCTTAGCGAGGTGAGATCGGGCAGTTTCTCTATGCCGCAGTGTGCGAGGCCCAGGGCGCGCAAGCCTGTCAGAGTGGACAGGAAGGACAGATCGCGCTGCGGAGTGGAGTCGATGCGAAGTGCCTCGAGACTGCGAAGTTGGTGAATCGGCGACCAGTCATCGGGGTCGGCGAACGCGAAGAACAGCGAATGAAGCGCGTGCAGTTCTGCCAGAGGAGCGATGTCGCGAACGGGGATGCCATCGATGAGGAGTTCACCCAGGTTCGCTAGATGCGAGAGGCCGCCCAGGTCGCTCAGGGCATTTCCCCCGATCCACAGCGTTTCTAGGCCATCTAGTGGTGCTAGAAACGCAAGGTCAGGAAGGTTCGCTGAACTGAGCCTGAGAATCTTCAGCGCCGTCAACGAAGCCAATGGCGACGGATCGGTGATGCTATTGCGGGACAGATCCAGCGTGGTGAGGTCGGCGCAGTATTCGATGCCCGCAAGATCGTAAATCCCTTCATCAGGCGCTTCCAGCGTGGTCAGCGTAGCGAGATTTGACGGCAGCAATGCTCCCTCAGGCTTGCCCAGCGCCTGTCGGATCACTCGTTCTAGGTTCGCGTCGGGAATGACTACGACGGTCGCGTGCGGTGGGACATCCACGCCTTCGATGTTCACGCCACGTCGTGCAAGTGCTGGGAGCTGTTCTTGCATCGCACGTTGGCTCAAAGGGTTGCCGCCGAGACGCAATGCAGCGCCGTCGCCGAAACCAGCGTTGTCAACCAAGGGCTGCAGGTCGCTTATCTCGTTCTCAGAGATGTCGAGGCGGACCAGATCTGTCATCGTGGCGAGGCTTGCTAGGTCTGCGATCTCGCAGTGATCCAGACGAAGGTCCGTCAGGTTCGTCACCGCCGCCAGTCCCGAAATGTCGGACATGTCGTGGTTATCTAGGCGCAGTGAGAAGCGGCGGAGATGGCGCAGGGACAGAACGCTCAAGGTCCCGATGGATGGGTACGTGTCAGGGACAGTGCCACAGTAGATGTCGACGTCTACCAAGGCCTCCAGCGTGGCCAACGGGCCGAAGTCTGTGTCCTGACCCACCTCGATGGCGATGTCCTCCAGCTTGGAGAGCGAGGCGAGCGGGGACAGGTCGTTGTCCTTCACGCTCAGGCGAAGGATGGTGAGAGATGTGAGCTGCGCGAGCGGGCGCAAGTCCGCGACGAGGACGCCTTTCACGCCCAGTTCCGACAGGTGTGTCAACGATGCCAGCGGCTCGATGCTCGTTAGAGCGGCGTTATCCCAGAGGCGGAGTACACGCAGGCTCGTAAGTCCAGCGAGAGGCGACACGTCCGCAATCTCGTTGCGGTTCAGGTCCAATACAGTCAGCTGGGTGCAGTGTTCGATGCCCGTCAGATCTGTGATCCCCGCATTGCTGGCGTGCAACTCCTCCAGGGATCCTAAGGCTGAGTCGGCGAGAGGGCCTTTCGGCTGATTCAGCGCGTCACGTAGCGCGCGTTCCAACGCTGGGTCGGGGATGTGAACAAAGACGGACCCGCTGCGGCGCAGCGGCTCTTTATCTGAATCCCCCACATTCCGCCACAGACTGATCTTCCCGTCCTGGGACCCAACGACGATTTCGTCGTCGCTGCCCACGAAGTGACCGACGTGATCGTCCCTGAAGTGGTGCAGTTGTTGGCCTGACCGAACATCCCAGAGGCGCACCCCTCCTCCTGTGACTCCAGTTAGCAGGGACCTGCCGCTGGGGCTGAATTCGATTGTATGGGCGTACCCAGGAGCGACCGTCTGCACGAGCGCATTGTTCGACGTCGCCCGTACTTCGACATGGAGATCGTCCTCGCTCGCAGATGACAGTATCTGACCATACGCGACGAACTGGCTGTCAGCCGAGAACGCGATGGGCTGTACGTCATGGCCTCCAGTGTCTGCAGAGAAGAGCTCCTGACCTGTCGAAGTGTCCCAAAGCCTCACATGGTTGGAACGCTCCCCTGTGGCGACGTAGCGACCATCTGGACTGAAGTCCACGACCCAGGTCTGATCCGAAGCCGTAGGGAGCATGGGCAGATCGCTGCCCGTCTGCGCATCCCAGAACTTCACGCCATAGTGGGCGGACCCGAACATCGTCCCATCTGTGTCCACTGCCACACGCGTGCCCGCTCTACCGTCGAATTCGTGGATGCGTCTGCCCGTTACTGCGTCCCATACACGCAAGTTACTCTGGTGGGTACCGATGATCCAGGAGCCGTCTGGGCTGAACGTGAGTCCACCGTTCGAGGCCGCTACGCCGTGGGAGTCAGCTTCCAACGCCATCGCTCGCGCACCCGAATGAAAGTCCCACACGACACCAGGGATGTGCCTATCCTCGCGAAGTGTAGGGCGGCTGAAGACCAACTGCGAGAGGTCTGGACTCACCACCAGGGACCAGAAGTCGGCTCTTCCCTGCCTGATGCCATGTGTCCACGTACCAGACGGAAGCCAGCCCTCAAATCCGTATGAGTGGTCGCCGTTGGTTACAGTCACGTCGTGGACGGCGACAGAGGCCCACCGAACCCCAATCGAGACCGCCGCTTGCCATCCATTTGGATTCAGCTCCTTGGCAAGCGACCGACGGACGGGGATGCGTCCCGCGAAGCGTGGCACCAGCGTGCCGCCGTGGATGGATGCAGGGAAATACTCCTCGTCAGCGTTGTATGCGCCGACTTGTATACCGACGTCGGCCTCCGCCGAGGCCGTCTGGACGAGGAGGAGGTCGCGTCGCGACGATTCCAGTTTGGCGAGACGTGAGTGGTGTTCGGCGGCAGTCTCGAACTCTCCTTTCGGGTCGGCCAAAGCGAGGATCTCGCGCGCTCGAATCCGTGCCCGTTCGACTCCCTGCTCATCGGTGCGGTACACGTCCGCCGTTTGCAGGGCCATTCCCGCCGCATCCGACGTCGCCGTCTCGTGGTCGGATTTCCACAGGCGCACGAAGCCTTGCATCGACGGTATGGCGATGAGTCGACTGCTAGGGCTAAACGCTAGTGAGTTCGCGAACGGCGCAGGCTGTTCCTCGTCGGCTAGCGACTGGACCAGCTGCCCTGTGCGTGCGCTCCACAATCGGCAGCGTTGGCCGTAGCTTGAATCCGTAGCGGCGAGGTACTCGCCATCTCGACTGAATGCCACGACGACACCGTTGCCGAGATTCCTGGGCGGGCTGGACGAGCCGATATCCGTGAGGTAGACGCTGTTGTCCCGCGTGTAGGCCAGTTGCTCGCCGTCTGGCGAGAACTCCACCGATGTCGCCCAGCGATGTCGGAGCGGCAAGGCAGGATAGGACATAGTAGCTTGCTGAGAGGCCACATCCCGCAATTGTAGGATGGCTGTTTCGCCGTCCAGATTCTCGACCCATATTGCCACTCGATTGCCGTCAGGGCTGAGGGCCGCCGCCCTAGGGAAGACGTCGACGATGACGTGGGTCGGGACTGGACCTGCCTCCAGATCCCACCCATAGAGCATGGCCTCATCCCCCGCGAGGACCCGTTGTCCGTTGGAGTCCACCGAAAGGCACCATGTGCGGCCGAGTTCGCCGCCCAACGTCTGTAGTACCTCGCGCCGTTCTACAGACCACACTCTAATCGTGTGCAGATACGCGACGAAGAGTCTGTTGCCCTTGGGCACAGCGCGAATGGCCATCACCTCCGATGGGCCTGGGAGCGTGGCCGAAATGCCGCCCGTGTCTACATCCCATATCCGCACTTGACCATCTGAGTAGCCGACAGCGAGGGCGGATTCTGACAGGAAGGCCACTGCGCGCGCCTCCGCGTCGCCTTGCGCTGCCAGCACAGCACGTGACCGCCACGTTGGGGTGTTGGCGTCGTCTTCTTCCGCGACCTTCGGAGCGACGAACCCATTCATCACCTGAACGATCTGCGCCTGTGTCAGGACCTCGTCGCTGATGAACAGGTCGTCAAGGGTGACGTCAGCTCTCTCCTTAGGCATCTCGATGTTTACCCCGATGCCAAACTCCAACATTGCCAACAGATCCAGCTCATACTTGTCTGGGGCGGTTCCCCTTTTGGCAACGTCTCCATTCACATACAGGAGGACGTTCTGTGTGTCATAGGATACGGCCAGATGAAACCAACGATCTTGAACAATACGCGTCTCTGCGAAGTGAGTGGAGGCGTCTGTAGACCCCCAAATGTGGAATGCTGGCGTGGTTCCATGGACACCCAAGAACCACCTACCCGACAACGCTTCCGCGATCACCTGCCAGCCTTCTCTGGGCTCTACTTTCATCCACGCACCGACAGTGACGGTGTTTGATACTGGGAAAGGCATGTCCGTGCGGTCGAATCGCAATTGAACAGAGCCGTTCAGATCCAACGCAGACCCGTACTTGCCTTCGACCCATTGGCCGTCGCCGTGGATTGTTGCGACCGCAACGTCCGATGAATCGCTGACAGTCCTGCCGTCGCCTTCATCGAAGGGAACGATGAACCGCACCTTCACGACCTCGTCTGTTGGCTCAGGAGCCGCATGCACACGTGAGGGAGCACGCAGTCGGGCATCCTCAGAAATGACGTGCCAGACATCGCCATCGACCTTCACCCAGACGGATGTGAGTACCGTCGTGGCACGAGGCGTAGCGCCGTCGACAACGTGGATGCGCACCGTTCCGTACGCTGGATTGAGCTGGGACTTCGCCCGCCTGGACTTCGACCTGGGCATCTCGATACGGCCGTCAAGTGCGGGTTCCAGGAGGCCCTTCCTCGACACCTTAACTGGGAAGTAGCCACTGCCCGCTGTATATGGGCGTGCCACCAGAGTCATGCGGACGACGTGTTCCTTCCCCTCAACTCTCCTTAGCTCCGCCTGAAGCGACTCACGTCCGACTTGCGTCAGATCCTCTGTTGCCAACCGACCGAGGATATCCTGCGCCAGCTGCAGATCCGCTTCGATCTGCGTGGTCTGCGCAGGGGTTACGCGCGCAACCAGCGTGATAGCTGCTAGCGCCACTGCTGTGATCAGCCTGACCATTTCCAGTTCTTCCACTTCCTCAGAGCTACAGAGCGATTCTCGCGCCGAACTGCGGGCACCCACCGCGAGGTCGAGGAGGCATCTGTCAGACCCTATACATCCAGCGATTCACACCTAACAGGGGGTTCCAGTGTCGACATAGGACACGCATGGGGCCCCAAACGACGTTTCATGCCCCCACCCATTCCTCAGACGCCTACTGAACGCCGCCTCCGTAACGAGGCACCCATCACCGCCGCAATGTAGCTGCCACCAGCTGCTCTAACCTACCTGGCCCGATCTGACCGAGCTCACTCTCGATCACTTGGGCCTTCCTCTGTACATGCTCAGGAGACCTGACGGTGGAAGCGTTGCCGCTTCTTCTCGCGTGTCTGACTCTGTTCGTGCTCCGCGCAAAGATAGCCTTCCCGCGAAGGTCGTGGGGAGACTACAGCTTCGATGATGACGAGGCCGCCTACGAGTCGTCGCCGTTGCTGGCCTCTCGATACCACTACCTGAGTGAGGATCCACTGCCATACCACGTCGACCTGCCCGCAACCGATGCGCGCCGACGTAGGGTCGGCCTCAATGGCGTCGTCCAGATCGAAGATAGCAAGGCATTCACGTACAAGGGAACAAGGTTCCCCTTGGGCGTCGTCGACATCCAACAACGAGGCGGCCTGCCCGTCGCGCTGCGAGTGATGTCGGCGACGCAGTACCTGGATGAGGTCGACGGCGATCACCGCGCGATCGGTCACTACGTCGATTGCTGTCCCTTGCTCGTGGGTGTTCCTGTCTATTACCCAGAGTTCTCAGTGCAGGAATTGGGTCGCGCCTACATTCTCATGCGACGCCGAAGGAAGCATGTTCCGCAGCCATCCTGGGGCGACGCATTCAGCAGTGACGTCGTTCAGGAAATGCTCCCCGACGATGCGGCCGCTAGCCTACGGCGTGCAGTCTCCACTTACCAGGCGCTGCAGCCCAACGACCTACTGAGGTTGCTCCTGAGGGAGCAGGGCCTAGACTACTCGCCTTCGCTGGATGCTGGGATCGTGTTCCTCGCGCCAGACGGACCTGTGCTGGGCGTCCCGTCAGATGCGAAGGAAGCAACCAAGGTCAGTAAGCGCCGCAAAATGCTGCAGCGTCAGATCCACTCCGACATCCGACCTGAGATGTTGGACTTCGCCGCCGTTCCAGGGGAGCTGTGGGAGGACGCACCTGATCCAGTGGCTGCGGTTCCGCGCGTGGTCAGCTGGCTGGCGTCGCAAGGGTGGCACATCCCACTTGACCATCAGGAAGACCTCGCGCTGAAGCTCCTCCTGGGCGAGACGTTGCCCTCACGACGCCTGTCGTACCGCAAGGTGGATGTGGATAAGCGAAAGCAGA
>JABGQA010000164.1 GCA_018644665.1 Candidatus Poribacteria bacterium
CGGTTCGGGGTTCGGTTCGGGGTTCGGTTCGGGGTTCGGTTCGGGGTTCGGTTCGTTCGGCGACCGAACCCAGGTTCGGGTTCGGGGGTTCGGTTCGTTCGGCGACCGAACCTCGGTCAGTGCTACTCACTGATACGAACCCGCCTCGGCGACGTTACGCACGCGTCCCGCCACTCCCGCCCTGTGCTACTTCCCGACGGGCTACGCGATATTGAACGGGCTAAGGCTCGACGTGTTCTCGCACTGCCGGCACACACTCTCGTACCTGATCCACTGCTCCATGTCCTCAGTCGCCGCGGTATCGACCCGCACGAATGGGTCGCCTTCCTCAACCTCCCATAGGAACGCGTGGCAGATGTGTCAATCAGGCAACTTGCAGTCGCCGACATCGTGCTGGACGGCGACCTGCAACCACGGGTTAAGGTCGGCCCGATGCTGTACGACGAATACGCGCGGCCGATGTGGTGTTCCCGCCGGTGATCGCGTTCTGGGACGGCGAGCGCCACTGGTGCGCGGACGGCTCTCGCGAACGCAATGGTGGAGGCGCGCGACGAATGCCCGCCACCCGGCTCAGCGGTCGCGGACGAGGCTACATAAGCACTGCTATCGGCAACCGAGGAGAGACGCTGCGAGCAGGCGCAGAGGCGACGTTCCGATAGGCGCAGTTATGTCATGCGCGAAGGGGCCGAGAAGAGCGATGGGCGCGAGAGTTTCACACAGCAGCGCCCGGCCAGAAAGGCCGGGCCGGAATGCCTAGGAGGGCGGCCGCCAATGCGTTGGTGGACATACTGTGCAGAGTAGAGAACGTTGCTCGCGCGATCCGTGTCACTATCTGTCTTAGTCTATCCATATCGTGTCTCCCTTCGTTGAGTGGGGGTTGTGATGTCGCGATAATCGAGGAAGCGACTGCCACCGTAACCAACCCACCAACGCATGGTGCAGACAGAACCAACCCTCCGGCCCTAAGGGGAGATATACCATACTACACTGTAGTATGCGGGCTGTCAAGGGATTCGTGTATCTGCTTGAGACTTGCGCTCCACGGTCGCCTTAGGGCAGCGGCCGCTACACCATATCTTGATTCCGCCCTCGAGCGCGAATCAGGCGCAGACTTGCCCTGAATACTCGGTCTCGACGGCGACCGGCCACAACATCTGGTATGAGGCGACGCGGAACGGCTCGGAAAGTATGACAGAATGGCCTTATCAGAAAGCGGGCCGTCTGCGCGCCGCGCACGCGACTGCGAATCACCAACGTGTCGATATGGGCAAGTTCATCCCGCAGCGCCGTGGCGCAGGAGGGTGCTCTCCAACCCGCTAGCGGGCGCGGGACTTCAGCGCTCCCCAACGCGTCGCGAGCTTACCGGACGTGGACACGGCGGTCGTCTGATGTCCCGCCATCGTTTCGGCTACTTCGCCATCGTCGAGGGCGTGGCTGTAGAGGGCTACTTCGTCGATGGCGCCTACGGTCGGCCCGCCGCCGCTTACCGGCTGCGCGCCGATGAAGAAGGGGCAAGCGCAAGTGTTTGGGTCGCCCGCGGCCCCACGGCGCCCGGATTCCGCGCCGTCGACGTAAGCGACCATCTCCGCGCCGTCGTACGTGGCAACGAGGTAGTGCCACTGGTCATCGGCTACCTCGCCAGCCGCTAACTGGATGTCGTCGGCGCCAAACGTCATCCCAACAGTCATCGTCGTCGGGAGGATCCACATAGAATAGTTGCGATCCGGCCAGCTTTCCTTCCCCATCGCCATCTGGAACGTGCCGGTGGCGCCGGGTATCTTCACCCAGATGGCCATGGTGAAATCCACAAGATTCATGTCGTCCGAGTGGTCCACGCTGACATGTCCATGGGTGAAGTCGAGCGCGCTGCCGAACTTCCCGGCGGCAAGCCATTCGACGTCGCCTTCGAGGACGCCGTCGTGGCCGTTGCCAGAATCGTCCAAGGCTGTGTCGCCCTCGCCTTCGTCGAGAAGCCACAAGCCCACCAGGTCGGCCTGCGCTTCCCTCTGTACGAGGCCGGCGCACAACAGCGCGGCGCAGCACATGGCGATAACGCGTGTCGTCATGTTGTCTCCAGGCAGCATTCGCGTGAGGCGTACTCACAGGACGAGACTGGACACAGTATACCGCGTCACGCATCCGCACGTGCTAGCGCTCGCCATGTAGGCAAGTCGCAGCGTCGGAGGATCGTTGTCTAGTGAAGCGCGCCTGCCTAATATCACAACCGTAGGTTGGTTCGTTGCCTTCGATGGGCATCCACACCCCTTCCCGTCGCCATCGCACGAACCGGGAATACACCGTTTGCCATGGTCCATAGCGCTCCAACAGATCGCGCCACGGGCAGCCTGTGCGCAGCACCCACAGCACGCCGTTTACCACGGTGCGATGGCAGCGCCACGGTCTCCCGCGACCGGCCGGTCGTGGAGCGGGATTCGACCACATAAGGACCTTAGGGGAAAGCCAGCACGGTGGCCCCGATGGGGACGCGCGGCTGCGAAGTCGGGGGATAGTGCGATAAAGTCCCCCCGGCGGCAAAGGATCCACGACTATACGCCGCGTGGGCTGCGTGACCTCGGTATCAGTGCCATAAGGAGAGGGCTCGGTATGAAGCTTGTCCTGCCTACGTTGGCTGTAGCGGTCGTCGTGATCGCCGGATGTGACTACGGTGACCCCATGGGTCTCGACGCCGACGCAAACTCGCAGGATGTAGCGATGCTGCTCACTCGCTGGCAAGCGGAGGGTGCTATTCCGGAAGCGGACGTGAACGGCGACGGCACGGTGGACATAGTCGACCTCGTCATCGTGTCGCAGAATTTCGGGAAGGACGTCGCCGTTGGGACACTGACCATCGTCTCCGACATCGTGTGGAGGAACGAGGGTGGTTCGCCACACGGACGCGTCGAAGTCATCAACAACAGCGATATGGCCGTAAGGCGGATGCGGATTCGCATTGTCGTCCGGGAGAATGGGCTGCTGAAGGACGTCGACGACGGATCCCTGATTACTGCCCTGATACCCGCCCCCGGCGAGGATAAGACACACATAGGGCCAGGCGAGCACGGAACCGGATGGGTGTGGGCGTCCGCTGCGGCGTGGGAGGAGTTCCAGTTGGGGACCGTGACCATCCAACTGGCGATTATCCAAGACGCGGACAGCCTCCACGCGGGCGAGCCGCTGTGACGACATGGCCACGTATAGCCGTAGGGCACTTCCAGCGAGCGCTCTTACGCTTCCTTGCTTCCCGCTAGCGCCTGTGACGGGGCGGGACTCGACCACATAAGGTTCATTATCGGAACGCCGAGGCGTTTGCGCGGCGCGCGAACGGATGCGGGCGACCCTACCCACCCCTCTGTTTTCTGGCGCGCAGGGCCCCATGTACACCCACCCGTCATGTCCACGGTTGCGCGCTAGTCATACCTACGGCGCGGCTTCTCCTCCGGTGGCTTTGCTATCCCGAACAGCCGCGTGTCGAGCGTCTCCTTGAGCTTGACGATTTCGTTCATGGCGTTCGCTTCCTGCACGGCGCCGACGAGAAGCGTGACCAGCCCACCCAGGGCCACGAGACCCCCGGTCGTTGTCGCGTCGTCGCCCGACGGGGAACTCTGATCCGCGCTGGCGACGATGATGCCGCCGACAGCCCAGGCGGCGTAGCCGACCCATTGCACCGTCGTGGCTGTGTTTCGCTTCGACAGGCTGCTCGCGAGGGAAGCATGCGCGGCGAGCAACATGCCCCGAGCCTCGACGATCCCCAGGTCGGACAGATCGATGCTGTTCGGGTCGGCGCGCACGGCGGGCGCGGGCGCGGGGTCGATGTCGATGTCGCCACCCGCCTCGAAGGCCGCTTCTTGCTTCACCTCGCTTACTTCGCCCATGTCCCACACAAACACGTTGCCGTCTCGTGTCTGGAGGGTGACGGACTCGCCGGGCTTTAGGAGCGTAATCTGCCCGCGGATGATTGACCCGTTGTGGAGGTAGACGACGTCTTCGGTGTCGCCCTGGGCGAAGGTGGTGATCGCCAGGGCGAGGAACGTCGCCAATGCGGATGCGCGTGGAACTACTGACTGCATGCCGTCTATCCCTGTGGTTACCGGGTGCTCTCAGTCCCTTGCCGGTATCGATTCCTCCCACACCAACTCTGCGTGGACGGCCACGGTTCGGCTGAAGAACCATGCGCCCGCATTGCTGGCGACGAGGCTATAGCGGCCTTCCGCCAAGGGGCCGACTTCGTAGGAGGCGCGCAGTGTGTCGCCGAACACCGTCCCGGCAACACGCTTTTCTGTCGTGGCGTTCCATAGGTAGGTGTCGAAGTCATCGCCCCCTGCCATCGCCACACGCAGCACTGCGCCCGCAGGCGCGTCCACGGGCCATGACTTCGTGAGGCCTGCCGAGATGGTCACGGTGGTATCGACCACCGTGCGGCTGACGCGCTCGGTGCGTAGCGGTCGCACCTCGACGTCAATGACGACCGCGTGGCCGTTGTCGTCCTCGACGATCACGTCACTACTGAGGCGATCGCCCTGGACCGAGACGACCACTTGAGCACTCTTGCCGGCGTTCAGCGCGAATGTGCTCGGTTGGGCGAGCAACGAGCCACCCTCTACGGTGACCGTCATCGACAGATCGCCGACGTTCGTGACCGTGAACTGTGCCCGGCTCTGATCCGCCGCGATCGTGAGGTCGCGCGTGAGAACCTCGAGAATCCCCGGGAGGGGTGTCAGCTCGATCGGGTCGGCACCGGAACTGCACGCGGTCACCAGGGCGACAGCCACGAGTGGCAGTAGGTAGCCGTGACGGGAAAGGCGCTTCATGTGCTCGGCTCTGGCGTGAGCATCCGAAACTCGCCGAGACACTACTGTTGGATTGCCATGTCCGCAAGGCCGCGGTCGTGCGCCGCAAGGCGTTCGCGCAGTTCGCCTATCAGCTCGTCGTGGCCGCCAGACGTTCTCGCAGCTCTACCAGTTCTAGGACCTCGGCCCCCGGTCCTGGTGACGCTACTTTCCCGGGCCCGCGGCCCATGGCCCCGTTCGGGCGCCCCCAGGTATACGGTCACTCGAGGGGTTCTGCATCGGGCTGCAGCGCAGGCGCGGGCCCGGCATAGATGGTCGCCGTGGTTCTTTCCCGCAAGTCTGTCCGTCCGGTCCAAGTGCTGTAGGTCATTTCGGCGCGCTCTACGACGATCCCCCCAGCGCCGTCTGACGTGACGTTGGTGACGACTTGCCCCATGTTGATCGTGCATCCTGCGAACACGGCCGCGCAGCCCAACGCTGCCAGTAGTCGTTTCATCCGCCTGCCTTCCGTGGGTCCATGTGGCTGAATCGGGCGGGTCATGTTATCAGTTTGGCTCTCGCGTTTCCATATTCAGGTCAAATGCGGCGCGATTCTGCGCGTCCTAGAGGCGATAACAGGCCGTAAACGGCGTAAACCCGCCCTATGACTGGGTTTAGGTCCTGAGCGGGGTATTACAGAATACAGATTATCGGAAGATGGACGAGTCAGATGCTAGCGGCCCATCAACTAAGGTGATGATGCGAATCGCTACGGCCCCAACGTTCCCAGGTCCGCGTCTACCGGCGGGACGTGTATGGGCGTCTACTGACCTACGTGGCCGACGCAGACCAGACGCGCGACCCGTGGAACTGGAGATCTGGGGACTGGTTAGGGGTAGAGACGCGGGCGCAAAGCGCAGCACGCATGGAAGTGGTTTCTGTCCTAGAGCCCGGCCGAAAGCGCCCTGAGTTGGTAGATGTTGTTGAGGACGATAGAGGTAAGTGTCACGACGCGCTCTGCGGTCTCGCGTGTGATGGCGGGCAGCTCATGGTTGGCCTCATTACCAATGAGGCGGATGTGGTCGGCAAGAGGATGACCCTCTGTGGGGATGTGGTTGGCTGCTACCAGTGCTTTGACGCACTTCTGGTAACTGTCATCATCCGAGGCACCCGCATGCTCTACGGCGAGATTCATCAGGAGCTTGCGGCAGATCATAACCGCCCCGGTGGGAGCGCTATGGGTTAGGCATCGCCCCGCCTCCTCATAGAGCTTGTGGATATCCTCGTTGGTGTCCGGTATGCCCTCAACTGGTGGCGCGGTGTTTGGCGTCGGGAGTTGCTCGACCACCTGATGTGCGTTGGGCTTCATGAGGAGCAGTGTGGCATGACCTCTTTGGCAAACCCGTATGCACTCCCAGTGCATCCCCGAAGTGTCGGGCCCGCAGTCCCATCCTGTGCCGCTCGACTGGGGAGCGCCACATAGGACACACACGAAGTCGTATACGCGGTTGGCATCAACCCACGGCTTCGGCGGGGCCGGCATATTTGCTCTCCCGTGCTAGGACGTCTATAACCAAGTCCTTTCATACACCCAGAATCGCCAGGACGCTACCCAGTGTTCATGCGGGTTCGCGTTCGCGATTCCACAGGGGCTTTTATACAGCCGCGCGCGCGTCCAACGGAAGGGCAACATAAGCCCGCTATCGGAACTGCACCCCTGGATCGACGATACGGGCGCGTCGAATCGGCCGCTTCTGCACTCTGTCTACCGCCTTCTGCAAGGCGCTCAGGCACGCTACACTACCTGTCGGGAAACGGGAAAGTCGTCTATACATGTTCATGGTCGCAAGACCCGTGTGCTCGCCACACATACATGGAGACACTATGTCTGCCTCCCGTCATACCCGGCCGCGCGTCGCTATCGTGACCTTGGCGCTGAGCCTTCTTGCTGTCTCCACGTGGGCGTCTCTCCGGATTCCCACGGCCACCCAATCTGGCTCGTCTAGCCCGGCGACAATCGTGCTCCCGGCGCCAGGCCCCAACGCGCGGCTTCCTGCCTCCCACCGATACGTTCGACTCGAAGTGGCTCAGCGAACGCCCGATGGCTATGTGCCTGTCTACCAGGACACCATCGACGCTTTCCAAGGTCATGGCATCTCCGTGGATCCAGGCGTGTACGACGTGTTCGCGCAGGAAGAACGAACAGGGATTCTGCTGCGTCTCAACGACGCTCCTTTGGAACTGGATGCTGGCATTCACGCTGATGTGGTGCCGCCCGGTGCCGCAGATATCCTGCGGATTCTTCGGGAGCGTCACGATCGGTGGACCGAGCGAGTTGACCGCCAGTTCGGCCAGGACCCAGGCTCCGGGTACATCCAAGGCGATCTGCTTCTGAAGTTCCTGCCAGACACGCCTCTCTCAGCGATCCACGCGCTGCTAGCGTCCCAACAAGGCGTCATCAATGACCGCGTCCAGGAGCTTGACGTCTATCACGTGTCCTTCGACACGCCCCTTGGCACGGCCGCGTTGCTCAGAGGATATCGGAGTCTCCCGGAGGTGGAACACGCAGAGCTGAACCTTGCTCTGACCCTGGCGGGTCCACAGACGGCTGATCCGAGGGCCGCGGAGCAACACCACCTCGCAACGATAGGGGCGGAAGCAGCATGGCAGTACTTTGATGAGAACGGCGACGGTGTGCTGTCGCAAGAGGAAGCGCCCGGTCGTGGCGCCGTGATAGCGATACTGGACACTGGCGTGGATCTCCAGCATCCGGACCTAGAGGGCAACCTATGGCACAACCCCAACGAAACGCTCAATTACCTGACCGATGACAGCAACGCGCTCGTCGATGACATCTGGGGTTGGGACTATGCGGAGGACAAGAACAGTCCGATCGACGCAAGTGGACACGGGACACACGTTGCGGGGATCGCCGCGGCCGTAGCCAACAACTCCGAGGGCGGCGCTGGCGTCGCGTGGGGCGCCAGAATAATGGCGGTCAAAATCACCACTCGCCGCGAGCCACTCCTCGGCACACACATAACCTTCATCAGTACGCTCGTGAAAGGGATAATCTACGCGTCGGCCATGGGTGCAGACGTGATGAACATCAGCAGTGGGACGTTTGCTTCGATCGATTCAGACATCCTCGACCTGGTGGCCGGCGACGGGCTGGGGAACACATTCACCCTCGCGCTGGCGACCGAATTCGCCTGGAACCTGGGCACGCTAGTTGTGGCGTCCGCAGGCAATCAGGCCACAGACACCACAAATGACCTGTACATTCCTGCCGACCTGCCCTACGTAGTGAGTGTTGGTGCGACGGACGGCGATGCAAGAGCGAGCTTCAGCAACTACGGGGGATCACTGGATCTGTCGGCACCCGGTGTAGGCATCCTCTCGTCGCACATCCTGCCGTACAGGTATGTTGCCTGGGACGGGACATCGATGGCGGCTCCGATCGTCGCAGGTGTGGCAGCTCTGTTGCGGAGCAAGGTTCCCTCCCTTACACCGTCCGAGATACAGGGCATCCTCAAGGCCACTGCCGACGAAATCGGCCCAACCGCTTACACGAACGGCCGCAACGACTTCCTGGGACACGGTCGCGTAAACGCCGCAGCCGCGATGGCCTTCCTCTACAATGAGCCGGTCATCACGCTTAGCCTCGACACGAGCAGCGGTCAGGCCACGGCAGGGGTACGGCTAAGCGGCACCGTCACGGACTACTTTGGCCTGCCGATCCCCGACACGGTCGTGGCTCCGGTCAAGCTGGCGTATGTGACCACGGAAACCGTCCGTACGCTGTCCTCCGGTGATCTGTTCGCCGTTGTAGGCTCAGTAGAGCCGAACGGCAGTCTGAGAACGGACTCGTTCGGCCAGTTCGAAGTCGCCTTCTCGATGGGTACGGAGGACCAACCAGCTCCGGGCGGCGTCGTGTTAGTCGCTGTCGACAGCGAGTTTCTGATCTTCGTCGTGACCCCAAGTTTGGTCGTGACCCGACAGGCCACTGGACAGCCCGGCCCTATCGATCTGGACGGGTCATACTCCCTTGTTGGGACCGGGTACTATCCGGCGAGCGGGGTTACAGTCACCTACAACGGCAGCCCGGCGACAACATCGATAGTGACAGACTCCAACGGAGCGTTCGCATGGCCGTTCAGCTTCAACGCCAACGCGAGAGGAGGCACTAGCACGCTGGAGGCAACCGCGGGAGATCTCTCCGCCAGCGTCGAGATGGACGTGCTCGCGCGTCTGGCCGTGTCCCCAGCGTCTGGAAGCCCCGGCGATGAAATCACTGTCATAGGCAGCGGCTTCGGCAGCTTCGAAGCCGTGTCCGTGGCCTTCGACAGTACTGTCACGGCGATCCTGCTCACTGATGCCAGTGGTGCGCTGTCCGGCGCGGCGACAGTGCCTAATCTCCCTCCCGGCGCGTACAGAGTCGCCGCATCGAGCGCGAATGTACGGTCTGCTACTGTGGACGGGTTCTCGGTTCTAGCAGGTGGCCTGTTGGTCCACGCAAGCGCGCCAGGCCAAGTCCGAGTAGGGGAAGTCTTCGACTTCGAGATGTTCCTGTCAGGTGACACGCCGCTGGCAGCCGTCGCCGTCGCGATTGGATTCGACGTAGCCCTGTTCGAGTATGTGGACGCCGGTGTGGTCGGCGCCCACGCTGCTGACGGCGCCCTGATTGTGAACGTAGATACGCCAGGCATGATAGGAGTAGGGATCGAACCCGCCAGCGCGCCGGCGTCGTTCGAGGGTGCGTTTGTCACGTTGCGGTTCCGTGCCCTGGAGCCTGGCTCCACAGCCGTCGAGGTGGGTGCCGTAATCCTCCTAGATGGAAGCGGAAACGACATCCCCTCGCAGGTCGGCCTGCCAGTCTATATCGAGGTCGCCGAGCCGCTACGGGTTGCCGCATTCCTAGTTCTGGGTGCTGTATATGCCGAGGATGGGAGCACCCTTGCCCCAGACGGACTTGATGTTACGGTGACAAACGTCACCCAGAACTGGTCTGTAGTAACAGCGGTCGGCGGCGATGGACATCCGGGGCTGTATCAGGTCTTCAGCTTAGACTTCGGGAACGACAGCGCAGCGGCGTCGGGCGACAGAATCACCGTTACCGTAACCGATGACGGCGGTGTCGTACGTGCGCACTCCGAGGTGAGGCTCACGCTGGACGACCTCATCGCGGCCACCAGAGAGGTCAATCTAGTAACCGATATCGAGGTTGCCAAGCCTCACTTCGCGCTGGGTGAATACGCCATTGACGAACCGGACGGCGATGGAGTGGCCGAACCCGGCGAGCATGTTGAGCTCACGGTCACCATCGAGAACACAGGCACGCTCGACGGCGAGGACGTCACCCTCACGCTCGGTACCGCGAACACATACATCGTCATAGACGCAGCACAGGCGTCGCTTTCTGTATGGCCAGTAGGGGACGGGTATGAGATTGCATTCTCATTCGATGTAGACGCCGCAGCCCCGACGCTTACGGCGAACTTCTCCATCACAGCGCATTCAGCCAATGGTGCGCCGCAAGAGCTAGACATTAGTGTGCCCATAGTCGCCGGAGGACTCACGCCGAAGTTCGCCCTTCGGAACAGCTGGATCTTCGACCCCGTACCCGAAGCGAACGGCAACTCTGTCGCAAACTCCGGGGAGCGTGTCTTCCCACGGGTTCGCATTATCAACGAGGGAGTAGGCGTCGCCCAGAACGTCATCGTGACGCTTCTCGTCGATGATCCCGATGTGGCTGTCGTCAACGGCGCCGTGACCCACTCCTCCTGGCCGGCGGCCGTTGCTCGGAACAACAACGGCCTCGCGCTTGACATCTCACCTGATGCGGCCACGCACGATGTCGCCGCCACCGTGCGAGTCACCTCAGACAGTGGCGGCCCATGGCAGTTCGACATAGTGATACCCGTAATGCGGCCGCCTGTGCACTTCGTCTTGCGCAACGCCTGGCTCTTCCTACCGACGAAGGATGGCGAAGCCAACCGTAACGACCGGGTCGAGCCACGCATCCGTCTTCTCAACGAGGGCGATGCCGAGGCCCAGAACGTCCGCGTCGCTCTGGACGTTAGCGACTCCGACGTGTCGATCGTGGCAGGAGAAGTAGCGCATGCGACGTGGCCCTCAGGTGTCGCCAGGAACAACAACGGCCTGGCTCTCCAGGTGTCGAACAGCGCCACGGAACACGATGTAGCCGTGGTCATCAACGTGACCGCAGACAACGGCGGCCCGTGGCAGTTCCACATGACCATCCCGCTGGTCGTTCCCCCGGTCAACTTCTCGCTTCGGAACAGTTGGGTATACGACCCGGCTCCCGGCGGCAATCGCGACAGTGTCGCTACTCCGAGCGAGCGCATACAGCCCAGGATACGCCTCGCTAACGACGGTCCAGAGAACGCACAGAACGTCGTGGCTACGCTGACTACCACTGACCCGTCAATCACTGTGCTCAGCGGCACAGTGGACCATGGGACCTGGAACGCCGGGGCGGCTAGGAACAACGAGGGGCTCGAACTCCTCATCGCCTACGATGCGGACGCCCACAGTGCGCTGCTGGAGCTTACCGTCACGGCGGACAACGGCGGCCCATGGGTGTTCAGTGTGGCGATGCCGGTGGTCGCGGGAGGACCGGCGCCGGTGTTCGCTCAGCGCAGCAGCTGGATCTTCGACCCTGAGTCCGGAGGCAACCGCAACGGCAAGATGGAACCGGGAGAGCGCGTGCGGCCTCGTGTGCGCATGATAAACACGGGTGATCTGGTCGCGCGGAACGTGACAGTTACGTTGGCTTCGGACGACCCAGATGTCAGCGTGCGCATAGGGGAGATGACATACAGCGGTTGGAGCGCCGGTCTGGCCCGCAACAACGGCGGGTTCGTAGTGTTCGTGGAACCCGACGCAACGGCCCACGACGTCCTGTTCCAGGTCTCTGTGACATCGGACAACGCGGCACCTCTGAATTACACCGTCACGTTGCCTATCCACCAGGCTGCCGACCTGAACAGTGACGGCGTCGTCAGCATTGCCGACATCCTCGTCGCGGCGACGTTGCTTGACTCCGATGCGTCCGAGCATGGGGAGGCCGATCTCAACGAGGATGACCGCGTAGACTTCGCGGACATGATGCTCGTGGCGGATGCCCGCAACGACATTCGTCATGTCGCACCGGCGTCAACTCAGCGGCCCATTGCTCTGGTGGAGAGATGGATTGAAGAGGCCCGTCGCGCGGACGATGGTTCCGCCCTCTTCCGAGACGGGATCGCCGCGCTCATGGGAATTCTCGGGGGCCTGCGCCCCGAGGCGACCGCGCTACTGCCCAACTACCCGAACCCCTTCAACCCAGAAACGTGGATTCCGTTCGACCTGTCGGAAGCCGCTGACGTGGTGATCACCATCTACAGCGCGCGCGGCGAGATCGTGCGCCGGATAGACTTGGGCCGCATGGATGTCGGGTCGTATCGCGACCGTTCTCGAGCAGCGTACTGGGACGGCTCCAACAGCGTGGGTGAGACTGTCGCGAGTGGCGCGTACATCTACGAGCTGCGCGCTGACGAGCAGCGACACGCACGCAGAATGGTCATCTGGAAGTAGCTGTCCAGGGCCGACCCATGGACGCCTACGTGCGATGCATCCGCCGAGACTTGGTTCACGGGGCGGCGGGCGGTATGAGCCCCGCGTTGCGCCGCTCGATGTGCTTGCCGGCGTTGTAGTGCGCGGCGTTGAGCCACGGGGGAGGCGGGTCGGCGTCCCGATGGCGCGCCCAGTACGCCTCGATGAGCGCGTCCAGAGTCGGGTGCTGATGGATGCCCGCGTAGAGGGCCTGATAGGCGTCGGCGTGCGCTTCCCGTAGCTGCGCTGAGTCGTACCATTCGCGCCAGCCTGCTACCCAACGCGACAACGCGCGGCGACGGTCTTCGGCGGGGGATGCGGTCCTGTTCGTCCGTCCCTCGCGGATCACCTTCTCGCGACGGCGTGCCTCGTCGTCAAACGTCTGCTGGTCTGCCATGGACACTCCCTGGGGCCGACCGAGACGTTACCCGTTGGGTGGCCGTCGGAACAACACGGAGGACCAGCGCGATCACTCAAGCAAGCACTGCCACCGCTTCCCGCAGTCGCTCACTCGCCCGCTCGAGTGCGACAACGGCATCGCTCACCATCTCTCCGACCATCGCCTCGAAGGGCTCCAGGCTCTCCGCCGCCTGTACCGCCTGCACGAGCCCCGCAGCGGTCAGCTCGTCCGCCTTCGTCACCTGCTCGATGCCGACCTTGAGGCTCTCCACCAGATAGGTCATCGGATAGGTCCTCCGTTCCCGCCCGCGGACTGGATCAGATTCGCGGCCTGCGCTCGCGCGACGTGTTCCGCCTGCAGCGCGTTCTTCACAAACACCTCCGCGTGGATCGCCGAGAACCGCGCCGCCTGGATCTGCGCCGTCAACGTCGCCCACGTCGTCATATCGTCCAGGTCGCCGGACTCGTCGGCGCGCAGTTTCAGGAGGTCACACGCCTCCTGGGCGGCATCGATGTCGTCGTGGGATGCGTCGAGCAACGCCTGGAAGTCGAGGGGCTGTCGAGACATCAGCGTTCTCCTAGAACAGGTCCAGCTGTCGGTGAAAAAAGGTGACGGAGCGACGATGCTCCCGGACCCACCAGTCGTGGAACTCCCCGCACGGCTCTCCCGAGCCGGGCCTGTCGAGTTCTCTGCGGAGTTCGTCGTACCGGATGCGCGCCGCCGGAATCGGAGATGGTCCCCACAGCCACGTGTCGCACTCGTAGAGCGTCTGCATGTGGTACGGCAGGCACGCCATCGCCTTGCAGGCTTCCGACGCGCTAACTCGCGCTCTGCGCGCCGTCGAAAGCTTCGAGGACGCCACGAGCATCCGCTCGCACCGATCCCGCACGTCGACCCACGACAGCTCCGACGTCAAGATCGCCCGACACGCGTCCAGGAAGCGGACGCCGGGCACGGCGTCGCCCAGTCGTCGCAGCTTCACCGCGCGGGACTGGTCCGGCGCCCATCCCTCGATCCTCGAGAACGACGCCGGCGTGCGGTCCGCCGAGGGGTCCAGCAGGTCGACACAGGGCGGCCCAAGCGGAGGCCGACCGCGATCAGGCACCATGGTTGGCCTCCTTCGCGACGAGCAGCGCGTCGATCTCGCGCCGCAGCTCCTCGTCAGTCTTCGCGACGTCACCGGTAGGCCGGGCAGGATCCGTGATCGGAGCCGACAGGCGGTACTTGGTCATCACCTTCTCGACCACGGTGGGATCGTCCGGCTCCTCCTGCCACCAGGTCCACTGGTCGTCCCGCGCCTGCTGCTCCTCGCGCAGGCGGCGCTCCTGGGCCCGGCGCATCGTCCACTCGGAGTGCAGACGGTCGTAGGCGGGCTCGCACTAGGTCGGAGACCAGACGACGTCCAACTGGCAACGGCGCGCGTACTCGCGCAGATCGCGTAACTGTGGCTCGGTAGACTGGTCGCTCGTCGACACGCGTGCGTAGATGGCGGCTCTCATGTTGCGGATCCAAACCGTGCCAGCTTTTGCTGGCGGACGCGGCTGCGCTGCATGGCTGCTGTCTTGCATCGGCGATGAGAAGGACACCCCGGCCTGCGAGCTCCTGAACGCTTTCGACGCGTCTAACGGGTCGAGGTGTCTCTCTACTCCGGCCTACACGGCACGGTTCAGGCGGAGGCCGTCATCTCCAACGGCTTCGCCACCTTCGGCGAAGGCGCAGGATTACCGCCGGTCGAGTCAATCGCCCTGCGGGCCTCGGCCACGATCCGGAGAACATCGGTCCTGGCGGGGCTCACGATCTCCTCCATCGGGAGGACAATCGCATCGAGTCGCCTCCGCGCGTCCTCAGCGGTGATGGATCCCGCCGTCACCTCCTTCTGCACCAGCGCGGCCTGTTCATCCACGCGTTGGACAAACCCCTCCATGAAGGCGCGGAGCGGCACTTCGTCAGCCGGTCTGGCGTCGACGCTGCCGGGCTGCGCGGCAGGAGATGCATCCTCCGCCAGCTTCGCGCTCGCGTCGGGTGAGTGCTCGCCTGCGGTCGAATCCGCACCGCCGGCAGCGTTTGTCTCAGCTGATCTGTCCTCAGGACGTGCAGCATCTCCAGGTCCGTGATTCTGTTCGAGGCGTGGATCCTGGTCCTCCCTCCCGTCGTTGGGGCCGTCCCCGTCCACCGCATCCGACGGCCGTGGATCGGCGCGCTTCTTCCTGGGTGACGCACCGATGTTCGTTGTATCCATCAGGTGACCCTTCACGGTCTTCCGCTTCCGCGGTGACTCAGTTTCGTGCTGAGTGCGCTCCCTGTGAATCTTGCTCACCAGCGATTGGCTGACCGCCGCTATCTGCGCGATCTTCCCGTCGGACCACTGCGCCCACTCGGGGTCGTCGAGCAGTATGTTGACTGCACGATGCTTGTCCTCGGGTGTGCGACGGATGCCGTGCGCACGGTTCGCGCCCACGGAATGCAGAATGGCCTCCCGCTCTCCGCCCTCGCGCACCTCCGCGGCGATGCGGTCGAGACCGGTCTTGATCGCAGCGTATACGCGATGGAACCCATCGGCGCACCAGTGGCGTTCGCCGTCATGGAACACCACGACGGGCGGGAACTGCGTGCCTTCCTTCATGGCGTCGGCGAACTCACCGATCGCCTCGTGATTGAGTTTCGCGCGTGACTGCACCTCATCTGACAGCCTGATCTCCTCGATGAGGAGCGACTGCTGTTTGCTCGCCTCGGTCTGTTCTGACATGTGTTGGCCTCTTCCTCTGTCGATTGCGTCGTTGCCGCACGTGATCCAGCGACCGTGCGTGCCGGTGGTGGGGCGCGCGGACGCGAATGCACGATGGATGTATGATCGAGGTACTGGTCATCCACCGCGTAAACCCGCATGGCCAGAGGGTTCAGAGGAAGTCGTGTATGATCGTGAATGATCATCCGGGTACTGTAGTCCCCTATAGGCCGGTTTTCCTTTGCCTTGGAGAAAGGTTGGGATAAAGGTTCACGATCATACACAGCGCCGTAGATGCCTTCTATGACTGGCTTTTGGCGATGAACGATCCCGTGAACGATCGTGTATGATCGCCGCGGATCATACACAGAATCTGCTATCCGACCCGCACATCGCGCCGAAAGGGCGGCTTTCCTTGGCATCATCCGTCCTTCCAGCCGTCCTGTAGCCCGATGCCCGCATAGCCCATCCCAGCCCCGGAGCGTTCCCGTTCGAGGCCCCTCTCGGTGAGTCTTGCGCCGAACGATTTCTGCTTGAGTGCGGTCTCCCGATACGCGTCGCACCACCGCCTGTATGCAGCGTAGAGCGCCTTCGCCGATACCTTCCCATTCGCTGCTGCGTGCGTGCACTCCTCGAGGAAGTTGCCGACGACATCACTCTCGTCGCGGTATTCCCTGGTCGCCGTCAGCACGACCTCGGGGTCCTGCAGCCCGTTCTGCGCCCACTCAACGGCTCCCTGTATCGCCCAGTTGAGGATGCCCGCGCGCTCCGCCATAAGCTTGCGTTCGAGATCGTGGTCTTCGCGTCCTTTGAACGACACGGTGAAGGGCAGAAAACGCACGCGGCTCCACATGCCCTCGGACGTGTCCTTGATGACCGGCTTGTGGTTGACCGCGAGCCACACCTTGAATTGCGGCATGAAGGTGAAGAGATCGCGGTAGAGCAGCCGCGCAGTGATGGGGTCGCCCCCGGTCAGCATCTTGACGCGCGCCTCGTCCAGTCGTCGCATCTCCTGCGTTTCGCGCGCGGAGACGAATCGCTTGCCTCGCAAGTCTGCGAGTTCCGGCGTCGCCGAGGACGCGTAGCTGTGCGTGGCTTCTAGAGTGGTGAAGGGCGTCACGGCGGCGTATTCGCCAAGCAGGGACCCGACGACGTTGAGGAAGACGCTCTTGCCGTTGCGGCCGGCGCCGTGGCAGAGGAAGAAACAATGCGCCGTGACGCTGCCGGTCAGGCAGTAGCCGACGGCGCGGCGGATATAGGCTATGAGCTCCTTATCGCCGTCGAACACCTCGTCCAGGAACTCCAGCCAACGGGGACAGCTAGCCTGCGCGTCGTAGTCGACAACGGCGATGAGAGTGATGTAGTCCTCGATACGACTGTCGCGCGCTCGCCCGGTCCGCAGATCGACCGTGCCGTTACGAACCCCGAGCAGCAGGGGGTCCCGGTCCCAGTCTTCGCCGCCGGTCTTCACCGGTCGCTCCGCGCTGGCGCGGCTGAGCGCGGCGCGTATCTTCGTCTCGTTCTCGCTCCCACGCGCGAACTTCATCTGGGTAGCGCGGGCCTTGGCCTCGCTCTCGCTTCCCGCCGACGCCGTGTCCGCGATTTCGTATCGGCGCCGCGCGGCGGCCTTGGCGAGGAGGGAGACATCGTCCTGTCGGTCCGCGCGCCATCGAATGCCGTCCCACAGATGCCACCGTTCGAGGTCGAAGTCGTATCGAATGCGGTCCCCGAACAGACGCACGATGAGTTCGGCGTTCCCCGTGTCGGTCTGCGGGAATTCGTCGAGATCCACCTCGGTCGAGGAGATGTCCGCATCCACGACGTTGCCTGGCGGGCCTGACTGTTCTCCGTCGGGGGCCGCCCGCTGGCGTGACTCGGCCATATTGTCGGTGGCCCGGACATCGACCCACTTCGCAACGGCGGGGAAGATCGCGCTGCGCATCTCTGCTTCGGGATACGGCGGGTCGCATCGGCCGGCGAAGGTCCGCAGGGCCGCGTGAATCGCGTCCGTCGCGAACCCCGTCGCGCAGAGCGCGCCGGCGAGATGGGTGAGCGCGTCGTATCGCTGCCCCTCGGGCGCAGCGGCCAGCTTCGCCTGGTAGCGTAGGGCTCGTTCTGTCTCGTCCATCCGCTTGGCGCCCGGCGTGGCCTTGCTTACCTCGGAGCTAGCGCGGGAGCTCTCGGCCTGACGCCTCGCTTCGTGCCGCCGAGCTTCGGCGGCAATAGCGGCGCGCACGAGCGTCCAGAACCACTCCGGCGGCTCTGAGAGGCCGGATTGCATGGCGCCGTCGGCCGTCCGATAAGGCAGTCGAATCCATTCATACGCTCCCGCCTGGCTCGACGATGGTGGTAGAGGCACGCAATGGTTGCCCTGCGCTTTGACCTCGACGAGAGGGACGCCGATCTCCTCGGCGACATGTCGACTGATGTTGGGGATATGCGAGATGTCGTCCGGAAGCTGTTCGGGCCGGCGGAAATACACGTGTCGGCGCCGCGACCGCGTGCGCACGAGTCCGTAATCGATGTCGCCTTCGGTGATCCGGCCCGTGTGGCCGAGCGACGCGAGCCCGTCGGAGAGATGGGCGAAGGGATCGTCGTCTTCGTTCACGTCGATGTCGACCACGATGAGGCCGCTGAGCTCGGTGATCACGCCGACGCTGTTGGCTTTGTCCCACAGACCGCGCGCCGGCCATTCCTCGGAGTCCGTGTCATACCGCGATGGATGCTCGCGATACTGAGCCCAGCGCACGGCGGGCACGCGGCCCCTGAGCGGAAGGACAACCCAACCAAGGCGCTTGCGGTAGAACTCGACCCATTGCAGCAGCTTGCCATCGCCGTGCGATGAGGGGCTCTGTGCTTGCTCCCGCGCCACGCCGGTGGCCTCCATAAGAGACGCCGCGCTAGATGGCGCCGGGTCCGTCTGAGTCGTCGTCGTCCGTGGCATCATCCACCTCGAGTTCGTCTATGAGCGCGTCCCAAAACCGGCGTTCCTCTGCTAACAGCGCACGATTCTGCGCGTGAAACGCGCCGTAGAGTCGGCGCCGGGCGCGGAAGTTGGCTCCGAGCCGCCGAGACTGCCCGCAGTATCTCGCTACGAGTGCCGCGCGCCGACGCGCCACGCTCTCGAGCCGACGCATCTGCGCCTGTCTCACGCGCTCCCGGCCGCATGGATGCGCGGCCAGCCCCGTGATCTTCCCGGTCATTCGTCGCCCTTTCTGTCTTGGAGTGGCGTCATGAGCCCCGCCGTCGCTTTGGCGACGTTCGTGACGATATCGACCGCGTTCCTCATGTCCTGCTCGCGCGTGGCCGCTGCTGTACGCCGTAATTCGCTGAGCTCTCGACGGCGTCGACGCGCGGGGGCGACGTCTGCCGGATCCCCGACGTGCGCCGGCCTTCCGCCGTGCATGCGCCCCGTGTGATGCGGCACGACGGTATACCGGCCGGGACCTAACTCACGGAGCAGCAGTGTCTCGAGGCCCGTCGATTCCGTCGCGAACTCGTGAGCAGACAGTTGCGCGATGTATTCCCCGCCCTCATAGAGGAGGAGCAAGGCGTCCCCCGGCATCGAGCCGATCCATCCGTCGAAATCCAGATAGTCGGTGGGACGTTCTCGCGTGCGACGCTGAAGCATCAATCACCCTCCGAAGACGCGACGGGCGTTTCGCCCATCGCCCGCTTTATCTCGTCCATGGGCAAATACCTGATGCGCTTGCCGTTCCGCGCGCGGTGCTCCAACACGGTGAACCCTCCGCCGTCGGGATCCTCGAGGTGGCGAAGCAGCGTGCGATAGTGCATGCCCAAGAGCTTCGCCGCCCGTCCTAGCGACACCCAGCGCCTGCCCCGCTCTAGCATTGCCGGTCTCCTTTCACGCGAATCCGCGGGCCTTCAGCCTGCCGGAAGGTCGGTGATTCGCGCCAAGAACTCCGCCTCTGTTTGGCGCGAGTTCCGCAAGAGGTCGTGTAGACCTGTCAGGCCGCCGGCCAAACCGCGGCCGGCTCGCATAGCCGGGTGAGTCCGCATGACACAGCGGTCCACGCCTGCCCTTCCCGTCACGCCGATAGCGCGCTCAGGAGCGCCGCGATGCCCCGAGTTGTATCCACCAGTCCTGATGACCGGTATCATCTAACCGAGGCGGGATCTATTCCGCGCCCTCAAATCCTGGATGCCCCGCGATGCCGAGTTTGCCGACTCCCTCCACTTGGAGGCCATGACATCGACGGGGCTTCCTTATACCTACATGGCGCCTGACTTCTGTCGCTACGCCGCCTTTGCAGCCATCCTGGCATTTGTCGGGTTGCCAAAGACCCAACCCATGTGTACCATGAGTTCGCCCTTAGTATACGCCGCCGATTTCGCCGAGGCAATACGAGATGGGATCCGCACGGCGACAACGCCATCGAAGCCATATGAATAGGAGGACAGCCATGTCTCAGGCAGACGCGGGCGCGCAGTCGGACGGCGCATCGCAGGAGAGTACCCTCACCCACGCCAGTCTGATTCTTCACCTGGTGGCCCGGGCCTACTGGGACGCCCCGAACGCGCAACCCGCCCGCGCGCTAGCCGAACTGCACGAGCGAGCGCGTCACGCCGTGAACGAAGACCCTGTGGTGGCGAGCATCCACGAGCGGCATCCGGCGCTCCGCGATAACTACGCCCATCCTATCGCCGGCCAGTCGCCCGATGAGGCCCGCGGAACGACCATCCGAACGCAGGCATGGCTTGGAGCCGACGACCAGCTCACCGATGTCCACAGGGCATGGAGGAGGCGCGTCGATCGTGTGCTCGAACCCGTGTTCTCCGCTTTCGCTCAAAGCGACGATCTACACGTCGTCGTCGGCGCCCTGGTGGAGCAGGAGCTCGCGCCGGACGGCAAGCAGGGACGTACATCGCCGTCCTGGCTGTCCACGAATGCACTGGCCGCACTCGGAAGCAGCGTCGCGGCGGAGTGGGATATCCACTTCACCTCGGAGAACCTCGAGCTGGCCAAGCCTGTCGTAGATGTCGTGCTGGGTCAGATTCCGGACGAGGACGAGTGGAGGTTCGTGCGCCAATTCCTGAGCGCCATGATCGACGACCTCCTGGACCCAACCGGCCTCGAGCAGGGCCGAGAACGCGTCTGGTGGCTCGTCCAGCTCTTACAGGATCCGCGCAACCGGGAGCTGAGAATCGCGCTCAAGACCTACGCCCTGGCCGTCATGTACACCGGAGAGATGCGACCCCACACCGTCGACATCGTGGCGCAGTACGTCCGCGACAGCATGGAACGAATGCTCGCGGAGACGCGGGACAACGCGGTCCATCCGTCCGACACGGATGTCCTGTCGATGCGCGAGGCCGCGGCATACTTGGGCCTGCGACACCAGTCGCTGCACACCCACATAAAGCGACGCGCGGGAACGCCCTCAGCCGTGCCGGTGCAGAGAAGCGGACGTGGGAGCCCCAATACGATCCATATCGAACAGCTCAAGGCATGGGAGCGCGACCACTGGCGTCCCACGCGGCGGCGGCCCAGGGGGAACGTCTGAAACGCTGCTGGCCGGGCCGGAGATGTCGGGCTCGACCGTGAGCCCAGGACACGCCCTTCATTGCGCGTCCGTTGCGCGATCGTTCATCCGCTGTAAACCATCGACACAGACAGAACACACCAGGAACCCGCACAAGGGCTGGCTTACTGAGCGACCTGGCCGCGAAAGCAAATGCCGACGGCGCTCGTTAACATCGTCAACCTGTCACATGGACTGCGACATTGAGCTTCGCGCCTTCTCCGGGTGGAAGAGGGCGGCCTCGCAAGTCGCATCTGACGCTCTAGGTGCGCCCTGGCACCGCCGAGGGTGACCATCCGCTACGGGAATGGTTGGACTCCGAGCATGTCCGGGAGGACGCCGAAGAGGAGCGCAGGAAGTCGAAGGAGCCCGCCAAGCCGGAGCAGCGGCCGCTGTTCTGACCGCCGCCTTGCCAGACCAATGTGCGTGATGTGGCGCCGCTATGTCCGGCCGGTATGTCGGGCGCCAGAGCGAGGGAACGCCGCAGCTGGTGGCGGGCAGGGCCTTTACTCACATCAGCGTGTACGGCACGATGAACTCAACCGCCCAAGACGGCGGGAGCAATAACGGTCTGAAGTAGAAAGACCGCCCCAGGCGTGACAACCAAGGCGGTCCTTCGAAAGCGATGAAGCGCTGTATCTGTCGTTGACCGCGACGAATACGGCACACTGGTTTTGTGCGTACCGGCATAGAAACAGTACCCCATGCCGACGCCGCGCACAAGCGACGAGATGATTGTGCTCGTGACGAGCGCGGGGAGACGAAGGATGGCGGCTCAGCACGCGACGACGGTCCTCCAACCAAAGCGACAACTCTCGGTCAGACCCGTTCACACAATTCGCTATCTGCACGGCGCACGCGCCCTCCGCTCGACTATCGCGGGGCTCCATGGACGCGCGATCGCAACGTCGGCGACGTCGTTGCTCACGTCGCTGTTGCTGACCTGCGACGCGATGCCCGGAGTAATGAACCGCCTGCGCCGAGGTGGGTGGGTGAAGTTCTGGACATCCCAGATCGTCGAGCTGTCGGGAGAAGCGGAGCGCACACAGCGACGCCTTCGGTCCGTGCTGCGCGACATCGGCGCACTCGAGGAACGCCGCCTGACTTCCGGTCAGATCGCCATGCGTTTCGACTTCAAGCGACTGCTTGCGGAATCGCCGTCGATCGTCGGGGCTCCCGACGACGACGTTGCCGTAGAGGAGCCGGAACCCAGGCGTGAAACGGAAGAGAGGGGTCCGGCCAGTGTGGCCGAAATCCGCCCCTACGGGGCACCTGAACTCCAGACTCTTTCGACTACGGGCTCTGTGTGCCCCGCGCGCATGCGAGGAGCGGTCGGTGAGCGCGAAGACTTGACGAACGACTTGGATATTCCAGAGAAGATTGACGGCGGAGCGGAACGTCCGATTACCTCGGTGGCCCCTACGACGGTCGAGGTCGATGCCACACCACCGGAACCCCTGTCCGACACCGACCGCGAACTGACTGCCGACGTGTTCGCGGCGTTCTCGAGCCATCCCAGCGTCGCGCGGTCGGCGAAAGCAAACCCGTTTCGCACTCCGGCTGCGCAGGCGACCTCGCGGAGGGTCGCCGCGATGATCCGCGAGGGCGTGCCCGTCAATGCCCTCGCCTCCGCGACCACCGAACACCTGGACGCCCTGTATCGCCAGACGCACGGCGTCGTCTGGTCTCCGACGTACTGCGAGCCTGCCTACGACCGTCTTCACTCCGAGTGGACGATGCGTCGCGCCCAGGAGCGACGCCGTTGCGAGGAGCAGCAGGCCCGGACAGAGCAATGGGCTAGGTGGCAGGAGGAGAAGGCCGACCCCGCCGTGGTCGAGGCGGTGATGGCGAAATGCCGCCCATCGGCGCCGACTCGATATGTCGTCCAGTCGACTGGCGACGACGCGAAGACGGACGGGGAGTTGCGGCGGGAGATAGACGCGTTCCTCGCCGCGAAGGACGCGACGCATGCGCGGGGATTGCCGTCGCGTGGTGGCCACGAGAGCTTGGAAGGTCTACCGCTCCCCGCCCAGGGCGACGCGACGCCATGATGGGCGCGCTGCTTCGCCGATTGGTACGCTGGTGGGCTACTTCGACCCGAACAGACGCCCAAACCACCCAGGACGCTTCGACCCGCGTATCGTCACGGTCGCGCTCGCATCCTCCTGGGGCGTCTCGGACGACTCTGGCAAGTCGTCTGCGGGGCCGAGGTCAGTGACCATCGCCCCGATCGCTTCAGGTTGAGGTGCGGAGCCGAGGCGTAGCACCTGCTCGTTGGTGACTGCTATCGAGAGGCGGTCGTTGACCGTGCGCAGATGGTCGATCTCGCCGAGGACGCTATCGAGATGTCGCCGCGTCGCCTCGTGTTCCCGCTCAACCGATTCGAGCTTCAGCCGCAGGAGTTTGTTCTCGACCTCAATCCCCTCAGCCTCGTACCGAGTAAGGGTCGGCGCATCGTGCGCGTCTGGAGGCGATGCGTTGGCTTCGCCTTCGACCTCAGCGTCAGGCGAGGCTCGGTCACCGAACGGGTTCGGTTCGGATTCGTCCTCACGGGTTCGGTCACCGAACTCCCACAGTGCGGTGTCGCGTGCCTCGGGTTCGGTCGCCGAACGTTCTGGCATGTCCGGCGAGGGGCTCGGTTCGGTCAGCGAACCCTCGCGGGTCGGTTCGGGTTCGTTCGCCGAACCGTCGTCTTCTGGGTCCGGTTCGGTCACCGAACTGTCCGGGAGCTCGGTCACAGGTATGCGCCATTCCCGCCCGACCTTCTTCGCGGCTAACGTGCCACGCTTGATCCGCTTACGGATTGCGGTGTCTGTGATGTCGAGGCGGCGCGCAGCTTCCGTGGCGGATACGTACTCGGGTTCGGTCATGGTCCAGGGTTCGGTTCGGGGTTCGGTTCGGGGTTCGGTTCGGGGTTCGGTTCGGGGTTCGGTTCGGGGTTCGGTTCG
>JABGQA010000064.1 GCA_018644665.1 Candidatus Poribacteria bacterium
CTACCATAGACGCGTCGGGGCGTAGCGCAGCCCGGTAGCGCACCTGCTTCGGGAGCAGGGGGTCGGTGGTTCAAATCCACTCGCCCCGACCACCTTCCCACCATGCATATACCCTCCGTAGTCTGAATACCGGCTCGCAGCGGCGCGCCATTCTCCCGCATTGTGCACACAGGGGAGGTAGTGGGCAGGATGCAGGCCGGCGGTACCCCTCAGCAAGTAGTCCCACGCGAGGTCGCGAAGTAGTGCCAGAGCCCGACCCCAGAGACGCAAAGGCCGTCCTGCGAGAGCGGTACGGGTACACCGAATTCCGCGGCGACCAAGAGGACATTATCCGTCACGTGGTCGGCGGAGGCGATGCGCTCGTCCTGATGCCGACGGGCGGGGGAAAGTCGCTATGCTACCAGATTCCATCCATCCTCCGGAACGGCGTAGGTGTAGTGGTTTCGCCGCTCATAGCGCTGATGCAGGACCAGGTCGGCGCGATGCGGCAGATCGGCGTGCGTGCGACGTTCCTTAACTCCTCCCTAGAGCCGCACGAGTCGCGCGCGATTGAACACGCGCTGGTCGGCGGCGACTATGACCTGCTGTACGTCGCGCCTGAGCGGCTCATGACACCGCCGTTCCTCGCCCTGCTGGGTCGGCTGGACATCGCGCTGTTCGCGATCGACGAGGCGCACTGCGTGTCGCAGTGGGGCCACGACTTCCGCCCGGAGTACATACAACTCTCCGTTCTGCACGAGCGATTCCCGAGCGTGCCGCGCATCGCGCTCACGGCGACTGCGGACGCCATGACGCAGCGGGAGATTGTCGACAAACTGCGGCTAGACGAGGCGCGCCGCTACGTCGCCAGCTTCGACCGTCCGAACATCCAGTACCGCATCAACGTCAAGGACCGCCCGAACCAGCAGTTGCATGCGTTCCTGACGGCCGAGCACCACGCCGACTCCGGCATCGTCTACTGCCAGACGCGTAAGAAGACGGAGGAGGTCGCCGCCTTCCTGTGCGAGAAGGGGTACGGAGCCCTCCCGTACCACGCGGGGATGGATGCCGAGACACGGCGTGAGCACCAGCAGCGTTTCCTGCGCGAGGACGGCGTCATCATGGTCGCTACGATCGCGTTCGGCATGGGCATAGACAAGCCGGACGTGCGGTTCGTGGCGCACATGGATTTCCCGCAGAACGTCGAGCGGTACTACCAGGAAACAGGCCGCGCCGGACGGGACGGGCTGCCGGCGACGGCATGGATGGTGTACGGCCTCGCGGACATCGTGACGTCGCAGCGGTTCATCGACACGTCGGACGCTGAGGACGAATATAAGCGTGTCCTGCGCGGCAAACTCCAGGCGATGCTCGGCCTGTGTGAAACGGTGACCTGTCGTCGGCAGGTCGTGCTGCGGTATTTCGGTGAGGAACTGGCGGAGCCGTGCGGCGCCTGCGACACGTGCCTGGAGCCTGTAGACACGTGGGACGGGTCGGTCGCCGCGCAGAAGGCGCTGTCAACCGTCTACCGCACCGGCCAACGCTTTGGGGTCGCACACCAGATCGATGTCCTAATGGGGAAGCAGACCGAGCGCGTTGTCAGCCTGGGGCACGACGGACTATCTACATACGGCATCGGCGCCGACGTCCCCGAGAACGACTGGCGTAGCGTATTCCGCCAACTCGTCGCTGCGGACCTGCTGCGGGTCGACACGAGTGGGTACGGCACGCTCTCCCTGACGCCGGCAAGCCGCGGCGTGCTGCGCGGTGAGCAGGAACTCAGGTTTCGGCGCGACCCCACGCCGCCGAAGCGAGCGGGCGCGAGGCGGGGTCGCGGCGACCGGGCCGTCTTGGGCGATGTCGCCGATCACGATGTGGACCTGTGGGAGGCGTTGCGCCAGGTGCGGATCGAAATCGCGCAGGAGCAGGACGTGCCGGCGTTCGTCGTCTTCCACGACGCGACGCTGCGCCATCTCCTGGAGGTGCGACCGCAGACGCTGGCTGCGATGCGGCACGTCCATGGGATCGGTGAGGCGAAGCTCGCGCGGTACGGTGAGCGGTTCCTCGACGTTGTCCGGGAGTACGGCCCCGCGCTGCGGAAGTCCGTGAGTAGGATCCGCCGCCCCGATTGGCCAGACGACGCGTGAGCTAGGCAGAAGTCGCGCTACGGCCGCTTCCTCAGCAACAGACAGTACACGCCCGACTGGATGGTTCCTGCTGCCGCCCGCCGCAGGAGTTCCTCGTAGTCGACGGGTACGGATCCCAAGTACATCTCATCCAGGATGTCACATCCGTGGAACAGCGACCGCATCAACTCCCGGGAGTAGACCCTAGCGGCGTTGAACTGAATGCAGGCCTCGGGCCCGATCGGCATGGAGATGGCGAGGTGACCCCCGGGTCGTAGAACGCGCAGGTACTCCTCCACCGCGCGCTCAACGCCCCTGTTGTCGAGCGTGTCGCCGTACCGGCCGAGACCGAAATGCTCCGGCGCGTGTAGGCTCGTGACCATCGGGGCGGTTTCGTCCGCAAGCGGGAGGGCCTGAGCTTCGCCCTGCCGGTACTCGAGATTCGCGAGGCGTATGTGGGTCGGACGCGCGTCGATGGCCACACACGGTACCGTGCGTGATACGAGCGTGACGAACGCCGCCAGCGAGCCGATGTCCACGAAGAATTCGGGGCGGATCGCCAAGACGTGCTCCGCTGCCCATGCGTTTTGGTACGTGTACTCGAGGTCCGGCACATGGGCCCCGAGCTCGTAGAATGGTCGGAGAGTGAGCGCCTCAAACCCCTGCGTAAGCACCCAGGGGAAATCCTGCATCACGAACGCGCAGAACTCGTCGGCGAAGCGGACTGCCCCCTCATCCACGACGGCTCCCTGGTCGTCGAAGGCCTGTCCCATCGCGGTCGCGAGCTGCCCGCCGCTGGCCAGGATGTCGCGGCACATGGAACCTGATCCGACGCCGTCGCGTTGCGCTTCGCTCACGGTCCGTACTACTTCCAGCAGCCGTTCGCCCAACTCCTCACGTGTCGGCATATGGTGTGCGGCCCCCATTCTGCGTGTCTCGCTCCGCGGAGTACTTCTGGCCGCACTCTACCACGCACGTCGCGCCGTGGCAGCGTCGATGTGCTGGCCCGCGCGGCCGTCAAGCACCTCGCCTTGTGCCAGACCGTCCACGCCTGGAAGACTCCCAGACGCTGGCGCGGGCCTGGGGTCGATCGGTAGTGTCGCTGTGCATAGGACCGAAGGGAGTTCCTGCGTGGATATCGCGGTACGACTGGTTGCGTGTGTTGCGGCGTTGATGTTCGCGAGCGTCCGCCTGCTCGCGGCTTCGGACGCGTCCTTCGACGGCTTGGACCGTCTGGTCTGGTCCGCCGAGCCGCATGCGCGCACGAGCGCGGCGGCGTCGATGGCCGTGCGTCCCCTCGGCGACGCCGCCGAGTACCGGTTCACCTGCCTGGAGGACGGAGGGAAGAGCCGTGGATGGGGCCAGGACCACGCCTACGAAGCGGCCGGCCTTCGCCCCGAGACCGCCTACACCTTCACGGCCGAAGCGCGGAACACGCGCGACGCGCAGCCGCTGCGAGCGCCCTCCGCCCGCTTCACCGTGACGACGCGCGCGGCCACCGCGGCCGACGGGATCGTGTCCGACGAGATCGAGTTGATCCCCATCATGGTGAACGGAGACAAGGACAACCGGATCAACATCGTCGTCGTCAACCGATGGCGGCAGGGAGAGCCCGACCCGTACAACCGTCCAAGCATGCGCGACACGTTCGTGAAGGACGTCCGCGATGTCATAGAGCCCGCGTTCGAGGTCGGCGGCCCCGAGTCAGTCGCGCCATTCGCAGATCAGCGGGCGTTTTACAACGTATACGCCCTGTGGTGGCCCAACATCCCGCCGTGGGACCCAGAGGCGTACGACCGAGGCGAACGCGCGGCGCATTGGGAGACCTACAACGAGTTGCGGTCACGCCTCTTCCTCCCGTGGAGCGAGGAGGGACGCGGCTGGGTTACGCACATGGCGATGGTGAACTCGCGCGGAGGCGGCGGAGGCGCAGGCCTTCGTCTGGAGGAACGTGTCGGCGACGCGATGATCGAGGGCAACGAAATCGACGCGTTCTACCACGAATTCGCCCACACTGCCCTGAGGCTCGGGGACAAGTACATCGGGTGGGGCATGTGGGGTCGGGCCGACGAATCGAGCAACACGACGCTGGTCTTCCAACGCGACAAGGTGAAATGGCGCAAATGGATCGACGCAACTACGCCGGTGCCGACGCCGTACCGGCGAGCGCATATGGGCGATGTCGGCCTGTTCGAGGGCGGGACGCACCGGGCTGCGCACATCTTCCGCGCGACGCCGGTGTGCACGATGGGCGTGAACCAATTCTCGGCCGGCCTCTGTGTGCTGTGCGTGCAGGAGGCCGCGCAACGGACGTACGAGTACGTCGATCCCCTCGAAGACCCGCGGCCGGCCCGGGAGGAACTCGTTCTTGCGACGCCGGGCACGGCGCGCTTCTCGGTCAGCCGTGTGCGCTCGACGCCGGACACCCAACACATCATCTGGACGGTCAACGGGAGGACTGTCGCTGAGGATGTCGACGAGGTCGAGATCGAGTTGGGGGCCATCGCGGCCTACGAAGTCGTGTGCTCTCTCGTCGACCGGAGCCCTCACATCCGCGAGGACCCGCCCTTCGCTCGATTCCCGCGCGCAGAGAGGCGGTGGCGCGTCGCGAACCCAAACCCCACGGCCGGCGCTGAGTCGCTACGCGCGAACGTGACGACGACCCACCCGTCCATGCTCGGAGCGAACGACGGGGCGTTGACGGTGGACGTGGCCGGTGGGGTTCCGCCCTACGCTGCGGTGTGGTCTAACGGCTCTACCCGGGATTCCCTCCAAGGCCTGGACGAAGGGCACTACTCGGTGCGGGTCGTCGATGCCGAATTCCGTGCCGTGGTCACGGAGGCCGACCTCGTTCGTCCGGGCCAGTTGCGCGTCTCGCCAAACGCGCAGTTCGAGGACGGTACATGGACGGTCACGATGGACGTCTCCGGCGTTGACGACTCAGAGCTGACGTGCAAGTGGTCCACTGGCGGCAGCGGGATGCAGTTGCGCGGTGTTGGCGACGGCGCTTACGGGTACGCCGTCACGCACGCGACAGGGGCCGAAGTGACGGGCGAGATAGCGCTGGTTACGCCGCAGGGCGAGCTTGCCGTGGCCGCGGAGTTAACGCCGTCGGCGGGGGCGAACAACGGTGAGATCCACCTGACTATCGAAGGCGGTCGCGAGCCGTACACCGTCGCGTGGGCGGACTCACGGGACGGAGGGAACGCCCGACGGTTCCTCGCTCCGGCCGCATACACGGCGACTGTGCGTGACGCCAACGACACCGTAGTCGCAGTGACGGCGACGGTAGAGGACGTGGCGCCGTTCGAGCTGTCGCGGCCCGAATTCACCGCGGTGGACGGCGCCGTGCGGGCCATCGACGCTGGCGAGGAGCATGCCTACCTGTGGTACGCCGACGACGTGCCATCGTACATACTAACTCCCCCGCGCGGGGTCTACGAGGGCACGTTCACGACTGCCGACGGACGCGTGTTCGAGGCGGACGGGGCGGTCATCCCGAACACGAATGGGAAGTGGGCCAATCCCGGGTCGGAATCGGACGAACACAACCAGGCACACAACGACCACGGATCGTGGGCGCGGCTGGACGCATACGTCGCTGGGCGCTCAGCTCTGCCCTTGACGGTGAAACTGGAGACGGACGACGACGGGAGACCGTGGCGGCGCGTCAGGGTCCACGGCGACACTGTCCGTACGAGAACGACCGCAGAGATCACCGGCGAAGGCACGTGGCGGGGCGTTGCCGAGGCCGGCCGGCTCACGGTGGAGGGCGATGGCCCGGACGGAGGCCGCTTCGACCTGCTGTACACCGCTCGCCACGAGGACCCGTCCGCGCCGGTGCACGTCGGGCGGGACTTCCGACCACCAGCGTCCGGCACGTACTACGTGGCCGCTCGCCGTGTTGGCGATGGCGCGATCAGTCACAACCGGGTGGGGATCGCGGTCCAGCTCGCCGCCGGCGAGGCCCAACAGGGCCGCGCCGCCGCGCCGGTCGCGCCCGACGCGGTCACCAGCGCGGATCTGCTGATGTGGTTGGACGCGTCCGACATGGACGGCGATGGCGTCGAAGATGCGCCCGCGTGGCCCCGCGGATCGCTGCTCGGGTGGCGGGGGAAGCCGGGCCCGATGAGCGCGACGAGCTTCGTGATCTATGAACCGAATGTCCTGAACGGCCGCCCAGTCGCGGACTGGCAGTACATCTGGCTCCAGTCCCTCGAGGAGCCGGTCACGGACTACCAGACTATGGTGATGGTCTACCGCGACCACGATCTGTCGAAGCCGGGGTCAGGGCCGTGGCAGGGCGTCGACGCCTGCCTGTGGGATCTCACTGCGGAGGCCGCCGCCGCGGCGCCGGACGAGTTCCGCGACGGCCGCGCGTGGCTCAACGGTCGACCGGTCGACCCTTACGCGACACCGGCGCCGACCGAGTTCTGCATAGCGACGTTCGAGTTCGCACGGCCCTCGGCGCGACCCATCGCGCGCACGCACACGGACTGGGAGGGAGCCGTGGCGGAGTTCATCGCGTACGACGGCCCTCTCACGGCCACGGACCGGGAGGGCATCGAGGAGCACTTGCGGCGCAAATGGCTCGCGGCCGTCACACTGACGACCCAGTGATGACCCCTTGGGCGCGGCGCCGCTAGCGGTCGCTCGCGGCCGGAGGCGTAGGCGGTACCTCAGGGGTCTCCTGGTCGTACAGGGCCATCGCCCGGGCGCTGTTGATGTCGCCCTCGAGTGAAGTCGAGCGGAGGATGTCGACTCTCAGAGGCCCTGCGGGGTCTAAGGCCGGGAGCCTCTGCGGCACGCGCTCGACGATCGCGTGTCGCAAGCCACGCCATTGGTTGCTTTCAGGCCCCAAGTCGTTCCACACGCCGTTGGGCAGGGGCCCCATGTGCACGTAGTCCTCGCCGCCGGCGCCGTAGTTGTTGGGTTCCGCCTCGGCCCAGTTTGTGTAGGACAACGGCTCGCCGGTAACCCATCGCCATTCGCCTTCGGACCCGGCGTCGGTCAGACCTATCCAGTGCCGTGTCGTCGGCCCGAATTGCTCGACGAGCCACGCCTGCTCGGCGGCGTCGTTGATGGCGACTAGGTGGCCTCCCAGCCGCTCGGCCGCGGCGTCGGAGGCGGCCCATGTGCCGGCGTCGATCACCGCATATTCGTGGCCGGTCGTGGGGTTGACGATCCAGGGCGCGTGTGGGACGGCATGTGTTCGCTCCGGGCCACGCGCGCGCGACCTCGTAATACGCCGCGCGGCGGCCTGCGATCGGCGCGCGTGAGTATGCTGCACCCACACGACGCGCGCGGCGGTGAGGGCCAGCATCCCGACGATGATCAGCATGATCGGACCGAAGACGCCTCGACGCTTGCGTCTGGAACCGTTAGCGCGCGACATGTCTCTGCTCCGTGCGGTACGCGTTCGCCCGACGAGTCTGCTCCTTAGACGGGAGCGTCCGCGATCTGGTTGAGGATTACGCGATGACGTCGGATTCGCGATTCGGCGGGCGGGCCGAGCTACGCGTCCTTACGAGCGGTCACGTTGATGCGGTCCGAGTGCCGGTCGTACTTCGTCAGCGTCCACGCTTCGAACGCGCTGAGGTACTTGAGACCGGCCTGCTTGAGCGCGGAACGGATGTCGCGCAGTTCAAAGATCTTCTGGACGTGGGATTCCACTGATCTGCTGAACTCGCCGTCCTCGCCCCGGTAGAAGAACGTGATCTCCGTGCGGCACACCTTGTCGTACTTGGTGTAGACGTTCTTCCAGACGAACGTGTATTCCGGGTGGTTCTCTGCGAACGTCTTGCCATGGAAGTGGCGGAGAATGTTGCGTTCGCTGATGACGTCGAAGATGAACAGGCCGCCGGGACGGAGGGCCTTGGCGACGCTGTCGAAGGCCATCTCGAGTTCTGCGGCGCTGAGCATGTAGTTGACGCTGTCGTACAGGCATATGACGGCGTCGAAGGCGCGCGCCATGCCCAGATCCCGCATGTCGCCCTCGCGCCAGTCTATGTCGACGTGCGCGCGCTCGGCCTTGGTCCCCGCGATGTCCAGCATCCCTGGGGCCCGGTCGATTCCCACGACCTCGTAGCCGTTCTGTGCCAGAGGGATCGCTACCGAACCTGTGCCGCACGCCAGATCCAGAACGCGGCGCGGCTCGACGCCATAGAGTTTGAACAGGTCGACGACGTAGTTCACCCAGCGGCGGTAGTCCACGTGGCTCATCATGTCGTCGTAGGCGAGGGCGAATCGGTTGTACGGGATGTGCTCGTACTCGGCGTTGCGGCCCAGATCGAGGTCCATCATGCAGTGGCCCAAGCCGTTCTCGCCAACGCCCAACCGACGACGAGCGCGCCGTGCGCGCTACTGGCCACCACGCCGGGGACAAGGGACCGCGTGCGCTCGAACAGCACGCCGTTGGCCGCGCCGAGAGCGACGAGCGCAGCGAAAGGCGCGACGACGCTCGACCCGAGAGCGAACAGGAGGGCGCTCACGATGACGGCGGCGGGCATTGGCCAGCGGGCGCGGAGAAGGCGGTACGCCATCCCGCGGAAGAATAGCTCCCCCGAGACGGGACCGACGATGAGGGCCGCGGGGAGGATGAGCACCCACAGCGGGTCCATCATCTCTACCGGGAACAGATCCAGGACGCCGAGCGAATCCATGGTGAGCCACGACACGGAGTTCGCCAGGACGTTCATCGATCCGCCGAACACCGCCACGACGACGCCCGCGGCCGCGCCGATTAAGATGTGCAGAGCGAGGCCCTCGCGACGGAGCCCAAGCGATGCGAGCGACCAACGGAATCGGCTTGCGAGCATCCACACTGTCAGCACTGTGAGAAACGCGCCCATCAGCAGGAAGAACGTCCACAGGATGTCGGGCTGCTGCGCGAGCTTCTGAGCCTGGGCGCGAGTGATCTCCGCCTGCGGTATCGCGCCGGAGCCGATGAGCATGATCGCGGCTACGGCCAGTCCGAGGAGCGCGGACGTCAGATAGAGCGCAAAGAGGTCGGGGCCAGTCCAGTCCGCCTGAATATACCGGGGCATGTCGTCTTCGAGGACACGCTGCTCGCACGACCCGCAGGTGCGGACGTCAAGCGGGTTGCGATGTCGGCATCGGGGGCATCGCCAGTAATAGGCGGGGCGGCGGCGCCACACGAAGAACGGGAATCCAAGCACCCCGAGCACGAGCACGAACGTAATGCCCTGCCAAACGCCCTGGGCTACCTGACCCATCCAGACATCCTGTGAGAGGAACGTGGCGGCGCGTGTGCGGCCCGGGTTGGGATGTTAGCACCGGGGGTATGGGCGGGCAAGAACCGGGCAGCAGGCACTCAGGCGGGCACGCAGAGGGGCGGCCGAGGCCGCCCCTCTGCGTCACGTCGGGCGCGTCTACTCGATGACGAACTCCCGGCCACTCTCCTGGCTCTGATAGATGCCGTCGAGAATCTGCATAACCTGCAGCGACTCTTCCGGCGGCACCGGCGATGGTTCGCCGTTCACGATGGCGCGCGCGAACTCGACACACTCCTGCGCGTGCGCCTCGATGGTGCTCGGGCGCAGCTTCAGGGAGCGGTTGTAGTACTGACGCGTGTCGTTGTTGGCTTCGTACACCTCGAGCTTCGGCCAATGGCTGCCGGCCTTCGTGCCGTACAGCCACATCTGCATGTCCTCGCCCATGGTGTCGTGGTGGAGGAGCCAGCTCACCTCGATCACCAGCGTGGCGCCGTTGTCGAACCGCACGAAGGCGGATGCGAAGTCCTCGACGTCGAATTCCTCGGGTATAGCAGCGCGACCCCAGCCCGTGAACGCCCCGGGGAGGTGCGCCAAGCCGGCTCGCGCGACGCCCGTCACCGTCCTCGGCTGCGGGTTGCCCATGAACCAGAGCGTGAGGTCGAGGATGTGCACGCCAATGTCGATGCAAGGACCACCACCACTGTGCCGCTTCTGGACGAAGCCGGCGCCGGTGGGGGCGCCGCCACGCCGCAGCATCCACGATCTGGCGTGGTATATGTCGCCGAGCGCTCCCTCGTCGATCTCCTCCTTCATCGCCTTGGAGTGGCTTTCGAAGCGGAAGTGCTGTGCGGTCATCAGCAGCTTGCCCGACCGATCGCGCGCGGCGATCATGTCCCGCACGAGCGCGGGACTTGGGGCGAGGGGCTTCTCACAGATGACGTGCTTGCCCGCGTCCAGCGCCGCGATCGACAGCGGGGCGTGGTAGTTGTTCGGCGTGCAGACGTCGATAATGTCGATATCGGGGTCGTCGAAAAGCTCTTGGGGGTCCGTCGCGAGCTGCGTCACGCCTTGCGCTTCGCCCCACCGCTTGAGCGCGTCCGGGACCACGTCACTGCCCGCGACGACCTCGGCGTGCTCCGAGGCTTTCCAGCCGGGCAAGTGCGTGTGGGCGATACCCCCGACGCCAATCACGCCTACGCGCAGTTTCTTCGCCATTCGCTGGTTGCCTTCCTCGTAGATGTAGGTTCGGATTCGAGCCGCTCCACGATAGCATGGCGCCTTGAGTGAGTCCACAGGACGGGTCCCGCTCGTCGGAGCTTGGCCTCTCCACTTCCAGTATTAGCCCGCTCCGGGAGGCGGCCAACACGTCACCAGGAGTCTGCTCTGCGCCGGCCTGCGCGGGTCGGCTCACCGGCAAGTGGGGTTGACCCGCGTTAGGGGGATATGCAACGCTGTTCACTACGTCCGGCACGCCCACCCAAGGGCAACGAATGGGGTAAGCCTTTCCGACCCAGGTCGCGCAAGAGAGGACACGCACGCTGCTAATGTCACGCACACACAGGATCGCAGTGCTGCCTGGGGACGGCATCGGCCCCGAGGTATCGGCCGAAGCGCTGAAGGTGGTCGAAGCAGCCGCCGAGACGTTTGGCTTCTCGTACGAGACTGAGACCTACGACTTTGGCGGGGACCGCTACCTGGCGACCGGCGAGGTGCTGCCGGACTCCGCGATCACGGAGTTCCGCGACTACCACGCCATCTACCTTGGCGCCATCGGCCATCCCGATGTCGCGCCAGGCGTGCTCGAGAAGGGCATCCTCCTCAAGGTGCGGTTCGATCTGGACCAGTACATCAACCTGCGCCCGATCAAGCTGTACCCGGGCGTGCCGTGCCCACTGGTCGGCAAGGGCCCGGAACACATCGACTTCGTGGTCGTGCGAGAGAACACCGAGGGTATCTACACTGGCGCCGGCGGGTTCCAGTACAAGGGGACGCCCCAAGAGGTGTCCACGCAGATACACGTGACGACTCGCTTCGGCGCCGAACGCGCCGTACGCTACGCGTTCGACCTCACGCAACGCCGCAACCGCAGGAAGCAGTTGCACCTGGTCGCGAAGACGAACGTGCTGACGTTCGTCCACGACACCTGGTGGCGAGCCTTCAACGAGGTCGGCGAGGCGGACTACCCGGACATCACGCGCGAGTACGCGCACGTCGACGCCGCGTGCATGTGGTTCGTGAAGAACCCCGAGTGGTTCGATGTCGTGGTGACCGACAACCAACTCGGCGACATAATCACCGATCTCGGCGCGGTGATTCAGGGCGGTATGGGCCTCGCGGCTTCCGGGAATCTGAACCCTGAAGGCGTGTCGATGTTTGAGCCGATACACGGCTCCGCGCCACGCTACACGGGCCAGGGCAAGATCAACCCGCTGGCGGCCATCGCCGCTGCTGGGATGATGCTCGACCAACTGGGCGAGGTCGCGGCCGCCGAGGCGGTCGAAAGCGCGATCACGAACGTCCTCGGCTCCGGCAAGATCAAGGATCTCGGCGCCGGGCGGATGGGCTATACGACATCGGAAGTCGGCGATCTGATCGCCACGGAAGTCAAGCGCATCGGGAAGTAGGCGACCTTTGGCGGACGCCATCGACTGGGAAGCGTACGGCCGCGACACGCGTATGTCGGAGGTCCACCTCCGCGACGCCATGCACGCGCAACTGGTGCGCGACTTCGTGGAGTTCTTCTCGGATTGGGACCGCGACGCCTACATCCTGGACGTAGGCTGCGGCGACGGGTTCTGGATGGAGACGCTGCGGAATCTGGGCTTCCGCCGGGTCGTAGGTTTCGACTGCGCGGAGAGCGCGCTTGAACGCGCGGCCGAAAAGGGCCTCGACGTGCGCCAGGGCGATCTGTACGACTTCGACGTGGCCAACGCGTTCGATGTGATCTTGCTGTGCGACACGCTCGAGCACTTGCCCGACGCCCGCGACGCCCTGGCGCGAGTCCACCGCGCGCTCCGTACGCACGGGTGCCTCTACCTGGCGGCTCCCGTGTACGAGTCGTTGCGCTGTCGGTGGGCGCGGATGGCGCACGGCGCCACGCGCGAGGACCAGGCGCGCTCAGACGACGAGACGCACCTGCACGCGTTCGCGTCGACGGAGTTGCTGGATCTGTTGGAGGGGTTGAACTTCTCGGTGGAGGGTTCCGCCCACATCGGGAACCGCGTGCCCTGGTCAAAAAGCGTGCGAGCCACGCGCGATGGCGGACGGTTCGGCGACTGGTTCCGTGTGGCCGCGACGAGCCTGTTCAAGGTGCACGGCGCGCCCCTCGTCGAGCCGACAGCGGCGGCGCAGCCTATCCACGTAGGCGGTCTTGAGGACGACTCGACCGTGCCTACGGCCGGAGCCCCCGGCATAGCCGCCCCCGAGGAAGACACGGACCTCGACGACGAGCCCGAAACGGTGCTGCACGTCGACTGACGCGCCGGCGCACCCCTCCATACGGAAGCACGATGCGACAATCACAGCTTTTCGGACGCACTGTACGCGAAACGCCCGCCGACGCAGAGATCCCAAGCCACCAGCTTCTGATTCGCGCTGGGCTCATCCGCCAACTCTCCTCTGGCCTGTACACGCTCCTGCCGCTGGCGCAGCGCAGCGCGAGGAAGATCGAGGCCGTCATCCGCGAGGAGATGGACCGGATCGGCGGGCAGGAGATCAACATGCCCCTCGTGCAACCCGCGGACCTGTGGCGCGAGAGCGGCCGGTACCAGCAGATGGCCGGCAAGGAGTTGCTTGCCTTCGCCGACCACAACGGGCGCGAGCACGTCCTCGCGATGACACACGAGGAAGCCGTCACGTCGCACGCGCGCGGCGAGATCAACTCCTATCGACAGCTTCCGCTGATGGTGTATCAACTGAAACTGAAGTTCCGTGACGAACTCCGGCCGCGGGCGGGGCTCATCCGAGTGCGCGAATTCACGATGAAGGACGCGTACTCCTTCCACACGTCGGAGGAGGACCTCGACGCGTTCTACATGCGGACGTACGACGCGTACGCGCGCATCTTCGCGCGGTGCGGCGTTCCGGCGACGGTGGTGGAGTCCGACCCAGGAATGATTGGTGGCACTGCGGCGCACGAATTCATGCACGTCACGCCGTCCGGCGAAGACCGGCTGATACTGTGTCCGACCGGCGACTACACCGCGAACGCCGAAGTTGCCGCCTTCGACAAGGGCCGCCTGGACTTCGGTCCCACGGCGGAGCGCGAGGAAGTGGCGACGCCTGACTGCGAGACCATCGACGAGGTGGCCGACTTCCTCGGCGTGCCGACCGCGCAGACGATCAAGGCGGTGCTTTACGTCGCCGACGGCGAGTTTGTCTTCGCCGCCATCCGAGGCGACCTTGACGTCAACGAGGTGAAGCTCGCCAACGCGCTCGGGGCCGTCGAGTTGCGGCCAGCTACCGAAGAGGAGATCCGCGCTGCGGGCGCGGAGCCGGGCTACGCTTCGCCCATTGGGCTCGACGATGATGTGAAGGTCGTCGCGGACGATTCCGTCGAGGCCCTCGCCAACGGCGTCGCTGGGGCGAACCGTCCGGGGTACCACCTACGCAACGTCAACTACGGGCGCGACTTCACGGCGACGGTAGTCGACATCGCGCTGGCTCAGGACGGCCACACGTGCGCCGTCTGCGGCGCGGCGCTCGAAGCCGCCAACGGGATCGAGGTTGGCAACATCTTCAAGCTGGGCACGAAGTACAGCGAGTCGATGGGCGCCACGTATCTCGACGCCACCGGCCGACAGCAGTCGCTCATCATGGGCTGCTACGGCATCGGTGTCGGCCGGTTGCTCGCCGCTGCCGTGGAGGCGAGCCACGACGACGACGGCATATCGTTCCCAGTAGCGATCGCGCCGTACGAGGTCCACCTCGTCCCGGTCGGCAAGGGCGCGGAAGTGGTCGAGGCGGCCGACGCTCTCTACGAGCAGTGGTCGTCCGAGGGGTACGAGGTTCTCTACGACGACCGGAAGGAATCTCCGGGCGTGAAGTTCAAGGACTCCGACCTTATCGGCCTCCCGCTACGCGTGACGCTGAGTCAGCGCACGCTCGGCGACGACGCGTACGAGGTGAAGTGCCGGTGGAAGGCCGATCGCGAGATCGTCCCCAAGGACGGGTTCTCGCCCCGGACATACCTCGACGAGGCGTGGGCCCACATGATCGACATCCCTGCGCCCGTGAGCCCCGACTGATGGCGCGGGACACCGTCCGGCTCGTGAGGCGCGTAGACTTCGAGGCGTCCCATCGCCTACGCGTGCACAGCCTGTCGGAGGCCGAGAACCGCGAGCGGTTCGGACGCGAGTGCGACCTGCACGGGCACAACTGGGCGCTCTGCGTTGGGTTCGAAGGCCAGGTCGACCCCGTGACGGGGATGGTCGTCAACATCGCCGACGTTGACGACTTCCTGCGCGCACACGTCGTGGCTGAGCTGGACCACCGCCGGCTCGACCTGGACCATGCGTCGTTCCGAGATGTCCCGCCGACCGCCGAGAACGTCGCCGTCTGGGTCTGGGCGCGCATCGGACGGCCGTTCGACGGCGTCGCGCTTGTGTCCGTACAGGTGCGCGAGGGCGCGCGCGCCGAAGCCGAGTATCGTGGTGAGCCGGGGAGGGTAGACGGCACGCAAATGGTAGAGCTAACGCGAGCTTACGAATTCAGCGCGTCACACCGCCTCCACTCCGACGACATGTCCGACGACGAGAACCGGGCGCTGTACGGGAAGTGCAACAACCCAAATGGCCACGGACACGACTACCGTGTCGAGATCACGGTGCGCGGCCCCGTTGCCTGCGAGACCGGTGGCGTCGTGGACGTGCCGTGGTTGGACGCGCTGGCCCAGCGGGAAGTCGTCGACCGGATGCACTACCGCCACCTAAACACCGACGTGCCCGAGCTCAACGGGATGGCGCCCACGACCGAGAACCTAACGCGCGCTGTCTTCGATCTGCTCGCGCCAGCGTTCGAGGGCGCGTCGGCGGATCTACGGCGAGTCCGGGTCTACGAAACCCCGAAGAGCTGGTTCGACTGCGAGGCGGAGAGCACGTGAGCGATCAGACGACCGGACGCGTCGCGGTAGTCACCGGGGCGAGCAGTGGTATCGGCGCGGCTGTTGCGAGGCAGTTGGCGTCCGAGGGGTGGGCCGTGGCGCTTGCGGCTCGGACCGAGAGTCGCCTACGTGCCGTTGCTGACGCCATCCAAGACAACGGCCATTCGTCCTTGGCCGTGCCCACGGACGTGACTGACGCAGCGCAGGTCGCCGCGCTCTTCGACGCTGTCGACAGCGCGTACGGCCGCGTCGATGCGCTCATCAACAGCGCGGGAATGTCCACAGGAGGGGAGATCGCCGACACGGACGTCGACGCCTGGTGGGACACGATGGACGTCAATGTACGCGGCACGTACCTGTGCTCGCGCGCGGCATTGCGATGCATGTTGCCCGCCGGCGACGGCCACGTCATAAACGTGCTCTCCGTCGCGTCCGAGACGGCGTTCGCGGGAGCCAGCGCCTACTGCGCGAGCAAGGCGGCGGCGCTCATGTTCACGAAGGTGATGGCGGCGGAGGTCCGCGAACGCGGGGTGCGCGTCACGGCCATCCTACCTGGAGCGACCGATACGCCGCTGTGGGACGACATGGGTTTCCGGCCGGCGCGCGAGGACATGATGCCCACGGAACGCGTGGCGGAGACGATCTCGTTCGTCCTCAGTCAGCCTCGGACGGCGGTAGTTGATCAGGTTCAGGTGATGCCGCCGCGAGGGATTCTGTAGCCGTGAACCGGGCCGTGAGTTCGGGCGTGACGTTCTGCTCCAGCGACAGCCGCTTGAGCTTGGCGCCGTCGAGGTTGGCCTCGCGCAGGTCGGCGCCCACGACCTTCGCTTCGTATAGGTAGGCGTTCGTCAGGTTCGCGCGGTGGAAGACCACTCCGTTCAAGTCCATGACGCGGAACACAGCGCCCTCGAGGTCGGCGTCCTGGAAAGTGGTCGGTGGGTCGAACGGGCGTTCTAGGCTTGGGTCGGCGTCGCCCACCATCGCTTCACGCAACGACGCGCCGCGGAATGTGGCGCTGCCTATCTTCGCCCCACTCAGGTACGCGCCGTCCAAGTTGGCGCGGTCGAGGTTGGCGCCGCGCAGGTCGGCTCCCACCAGGTACGCCAGGCTGAGGTCGGCCCCGGCCAGGTTCGCCCGTCGCAAGTCGGCTCCGTTGAGGTTCGCCTTGCAGAGGTCTGCTCCGGCGAAATCGGCGTCGATCAGCGTCGCGTTGGGATGGTTCGCGGGGGCGCCGGTTGGGGCGCCGGGTCGGACGCTTGACGCCCTCGTCGCTACTCGGCCATGACGTGCCATCGTGTTCCTTTGCCTAGCTCGCCGCGTGTGTCCGGGTCGCCGCGCATTCTACGCGCACGCGCGGCCCCTCGCAAGCGGGGCCGTCACCGGGCGCGCTCCTCGTCCTTCGTGCGATCCCACAGAGCGTCGAGAACCTCGAGCGTCTTTCCGTCCATTTCGTCACCGGTTTCCGCGAGCAACTCCTCCATGCGGCGGAAGCGACGGACGAACTTGCGGTTCGTCGCTCGGAGCGCCGCATCCGGGTCGACGCGGAGGAATCGGGCGAGATTCACCGCGGCGAACAGAAGGTCGCCCATCTCGTCCGCGAGGCCGTCAGTCGCCTCGGCGGCGCCGTCGGACGGGATGTGCTCTTCAAGCTCCGCCAGTTCCTCGCGCACCTTGGCAACGACCTGCCGTACCTCGTCCCAATCAAACCCGACGCGCGCAGCCTTCTTCTGCAGCTTCCAAGCCGCCATCAACGAGGGCATGTTCCGCGGCACGCCGTCTAGCGCGGACGTCCGGTCCTCGTAGCCGGATTCCTGCCGCTTGATGGCGTCCCACGCCGACAACACGGAGTCCGTATCGGAAGCGTCGGAGTCGCCATAGACGTGCGGGTGCCGGCGCACGAGTTTCGCGTTCGTGCCGTTGAGGATGTCCAGCATGCTGAACGTGTCACGTTCTGCGGCGATCTGCGCGTGCAGAGCAGCCACAGTCAGGACATCCCCCAGTTCCTCGGCGATCTTGGCAGGGGCGTGGTCCTCGATGGCTTCGACGACCTCGTACGCTTCCTCGATCGTGTCCGCTCGCAACGACTCGTGCGTCTGCTCGCGGTCCCACGGGCAGCCGTTCTCGGATCTGAGCGTCTCGATGATCTCGAGCAGGCGGCCGAACGCGTCAGGCGCCGTTTGCGCGGGCGGTTCGTGCATAGGTACCGTCCGTGGCTGGGGTTGCGGTGACAGGGGAATCTTAGCCATCGGGTCGTGACGCGGGCAACGGCGGGCGTACGCGCCGACGCCCCAGCGCGTAGGAGCCGGGGCGTCCATCATCGTCTCTGGGGTCGGGTCAGTCGTCGCGCTGCCTGCGCTGACGGCCCTCGCCACCCTCGCCGCCGCCTCCGCCACGTTCGCGACTGCCACGGCCCTCGCCGAACCGCTGGGCCGCGTTGGCCTGCTCCTTGTACCAATCGTCGAGCTTGGCGGCTTGGTCGTCGTTCAGATGCGCTTTGGTGGCCGCGACCAACTCACGCTGACCCTCCATGAGGCCCTGCATCAGCCCCTGCATCACCTCACGCCTGTTGTTCGGATCGACGTCGCCGATCTCCGCGAGCTTGTCCTTCGACTCTCCGTCGGCCTTCTGGTACACCTTGCGCAGCTCGATGAGCTGTTCGTCGGAGGTCTCGAGCTCGAACGAGATCAGCGCCCACGAGCCGTGGAAAGCGCGCTGGATCAGAGCCTGCGGGTTGAAGCCGCCGAACCCTCCTCCGCCGCCCCCGCGGCCGCCGCCCGGCCGTTGCGCGTACACCGTGACACCGGCGAGCGACACGCCAATGAACACACCGATCGCGACGAGAAATGCACTGCGAGCCGCACGCTTCATTGTGTCCCCCTATCACGCGACATGGAATCGTGAGAGCGCTCGGCGGTATTAGACGGAGGTCACGCCCGGAGGATTAGGAGGGCCCAAGTGGACTGGACGTCGGCGCCAGCCGGGGCCGAGCCCACTGGATGGGCACGTCCGAGGCCGGTCGCGGCGCACCGCTCTTGTCCGCGAGGAGGTTCTGCGCGAACCTACCGGCCCCACGAGATCTCTGGAAGCACTCGTTCGATGAAGAATATCGCGGCCATCGTGACCGAGTACCGCTGGCTCTCGCACGCGCAGGTGATCTGCGACCGGTTCCTGATGGGCTACGCCATCGGCGGGGAGCACCATGCGCCGGGCGCACGCATCGTCTCGATGTACGTCGACCAGTTCCCAGAGAACGACCTGAGTCGGGCCCGCGCGGCCGAGCACGGCTTCACGATCTACCCAACGATCGCGGGCGCGGTGCGCCACGGAAGCCATGAGTTGTCTGTGGACGGGGTGCTCGTCATCGGTGAGCACGGCGACTACCCGTCTAACGAACTCGGGCAGACGCTGTACCCGCGGCACGAGTTCTTCCGGCAGGTGACCCAGGTATTCAAGCGAGACTCGCGCGTCGCGCCTGTCTTCGTCGACAAACACCTGTCCTACGAATATGACAAGGCCGCGTGGATGGTGGACGATTCCAAGCGAGGCGGGTACCCGCTCCTTGCCGGGTCGTCGATTCCGGTCGCGTTCCGACTACCGCCACTTGAACTCCCGCTAGGGTGTGAAGTGGAAGATGCGCTCGCCGTCGGGTATGGCGGCGTGGACAGCTACGATTTCCACGCGCTTGAGGGGCTGCAGTGCATGGTCGAGCGCCGCAAAGGCGGCGAGACAGGCGTGCGCGCGGTGCAGTACTTCCAAGGCGACGCTGTCTGGGCGGCAGGCGATGATGGCGTGTGGTCGTGGGATCTACTCAGCGCCGCGATGTCGCGGAGTGACAGCCCGCAGGGCAACGCCGTCGACGACGGGCGGCCGGAGGACTTCGTAGGCCTGCGCCACATCCGCGACCATGTTGCGAACCCCGGCGCGTACGTCATCGAGTATTCCGACGGGACCCGCGCGACAACGCTGCTCCTTGATGGCGCGACGCGGGACTTCCTGTTCGCCGCGAAGCTGCGCGGCCAAGACGCGCCGGTGTCGACTCAGTTCTTCCTTACGCCCATCCCGAACGTCGATCACTTCAGCGGCCTCGTGAGCAAGATCGAGGAGATGTTCGTCACGGGGGTAGCGCCCTATCCCGCGGAGCGAACGCTCCTCGTCTCTGGCGTCTTGGAAGCGTGTATTCAGGCGCGACACGAGGGGACGTCCCGACAAGAGACACCGTCGATGGCCGGTCTGACGTACGCGCCATCCCCAGACTCACACTACATGCGCGACTAGCGTCCACGGCCCGGCAGGTGCGACGGGCCTGCGGCGCGTATCACCCCAACGATGCGGCGTAGGAGGCACGGCACGTGAGCGAGACAGCACGAATCCAGGCGCGGTATGAACTGCTCGTCGAGGACATCGTAGACCGGGGCGTCGATATGGAACGCGTGAAGGATCGGCTGCGCGCGCAGGCAATCGAAACGCCTTCGTGGGGGTACGGTGACTCCGGCACGCGGTTTGGGGTGTTCCCGCAGGAGTGGGCAGCGCAGACGGCTCAACAGCGCCTACAGGACGCCGCGGCGACCCACCGGTACACGGGAGTCGCTCCGACGGTCGCGCTGCACATCCCGTGGGACATCGTGGACGACTGGGCCGCGCTCAAGCAGTACGCCGACGACCTGGGCATCGGCATCGGCGCGATCAACCCAAACCTGTTCCAGGACCACGACTACAAGCTGGGCAGCGTCTGCCACCCCGACGCCGACATCCGACAGAAGTCCATCGACCATCTGCTCGAATGCACCGAGGTCATGCGCATCACGGAGTCAGATGTCCTCAGCGTCTGGCTCGCCGACGGGACGAACTACCCCGGTCAGGATGACTTCCGCAAGCGGAAGGCGCGGCTCGTCGAGTGCTTGCGCGCGGGATACGACGACATGCCGGCGGGCGCTCGCATGCTCGTGGAGTACAAGTTCTTCGAGCCGGCGTTCTACCACACCGACCTGCCGGATTGGGGCACGTCGCTTGTGGTGTGCCAAACTCTCGGCGAGCGCGCACAGGTGCTTATCGACACCGGGCACCACCCGCAGGGCACCAACATCGAGTTCATCGTCGCGTACCTGCTCGACGAAGGGCGCCTTGGGGGCTTCCATTTCAACTGCCGGAAGTTCGCGGACGACGATTTGACGACCGGGTCGATCAACCCGCAGGAGTTGTTCTTCATCTTCACCGAACTGGTGAAGGAGGAGAACGACCCCAATTCGCGCGCCGACATCGCGTACATGATCGACCAGAGCCACAACGTTAAGCCGAAGATCGAAGCCATGATCCAGTCGATCATGAGCATCCAGACCGCGTATGCCCGCGCGCTCATCGTTCCGTACGATGAGCTGACCGCAGCTCAGGACGCCCAGGACATTGTCGCGGCCGAGCGCATCCTCCAGAAGGCTGACAACACCGACGTCGAGCCGCTGCTGCAGACGGTGCGGATAGAGAAGGGGCTCGACCCGGACCCGCTCGACTCGTTCCGCGCCAGCGGATACTTGGAGAAGGCGGCCGCCGAGCGACGGGACGGGCCGCGTAGCGGCTGGGGATCGTAGCATTCGACATTGACCCCCCTTGAGCCGCGCGATAGCGTTATCGCTGAGCGCGGGCGGCTGGGAAATCCGCGCAGGCAGAGGGGTCCTCCGATGAAGAAGTCTCGGCTGTACACGCCGGGTCCAACGCCCGTTCCGCCACAGGCCACGCTGGCCATGGCGCAGCCTATCGACTACCACCGTGGCGAGGCGGCGTCCGCCGTCGTTCGGCGGTGCGCCGATGCGCTGAAGACGGTGTTCCAGACATCGTCCGAGGTCGCGATCCTGACGTCGTCTGGGACGGGGGCGATGGAGGCCGCGGTCGTCAACCTCCTGTCGGCCGGCGACAAGGTCGTCGTGGTCGAGAGCGGGAAATTCGGCGAACGGTGGGGCGAGATCGCCGACGCCTACGCCCTGGATGTCGTGCGCATCGCCGTCGAGTGGGGTGAGAGCGTCGGCCCGGCGGCGGTGGAGCGCGAACTCAACCGGCACGCGGACGTCCGTGCGGTGTTCGCAACGCTGTGCGAGACATCCACGGGCGCTCTCCACGACATACGCGCGCTCGGGGAGCTTGCACGCTGTGCTGACGCGCTCCTCGTGGTGGACGCGGTGAGCGCCCTCGGGGCGGACGAGATGCGCATGGACGAGTGGGCGGTCGACGCCCTCGTTTCGTGCTCGCAGAAGGGACTGATGACGCCGCCCGGCTTGGCGTTTCTCGCCCTCGGGCCGCGTGCGGTGGAGGCGTCGTCGTCCGCGGCGCTACCCAAGTTCTACTTCGACTACGGGAAGTACATGGCCAACCTGGCCAAGGACACGACCCCATACACGCCGGCGATTTCGTTGCTGTACGGCCTGGACGTCGCCCTCGACAGCATGATGGGCGAGGGGATCGACGCCATATACGCCCGGCACGCCCGCATAGGCCGAGCGACCCGCGAGGGGGTCAAGGCGACTGGGCTGTCGATGTTCCCACGCGTTCCCGCCAACACGCTGACGTCAGTCCGCCTGCCCGACACGCTGGACGGCAAGGCTCTCTTGCGGGATCTCCGCGCAACCCACGGTATGGTCTTCGCCGGGGGCCAGGCGCATCTCGCGGGGCGCATCGTGCGCATCGCTCATCTGGGATGGATGGACGACTACGACGCTCTGGTCGCGGTCGCAGCGCTTGAGCGCGGTCTCGCGGGCATGGGGTACCCGGTCGCCATCGGCAGCGCGGTGCAGGCTGCGCAAGTGGCGTTGGCTACGTAGGGCAGGTCGTGAATCGCGCCGCGCGTCAGTCGTCTGACGGCGGCTTGAGGCGTTGCCGAATGCGGTCCATTTCCTTCTCGACCTCGGTCTGACCCCGGCGTTCGCGCGCCTGCGACAGCTGCTGCGAGCGGCTCACCTTGTCGCGCACCTCCGCGCGCGCCTCCTCGCGCCGGGCGCTCTCCTCGGACGATCTCAAGAGCGAACGTGCCTCGGACAGCGCGGTAGAGGACACGTCGTCGCGTGTCTCGCTACGCAACTTGGCGGTCCGCTGGCGCATCTCCCAGGTCCGTTGCTCGCGTTCGACGCGGTCTATCTCGAGCTGGTAGGTGTCGACAGCATCGCGCAGGGCTTGGACCCGCCCGTCGAGCGTCGCCCGCTGGCTTTCCAGTTGCTCTGCGGTTTCGGAGGCGTGCAATTTGCGCTCAATGAGCCGTCGGGCGGCCCCGTCTTGGCCGTTGTGAAGGGCGTTCGCCGCGGCGTCCTCGTCCTGCTGCGCGCGGATTCGGTACTGGTCTCTCTCAGCCGCGACACGCTTCTCGTCGCGGATCATGTCGGCGGCGCGTATCTTCGCCTCCCGCAACTCCGTGTGGAGACGTTCGAGCAGCTTGTCGAGCTGTTCGCGAGGATCCGGCGGTTCGGGTGGACCGAACATGTCCAAGAGCTTGGACTTGAGGAAATCTGCGATGCTCATGCACGGCCCGCCGTGACGCCCAAGCTCTACACCTTCACGTACGAGTCGTCATCGAGCGACTCGAGCGCGTCTTTCAGAGAGTCCATCGAAGCGTCGATCCCCCTGATGTCGCTCTCGGAGATCGCGGAGCCCTCCATGACGTCCTCCGCGACGAAGATTGGGGCGTCGGCGCGCAGCGCGAGGGCGATCGCATCGGAGGGTCGGGAATCCAAGTCGAGCTCTCGCCCGTCGACATCCAGGACGATCCGGCCGTGGAATACCCACTCCTCGAGCGCGTGGACCATGATCGACTTTACCGATGCGCCCAACGTGTCGATGGCGGTCACAAGCAGATCGTGGGTCATTGGGCGCAACGCCTCTTTGCCCTCGAGCTTCGTGTAGATCGCGGAGGCCTCGGCGAGCCCGATCCAGATCGGCAACAGTCGGCTCTCGTCCTCATCGCCAGAATCGTCGGTGGCGACCTTAGGTACGGGCGGGTCGCCCGCCGGTGAACTCTCGCGCAGGAATACGATGGCCATCTGAGCGCGCGGATCGTACGAGATGAATGCGACCTCGACCGGGAGCATGCGCGCCCTTCCAGCGCCGCGTCAGTGGCCAGACACGGTGGCGTGGCTGTCACCTGTGCCGCACGAAATCCAGCACGAAACTTATACCACACCGGCGGATGCGCGCCAAGGGCGCCGGCTCCGTGGTCGCGGCCCGCGAGCGCGTGGTCTGCCGCGGAGCTAGCCCGCCTGTGGCAGGCGGGCTAGCTCCGCGCGAGCGTCCCGTGGCGGCCTTGACGACCCCCCACGCGGTGGTTACTGTTGACGTGAACGAAGCGAACGGCATGTGTCGGCTGCTGGTGCCCGACCGGTCCTCACGACGGGCGGGAGAATAGGGAACACGGTGCGAACCCGTGACTGCCCCGCAACGGTGATTCGGCGCCAATGATGGCGCTCGCGTCATGGCCACTCGATACGTCGGGGAAGGCGACGCGGACGACCCATAGTGACGGGGTCGGCGATAAGTCCGGAGACCTGCCACAGCCAGTGTCCAAGTCGCCGTGGGGCG
>JABGQA010000101.1 GCA_018644665.1 Candidatus Poribacteria bacterium
CCTCGAGAGGCGCTAGCCCTGATCGGCGTCATCATGGAAAACTAAACAGCCCTGGGGGCCGCCCGAGCGATGGCGTACCGCTCGGGTTGATCTAGATTGTGTTCTCGGCTTCGTCACTGCCGAGGCGCATGTAGACAGCGATACCCAGGCTCAAGGCCGAGCCTATGAGCGCGCCAGCGGCTGCGTGGAGGACCTGGCCGTCGTCGAACCCCGGGCCCAGCGACCCAAAGTCGTCGATCACGCCCGCGGATCTGCCGACATCACTGACTGTGCAGCTGCCGGGTGCGGCGTAGTCGATCTCCTGTTGTCGGCGACATCGCCATCGGGCGCAGTCGAGTACCTGACATTGGCGCCGACTCCGCCGCCGCTCACCGGTGCGACGCGTCTGCGACGGCAGGGCGGCGCACTGTGTTGCGGTCAGTTGCTAGATGGCTGTCGGACCCCGCTCGCCGGTGCGTATACGGATAGCTTCGTCGATGCTGCTGACGAAGATCTTGCCGTCGCCGATCTTGCCCGTGGACGCGGCGGCTACGACCTTCTCGATCACCTCTTCGACATCGTCGTCGTCGATGATGACCTCAATCTTGAGCTTCGGGATGAATTCGATCGTGTATTCGCTACCTCGGTACAGCTCCGTGTGGCCCTTCTGTCGGCCGAACCCACGGACCTCACTTACCGTCATGCCCTGGACGCCGATCTCGCGCAGCGCTTCCTTCACATCGTCCAGCTTGAACGGGCGGATGATGCACTCGACTTTCTTCATGAGCCTCGACCTCCAACGAGCGGCGTGGTCCCGACGGCGCCTCTGTCGGTCCCATCTAGCGTACGACGATCACCGCCGCACATCTCCGGTTGTGGGATGAGCCGGGACGCGCCGCCGTGCGACGGCGCATCCACGGAACTCCCGCCTATATGTCGTGGTAGAGGAAGAACTCGTGCGGGTGCGGCCGCAGCCGAACGGCATCGACCTCTTCCTCGCGCTTGTACTCGATGTACTTCTCGACGAAGTCCGGCGTGAACACATCGCCCTCGAGGAGGAAGTCGTGGTCCGCCTCCAGCGCGTCCAACACCTTGTCTAACGAGTCGGGAACTTGCTCGATGGCCGAGAGCTCCTCGGGCTCGAGGTCGTACAGATCCTTGTCTACCGGCTCACCCGGGTCTATGCGGTTGCGCACGCCGTCCAGCCCGGCCATGAGCATGGCCGCGAACGCCACGTACGGGTTGCACGCGGGGTCCGGCGTCCGCAACTCAATGCGGGTCGCCGCCTCGGAGCTCGAGTAAGTCGGGATGCGGATGCACGCGCTACGGTTGCGCTGCGAATACGCCATGCTCACCGGCGCCTCGAAGCCCGGGACGAGCCGTTTGTAGGAGTTCGTCGTCGGCGCGATGATCGCGCACAGCGCGGGCAGATGCCGGAGCAGGCCGCCGATATAGTGAATCGCGGTCTCGCTCAGGTTCGCGTAGGTGCCGCCGCCATCGTAGAAGACATTCTTGCCGTCCTTCCAGATGCTCTGGTGGCAGTGCATGCCCGAGCCGTTGTCCTCGAACAGAGGCTTCGGCATGAACGTCGCGACCTTACCCAGGCTGCGAGCGACGTTCTTGACGATGTACTTGTAGATCATCAGCTTGTCGGCGACGCGGACGATGGAGTCGTACTTGATGTCGATCTCGTTCTGTCCGCCCTGCGCCACTTCGTGGTGGTGCAGCTCGACATCGATGCCTGCCTCGATCATCTGCAGGACCATCTCAGAGCGCACGTCCTGGAGAGTGTCCGACGGGGGAACCGGGAAGTAGCCCTCTTTGGGTCGCGGCTTGTAGCCCAGGTTCCCGCCCTCTTCGGCGCGGCCTGAGTTCCAGTTGCCCTCGGTGGAGTCGACACTGTAGAACTGCGTGTTCGTCGAGCCGCCGTAGCGAAGGTCGTCGAATACGAAGAACTCGGCCTCCGGCCCGAAATAGACTTCATCGCCGATACCGGTGTCACGAAGGTAGTTGAGCGCCTTCTGCGAGATGTACCGCGCGTCACGCGAGTAGCTCTCGAGGGTGATCGGGTCCTTGATATTGCAGATCATGCTGAGCGTGGGCACCCTGCAGGCCGGGTCCACTATCGCCGTGCTGGGGTCCGGGAACAGCAGCATGTCGCTCTCGTGAATCTGCTGGAACCCACGTATGCTCGACCCATCGAAGCCGAGGCCCTCCTCGAACAGATCCTCGGTGAGGTGGCCCACCGGGATGGTGAAGTGCTGCATCATGCCCGGTAGGTCGGTGAACTTGAAATCCACCATTTGGACGCCGCTGCTCTTAGCGAGGTCCAGCACTTCCTGTGGGGTCATCGTTGGATATCCTCCGTTGGGATTGTCGCCGACATCCACGCCGCCGGACGTCAGTGCTTCGGCCTCGACTACCGCCCGGCGCCGTACCGCGCGACAGCGATTCGTCCCCTACGCTCCGCTTGACGGCTCCGTCCCGACCGTCACACCGGGGGCAGCAAGGTACATGCCACACGCATCGGCGGCGGGCTACCGCGCGCACATCGCCCACCTTCGGCGACCCGTCGGGGCGTCGGACGACGGAGGGCACCGCCCATCCGTTCGATCCCGACCCTAGCTCGCCGTTATTTTGAGCAATTCCGTGCTGAATTCTTGGGCATCGCGCGTCCGCTGTCAAGCGGAACACAATTGGCCGGTGGTTCACGCCGCTCCGTTCTCGACGCGGGGCAGGACGATGCCTTGCTGGCCCTGGTACTTGCCGCGCTTGTCCCTATAGGATACCTCGCATGGCTCGTCGGACTGCAGGAAGATGGCCTGCCCGATACCCTCGTTGGCATAGATCTTCGCGGGCAGTGGCGTGGTGTTGGATATTTCCAGTGTGGCGTAGCCCTCCCACTCGGGCTCGAACGGCGTCACGTTGAGTATTATCCCGCAGCGGGCGTAGGTCGACTTACCCAAGCAGACGACCAGTACGTCGCGCGGGATGCGCCAGAACTCCACAGTGCGGGCGAGCGCGAATGAGTTCGGCGGGATTACGCAGGCGGCCGCCTTCAGCTCCACGAAGGCTTCCTGCTGGAAGTCTTTCGGATCTACTACGGTCGAGGATACATTCGTGAATACCTTCCACTCATCCGCAACACGGAAGTCGTAGCCGAACGACGACAGGCCGTAGCTCACGCAGCCGTCGTCGCGCACCTGCGTCCCTACAAATGGCTCTACCATGCCGTGTTCGGTGGCCATTTCGCGTATCCAGCGATCCGACTTCACCGCCATGCTGTTCCTCCCGCGCGCCCACGCTAGCGTCTAGTCTGCCGACTGCCTACGCATGAGAACGTGGCGCCGCAGGGCGGGTTACATGCCCGCCAACCCGCGCGCGTTTGCCGCCGGCCGGCGCGTCCGATAGCATGGGCGTCGCGCGGCCGTGCGCCCGCCGGACGCGGCATCTGGCACACACGCTCCGTGGGCCGATGCGGCTACCATGACATCGCCGGCCCACGGTGTTCCGACGCGCGGCACACCCGATCGGTAGCAGGCGACGCCGACCGTGACTCATTCCCTCGGTGGCATATTGCGTGAAGCTCGTATTCATCGGCGACATCGTAGGCAAGCCCGGCAGGCGCGCGGTTCAGGAGTGGGCGCCCAAGCTGCGTGAGCGGTACGACGGTCTGGACGCCATCGTCGCCAACGCGGAGAACGCTGCGGGCGGGAGGGGACTGACCGCCAAGATAGCCAAGGAGATCACGTCGTACGGCGTGGACTTCATGACCACCGGCAATCACGTGTGGGACCAGAAGGAGTTCCTCACCGAGATCGGGTCGGTGCCCAACGTCATCCGGCCATACAACGTCCCTCCCGGGACGCCCGGCACGGGATCGGCGGCCTTCGACACGCCAACCGGTAAGAAGCTCGGGGTGGTCAACCTCGCCGGATCGCTCTTCATGAACTACAGCAACCCGTTCCCGGTGGCAATCCCCGCGGTCGAGGCCATCGGGCAACAGGCGCGCATCGTGATCGTGGACATGCACGCGGAGGCCACCTCGGAAAAGGTCGCGATGGGTTGGCACCTAGACGGCATCGCCAGCCTGGTAGTCGGCACGCACACGCATGTGCAGACGGCCGACGAGACGATCCTCCCGAACGGCGCCGCGTACATCACGGACCTCGGTATGACCGGGCCGCACGACTCGGTGATCGGCGTCGGCAAGGAGATGGTCGTACGGAAGTTCCTGACGCAACTTCCGGCGAAGTTCGAAGTGGCGACCGGCGACACGCTGCTGTGCGGCGTCTACGTCGAGATCGACGAGCGGACGCGCCGCGCGACGCTCATCGAGCGGCTGCGGCTGCCCTGCGAGGACGCCTAGCATGTCCGACGACATCTTCACAGTTCACGGCGTGACGGAAGCCCTAAGCGCGCTTCTGAGTGAGGCCGTCCCGCCGCTGTGGGTCGAGGGTGAGGTGTCCAACTTCAGCCAGTCGCAGGCGGGACACTGGTACTTCACGCTTCGCGACGCCAAGGCCCAGTTGCCGTGCGTCATGTGGAAGAGCGTCGCGTGGCGCTTCCGCGACATGATGCCGGAGACCGGCGCCCTGGTGCGCGTCTACGGGGCGCTGTCGATCTACCCTCAGGGCGGCAACTACCAGATACAGGCGACGCGTCTGCTACCGGTGGGCCAGGGCGCGCTACGGATCGCGGTCGAGCGGTTGCGAGACCGCCTGCGACTTGACGGTCTGTTCGACGAGCGGCGGAAGAAGCCGATCCCGCGCTTCCCATCCGAAATCGGCGTCGTCACCTCACCGCGCGGCGCGGCGGTCCGCGACATCGTGAAGGTCCTCAGCGGACGGTTCCCGTGCGCTCGCGTTACCATATACCCGGTCGTCGTGCAGGGCGATCAGGCGCCCGGCGAGATCGCGAGCGCCATCGACCTGATGAACCTCGTCGGCGAGGCCGATGTCCTCATTGTGGGACGCGGAGGCGGGTCGATGGAGGATCTGTGGGCGTTCAACGAGGAGATCGTCGTGCGCGCCATCGCGACATCGGCGATCCCGGTGATCTCGGCCGTCGGACACGAAGTCGACTTCACGCTCGCGGACTTCGCGGCGGATGTCCGAGCCGCAACGCCATCGGCCGCAGCGGAGCAGGTGGTCCCGGATCGCGACGCGCTCATTGGCGAGATGCGCGGATACGAGGCGCGCATGCGCGAGAGCATCTCCTCCCGGCTCCGGTTCGCACGGCAGGAGATGTCGCGCCTTTCGGAGGCGTTGGCGCCGCGGCGGCAGATGGACCGTGTTCGACAGCGCGCCCAGCGGGTCGATGAGCTTGCCAGGCGGATGGAGGCGGCTACTCGCAGACGGGCCACGGACACGCGAACGCGTCTAGAGTCGCTGGCCGGATCGCTGAACGCGCTGAGTCCGTTGGCCACTCTAGGCCGCGGGTATAGCATCTGCCAGCGCGCGGACGGCACGATCGTGCGCGATGTCGACGATGTTGAGTCCGGCGACGCGATTCGTGTACGGCTGGCGCGAGGGTCGTTGGCGGCGAAGGTCACCGAGCCGGCCGAAGGAGACCGACATGGCGAAGTCTGAGGTCACGTCTGGAGCTAACGCAGACGCGCCGACCGTCGAGACCGCGCTGGCCGAACTCGAGCGGCTCGTGGGCCGTCTTGAGCACGGAGAGGGCGGTCTGGAGGAGGCCCTCGACGACTTCGAGCAGGGCGTCCACCTCGTCCGCGCGTGCACGGACATGCTCACCAAGATGGAACTGCGTGTACAGCAGTTGGTCGTCACCGAGGATGGTGAAATCGTCACCGAACCGTTCGGCGACGACGCGGGGGAGGACGACGGCGAATGACGACCGGCGTGACCTACGACGACTTCGTGGCCGCTCTCGAGGAGCGCAAACGCGTCGTCTACGAATACCTTTACCGCGACCGCCATTCGACCCGATTTCAGCCCGCGCACATTCGCGAAGCCATCTATAGCTACATGGACGCGGGCGGTAAGTCACTCCGACCGGCGGTGCTTCTCTTCGCCTGCGGAGCGGTGGGTGGCGAAGAGGCCCGCGCCGTACCAGTAGCCGCGGCCATCGAGATCTTCCACACGTGGACGCTCGTGCACGATGACGTCATCGACCGCGATACGAAGCGGCGGGGGGGCCCAACGGTCCATGAGGAGTTCCGCCAACGCGCCGTCGACGAGTTCGGCTATGAGGCGGCGGAGGCGGAGCACTACGGCCTCTCCATCGCGATCCTGGCCGGAGACATGCAGCAGGGATGGGCGGTGTCGATCCTGTCGCGCCTAGCCGAGGAGGGCGGCGTCGACCCACGTGTCGCGTTGTACCTCATCCACGACGCGGAGATGCGCGTCCTAAGCTTGCTGATCGACGGCGAGATGCGCGACGTGCAATTCTCGAAGACCGACATCACGGAGATCACCGAAGACGACGTCATCGCAATGCTCACCAAGAAGACGGGCGTGCTCTACGAATACGCCGGCAAAGCCGGCTCGATGATCGGCCTCGACACGTGCGACGAGGCCAACCCGGTCATCCAGGCGATCTCCGCATTCGCCTCGGGATGTGGCACGGCGTTCCAACTTCAGGACGACATCCTCGGCGTCGTCGGCGATGAGGAGGCGCTCGGGAAGCCGGTCGGGTCGGACATCCGAGAGGGCAAGCGCACGACGATCGTGCTGCAGGCGTATCGGAACGCCACAGACGCCCAGCGCGCGCGACTGACGTCGATCCTGGGGAACGCGAACGCTGACGCCGACGACCTCGCCGCGGCAACCGCTATGCTCCGCGACCTCGGCGGCATCGAATACACCGCGAAGCTCGCGAAGTCGTACGTGGAATCCGCGATGGCCCACCTGAACGCGATCCCGCCGTCGCGCTACCGCGATCTCCTCGGCTTCTGGGCGGATTACATGGTGAACCGGGAATTCTAGCGAGTCTCGATGTCGTATGGACCCCACATCCCTAGAGGGCGGTCAGCGGCCCGCGCGACCTGCGGAGCCCCGCGACGGGTCGTGAACATATGCGTCCTCCTCGGCGTAGCGTTGCTGTCTGCCGTCGCCAGCGCGAACGACGGCGCGACTTCCCTCATCGACCGCACACTTGTCGACCCCGAGTACGACGAGTACCCGCACTTCCGACAGCACGCCCTCACGATCCTCCAGCGCAAGGTATCGGAGACACGGCCACTCGACGTGAACCCCTACGTGGCCGAGCTACTTGGGGGCAGCGGCCGGCCGTCGGTGGAGTTGCACGCCGACGACGTCGAGGAGTTCTTCGTCGCTGCGGCTGCGGACGAACTTACGATCGTTCGCGCGATGGGCTTCGTGGCGCGCGCGGTGCGCGAGACGCGCGTGCTGACGTACCTGAACGGGGAGCACGCGCGCGATGTCGTCCGCCACTTCGGCCTGGATGTGGGACTCGCGGTCCCGATGAGCCACCTACTTCTGTTCGCATACATCCCCGTGGACGCAGGCGCAGACGACGAAGTCCAATGCCGCTTTCTCGCCGTCTACGGCGCGCAATACGAGCACCGTTTCCACCGAGACGTTCTCAACGCGACGCTCAAGGTGGGCACCGGGCGCGATGTGCCCTACCTCGACCCGTGGGATGATGGCGCTGAAATCAAGACTGCGTACATCGTCGAAGGACGCATCATGTACGGCGGTGCCGGCGTCGGTTACGTGGATGTCTCCGGCATCGGCGGCCGCAAGCATGGGCTCCTGGGGGTTATGCAGAAGGTGTTCTTCTTCCTCCCCGACGCGATCGGTGGCATGGTGGTGCGGGATGGCGATCTATACGTGAACGCCATCATGAACCAGCGCGTCGAGGGATTCGAGAGCGCGCTGAGGTACGCCGTGCACTACCGAGATGGCATGCTCATCGCGCCGGATGGCCCGCCCGCTCCCTAGGCGCGACGCGCGACCCGCGGTGGAGGACCCGACATCGACGCGAACAGTCTCAAGCAGCACCTCGAAGGCGTGACGACGATCCCGGTCGTGCCGTTCGCCGCCGACGGTTCCGTGGACATCCCCGGGCACCGTCGCAACGTGCGCTACCTGCTCGACAACAACAGTCTCGAAGGCGGACTCAGGCGCGTCGTCGCTGTGGCGGGCACAAGCCTCATTCAGCACCTAGACGAGTCCGACCAGAACCCGCTCGTCGCGGCCACCGGGCTAGAGGTGGGCGAGTCGGGCGTGCTGGTGTCGGGGATCACCCCTCAAGGGGGCGCGGCCGACAGGCTCGTCGCCGCGCAACTGCAATCCGAACGCCCGCCGGATGCGTTCCTCATCATGCCGCTGAGCGGCGTGTACGATCCGAACGGTTACGGGGACGCGATGTCGCGTCTGGGCGATGTCCACGGGCCGAACGGCGCGCGGTTCGTTGTCTACATGCGCAACCGGCGCGACGCCGCGGCGATACAGAAGCTGCTCCTGACGTCGGAATACTTCATCGGGGTTAAGATCGGAACAGGGATCGCCGAGGTCGAGCCGATGGTCACGGCCGTCGGCCGGGAGAACATGGTCATCTGGGGCATCGGCGAACTGAACTCGACGGCTGCGCGCAAGCTAGGCGCCCGGGGTCACACGTCGGGCACGGCGATCGTCGCCGCCGGCGTCGCGGACGAATTGAGCAACGCTCACCGGCGTGGTGACTACGCCGCGGCCCTGCGACTGGAGGGCCTCATTCGGGGGCTCGAGGAGATCAGGTTCCGCGACGGGCGGATGTACAACTACTCGGCCGTCGTGGAGGCCATGATCGTGGGCGGCTTTGACGATGTCGTCCCGGGCGTGGGCCACGCTCTGAATCCACGCGTGCCGCCCGAGATCGCAGACGAGGTGCGGAAAGCTGTGGAGCCCATCCGGGTATACCACGGCTAGGCATCGGAACCGGAGGACCACATGCTGGCGCCAAGGGGACGCAGCCGGTATGACCGGGAGGTACGCGCGAAACGCGCGATGCGGCGCGGCGTATTCTACATCGTCTTCCTCATCCTTGTGCTTGTCGCCATCAAGTGGCCCCAACTGATACTGCGGTATCTGCCGTAGGGTCAGGCCGCGCCTCAGGAATCAACCGGTGGAGAATCGAATGCACGCTACACGACGACGGACGCAGGCCTTGCTTTACCTGCTGGCCGTGATGGTCTGTGGGGCGGCGGTCGGGCAGGAAGCGCTGCGTATCGTGTCCCCGCACCCGCCCGCGTTGCGCGACGAGTTCGACACCGGGTTCAAGGCGTGGCTCATGGAGGAGCACGGCCTCGAGGCCGAGATCGAGTGGATGGACCAGGGCGGTACGTCTAACATCGTCCGCTTCATCCTTTCGGAATTCAAACGCTCGCCCGACGGCATCAACGTCGACGTGTTCTTCGGCGGCGGCACGGACTCATACATACAGTTCACGCGCGACGGCCTGCTCGAGACCTACGAGGTCCCGGCCGACATCCTCGACGCGGTGCAAGCCGACATCTTCGGCGTGCCGATCGTCGATCCGGGCCGCCAGTGGTACGGCGTGGCCCTCGCTGGCTTCGGCATCATGCACAACAAGCTGCTCGCGAAGCGGTTCCGTCTGCCCGAGGTGCTGACGTGGGAGGACCTAACGCACCCGGGCCTACAGGGACGCATTGCGACGGCCGACCCGCGTAACAGCGGCAGCGCCCACATGGTGTATGAGATCATCTTGCAGGCGTATGGGTGGGACAAGGGCTGGCAGGTGCTGCAGGAGATGGGAGCCAACGTGAAGTCGTTCACGCGTGGCGCCTCCGATGTCCCCAACGAAGTGGCTCTGGGGAATGTCATCTACGGCCCCGTGATCGACTTCTACGCCTATGCGCAGATCTCGCGGACCGGCGAGGACAAACTCGGATACGTGACGCCCGACGGTCTCTCTGTCATCAACGCGGACCCCATTGGCATCCTGAAGGGGGCGCCGCGGCTGGAACTCGCGCAGCGGTTCCTCGACTTCTGCCTGACGACGCGCGCGCAGAAGCTGCTCATGCTGCCGATGGGCCATCCTGACGGGCCGAAGACCGACAACCTTGCCCGCGCCAGCGTGATCCCCGCTCTCTACGACGAAGTGGGGGCCGACTCCATCGTCGGCGAGAACCCGTTCGCGCTGAAGAACACGGTCAAATACGACGCTGACAAGGGCGGGACACGCTGGTCTCTGGTAAACGACCTGTACGGGACGCTCATCATCGATTCCCACCGGGATCTCACCGCGGCGTGGAAGTCCATCAGCAAGTCCGGCAGCGACGAAGCGCGCGCCAGCCTCGGCAACATGCCGCTCACCGAAGCGCAGGCGACGGAGCTGGCGCCCGGGTGGGGCACGGCGGACAACGCGCTCGTGCGCAAGGGCACGATTTCCGAGTGGCGTGAGTTCGCGCGGGACAAGTACCGCGCCGCCGGGAAGATGCGGTAACCGCGTAGCCGTATGCACAAACCCAACAGCCCCAAGCCGTCCTCTTGGTCGCGGTGGCTGAGCCAATACGACCTGACGTGGCGCACGGCGCTGATACTGGCGTTCCTCGTCGCCTTCTTCGGCCTCTTCCTCGTCTACCCGATCGCGTATGTCCTCCGCGAGGCGTTCTTCCTCGGCGGCGACTTCAACATCGGGTTCTTCCGTCTCGACGAACAGGAGCGAGTGGAGATATGGAATAGCACACTCCTCGCGCTCATCACGACCATCACCACGACGATCGTCAGCCTTCCCCTGGCCTACGTGCTGATCCGATACTCGTTCCCCGGCAAAAGCCTGCTGCAGGGCTTTGTCCTCGTGCCGATGATCATGCCGCCGTTCGTCGGCGCGGTGGGGATCAAGCAACTGTTCTCCACGTTCGGCTCGGTCAACATGCTCATGATCAAGCTCGGGATCATGGACTGGGACACCACGATCGACTGGTTCGGGGGCAGCGAGCTACGCAAGCTTGGGGGCGTGGTTTTCCTCGGCACGTTGCACCTCTACCCGATCATGTATCTGAACGTCGCGGCAGCCTTGGCCAACGTGGACCCCACCCTTGAAGACGCCGCGCGCAACATGGGCGCGGGCCGGTGGAAGCTGTTCCGCACGATCTCGCTACCGCTGATGATGCCGGGCTATTTCGCGGGCGCGATCATCGTGTTCATCTGGGCGTTCACCGACCTCGGCACGCCGCTGATGTTCGAGTTCCGGGACGTGGTCGCCGTGCGCATCTTCGAGTCAAGCCGTGAGCTGGCGACATCGCAGAGCGCGTACGCGCTGGTGGTGATCGTGATCGTTCTTACCGCGGGGTTCTTCTATCTCGCGAAGCGCATCTCGGGTTCGCGACGGTACGAGATGATGGCCCGTGGGCACACGGGGTCGCTCGAGGTTCCGGCGCGCGGCGGCCAGTTGGCGATCGTGTACGGCACGGTGCTGTCGATCACGTTGCTTGCGATCCTCCCACACATCAGCGTCATTCTGACGTCTGTCGCCGAGGCCGGGACATGGTCTGGCGGCATCTACGAGACCGTGCAGTGGAAGGGCAGCATCCTCCCGCACGAATTCACCGGCGAGCACTTCGGCCAGGTCTTCGTGACGAGGAGCGGCGAGCAGTCGCTCACGTCCGAGGGCTTCCAGAGTATCAAGAACAGCTTCAAGTACTCCGTCGCGAGCACCCTCATCGACATCGTGCTGGGCGTGACGCTCGCGTGGATGCTGACGAGGCGACGCATCCCGTGGAAGAACCTGCTGGACGCGACGGCGATGATGCCACTCGCGCTGCCGGGCGTCGTGATGGCGTTCGGGTATGTCGGCAGCTTCGGCATCGGCCCCTTCACCGAGGGGCGCATGTTCGGCTTCATGAATCCCCGCGTGAATCCGATGTGGCTCCTCATCATTGCGTACGCCGTGCGACGGTTGCCGTACATGATGCGCTCAGCGTACGCCGGCTTCGAGCAGACGAGCGTCACGCTGGAGGAGGCGTCGTACAATCTCGGCGCGAGCCCCAGCCGCACACTGATGAAGATCACGCTGCCGTTAGTCACGGCGAACCTCATCGCGGGGGCGATCTTGGCGTTCTCGTTCGCGATGCTGGAGGTCTCGGACAGCCTCATCCTCGCTGGACTGAAGTCCGGGTACGACCCCATCACGAAGGTGATCTACGAGTTCTCGACGCGTCTGAGCGACGGGCAGTACGTCGCAAGCGCCATGGGGGTGCTCGCCATGATCCTGCTGACGTGCAGCCTGCTGGTCGCCGCCAAGGTGTTGGGCAGGCGCATGGGTGACCTGTTCCGCGCGTAGAGCGAAGCGACAGCGACCCGGCCGCGATGGCGGGAGTCTCGGCGACTAGGAGATAGGGAGGCATCCATTGAAGCCTAGCGACACACGGCCACTTGTCGCGAAGACGCGCGGCGATGTGGTCGAGATGATCCACCGCGGGACGTACGTCGTCGTCGACACGGATGGCGAGGTCGTTCATGCCCATGGTTCGCCGGACATGCCGTCGTACCTGCGCTCGTCCGCGAAGCCGTTCCAACTGACCCCGACCATAGAGCGCGGCGCCCACACGGCGTACGGACTGACCCAGCGAGAGTTGTCGGTGATGTCCGCGTCGCACAGCGGCGAGCCGGTACACCTGGACACGGTCCGGTCGATCCTGCGCAAGGCGGACATACCCGAGACGGCGCTGAAGTGCGGCCCACACCTGCCCGGCGACGAACAGTCGGCGAGGGTTCTGATCCGGAGGCGCATGGTCGCGCAGACCATCCACTCGAACTGCTCAGGCAAACACACCGGCATGCTCGTCGGGGCCAAGGTTGCGGGCGAGCCCCTGGACACCTACCTCGAATACGACCACCCGCTCCAGCAGCAGATCCTGCGCACGGTGTCGGAGATGTCCGACACGCCGGTCGAGGACATCGCTGTCAGCCGCGACGGATGCGGCGCCCCCATCTTCGCCATCCCCGTCAAACGCATCGCGCTCATGTTCGCGCGGTTGGGGAGTCCCAGCGGCCTCGAGGGCGCGCGCGCTGCCGCCCTTGCTACGATACGGGACGGAATCATGGCCGCGCCGTATCTTATGTCGGGCAAGGGGCGCATCGAGGTGGCCCTCATGGAGGGCGCACCGGGGAAGATCGTGCTGAAGTCGGGCGCGCTGGGGGTGTTCGGAATGGGTCTCCCGGAACTGGGCCTGGGCGTTGGACTGAAGATCGAAGACGGCGACGGCGTGACGCGCAACGCCGCGGTCATCCAGTCTCTGCGAAGCGTCGCCGAGGATCACCTCGGGTCGGACTTCCTCGACAGTCTCTGGCAGCGCTTCTGCCCCGCCGTCTACAACCTTCGCGGCGAACTCGTCGGCGAGACGAAGTGGATCGGCGACTAGGCGGGCGTCAACTTTCCCACATGGCGTGCGTTTGTTCCGGTACCCGCTCGACGACCGGGCGGCGCCGTTTCGCTATGTGGAGGCCGACCATGCGCGCACTCCGAAACGTCGTGTTGGCAGGATCGTACGTCGCGCTGCTGATCGCTGTGGCCGCGTGCGACGAGGACCGAGAGAAGTACACCCGCGTCGTCGCCGACGAGGAAGTGAGCGTCAGTCCCTCCGGGTTCCAGATGTGGGACTTCTTCGCCGAGAGCGGCCAGATGCTCGATGCCCGCGTACGATCCTCTCGCGATGTGAACGTCTGGCTGCTGCAAGGCACTGCGGAGTTCACTGCCTTCGCGCGCGGCGAGGACTTCTACGCGGAGCGCCCGGCGTCGCGGGACGACATCACAGACTACGACGTCGAGTACCGCCTGCCTGCCACAGACCAGTACTACTTCGTCGTAGACAACCGAGGCTCCGTGTTCCAGGAGCGCACGGTGGATGTCTATCTGTCGGTCGAGTGAAGCGTCCTGCGGCCGCTCCGCCTAGCGGTCTGACCTTAGGCGCGCCCACGTAACGGCCGCTTTGCCCTGCGCCGAGACGGCCTCCGGCCCGGCGAGACCGCGCATGGCCTCCTGCACGTCGTCCTCCGACAACGCGACGTTGAACAGCCCCACTTCGTCGATGGCGCCGTCGTAGAACTCCGCTGGCGCGCCGCCCGTCATCCGCGCGCCGATGAACACCGGCGTGACGAGGTCCGTGTTCTGCGCGGGGCGGTCCTGCGCGGCCACCTCCTCTCCGTCTACGTAGATCTTCATCTCGGAGCCGTCGTACGTCGCCGCGACGTGCCAATACTCGCCAGCGTCCACGGCCCCGTTCCCGGCGAGGCCCCACGGCGCGACCTCACGATGGAACGTGACGCCTCCACTCCCTGTGACGCTCACGATGTAGGCGCCGATGACGCCGCCGTTGAACTTGCCGACCACCGTGCCGCCTGCCCGCGGGTTCACCCACGCGACGACCGTGAACGGCTCTGCGCCGCCGAAGGCGAGGTCCGGCGCCGAGTCCTGCAGATCCACGTAGCCTCCGCCAAGGAAGTCGAGTCCGGTGCCGTACTTCCCGCCGGCCCACTCCGGCCCCTTCTCCAGGACGCCGTCGTGGTCCCCTCCCGACATGTCTTCGACCTTGTCGCCGGCGTTCTCCTCGAACAACCACATGCCGACGATCGTGTCCCGGTCGATCGCCGCGGCGGCCTGCTGAGCCACAATCACGACACCGCCGATGACGACGGCCGCCGCCAATACGAAAGCTGTCCTCGTGCGCATAGCCTAACCCCCTTGTCGGTCTTTCTTGGCCGTTCCTCGGCCGTCTATCCGAGCTTCGCCAACGCCTCCAGCAACTTGTCGGCGTGCCCGTCCGGTGTCACCCGTTTCCACACTTTCGCGATTTTCCCGGCCTTGTCGATAATGTACGTCTTCCGTATCACCCCTACGGACGTCTTGCCGTAGAGCTTCTTCTCGCCATAGGCGTCGTACGCCTTCATCGCGACCAAATCCGTGTCGACGAGCAGCGGGAAGTTCAGGTCGAACTTGTCCCTGAACGCCTGATGGCTCGCCTCGTCGTCGGGGCTGCAACCCAGGACCACGGTGTCGGTGGCGTCGATCTCGGTCATCTTCTCGCGGAACCCGCGAGCTTCTATCGTTCAGCCAGGGGTGTCGTCTTTGGGATAGAAGAACAGGACGACGTTCTTCGACCCCTGGTAATCCGACAGCGTAAGGTCGTCCCCTGTATCGGTCTTGAGCGTGAAATCGGGAGCGCCGTCACCTACTTCGGGCATGGCACAGCCTTTCGTCGCCGTGTGGTGTTGGGTATTCTGGTCACGTCGGACACATGATAGTGGCGGGCCGCTCGGAGGAGAAGCGCGACGCATGAAGATCGTATCCGTTGACCCGTTCTACCTGAAGATGCCGGAGATCAACGACGCCGCGGACGGCACGCAGGACACGTTCCTCGTGCGCATCCGCACGGACGATGGCGTCGAGGGCTGGGGAGAAAGCGACGCGTCGCCGCTCGTGTCGATGGCCGCCTACTGCTGCCCGATGTCGCACGGCAACATCATCAACATCCGCGAATCGCTCATCGGCGAGTCGGTCGACGCCGCCGAAGACGTGATCCACCTGCACGCCAAGGCCATCCGCAACGGGTTGGACATCCAGCAGATCCACCACGCCTACGCCGCGGCGGACCTGGCTCTGTGGGACATCGTCGGGAAGGCGCTCGGCGCGCCCGTGTATCAGCTTCTGGGTGAGGGGACATCGCACCCCAAGCTTCCTTACGCGTCCGTGCTGTTCGGGGACACGCCTGCCGAGACGCGCGAAATCGGCGAGGGGCTGCGCGCGCGAGGCTACCGCGCGGCGAAGTTCGGCTGGGGGCCGATGGGCAAAGTCGACGAGGCGACGGACATCGCCCTCGTGGCGGAGGCCCGGGCCGGCATCGGCGACACCGCCAAACTCATGATCGACGCGGGCATCGTCTGGGGCGAAGACACCGACACAGCGTACGCGCGAGCGGTCGCGTTCGCCGATTACGCGCCGACATGGCTAGAGGAGCCGCTGTACCCTAACGCGATGGACGCGTACGCGTCGCTTACCTCGAGGACTCCTCCTGTCCCGATCGCTGCGGGTGAAGGCGCAGGGCAGTACAGGCAGGCGGAGGACATCATCGTCAACGGCGGCGTGCAGTTCGCCCAGATAGATGTCGGCCGGATCGGTGGGATCACCCCTGCATTCCGCGTGCGGCAGCTCTGCGAGGAACGCGGCGTGCAGTACGTAAACCACACCTTCAAAAGCCATCTCTCCGTGGCGGCGTCGCTACACGTGTTCGCCACAAACGCCGACTTCGGGCTGTGCGAATACCCCGCCGCCGGTTCGCGGCTGTCCGAAGGTCTGGCGTCGCACGTCGAGCGCGACGCGGAGGGCATGGTCCGCGCGCCTGACGCGCCGGGCCTCGGCGTCGAGGTGGACATTGCTGCCGTCCGCGAGTTCCACACGCCTGTCCGCATCGAGGTCGGCGGGGCCACGCTGGGATTCGACGGGCCGTAGCGGCGACGCTTCTTGCTAGCGTTCCGCGGGTGGTACACTTCGCCGGACAGCACAACGGGATCAACCGGCCCCAAGAGCCCAACGCGCCGGCGCCAGAGGAAAACCGCGGATGAAGATCGCCGTCAACACGGGTGGCGGAGACGCGCCCGGCCTGAACGCCGTCCTTCGAGCCGTTGTGAATGCCGCGGCCAGTCGGGGGTGGCACGTTTACGGCGTGCGCGATGGCTACAACGGCTTCTTCCGCCCGGGCGGCGTGCATCCCCTCACGACGGACATGGTCCGAGGCATCACGGGCCTCGGCGGCACGATGCTAGGCACCGCCAGCTCCGGCAGCCCCTTCGAGTACCCCCGGGACGGCGAGGTCGTGGATGTCTCGGACGATGTCGTCCGCGCGTTCTACGAGCAGGGATTCGACGCGTTCGTCGCCATCGGCGGCGACGGCAGCTTCCGCCTGGCCAAGCAGTTCATGGACAAGGGCGTCCCCATCGTCTGCGTCCCGAAGACAATCGACAACGACGTAAACGGCACGCACGTCACGTTTGGCTTCCAGACAGCAGTCGCGACGGCAACGGAGTGCCTCGACAAGCTCCACTCGCACGCGGAATCGCACCGGCGCGTGATGTGCGTCGAGGTGATGGGCCGCTACTGCGGCTGGATCGCCCTACACGCCGGCATCGCGGCGACGGCGGACGTCATCCTCATCCCCGAGATCCCATACGACCTCGACACCGTGTGCGCGAAGGTAGAACGTCGGTACACGGCCGGCAGGACGTTCGCCATCTGCGTCATCGCGGAAGGCGCGCACCCCGCCGGCGGCGACATGATGACCCTCGGCGCCAAGGAGCAGGGGCGCGAGGTCCGCCTGGGCGGCATCGCGGACCACGTCGCCGAGGAGATCCACTCCCGCACAGGCGTGGAAACGCGGGCCCTCTCGCTCGGCCATTTGCTGCGCGGCGGCCACCCGACCGCCTACGACCGCGTGCTATCACTCCAATACGGCGCCGCGGCCGTACGCGCCGTGGAGCTGGGGAAGTTCGGCAGCATGGTCGCCTTTGATCCCCCGGACATGGTGTTCAAGCCTGTGGAGGAGGGGATTGAGGTGACGAAGAGCGTGCCTCTCGGCTCGGAGATCGTCCGGTGCGCGCGCGAGATGGGCATCTGCCTCGGGGACTAGATCGACGGCGCGGAACCGTCATGTTTTTCTGGGTACTGTCCGAAATCGCGGTCGTCGCGGGTTTCGTCTTCGCTGCGGTGGCCATCGCCCACATGGTCCGCCAGCGCCGGTCGCCTCAGAGCGCCCTAGCCTGGCTGCTCGTGATGGTGCTGCTCCCGTACGTCGGCGTGCCGCTGTACCTGATCCTCGGCGGCCGGAAGATGCGGCGCATCGCGATCACGAAGGGCCCCCTGCAGTTGCGGCGCGACGGCGACCCGCCGACTCCGCGCGAAGCGGCGCGTGTGCAACGTATCCTCGCGACGTACGACCTACCGTCCGTGACTGTGGGAAACCGCGTCGACCTATGCCGCACAGGCGAGGAATCGTACCAGGCGCTCATCACCCTCATCGACGAGGCGCGTGACAGCCTCTACATCACCATGTTCATCCTGCAGAAGGACGATGTCGGTCGCGCCGTGCGCGATCACCTGGCGCGCCGGGCCGCAGAGGGCATCGACGTCCGCCTCCTGCTCGATGACTGGGGATCGCTACGCACGCGGCGGCGGTTCCTGCAGCCGCTGACGGAAGCTGGCGGACAGGTCGCCTACTTCATGCCGTTGCTCCATCGTCCGTTCGCGGCGCGCAGCAACCTGCGGAACCACCGCAAGATCGTCATCGCCGACGAGGAGTTGGTTCTGTCAGGTGGCATTAACATCGGGCAGGAGTATCTCGGTCCGACGCCGCAACGGGGGAGGTGGCGCGACCTCGCCTTCGTACTCGAGGGCCCGGCGACGAGGTTCTATCGCGATGTGTTCGCGTCCGACTGGGCGTTCGCCAAGGGAGTGGCCCCGGCAGATGCGCCCGGCGAGGCGCGCGCGACGCCGTCCGACGCGGTGGTGCAGGTAGTCCCTTCGGGCCCAGACGTGCAGGGAGACGCGCTTTACGAAGTCGTGCTATCAACCGCGTTCGCGGCCGAGGAACGGCTGTGGATCGTGACGCCGTACTTCGTGCCAGACGACGCGCTGCTTCAGGGGATCACCTTGGCGGCGAGGCGAGGCGTGGACGTGCGCATCATCATGCCGGAGCGGTCCAACCACCCCATAACCGACTGGGCGCGAGGCGGCTATCTGCGTGAGATACAGGAAGCGGGTGGCACGGTTCTCCTGTACACTGGAGGAATGCTGCACGCGAAGGTGCTGGTGATGGACGAGCAGTTGGCGATGGTCGGTTCCGCCAACATGGATATGCGATCTCTCTTCCTGAACTACGAAATCGGCATGCTCATGTACAGCGCCGGCGAGATAGACGCCACCGCCCGTTGGGTGGAGAACGTCGCGGCGACAGCGAAGCGCGGCGCCCCGCAGGTGGGAGTGGTGCGCGACTTCGGGGAGAGCGTGGTGCGCATGGTCGCCCCGCTGCTCTGACGCCCGGTCCGCCGTACGGCCGCCATGGGGACACGATGAGATGCCCGTACCGCTCTCGGTAGTCGCAGCTTGCCTGGGCCTGGCCTTTGCGTCGGGTCTCAACTGCTACGCCGTCGTCATCCTGATCGCGCTCTCGCAGCGCTACGGCGATGTCGCGCTGCCGGGTCAGCTCGAGCTGATCGCGCGTCCGTTGGCGCTCTGGACGGCCCTGGCGTTGTATATCGTGGAGTTCGGCGTCGACCAGCGACGCCGGCTGGGTACCGTGTGGGACGCGATGCATGCCTTCGTCCGGCCGTGCGTGGGCGCCGGCCTGGCGTTCACGGCGTTGGGCTCCATGCCCCTGATCCCCCGTCTCGCAGGCGCTGTCATCGGTGGAGGGCTCGCGTTCGCGGCGCATGGCACGAAGGCGAGCATCCGGTTCGCCGCGCGCGCCAGAGGACAGGCGCGTGTTACCGTCCTTCTGAGCTTCACGGAGGATCTGGCCGCCGCGCTACTGACGTTCCTCGCGCTCCTGCATCCCGTCCCCGCGTTGGTGATGGTGGCTGCCGGCGGCGTGACAACGGCGCTCATCCTCCCGCGTGTGCTTGTCGCGTTCGTCCGGGCGACGAGCCGTACGCTGGATTCCGTCATTTCGAGGTCGAAGGCGCGCCAGTGACCGGGGGCCGCGTCGACCACACATGCCGTGGAGGGCCGTAGTGCGGGTACTGGTGACCGGGGATCGGGGCCGCGTCGGCAGCGTCGTCGTGGCGGACCTCGTCGCAGCGGGGCATGACGTCGTCGGCTACGACCGTGTCGACGGCCACGATGCCCTCGACCCGCAGGCGCTCCTGGCCGCCGCGGACGGGTGCCAGGGCGTGATCCACCTCGCCCACGGGTACAGCGGGCCGGAGTCCACGCCACACGGCGTCATGGAAGTGAACCTGCAAGGCGCGTGGAACGTCCTCTGCGCGGCAGAGGAAGCGGTAGTCTCCCGCGTCGTCGCCATCAGCAGCGTCAACGCGCTCGGCGTGTTCATGGGCGAAGCCGCGCCGGACTACCTACCGATCGACGACGACCACCCGTGCTACCCCGGCCGCGCATACGGCATATCAAAGCGCCTGTCAGAGGACATGTGCCGCCTGTGGTCCGCGAAGACGGGAATCCCGGTCGTGTGCCTGCGTCCGCCGGCCGTGTGGGCCCCCGACCGGTATGCCAAGATTCAGGAGGCGCGCCGCGAACGGCCGGAGTTCGAGTGGAAGCCGATCTGGGAGTACGGAGCGTTCATAGACGTGCGCGACCTGTCCGCGGCGATCCTATGCGCGTTGCTCAAGCCGTTCGACGGGGTTGGGTGCTTGCTGGTCGGGTCGTCAGACATCACCACGTCGGGCCGGACGAGCCGAGAGATGGCGGAGCTCGTCCACCCGGACGTGCCGTGGCGCGGCGGCGAGGAGTACAACGACGATCCGTACCGCGCGCTCGTCAGCATCGACAACGCACGACGCGCGCTGGGGTGGGAGCCGCAGCACACGTGGCGGGCCGTCACCGGCACGGACGGCGCGTCTTGACCGAGGCCCGACGGCGCGTCAGCATAGGGGGCCTCACCGCCAAGCACACACCCGTAGGCGCGGGTCGCCACATGTACAGGAGAAAGCGATGAGTTCCTACGATCCCCTGCGCGTAGCCGTGATCGGATGCGGGGGCATCTCCGGGCCGTACGGCGCCAGCATGCGGACGAAGCCGGAGAAGGTCGAGATCGTCGGCGCGTATGACATGGACGCCGAGAGAGCCGAGGCCTGGGCCAAGGAGAACGGCGGCAAGGCGTACTCGTCGCTGGACGACCTGTTGGCGGAGCCTGCGATAGAAGCCGTCGTCAACCTCACGATTCACCACGCGCACGCGGAGGTGAACCGCGCGGCCCTCGCCGCGGGGAAACACATCCACTGCGAAAAGCCCCTGGCGACCAACCTGCCGGATGGTCGTGAGACGGTGCGGCTCGCCGAGGCGGCGGATCTCAGGCTGAGCGCGTCCCCGTTCACGTTCCTCGGCGAGGCACAGCAGACGTTCTTCAAGGCGTTGCGCGAGGAGCGGATCGGCACGCCGCTGGTCGTGTACTCGGCGATGAATTGGGGTCGTCTCGAAGTCTGGCACGGCAACGCCGCGGCCTTCTACACACGCGGAGTCGGGCCCCTCTTCGATGTCGGCGTGTACGCTCTCACCGTACTGACGACGGCATTCGGACCGGTGTCGCGCGTTACGGGATTCGGCGGGATACAGCAGCCTCGCCGCACGCAGCAATCCGGCCCGCGTGAGGGCTCCAGCTTCTACGTAGAGACACCGGATGTCGTGATCTCCGGCTTGGAGTTCGCCAACGGCATGATCGGTCGTCTCACAGCGTCGTTCCTCGTCGGTGGGGCCAAGGATGGGTCAGGAACGGAAGTCCACGGCGAGAGTGGCGCCCTCTATCTTGGCTCGAACCACGACTTCAACTGCGCCGTCGAGATCCAGTCGGGCCGCGAGTGGGAAGCGCTGCCGTACGTGGCGGAGCCGCACCGAGGCGTCGAATGGGGCCGCGCCGTGTTCGACCTCGCCGATTCGCTGAGGACAGGCAGTCCGCAACGCGCCACAGGCCGGCAGGCGCTACACGTGCTGGACATCTGCGTGTCCACGCTCGAGTCCATCGAGCACGGGCACCCGGTCAGCACGACGACGCACTTCGAGCCACCCCCGCCCTACTACGAGTAGACGTGGACGACGCCGGTCGTTGGGCTTCGGTGCGGATGCGCGCCTCGTGGCGCGGACGTCATGTGAGCGGTGGGGAACGGCTGGTCCCGCGCGCGCACGTGACGACGACCGCGTCTCGTCTCCTCGCCCGCGCGGCCAGCGCGGGCCACACGGATCGAGTTACCCTCACCGTCGACGAGATCAGCGCGGGCGCACTTGTCACTGCGCCCGCGCTTGACGTCCGCACGGTTTGCGTTGCCGACCCGACGGAGGGCCGCGCTCTGGCTACGGCCGCTCTCCGCGATCTTGGGGTAGCCGAGTATCCCTGCGGGGCCGCGATGTCGCTTCTCGCCAGTGGGCCGAGTCCCAACGGCGGCCCAATGCGCGGCGCCGTCATCATGGACCACCTAAGCGGCTCCAGGCTGGAGCCGAATAGCGAGCGCGGCGTGCGTGTCTCGCGCGTGGACATGCAGCCGGAAGACCGCGCCCGGGTACGCGCCCTCGCTGCCTCCGAGCGGTTCGTCGACGCTCTGATACTCGCGTCCAAGGTCGCCTCGTTGGGATGCGTGATCGCCGATCTCGGCTGGTCCGACGACCCAGAATACACGCCTGGTTACGTCGCCTCGGCTGCCCGCGGCTATGAGCGGTTCACGCATCTCAAGGACACCGGCTCGCCCTTCGGAGGGCGTGTGTACTTCGTGGACGCGGCGACGTTCGACGCGGCCGCCGACGTCGCGCGCCTTGAGGCGCAGCCGACGGTGATAGCGCTGAGTGAGGGCTTGCGCCTCGAGACCGTTCCGGTGGAAATCCCGGGGCGCTTCGTGTAAAGTAATCCCGTGCCGACTGCCGTGCGGGAAACGACCGAAAGGAGAGTCGCCACGGGCCTTTCGCGCCCGAGGCGCTTCTGAATGGCCTACGTCATCTGTGAACCGTGCGTGGATGTGAAAGACACCGCATGCGTGGCGGTGTGCCCTGTCGACTGTATATACGACTTCGACGGGGAGAACATGCTGTTCATCCAGCCCGACGAGTGCATCGACTGCGATGCCTGTCGGCCGGAATGTCCAGTGGAGGCGATCTTCCCACTCGCGGAAGTCCCCGGACAGTGGCAGTCGTATATCGAGACGAACCGCGCCATCTTCGACACGCGGCCCACGGACGAGGGCGTCGGCGGAGACGCCGACGACGCGATTGCGGCGTCCAGCGCCACGCCGGCCTCAGGCGGCGGATTCGCCGGATCGATCACTGTCACGGAATTGAGCCGAGACCGGTTACTGCGGGTGCTTCAGACCGTGGAGGAGGGGGTCCTCGACCCTGAAGTAGCGCTCATACAGCTTACGGGCCTGCAGGCCCAGGCCGCGCCGGCCCCGAGAGCGGCCGCGGCGGCCGCGCCTGCTCCGACGCCTGCGGCCGATATCGCAGGTAGGATCGACGAGGCCGTGCCGGACGCCGTACGCGATCGCATTCTCGTGTTGCCCGAAGACTACAGGCCTGCTTCCGCCGCAGAGGCTACAGATACCGAGGTTGACGACGGGGATGGAGCTGCCGCGCCCGAGGAGGCATCCGCCGTCATCGAGGAGATGCCCGAGCCGGAAACGCCCCCAGAACGCCCCGACCGCCAGATCACGGGCCTCGCCGGCCTCGTGCTGCGCATGTCCCAACCGCTCCTGGGCGCGCTGCCCGCGCACCGCAAGTACGCGTTGGAGGGCTACGCCGGATCGAAGGCCTTCAGCGCCAGCGCCGCGACGTGGTGGAACATCGCGCTCAACATGGCTCTGGCGGCGGCCGTGTCCATGAGATTGGCGCGCGTGCTGCTCGGCGAGGAACTCTGGCAGATCAGCACAATGACGAACCTGTTCCCGTTGCTTGCCGTCACGTTCGCGACGACGGAGGCGGTCGTGCGGACATGGTCCGCCACGGTCACGACCGGGCCGGCGCACCGGCAGTACAAGGCCGCGCTGTACGGCTGGCTAACCTCGTGGCTCGTGTGGCCCATCATCGACGCGCTCGCGAAGAGTCTCTCGCACGCGCCCCTCGACGGTGTCGTCCCGCCGGAGAAGGCGGTGCCAGGCGGGGCAGTGCACATGCCCGACGAGATCGAGAAGAGGCGGCGCTACGGCATGGTCCATCGGGTCGCCGAGACGGCCGACGGCTTCGAGGTGGTGATGGAGTTGCCACGAATCACCCCGACGAGTCTGCGCCCGCGCGCCGAGAAGCTCCCGCCACAGATGCCGGACTACACGCTGAAGGCGTGGGTCGAGGACGGCGTGCTGCGCGTGCAGGGCATCCTCGATGACCCCGCCTTCGCCGATGTCGTGGGTCGCGACGCCGATTTCCCTGGCAGCTTCTTGTCGGAGTTCGCCCTGGCGAACATCGGCGCCGACGTGCAGCAGCGCTACGACGCCGATGCCAAGGAGTTCTGCGTCCGCGTCGCGAAGCGCGGCCGCAGCCTGTTCATCGAAGACATCGGCGGCGCCGCCTAACCCAGGGCTAGAACGGCAGTTCCCGGGCGCCGTCATCGTCCACGACGACCATCAACACATCCGGCGGAGCTCCGCCCGTGACGTGGGAGGCCGCCCGCGCGATCTCCGCGGCTTGGCGCGCGCAAATGGCCGCAACCGGCGGCGCCCGGTTCGCCACATACTTCAGATCCACGATCGTCCACGACCCGTCCTCGTGCGCCACAGCGACATCGGCGTGCCCTACGACGCGGACGCCTTCGATGCTGGCGTCGAACGCCCTATTGAAGAGCAAGCGCGACGGAGCGGGGAATCGCTCGCAGACCCACGCGCAGGCCGCGAGCGCCGCGGTCGTCGCGGCGGCCGTGTCGACAGCCGTCGCCTGCGAGCGAGCGAGAACCCCCGCGCGGCGCGCCAGCGCTTCCGCATCGGCGCCCGTCTCGAACGCAACCGGCAAGAGCGCGTTCGCGATGCTGTTGAATGCCTCTGTGGACGCGTCGAGGCCAGGTGGCGAGAGATCGAGACGCAGTCGCGCGTGTGGGAACCCGACCACCGGCTCGTCCGTGGATCTGAACGCGCCAACCGATCCGCCGGGGGCCGGCCAGATGCGCCTCGTGTCGACAGCCGACTGCTCCGGCGTCGTGGTCACGCGCTCGCCGCGCCCATCTCCCGAGGCCGCGGGTAGCTCCGCGTAGAACGGTTGGCGCCCGAAGTAGTCGGGGTCGTCCGCCAGGATCGTCTCGATCCAGTCCATCCAAGACCGGCCGTCGTCGAGCGCGCGTAGCTCGCGCGCGCCGTCGGCGCACGTGCCGATGACGAGGTGTTCCTGCGCGCGGGTGAACGCGACGTACAGCAGGCGCTTCTGTTCCGCGCGCGAGCGTCGAGCGTGTTCCTGCTGCAGCCTCGTCCACGCGAAGGTGTCGACCGCCTCGTGGCGCGGCGTGAGGTACCGCATAGCGACATGCATTGAGTCTCCGCCGTCCGCGTCCCGCATTCGTCCGACCGCGAGGCGCGACCCGCGCGATCGTCCACCCCGGTAGTCCGTCTCCTCCAGGCCAGAACGGAACCGCGCGGCGGTGTCCGGCACGATGACCATCGGCCACTCCAGGCCCTTCGCACGATGCACGGTCAGGAGTTGTATCGCACCACCATCGGGCATGTCCGCGTCGCCTTCCGCGTCGCCTTCCGCGTCCTGCACGTCGATGTAGCGGTTCAAATCGCCGAGGGTCCGCGCGCCTTCCGCTTCGAACGCTGCGACCACGCCCAGGAACTTCTCCACGTTCAGGACGCGCTGACGACCGTCCACGCCCAGGGCGAGCGGCGCGTACGCCCCCGACTCGGCGAGCGTTTGCGCAAGCACGGTTGCTATGGGACTCCGTCGGGCCGCGGATCGCCACCGTTCGAGCAGGGCTGCCGCCTTGCGCAACGCGAGGGCGTCCTCCGGCCCAAAGCCAGGATCTCCCCCGTCGGCGTCGTGGTTGATCCCAAGCTCTCCAAGGACGCTCCACAGCGCCTGGAACCGGTAGCGCCGTCGCGCGGTGAGGAGCAGCAGGCCTCCGTCGCTGCATCCGACGATCGGCGACCGCAGAACGCCGACCAAAGGCACATCCTGGCCAGGATCCTCCAGCACCCGCAACAGATTGCGAAGGTCGCGTATCTCCTCACGACCGTAGAAGCCGCGGCCCTTCGCCGCGATGTACGGCACCCCTTGGGTGCGGAGGGCGTCTTCGTAAGCGTGTTGGTGGGTCGTTCGCCGGAACAGGACGCCTACGGTGGGCGCGCCGTTCTCGATGCGCGTGGCCAGACCCGGATAATCGTCCTCGCGCTCCCCCGCGACGATCCCCCGCAGCAACTCGGCGATAGTCTGCGCCTCGCGTTCCACGGCCGAAGCGCCGCCGGCCTCAGTCGTGTCCGCCGCGTCGTCGGCGTCGACGATCCGAGTGACCGTGCCTCCCGCGGGCGGCGCCTCGGCGTCGACGGGAGGCGTGGGCTTGTCTCGATACCGCAGAGGCTGAGCGCGCGCTTCGAACGCCTCGCCGCCTGTCAGCAGCGGCTCGAAGAACCGGTTCGTGAACAGGAGTAGGTTCGGCGCGGACCGGAAGTTGGCAGTGAACTCCAACGTGGGATCCATGTCCTGGCGTGCGATCTGGCACACTTCCACCTCGCCGCCGCGGAACTCATAGATGGCCTGCTTCTCGTCGCCGACGGTGAACAGACGGTTGTCCCGGAGCGACCCGTCCTCGCCTGCCGCGAGAGCGCGGAAGATGCTCCACTGATGTCGGTTCGTGTCCTGGAATTCGTCGATGAATATCGCCCGGAACTGCGCGCGCAGCGACGCCAACGCGCCGGGATCGCGCAGGACAGTCGCGGCCAGGTCCTCCAGATCCACGAAGTCGAGCGTCGCCATACGCTCCTTGCGACCGCGGTATTCCCGCAGACAGTCGACGGTAAGGCGCGCGAGGGCACACAACGCCTCGTGCGCGTCCCCCTCGACCGCGTCATCCCACTCCAGCGACAGCGTCGGATCCGCCACCAGCATATCGGCGATGGCAAAGAGCGCCCCACGCGCGGCGTCGCCCGCGTCCTCGTCCCATGCCCCCTTGCTCCCGAGGCGGCGTGTGCTCGGCGCGCCGGCCTTGGTGAGGAGTTCGACGCACAGCGCGGCGACATCCTCGTCCGCGACCGCGTTCAGGACGGTCTCGCGCCGACGTGTGAGAGCGTCCTCGGCGGCCGCCGACACCGGCGCCGCGGCACGCAGCGCCTCGACCATCGCGCGGACACGCTCGTCCCCAAAGAACGCGCCACGCGCACGGGCCAGGAAGTCACGGGCGGCGCGTTCCTGGGTGACGTAGTCCTCCCCGGAGTCGCCCTCGGTCATGTGGCGCAGCCACTCGGCGACCTCGATCCGTTTGCGGATCACCGCGGAGACGCAGGCGCACACGCCGGCCCGTCTGTGCTGCCGCAGCCACGTCCGCAGGTCGTCACTCAACGGCCCGTCGCCGGCCGACGCAACCCCGTCGATGACCGCTTCCACGGACACGCGGAGCAGATCCTGCTGTTCCGCGCCACTGATGACGCGGAAGTCGGGATCTACGCCCGCCAGGCGATCGGGGAATCTCCGCAGCAGGCGCGCGAAGAACGCGTGCATGGTGGAGATGTGGTTCTGGAGGAAGCGGTCGCGCATGGCTTCCATCCGCGCGCGGTCGGCCCCCGCGCTGCCGCGGATGCGCGTCAGGAGCGCCTGGTACACGCGTCGGCGGATCTCGCCCGCGGCATCCTCCGTGAACGTAACCACGAGGAGTTGGTCGATACGCTCCAGGCCGTCGAGAACCCGGACGACGCGTTCGGTCATCGCGCTCGTCTTCCCGGTCCCGGCCCCGGCGGTGACGGCGATGTTGTCTTCGAGCGTTACGGCTAGGCGTTGTTCTTCGGTCAGTTGGACTGGCATCAGGCCGACTCCTCGCCGAGGTCGTCAGCCGTGAAGGGTTCCGGGCTGTAGTGCGGCTGGTCCGTTTCCATGCGCCGTCGCCGGGACGCTCGCACACGGCAGATATCGCGGTAATCGCACGTGCCACACCCGGCCTTGTCCGGCGTGAGCGAGGTCACCGGGAAGCGGCCGTGCCGCATGTGCGACTCTATCTCGCGGACGCGGTCGCGCGTCACCTCTCGGAACTTCGCGAACGCGTCCTCGTCCAGCAGTCCCTGCGGCTTCCGCCCGCTGTACGTCGCCAGGTCCGACCGCGCCAGGGGCGCCTGGCGTCGCACGTCCATTGGGTCCCTCAGCGAGTAGAAGACGCCGCCGGCTGGGCGTGAGACGCCCTCATGCTGCTCGGCGAGCGCGTCCATGTAGATCGCCAACTGGAAGCTCATGCCACCCAACGCCTCGCGCGCGGGTGGCGTGAAGCCGGACTTGTAGTCGAAGACGACGAACCTTCCCGTCGCCTCGTCCACGTCCACGCGGTCCACCCGCCCCTTGAGCGAGATGTGGCCGTCCGCGTCCAGGCGTGGGATCGCGTGCGCGGCGAGTTCCACAGCCGCCCTTTTCCCGCCCGGAGCGCCGAAGGCGACCTCGTTGTACCGGCCGCGGGAGTATTCGCCCTCGAACCCTACGCCGGCCTCCTCGTCCTCTGCGACGAGAAACGCCGCGAGCAGCCCCTGCGGCGAGTCCGGGTCATCCAACCCCTGTACGAGCGCGCGTTTCTCCTCAGCCCAGTAGAGATTCGGGTACTGCGCGTCGTACTCCTCGAATGCCCGTTCCGCGCATTCCCTCATGCGGGCCCTCGCGTTGGGCCCCGCCCAGTCCCGCGCATCGAGCCCCGCGCCGCCGCTGCTGAAGAAGCGTTCGAGTATGGCGTGTATCAGGATTCCGCGGACGTTCGGCGCGACATCCGCCTCCACCGTGTCCGGGCGGCCGATGCTCAGCACACGGCCGTAGAAGAGCCTCGCCGGGCACCTCGCGTAGGTGTCGAAGTGCGTGGCGGAGAGTTCGCCGCCGGTGAACGCGCTGAGTCTCTCGGCTATCGCGGGCCGATCCGTCGGCAGGTAGGTGTCGTGTTCGCCCCACCGCGTGACGGACTCCCGCGACGCCGCTTGCTCCACAAGCGCAGCCACGTTCCCGTGCGGCAGGGCCAGACGGTCGACATCCGAGGTGTCTGAGAACTGGCCACACAAGGCCAGGGCCTCGCGCACACACATCGGCCCCGCGTCGGCTGTGGGATCAGCCGACAGGTCGTCGTCGCCCAGCCCCAGAATCGCGCATACGTCGTCGAGGAACGGTGACGGCGACATCACGCGTCCGTCGTCCATCCGCGGATACGTGAGCACGACGGCTTCCGCGTTCATCATCGCCTCGCGGAACAGGAAGCGCTCGATTGGCGCGTTGTCCAGCGGCCCCGTCGCGTCATCATGCCTGCGCGCCGCGGCATCTATCAGGAAGTTCGCGGGCGCCGCACCCGGGAACTCCCCCTCGACCAAGCCGACCATGTACAGCCGGTCGTGCGACAGCCCGACCGACTCCTCGGGCGACATCACGGCGACCGCGTTCTCCAAACGTCCGGGCGGGCGCCTCGACTCCGGGCTGCCCAACGCCTGAGAGAGCGCCTCCGCCAGGTCACGGGCGCCGAGCCCGCGACCAGCCGCCGCCAGAGCGCCGAACGTCGCGACCGTCTGCCGCAGCAGGACCCCAAACGCCTCCCAGGCCTCGTACTCGTCGTCTGCGCCGATGGCGCCGTGGCGCGACGGAGCCGCGGGCCCACCCAGCCCGTAGTCGTCCAGCAGCGCGAGCAGTCTGTCCGCGAAGTCGCGCGCGGAGGCGGCGCCGCGAAGCGCGGTCACCCGGTCGACGAAGCGACGCACGACGCACAGGTCGCGCGCGACCTCGATGTGCGGCGCCTGAAGCTCCTCCTCGAAGTGCGCGCTCTCGTCCTCAGGGTCGTGCTCAGGGCTTGCGGCGCCCAGGTAGCGCGTAGCGCGCGCGTACCAGTCATCGGCGTTGAACGCGTCTCGGATGCCAACGCGCTGTATGAGTCGTTCGAACCGCGACACCCAGAATGGCCGCACGTCTATCTCGACACCCGACGGCGCGCCCGACAGGATCGCCGCCTCCTCGAGAGCGTCGTCCGTGCGGTCGAACTGCGCGTGGCGGAGGACATCCATGATCTCGCGGATCGTCCACACCGCCTCGTCGTCCGCGACGGCCGTGAGAATCTTGTGCGCTACGCGTAGCAACGGCGTCGCCGACAACAGCGCCCCCCGGGCCATGTTCGCCGGCAGCCCGTACTCCCGGAACGTCTCCTCGACAAGCGTCGCGTAATGGCCGTACGACGACATGACCACGCCGTAGCGCCCGAAGTCAGCCGCATCCGGCTGCACGTCTCCCAGGTCGAGACGTATCATGCGCGCGACGCCACGGGCCTCCTCACGACGTCCAGCGAAGGCAACGACCCGCACGCCCGCGGAATCCACGTCTCCGGCGTCGGCGGCCATCGTCGGATCGGGTGCGAACACCACACGCCCAACGCGCTGCGGAAGAGATGGAGCCCGAGTAGCGACATCTTCGACGACGGCGTCAGCGGACGACCAGCGGGCCATGGGAGCCGCTGCGGCAAAGCCCCTGTCGCCTGCGATGGCGTCGATCCCGCCTTCGGGCGCGGGCAGCGTCACGACGACCTGTTCGAACGCGGCGGACATGACATCGAACAGGCGCAGGTCTACCGGAAGGGCAAATGCGATTTCGTCCAGCACGAGCATCCGGGCGCGGGCAGGGTACCCACGCTCCCGCCACTCCGCGAGCAGGGCCGACGCCAGACGACGCCGGTCCATGAGGCCGCGCCGGGCCAGGGCCGCGTCGTAGGTTCTCGCGAACGACGCGAGGGACTCGACATGACCCAGGGACGGGGGCGAGACTGATCGCGCGAGTTCGTCGACGTCCGGCCCGCCGTCGTACCAGGAGCCGGCGATGGCGTCGAGGAAGCCGACGACCTTCCGCGCCAACCCCCTGGTGACGCGTCCGCGCCCGAGCAGACCGGCATCGCCCGCGAGTTCCCGCACGAGGAGCGCGCGCGCCTCCGTGTCCAGACGGCGGAAAGGCATCGCCAGATCCGCCGCGTGGTGCGCCAGCAGCGAATCCGTCGTCTCGACGCGCGGTGCCCAGCAACGCCCACCGAAGTGAGCCGTCACAGCCCGGCGAAGCGCAGCAGCGCGTTCCGCTGTCGGCACGATGAACAGCGCGGACACGTCGCGCGTGCCCTCGTCGTAGACCTCTTCGACGCGCATGAGGAGAGCGCGTTCGCGTTCGCTCTGCGGCGTGCCGTGTATGAGGCGCTTGGCGCTCACTGCGGCCTCCGGTATGGGACGGGAGTGCGGGCCGTAGGGCGGCGTCACGAAGGACTATCGGTGGTACGGGGAGCAACGTCAAGGAGTTACGACGCGGCCGGGGCCTCTGCCTGGCCGCGATCGGCGAGCGACCTACGCGCCACGACCGCCGCCACCGCGTACACGAGTCCCCCCACGAGGAACACGGCGGAAGAAGGGAGCCCAACGCCCGGCGCGGCCCACCCGAGTAGCGGACCCGCGGCGGCGCCCATGTCAGACGCCGTCACGTAAGACGCCGTCACGCGCGGCCCCCTCCGCACGGCCTCCGCGAGGACCGTGACGTTCGTGGCCGTGCCGCATAGGAAGAACACGAGGACACATGCCACTACGAGCGCGGGCCGTTCCACTTGGCTGCCGACGAACAGCGCGATGGCTCCACATGCGAAGTAGCGTAGGGCCGCCTTCCGTCTGCCGATGCGGTCGCTGATAGCGCCCCATAGAGGCGCGCTCCAGTCTGCCACCCACCGCGCAGACAGGAGCAACCCGTTGAGCGTCGCGACCCCCACGACCACGCCGACGACCGTGATGGAGTCTCCCACCTTGTCGCGCAGCACGAGCCCGAGGGTCGACATCACGAGCCCCGACCCGACGCATCCCGCGGCGAACCCACAGATCCACAGGCCGACCGTCCCACGGAACGCCGGGCGCTCCTGACGCTCCCGCGTCTTCACGTCACCAACTAACCGCTGGGATCGCACCCCGAGCGGGACCGCGATCAAGGAGACACCGCTGAATATGAACAGCGTGCGGGCGAAACCGAGCACGTCGTGCCCAACCGCGCCCGCGAGGTTCCCGGCTACCGACCCCAGACGCGCGATGAAGTTGTATGATCCCATGACGACGCCGACCGATTCCTCGCCGCTTGCGTCGGCGGCTGTCACCAGGCCGCTCTGCCGGATGAACGACCAGCACAAGCCCCACAGCAGCCGCCCCAGCAGGAAGACGACGAAGTTCGACGCCACGCCGTACAGCGCTGTGACACCGGCGCCCGCGGCCAACGCCAGTGAAAGGGCGACCGTGGTGTTGACCTTGTGCAACGCGCGCTCAGCGACGTTGTTCGTGACGAAGCGCACCCACCGATTCGCAGACAGGATCACGCCGACCTGTATGTACGTTAGGCCGAGAGCGGCGTGGTACGTAGGCAGGACGGAGTAGAGCATCTGGTCGCCGAGAAGCGAGAACGCAGTCGCAAGGGCCACCAGAACGACGGGCGCGTAGGCTCGCGACATGCAGTCGTTTCTCTGTGTGGACGCACGCACGCGCGGCGGGAGGCGCCGGCGAGAGACCGCCTGATAGAGTTAGACGAAGTCTCGGGCAGTGAGGGGCCTCGGCTCGTCGTCCACGTCGTCCCACTCGGTGTCGAGCGGCGCCTCGTCGTCTTCCAGGACCGTCGTCGGCGCCTCGGCCCAGAGACGCTCAAGGGCGTAGAACTCGCGCGCCTCTCGCGTGAACACGTGGATCACCGTGTCGACGTAGTCCAGGAGAGTCCACGCAGATCGGCGCGACCCCTCGCGGTGCAGGAGACGGTGGCCTTCCTCGCGCATACGCTGGTAGACGATCTCGGCGATCCCCGCCGCGTGCGTATCGGACGTACCGGTGCAGATCACGAAGAAGTCCGTGAAGGCGCCGAGGCCTCGCAGGTCGACCATCGTGACGTTGCGCGCTCTGCGACTCAGCGCGGCCTCGGCCGCGACACGCGCCATCGTCTCGGTGTCTACCACTGTCGCCATCGTCTCCCCTTCGCTCTCAGGATCGGGCGCGCGCCAGCAGCGCGTTTCGGGCGTGCACGGTTCTGGGATGTATCAGCCGGCCCTTGCGCATCAACGCCTGAAGCCGAAACTCCATCGTGCAGATGACGCCATCAAGCAGGTCCGCCATGACCATGTCCCGTGCGGTCGCGGCCTCTGGGAACGGCCTCGACGGCTCGCTGAAGTCCGCCGCGTAGAGCACCATGTCCAGGTCGGTCATGTGCGGCTTGCCGGTCGTGTGGCAACGCACCGCCTCGCACACGTCTGGGCCAATGCCGTAGCGCTCGCGTCCCACCTCCGCGGCGATGTAGCCGTGCAGCGCGACGGGACTCACACGATCCTCGCGCATCAGGAGCACGCCGTACCGCGCGCATTGCGCGAACTGCGTGGGGATGGACATCCATTTCGCGGCATCGTGCAGCAGTGCCGCGGTTTCGGCGCGTTCGACATCGACGCCGTGCGCGCCAGCATATTCGATGGCCGTGTCCCGCACGCCCAGGACGTGCTTCATGCGCTCGGAGGACAGGCTCTTCTCGAGGTAGGCGAGGAGGTCAGACTTCGATGCCGCCGTCGTCGTCATCCAGCTCCACCTTCTCGCCGAGCCGTTCTTGGAGTTCCCTCACCAGGCCGACGAGATCGTCGTGACTCATGTCCGTCACGTCCGCGGTGGCCTGCTCCTCGTCGCTCAGTTCGCGGCCGACGACGTATCGTTCGCTGAACCAGTTGTCGAGATCGAGCATCTTGCAGCGCTCGCCACAAAAGGGGAACGCGGGGGGCAGGGGATCGCCCTTGACGTACGCCACCGAAGCGCTGCACATGGGACACTTGAGTGCCATGCCACGGCTCTGACGCGCCATACGATCGGAAGCCCCTGAATTGCAGCCGTCGGCTCGCCCGACTACCATAGAACGTGGTCTGGACGGTAGCGGATGGGGCGCCCGAAGTCAAGCTGGCCCGGGGGATGTAGGATGGACCGTCGGACGTTTCTCACGGGGGCTCTCGGCGGCCTTGCGGCGCTTCATGTGCGCCCGCGAGGCGCGCTCGCGCAGCCGCGCATTCCGGGTTACGACGGGCCGAACGTCATCATCGTCCGATTCGGCGGGGGATGCAGACGCCAGGAGACCATCCTCACGGACGACACGTACAGCCCTTACCTACGACACGTCCTCGCGGAGCGCGGCACGCTCTTCTCAGGCATGGAGATGTCGGAGTCGGACGACGTCGAGACTGGGCACGGGCAAGGCACGCTCAACATCCTCACGGGGAGATACGACCGGTACAAGGATGTCGAGGATCGGTTCCTCGGCGAACGGTTCGAGGCGCAGACCCCTACGGTATTCGAGCTGCTACGTAAGAGCTACGCTGTCCCCGAGCACCAGACGCTCATCGTCAACGGTGAAGACCGGATCGACGAGGAGTTCTACACCTTCAGCAACCACCATCTCTTCGGCGTCGAGTACCGATCTCGCGTGCTGAGCCTGTACCGGTACAAGACGTACCTGCTCCGCCAACAGCTCGCCGAGGGGTCCATCGCCGACGACGACCTCCCGAAGGCCGAGAAGGAACTCGCGAAGATGGAGGGCAGCGACTACCGCACGGAGGGAGCGTACGTCGAGAGCCCGGAGATCGTGGGGTTCTGGGAGAAGTGGCGCGCGTACTACGGCGACACGGGCTTCGTGAATCCTCGCGGCGACCGGTTGCTCACCGAGTTGAGCGTACGCGCGATGCGCGAACTGCGCCCCAAGCTGATGATGGTGAACTACAACGACTGCGACTACGTCCACTGGGGCAACATGAGCCACTATACGCGTGGCGTTGCCATCATGGACGAGGGTTTGCGCCGTCTGGTCGAGGCGGCGGATGCCGAAGACGCGTATCGCGACAACACCGTGTTCGTCGTAGTTCCCGACTGCGGCCGCGACGACAACCCCTTCATGGCCGTCCCCTGCCAGCACCACGCGAACACGCGGTCCGCGCGCGAGATCTTCGCGCTGATCGTCGGCCCCGGCATCGCGCCAGGCGTGTGGATAGACGACACCACGGACCAGATAGCCGTGGCGCCGACGGTTGCCGCGCTGATGGGCGTGGGCGCTCCCGACGCCGAAGGGACCGCGCTCGAACAGGCCTTCGCATGAACGCTGCGGAAACTGCCGATACTGCGGTCGCCGACCAACGCCGCCCTCTGGGCGCCCGCCTGCTCGGCCGCGCTGGACGCATCGCCCGGTTTGCGTGGCGATGGGGTCTCGGCGCCTTCCTGTGCATGTCCCCGCCGGGGAGCATCGTCGCCGCAGGCTGGGCATTGCGGCGAGCGGGGACGGCGGCCCACGCGACGTGGGCGGGCGACAGCACACCCGCGTCGCGTCCCAACTGGATCGTGGCCGATGGCGGCCAGGCGGCCCTGCGCAGGGAGGCGACCTCAGACGGAACGGTCATCCGTCGCGCGCGGGCGACGCTCGCCACGCTGTTTCGCTCGCTCGCGACGAACTTCCGCGTAGGGGTGGCCGGCCTGCTGACCGTCTGGACACTCACCCTCCCTGGCTGCGTGCTGTGGCTCGTCGCCTGGCATCACGGGTGGAACAACTCGTTCGCGAAGGGCTACGAGGGCGCGGCGGCCGGCCCACTCACGGGGCTCCTGGGCACGGCTCTGTTCATCGCGGCGATGGCCTACGTGCCGATGGCGCAGGCGCGGCAGGCGGCGACTGGCGACTGGCGGGCGTTCTTCGGCTTCAGGACCGTTTGGCGGCTGATGAGCGAGTGTCGCCTGCGGTATCTCGGTCTGGCCGCCCTCTACGCTGCGACCGCCCTCCCCGTCATGGCGCTGAAGACGGCTCCGTTCATCTTCACGCACATAGACAGCGCGCGCGAGGCGATCGGCCCGGCCGAGGCGCGAGAGATTCTCGACGGCTACTTCCTGAAGGCGTGCCTCGTCGTGTTCCCGTTGTTCGTGTGGCTTCGCGTACTCGGGGCGCGCGTGTACGCCATCGCGACGCTGCGCGCCGCACGCTCAGGGCGGCTCCAGGCTGACGGTCTACACGCGGTCGAGTCCGAGGCGCTTGGCGTCGTCGGGCCGCCCGCAGCCCCCACTCGCAGGCGCGGCGCCAGAACCCTGACAGCCCTCTGGCTGCTCGCGCTGGGCGCCGTCTGGTTCGCGTTCGTCGCGCAGATATTCGTTTCCGAGTTCCTGAACTACCATCCAGGGGTGGGGTGGCTGAACCAGCCGACCGCGCAGGCGCCGTGGTTCCACTATGTGCCGGGGCATCTCAAGAAGTAGGGAGTCGATGGACGGTGAAGAACGTCCCATGTCGATCGCGCGCGGGTGCATCCCCGTGGTGCTCGTCGGCCTGCTTATGGTCGGCGGCGCGTTCGCGTTCGTCGCGTGGCGCGCGGGCGGAGTGAGCAAGATACAGAGCGAGTTCGTCGTAAACGGCGCGCTGAACCTGCTGGAAACGCACGCCCTCGATCAGCGACCGGACGGGATCTCCGAAACCGAGCTGCGCGAGACGTTCGCGCGCGCGCGTGACGCCGTCACAGACGACCGCATCAACCTCGACCGGCTCTACACGGTGCTGCGTGATTACGAGGAACGCTACAAGGGCACGAAGGCGAAGCCATCCACGGGCGAGATGCGCGAATTCCTTACGAACCTGGACGGCGCCGTGCTGCCCCTGCCCAACGTCCGTTAGCGCCGAGGCAACGCGCCCGACCCGTCTCCCTATGAGCAGCGAATCTCGGGCAGTGGCTCCCCGTCCGTCACGACCGTGACGCGGGCCCGCGGCCGTTCGCCAGTGCGCACGTCGCACGCGAGACCCACCTCGTACTCACCTGCCTGAGCGTTGGGAGCGTCCCCTTCCGGCCGCACATCCATCAGCGCCTCACCGTTGGGTCCATACAGAACACAGTCGGTGGCTGAGGTGTACTCGATGTAGCTCCCAGCCTCCATCTCCGCCGGGAACGTGATCCGGTCACCACCGATGGCAACCGACGGGTTCCGGACGACTCCCTTGACAAGTGGGAGCGCCTTGATGGCGCCAAGGTGACACGTGACGTCCTCGCCGGGCGGCAGGTCGTTGTACCAGACGCTGAGTTCGCCAACGCTGCCGAAGTTCACCGACTCGCGGAAGATCGAGTACAGATCCCGCGAGTACGGCCACACGTAGTCGCCACAGCGCCCGCCTTCGAACTCCACAAGCTCGAAATACCGCCATCCCTCGAAGTCGACGACGACGTAGTGTTCGCCGGCTCCGAGCGCCACCGACTCCGGGCTCTTCACCTGGAAGTTCAGGACCTCCCCGCGCGCATCGCCATGCACCCAAACGCCGATGCCTTGATGGCCGCTCAGGTCGAGCGCGGGCGAGAATTCGCGGCTAACCTGGCTCCACGCTCCTGATCGGTCTGCTCGATCGCTGCGCGCCCGGTAGCGTGCGCTGACCGCTCCGGCCCTCGCGACGTCCGCGGACGGCTCCAAGCTCGCCGCCACCCCCTCCGCGCCTTCGATCGGCCAGTCTGCCGCCCCTGCCCCGAAGTCCGCGAGGACGACGTTCTCGGGCGCGTCGTAGTCGCCTGCCGACATCAGCGCTTCGATGCGTAGGCGGGCCGGTTGGCTCGCGTGCGGGTTCCGCGCCGTCCAGGTGTCTGCTCCGCTGGCGAGGCCCTGTGTCTCGTACTTGTCATAGTTGGCCGGGCGGAACTGCCAGCGATCGTCGCCGGTCTGGGCGAGCGTGAACTCCGTACCGGGAGCCCTGAGTTGCGCCCTCACCGATTCGGGCACGCAATCGGCGCGCCGCAGCGTCTCGTACTTCTTGCAGATCGCCGCCAGCCGCGGGAGCCCGGGAGATGTCGCCAACCGCGCCGGGTCGACTTGCATCATCGAGAAGCTGCTGTCCGAACCCAACGCCTTGCCGCACAGGTACTCGACGTCGTCGGTGAGCGTCGGCTCCTGCTGCGGCGCGTCCCACGGCAGCGGCGCGAACCAGCCGAGGTGCGCGGGCAGCATGTTCCGGCGCGCGGAGAACCCATGGTCCCCGACGGCAGGGGCGGCGCTAACACCCGCCTGCCCGTTGGACGCGCAGTGGATGTCGATGAACGTCTTGTAGCCTCGGCGCGGATGGTCCCACGCCCCAAGGCGTGACCGGACGAACCAGAGATGGTGGTGGAATGTGCTCATCTCCATCACCGACGGCTTGTCGAGGCGCTTCCACAGCTCGAACACGAACTTCGAGCCGTAGTGCCAGCCGTTCTCCGGCCCGCCCATCATGTCCTCGGCGTCGAGCGCGTCGAGGTACATCATGTCGAAGCCACACGTGTTGAACGCCTCGGCCGTCTTCGCGGCCACTTCGGCGAGTAGCGGTGAGTCGCCGTCGGGCGCGAACAGGCCGAAGAACTCCAGGAGGTGATGCGCCTGTGTGCCGGCGCCGTGCGACACGGCGCGAGTACCGTTCGCTCCGCGGGTGCAGCCGGTAAAGCCGTATGGCGCCTGCTTGTCGACGCCCGCGAACGTGATCAACTCCTCGTCCACCCTCAGCGTCACGCTGTTGCGGGAGAACAGTCCCGTGATGGTGGACATGGTCTCCGTAGGTTCGGCCACATGCACCGTGGTGGCGTCGGCTGTCAGGGGTTCGGCCAACGTGAACGCGGCATCTGAGGCGAGCCCAGGATGCGGGACAGGCGTCACCCAGGCCGTGTCCTTCGCGATGCAATGGGCGTACGTGTGGAGCCCGGCGGAGATGCCGGCCTCGTGCAGCCTATCGACCGTGGCCTTCAGACTGCGGAACCCGTCTGGGTACATCGTGGGGTCGGGCCGACAGTCGCCGAAGCGGAACGACCGGCCTCCGTGGAAGTCGATCTGGTCGAAGCCAAGCTCGTGGGCGACATGAATCCAGTCGTCCGCGGTGTCCTCGGTGAGGTCGCCGAAGTTGAAGAGGTACGAACCCCGATTGACCGACGGCTCCAGCGCCCACGGACCCCCGAGCGGCGAATGCGGGAGATCCGGCGCGTCGCTCACGGCTTCCTGCATGACGCTTCTCAGGCCATCGTACGGGCATCCGATGATGGCCACCTTCGCCCCGGTGAAACCGAACCTCGGGTAGCACATGGCCTTCAGCCGGACGTTGGCGCCCGGCAACTCGACCACGTTCGTCTGGAGGTTGAGGGCCAGGGCGCACGCCGCAAACGGCTCGCCCTCAGCGCCGTTCAGCGCCAACGGGACGTCGACGATCACCAACTCGTCGACATCGGCGCCAGTAACGGACAGGACTTCGATGACGAAGTACCGCTCCCGGGCCTCGATGTTGATGTGTGCGGTTACGTCGGCGCCCTCAAACGCGACATTGAGAACGTCGCGGTGCAGGGATGCGGCGGAGGCCGGCCAGTCGTGGCCGCCTTTCCGAACCCGGCCGAAGGGCGCCCGGGCCGTTGTCGCGCAGTAGTCAACGCCCGTGCGCGTGTCCACCACCTGGCGAACGGAGGCATCGCCACCGATCGCGAGCCGGCAATGAGCGGTCTCGAACGCGATTGTACGGTCGCCGTCGGATGTGGTCTGCGACATGCTCTTGGCGCCCTCCGTCTGGCGTGCGCCGGCCATCTGCGCGATGCCGGGCGCGGTCAAGGTCCAATCCGGGCGTTACGTCACGCCTTCGCCGACCGACGGAGCACGTCCACACGCGCCGGCGATCACGCTTTGACGAGGAAGACCGACCCCTCGTGAATAGTCGCGGCGTAATTCAGCAACGGGCGACCCGCCGGGCCCTGCTGCACGGACCCGTCCAGCCGGAACCGCGACCCGTGGCAGGGGCAATCGAACCCGTCTGCGCCGTCGTACTCCACGTCGCATTGCTGGTGCGTGCAGGTGAAGGTGTTCGCCGCGACGGTGTCCGCATCGACGCGGACGAGAATCAGGGGGTCGTCCCCACCGTTCGCGTTGTCGGTGTCCAGGGCGGCGAGCGTGTTCCTGTCTCGGACCTCCTGCGTGCCGCCGATCTGCTCTAGATCCGCCGACATCTCCACCTCAACCCCGTCCGGCTTCTCGTCAACGGGCGGATCGACGTCGCCGACATCGCCGTCGTCCACAGGGCCAGGGTCGTCGGAGGCCCCGGCGTCTCCCGATGGCAGGTCGCCCGCGCCTGGATCGTCGATGTCGGGCGCGAGTACGTCGGCATCGCCGCCGCACCCGATCATCGCCACAGCGCCTGTGCCTAGGGCCAACAGACCGGTGGTCCGCAGGAATAGGCGGCGGCCGATGACCTCAGGCCCGGCTACGGTGGCTACACTCGCATTCAGTCTCAGCACAGAACGCTCCTCGACTTGCGCAAACGGGTGGATGGGTGCGTACGAGAGCTTACCTCGCGCTACGCGTGCGGAGGCAAGCCGCGGCGATGCGCCCTACCAGGGCGGCGTGACGCCGCACTCCGACCCCAACGCGGTCAGCCGCTTGCGGTGACCTTCGCCGACGGGAATCCCCTCCTCGCGGTACGCGGCCTCGCGACGCGCCTCGATCGATCCGGGCAGCATCGCCTCGTCGAAGCCGTCGAGAGGTTCGAGTTTCGCGACATCCGCCATGTACGCCTGGAGGTCGGCATAGAAGTCCGCAGGCTCCGCGAACAGCGAGATGCGAAGCGTGATGACGAAGGAGCCCTGGTTGGCGCCGGGCCACTTCCGCGTCTCCGGCGCGCGCCCGTACGGCACCCCGGCTAGGAATCCACCCCACGACTGGCAGATCGCCCCCAACCCAACGCCTCGGAACACGGTGCCGGGGGCCAGACGCGAGATCTCGACGCGATGCGGGTCGCCCGCGTAGCAGTCGTGTATCGCGCCGAAGTCCACCACGACGTTCTTGCCGTCCCCCGCGGGCGCGCCGAACGCCATCGGGGATCCGCCAGCGGCCGTGACGTACGGGCTCCCGGCCGACAGGCCCATCTGGTGCCCCGACGTCACGTACGTCAGCAGATCGTGCTCCAACGGCATCCGGGCGTATATGCCGGCTGCCCCAAAGTGCCCGTGGTTGCCCGTGGACAGGACAGCGATGCCATGCTCCTTGGCCTTCTCGATGATGCGTAGCGTGCCCTCGTGCGCCGGGAAGTAGCCGAGTCCGCCGTCGCCGTCGAGCTGCAGACTCGTTGGCGTCTCGCGCACGACCGTGATGTCCGGCGCTGGGTTGAGGGCGCCCTCACGCATCAGCCGAGAGTAGGCGGCTATCTGCTGGGTGCCGTGGCTGAACACGCCCCGTAGGTCGTTCGTCGTGAGTAGGTCCGCGAGCAGGCTCGCGCGCTCGGCGGGGGCGCCGGCGGCGGCGGCCACTGCGCAGACGAACTCGCGCATCGGCCCGTGCGGGACACGTATGAATTCGTCCGGCGGCGCGTTCATCGGTCACCTCCCTATCGCGCCGTTGCGGCGCGGGTCCGACCCGATGCTAGACGTGGATACGGCGGCCGGCGACTGCCGATTGGTTCACCGCCTCCGTGAAGGCCATATACCGAACGCCCTCGTCGAACGGCGTGAGGGTGACGGGAACGCCGTCGCGGATCGAATCGACGAAGTCCTCCTCGACCCGCCATCCGGCCCGCGGGCCGTCGGGGAGCGGGATGTTCGCGAGCGCCTCGTCTCCAGCCCGCGCCGCGCAGACGTTCTCGGGGCCGAACTCCAGCACGAGCGTGCCGTCGCTCCCGTACGCCTCGGCCCGCGACGGCCCCGCGTGCGCGGCGACGCTGCTGAATTGGAAGACTGCCAGCGCGCCGGACGCCATCTCCGCAAGCACCTGCGCGGTCTCAGGCACGTCGACGCGGCGCGTGCCTCCGGTTTCCGGATCGGGACGCGTCGTGTTCCACACGCGCGTGGTGGCGGTCACCGTGGTGGCGTGCCCGAAGTACCGTGCAAGCGTCTCGTAGACGATGCCGAGGTTCATGATGTTGATGCCGGACATGTCTTGACGTTGACGCCAATGGACCGGCGCGCTCGGATCGACGCCCCCGCCCGCTAGGCCGCGCACATGTATCTCGCGCACGGCGCCAAGCACGCCCGCCGCGATCTGCTCCCGGATGGTGGCATCCCACGCGAGCATCATCGGAGACGGCACGATCTGCGCCACGCGATCGGTTCGGTTGGCGGCGTCGAGCATGGCGCGCGCCTCGCCGAGGTTCATCGCCATGCGCGCCTCGCACAGGACGTGCTTGCCTGCGTTGAGCGCCGCAATCGACATGGGCGCGTGCATGTACGGCCACGTCCCAATGACAACGGCGTCGAGATCGTCGCGTTCTGTGAGCGCGCGCCAGTCCGTCATCACGTCGGGAATGCCGAACTCCTCGGCGACCTTCGCGCCCGACTCGTGGCTGCGGTTGCACACGGCGACGATCTTCACATCGTCGATACCCTGCAGCCCGGGGATGTGTCGCCCCTTCGTGTTCCCACCGGCCCCGATGATCCCTACCCGCAACGTGCCCATCTGTCCTGCTCCCTGTGTCTGACGCAAGCCTCAGCCTGCCCCCCGGAGTCGCGTGAATACGTCCTCGAAGATGTCGCGCACCTCCTCGGTCCGGCGATGGTACTCCGTGAGGAACGTCTCAGACTCCTCGTACCCGAGCCGTCGCGTAAGCTTGCCGAGCGCGACCGGATCGGACGGCAACGCGCTCATCGGGCGATTGTCGACGATTTGGAGGCGGTCCTCGACGAAGCGCAGGAACACGTATGTCGCGCGAAGGCGGTCGGCCTGATGCGTCGTGAGATGGCCCGCGACGAGCAATACGTCGATCGCCTCAACCGTGTTCGTCGAGCGCAGTTCGAGGTCCGCGTGACCGTGGCGTATTTGCAGAGCCTGCGCCAGAAACTCGATGTCAACGACGCCGCCATGCCCGGACTTGACGTTGTGCAGCCTGTCACCCTCGCGCGCGACCTTGTCCTCCTTGCGCGCCCGCACGGAGTAAATCGCGGCCGCCTCTTCGGCCGTGAGACCGTCGCCATACGCGAACGCGGCGGCCACGGACATGTACGCTGCGCCGACATCGTCGCTGCCCGCCACGACGCGCGCCTTCAGGGTCGCCTGACGCTCCCACAGCTCGCCGTGGTCGCGGTAGTAGCTCTCGTATCCGGCGACTGTGAGCGCCATTGGGCCACCGCGCCCGTAGGGTCGCAGCCGCATGTCGAGGTCGTATATGGCGCCACCAAGCACAGGCTTCTTCCAGTGATTGACGACGGATCGCACCATGCGGCGATAGAAGTCCGCGTTGGACATCCCCTGGGTCGTCTCGCCCTCCTCGGAGTACACCACTTGCACGTCGAGGTCCGAGCTGTAGTTGAGTTCCCGTCCCGCGAGTTTCCCCATGCCGATGACGGCGTAGCCCGCGGGCGACCCGTCGCCCTGCGAAGGCGCGCCATGGCGCGCGCAGGCGTCCTCGTAGAACGCGTCGAAGCAGCGCCGCAGCACCGCTTCGGCGAGGATGCTCAGCTCGCGTGTCGTGGCCAGCACGTCGCTCTCGCCCACGATGTCTCGCGTGCCAATGCGCAGCAGTGCCTCGTGGCGATACCGCTGGACGTGCCGCAGCAACGCGTCCAAGCCCGGTTCCGACGCTTCCCCGAGCGCTGTCAGGCACTCCTCGACGGAACCAGCGCGCTGCGTGAACCCGGGGCCGTACACGAGCGCTTCGTAGGCAAGCGGATCGCGCGCCAAGATGTCGCCGAGGAAGCGGCTCGTCCCCAGGATGCGGACGACCAACTGACGAACGCCGGGTTCCTCGCGCAACACGGGATATATCTGCGCCCGCGCGCCTGACGCGGACAGGAACCGTTCGAGCTGAACCAGGGCGAGCATCGGATCAGGGGTCGCGGCGATCTGGTCGAGCAGCCCCTCCGCGAACCGCACGAACATCTGCCGTACGCGGGGCGTGAATCGCACTCGCTCGGATCCGCTGGCTAACTCGCGGATGAGCCGGTGCGCGGCAGGCGCGTCGGCGAGTCCGTATCCGGCGAGAAACGGTGTCGACTCGTCGGACGGCCTTTCCTCGGCAAGAAGCGTGTTCATCCGCCAACCGAAGGCGCTCTCGTCGGCAGCGAAGAGCGCGTCGAACGAGCTGCGGATAGTCCGCTGACGCGCCTCGAACTCCTTGCGGAAGTGCGCGCCGGCGTCGCCACCGTAGCCGAGACGTAGAGCCAGCCTCTCCCATTCTGCGGGGTCGGCCGGGGCGTGATACACCTGCCGGTCGGCCACAAGTTGCACGGTGTTCTCGACGCGGCGCATGTAACGATAGGCGTCCTTCAGCTCTTCGGCTTCGGCGACAGGGAGCACGCCAGCCGCGCCCAGCGCGTCAAGAGCTGCCACCGTGCCGGCCGCTCTCGCCGTCGCGACCCGTGGGCCATGGAGAAGCTGCAGCGCCTGGACGACAAACTCGGAGTCCCGTATCCCGCCAGGTCCAAGCTTGATGTGCAGTAAGGGGTCGCCGTCGCGTGCGATGCGTTTCTCGATCGACGCCTTGGTCCAGCGGATCTCGTCGAGCGTCTCCTCGACCTGCCTGCCGTCGAGGGTGGCGCGGTACACAAAGGGCCGCACCATGCGCACGAACGCCGTCCCAAGCGCCGCATCGCCGGCGACGTGTCGCGCCTTCACAAGCGCCTGGCGTTCCAGCAGCTCACCCCATGTCTCGTAGTACGCCTCGTAGCTGTCGAGCGACCGCGCAAGAGGCCCGGCCTTGCCTTGTGGGCGGAGTCGAAAGTCCACCCGGAACACGTACCCGTCGCGCGTCTGCTTCCCGATGGCGTCGGCCAACCTTTCGGTCAGCCGTTGGAAGAACGTCTGATTGTCCGTGCCGTCGTCGGTAACACCGTCCTCGCTGTAGACACACAGGACGTCCACGTCCGACGAGAAGTTGAGCTCCTCACCCCCAAGCTTCCCCATCCCGATGACAGCGTACGTGGCCTCAGACCCGTCGGCTCCTCGAGGGACGCCGTACCGCTCGACGAGCCCCGCCCGTACGACGTCGATGGCCACTTCGAACGTGACGTCCGCGACGTACGCCATCTCGCGGGTGACGTCGTCCACGAGCGCGCCGCGGACGAGGTCACGGACACCGATGCGGAGCGTCTCCCGGCGCTTGAACCGACGCAGGATGGCGAGCTTCGCATCTGGGGACTCGACTCCCGCGACCCACGCGCGCAACTCACCCAGCATCTCCTCGCGTCCTCGCGGCGCGTCGAGCGCGTCCGTCTCGAGGAGCCACGAGAGGTACTCGGGCTGGCGGATCAGTATCGACGACAGGTACTCGCTCGACCCGAAGACGAACAGCAGTTCCTCGAGTAGGTGCGGGACGCTGCGGAGCGTCGTGAAGAACGTGTGCGGGTCCACCCGGGCGCGCGTGTAGTTGTGGAAGCGCGTGAGCGCGCGGTCGGGATCCGGGGATCGGCCCGCCGCGCCGAGCAGGCCGGGGAGGAAGTCAGCAAGGCCATCTCGGGACGCCTGCATGTCCGCCATCGCGCGGATGACACCGTCCGCCGCGGGCGCATCCCGGAAGCCGAAAGGCGTGAGCACGTCACGCACTTCCTCCGGCGTCAACTCGCGTTCGGATAGGATGAGACGCCGCGCGTCCTGGCCCAGTTGTGTCGCCGGCATCGGCATCCTCAAATGCGGTGCGAAGGCGCGTGGAATCTAGCACGCAGAGACGTCCTAAGGCAACTTCCTCGGTCAGCGGCTCGACGGTGTTTCGCGTTGACCGCCGGTATCCGTCATGCTACTGTCCGAACACGCTTTCCCGGGTCACCGACGCCATGCTACACCACAGCGAGGACGCCATCCGAGTCGGCGGGGTGACCGCCAGGCCAGGCGAGCGAGCATGTGGCCACTGGCAAGTCGGGGAGATGCAGGACGGCACCCCCGTGAGACTCCCGGTGGTGTTGTTACGCGGCCGACAACCCGGGCCTGTGCTGTACGTGCAGGCTGCCTCCGACGGCGATGAACTCAACGGCATAGCCTCGATCCACGGGTTCTTGGAGGAGGTGTCGCCCAACCGACTCCGCGGCGCGATCATTGCGATTCCCGTAGTGAACTACCACGCCTTCCACGCTCGGGCGGCGCACAGCCCTGTCGACGGCAAGAAGATGAACCGCTGCTTCCCGGGTGACGCACGCGGTTCATCCAGCGAGCGGATCGCGCACACCCTCTTCCACGGCGCCGTGCTACAGGCGGACCTGTGCGTTGACCTGCATCAGGGCGGCGTCAAGCCGATGATCGACGAGGTGCGCGTTCGCGTTGCCAGGGATCACGAGCGCCATGCCGACTGCATGCGGCTCGCCGCGACATTCGGCATCGGGTACATACTGGACGAGGAGGGCCCGCAGGGCCAACTCGCCCGGGCAGCCACCGACGAGGGCATTCCGACGATCGACCCTGAACTCGGCGGCGCCCACGGTTGGGACGCTGTGAGCATCGGCAAGGGCCGCCAAGGGCTCCTCAACGTGGCGCGCGCCTATGGACTGCTACCGGGCCGACCGCGCCCGCCGGACAGGCAGTATGTCGTGCGCGCGTTTGCGCCGATACGGCCTACGCGAGGCGGGTTCGTGCAGTACGCGGTGTCGCGATACGACTTTGTCGCCGCCGGACAGACAGTCGCGACGATACACACCGTCTTCGGTGAGCCGGTGGAGACCGTCGCCGCTCCGGTCGCGGGCATTGTATGGTCCCAGTCGGTGTATCCGATGGCGGCGACTGGCGAGACGATACTCACCCTCGGCGTAGAGCCGGAGACACTCGAGGATAGGGACGCGCCGCGTGAGCAGTAAGGGATCCGTGTGCAGGGACGAACGGCGGCACGAGCGTGACGCGCGCACGGGCGCGGAAACCGTGCGGCTGACATCCGCCGATGCGATCCACCACACCCTGTATTTCACCCACGCGTCCATGCTTGCGGACGATGACGCCGTGGTGTTCGTGTCCAACCGAGCCTGCGGCTGGAACCTGTTCCGCGCGGCCATCGCGGACGGCAGGATCACGCAGGTGACGGACACCGGGGACATCAACCCGTTCTCCGTGGTGATTGACCCCTCTGGGGCGCGGGTGTTCTACACGGCCGCCGCGCAGGTGCGGGCGGTTGACCTCGTCACGGGCGCTGAGGATGTGCTCGCAGACTTCGGAAACGCCACGCTCGGTGGTTGCGACGTTACGCCGGACGGCTCGCACGTGCTGACGGTGATGCGGGGAATCGGCGACGACACGCTCGTCACCGTCGCGACGGACGGCTCCGCCACTGATGAGTTCTTCGCCGCGCCGCGTAATGTCGGTTACGCCCAGTTCTGCCCCGGAGATCCCCACTGGGTGCTCTATTCGAGCGGCATCGAGCAGCGCATGTGGACGGTAAGCAGACGCGGCGTGAAGGACCGCCCGCTCTACCTGCACGACTCGCGTCGGTGGATCACCCACGAGTCGTTCCTCGGGGCCGGCGACGAGGTCATCTTCACGAGATGGCCGGACGCGCTGATGGCGATCCGGCGGAATGGTGATGGTCTGCGAACCGTCGCGCCGATGAACGCGTGGCACGCCTCGTCGACCCGTGACGGGTCCATGATCGTCGCAGACACGACGTTGCCCGACCGTGGACTCCAGCTCATCGACCCAGCCGGGGGGCGGCACGCATCGTTGTGCTTTCCGGGAGCCACATCGCGGGGTACCCGTTGGGGCGAACGAACGCCTGAGGCAGGCGCAATCGACGAGGCAACGTACGGCCCGCAGTGGACGCACCCGCACCCGGCCTTCAGTCCGTCTGGAAGGTGGGTCACGTACACATCCGACCGCGACGGCTCGCCGCACGTCTACGCCGTTCGCGTGCCGGAGGAGCCATCCTGGCGCCCATACGACGCGCAGACGCCGACGCCCTGAGCGCAGTAGGCGCGGCGAATCGAGGAGGAGACACGGATGAAGCTCGGCGTGATATCGGATTCTCACGACAACCTGCACAAGCTCGAGGCGGGCGTGTCCATCCTGTGCGCGCACGATCTCGCGATGGTGGTGCACGCGGGCGACTTCATCGCGCCGTTTACGGCGCGTTACTTCGCGTCGCTCCCGGACCTGGAGATCCCCTTCGCCGGAGTCTTCGGGAACAACGACGGCGAGAAGTTCGGGCTGCGGAAGATGTTCGAGCCGATCGGCCCCATCCACGAGGATAAGTTCGAGGTCGAACTCGGCGGCCGACGGATCATCGTCGTCCACAAGGAACTGCTCGTCGAGCCGCTCGCGCGCAGCGGCGACTACGATGTCGTCGTCTACGGCCATACGCACCGCATCGACGTCCGCACCGACCCCTGCCTCATCGTGAATCCCGGCGAAGCGGGCGGCTGGACGACCGGCAAGAGCACGCTGGCCATCGTCGACCTGACCGACCTAAGCGCCACCATCGAGGAGTTCTAGGCAATGTACGAGCGCATCGGCGAGGCGTCCCTGAAGAACGGCGCGAGCATGGAGATAGGCGTCGTTCTCTGCCCGGATGCGGAGCACGCCGACGAGATTCGGCCGTTCCTAGGGCACAAAGGCCAGCCATGGCAGCACCACATCGAGGGAGCTGTCGCCGGCCCCTTGGACGACCTCGAAACGCGCTTCTACGTCGGCAAGGTAGACGGCCGCATCATCACGAACATCATGACGGTCGAGCATGTCGGCGTAGGCATCCTGGGGCATGTCTACACGACACCCGAGCGCAGGCGGCTCGGCGCGTGCAACGCCGTGATGGAAGCCCAGATGGAGGAGTTCCGCACGAGGGGCGCCCGGTGCCTGTACCTGGGCACGGGCTTCGATTCGGCGGCGTACCACATCTACAAGCGGAACGGATTCGGCAGCGTGCTCCCGCGATCCGGGTTCATGAGCTACTTCACCGAGGACGGCTTCGAAGCCGCGTACTTCGCGGCGCGGCCCTGCACGGCACGCGAAGTGCGATGGGACGACTGGGGCCCGGTGACGGCGCTCACGGGGTCGCATGACGGCGACTGGCTGCGGTCGGTAGCGTGGCGCATGCAAGGGCCTGAGAGCTTCGAGGGGGACTTCCTCGGTCTCCGACAGCGGATCGCGGACGGTGACGTGGACGCTCACGTGCTTGTAACGGACGATGGCGCGCGCGTGGGCGTGGCCACTCTCGGTCGCCACCCGATGTGGGGCGATGCGCGGCTGTTGGATGTGCTGTGCCACCCCAACTACTGGCCGGACGCGCGCAAGCTCGTCGACGCCCTTGCGACCGACGCCAGGACGCTGACCTACGTGGACTCCGCCGCGCACGCCAAGCTCGATGCGTTGACGGCGCTCGGGTTTCTCGCGGAAGTAACGCTACCTGCCCGCGCACGTCGGCGACTCCGCCCGGACTGGCGGCCTTCGGACGCAGACGCGGACATGTTCGACGACTCGGCGTTCGAGGACACCCCACTCGACGTGACGGTCCTGGCGCGCTAACACGCGCGGCCACGCGTTTGACAGCGGATTCGCGCGCTTTCTATAATGAAGAAGGTCCGAGGGCCGCGTTGTGCGGCCGCGGCCGCTCCCTGCCATTGCCCGCACCAAGCGCTCGTGTTGGAGAGACGATGATCCATTCCCTGCTTGCGAAGATGGACGCCAAGATCGGGTTCGATGAGGCCAAGGCGCACTGTGATGTCCCGTGCGGGATATACGACCCGAGCGCGGCGCAGATATCCGCCCTCACGGTCGTCCGTATGATGGACCTCATGAGCGATCTGCTGTCCGGCCTGTCCGAATGGGACGGCGAATCGGCCAACAAGATCATCCGCTACGTCGCGCAGAAGGAAGAGCACGCCGAGCAGGTGAAGCACGAGATCCGCATCATCTGGGGCGACTACATCAAGGCTCCGCAGGTCGAGGCGCACCCGAACATCCATCAGTTGACCCACGACATCATGACCACGGCGTCGAAATGCCGCCAGGGCACTAGCCGCGACGACGGTCTCGCGCTGGTGGACCTCGTGAATCAGTTCGCCGAGATCTTCTGGGCGACCAAGGGCGTGGACACCAAGCGCGCCGAGTGCCCCTACGCGCCGAACCTCGAGACGGTCTACCCGGCGCTGTAGTCCAGCCGGACGTTTGGCGTCCGTGTGTTCAAGGTCATTCGCGTCGTCGGGAACAGCATGGAGCCGTCGTACCGTAGCGGGGACTACGTCCTCGTCGGCACGGTGCGATGGCTCTGGCGCATCAGACCCGGCGACGCGGTTGTCTTTAGGCACGCGCGCTATGGCGTGCTCATCAAACGCGTGCTGGCGGAGGAGACGGCTGAACAGCAGTATGTCGTCGAGGGCACGCACGCGGAGAGCACCGCGCCTGTAGACCTCGGGCCGGCGGCCTTCTCATCGGTCATCGGCCGGGCGCTGTGTACGTTCTCCCGCCGCCGCGGCTAGCCCGAATACAACCTGTAGATGCAGTAGGCCGCAAACGCGTGTCGGAGCGGAAGCACCGGGATGCGCAGGCGGGGGAGGAAGACGTTCGCGGCATACGCGGCCGCATAGGCCGCCGCGACGGGCCAGGGCTCGCGCCAAGCCAGTGGTCCAACGAGCACCGCCTCACCGAACCGATCGGCCGCCCAATCGACCTCGGGCGCGTCTTCTCCGTTCTGCCTCGCCACGACGCCGTCGAGCGTATCCAACAGCAGCGCGGCGAGTATCGCCCCGAGCGCCCACGCGACATGGCCCGCCATGTGTGCGCCGGCCGCGATGAGGCACAGCCACGCGCTCAGACGCGTCACCTCGGTTGCGGAGAACGGGAAGCGAGCCCTGCCCAACACGCGGTCGGCGGCGACCTTCCGCGCGTGGGTCAGACCGTCACGAAGAGCCATATACAGGCGGCTCCGAGTGTGATTTCCTGCACGATGCGGGTCGCCAAGCGTTTGCCCATATCGACGCTCGGGAGATCGCGTATCGACTTGTACGGGGTGCTGTAGCCGTTGATGAAATCGCAGAACAGGTGCGTCAGGAGGCACGTGACGAAGAGCGCGCCGAGCTCCCGACTCACGAGGAACATTGGGAGGCCGATGGCCGTGTAGACGACTGTGCCGAGAAGCTCGTGCATGAACGTGCGGGCGTGCTGCATGCCGCCCACCTTCAGGCGCATCGACTTCAGAAACAGGAGGTGGTCGAGGTCCGGCAGCAGGGAGAAACCCACGGCGAGCCAGGGACTCGATCCGGGGAAGAACGAGGCGACCCCAAGACCGACGGCCGCGTGCGTGAACGTCGTCAAGCTAAGCTCCCCGCGGCGCAGCCGGCGCCCGGCCGGCGTCCACCCACTTCTCGGCGATCACAATGCCGACCGCCGCCAGAACTGCGCCCGCCACGACGTCCGTCACGTAGTGGTACCGCCCGTACACGGCCCCGAGAGCCATACCGGCGACAATGATGGTGCCCGGAATACCACCTTTGCGTCGCCATAGCCGCCAGCACCAATACATGAACACGCCACCGGTGGACGTGTGCGAACTCGGCATCGCGCCGCCCTTGAGGGCGACCCCGTCCCACTGGATGCCGTTGATCCACGTCGTGAGCGCATAGCCTTCCAGCCGACGTTCGCCGACCGGAAGGAGCCCAGCGTCGACAAGCGCCCAGCGCGGCCCCCACAAGGGCACGAGCGCGAAGACGACGTAGGAAACAGCGTATCCGATGATCACGGCGCAGCTCATCTTCTCGAAATCCACGTACCTGCGAGCGGCGAACAGGTACACGCCGATCCCCACCGTGTAGAGATAGTAGCTGGCGTAGAACGCGTGCAGCGTCTCCGTCGTCAGGCGGGATCTGCCGCGCGCGAGCCACAAAGAGGGCTGTCCGAACAGATTCTCGAACGCGATGAAGGCTGTATCTATCGTGAAGTCGGGCGGGTAGATCGCGTGCAGCGTCCACCCCGACCACTTGTAGCACCACAGGAAGTACGCCACCGGCGCCCACAGCAGAATGGCCCGCCCAATGGCGTTGGACATCGCGACCCGCACCTGGGCCCGTCGTACAAGCACGACCGCACACACCATCGCCACGGCGATGTCTACTGCCCACACATAGCCCGGGACCGCGACGAACCGCCGAGCCGGCAGCGCGAGCGCCGCGTGGACGATCGCATACCCGACCGCGAGCCACACGCCTGTAAGCATAGGCGCGCGCGTCGGCGATGCGTCCTTCAGGCGGGGTCTGCTAGATGGCATCTACGGGCGGTCGTCCTGGGGCCCTCAGCGCAGAGGCGGATGTGGTAGAGATTCGCGCTTCCTCGTCGACTGCATTCGCGCCGTTGCCGCGGGTATGGCGGCGGGGTACGATGGCCGCGGGCGTCGGGAGACGACCGGATGTGCCGGGCTCTCGGGCGGCTCAACAACTATAGCAGGCCCGTCCGACGGCCCTCAAGCGCGGCCCGACGGTCGCTCGGCGTCGCAGGACGGTGCAGGGAACGCCACGCTACGCTGCGAGAAGGCGAACATGGCAGACGATCTCCGCAGGTTCGTGTACCGAACGACATTCTCGCGCGAGGAGTTCGCGCGTCGCCGAGGCGCAGTGATGGACGCCATCGGCGGCGACGGCGTCGCGATCGTGCCGGGCGCTCCGTCAGCAGGGGACCTCGCGCTTTTCCGCCAGGACAACGACTTCTTCTACCTATGCGGCGTCGAGGTGGCAGGGGCACATCTGCTCCTGGACACCAAGACAGGCACGTCGACGGTCTACCTGCCGCCACGCGACGAAGGCGAGGAGCGGTCGGAAGGCCCTCGACTACACGCGGACGACGCCGACGCCGCGTGTGCGTGGACGGGCGTCGAGCGCGTCGCGCCGCTGGCTTCGCTCGTCGACGACATACCCACCGGCGGTGCGCTCTACGTGCCGCGCGCGGAGGCGTCGCGCGCCCACGTCGACGAGTTCATCTGGTCCCGCGCCGAGTGGCCCCAATGGTTCGCGCGACAGCTCTCCGAACACACCGGCATCGATGAACTCGAAGACCTGACGCCGACGCTTCGTGAGCTGCGCATGGTCAAGAGCGCCGAAGAGATCGACGTGATGCGCTTCGCGGGACGGTTGACCGCGCTCGCCGCGACCGAAGGCATGCGCTCCACAGCCCCCGGAGTCATGGAGTACCAGCTCGGAGCCGTCGCGGACTACATCTACCGCGTCAACGGCGCGAGGGGTGGCGGGTACCCGGCGATCATCGGCGGCGGCACGAACGCGTGGTTCGGCCACTACTGGCGGAACAACGACGAACTGCGCGACGGCGACATGCTTCTGTTGGACTACGCGCCAGACTACGAGCAGTACACGTCGGACATCGGCAGGATGTGGCCGGTGAACGGCACGTATAGCCCAGCGCAGCGTGAGCTATACGGATTCATCGTCGAGTACCACAAGACGCTGCTGAGCCTGATCGGGCCCGGCGAGTTGGCCGCCGAGATCATGGACCGTGCCGCCGAGACGATGGGCGCCGTGATCGACAGCACGGCGTGGTCGCAGCCGCACTACGAAGCCGCCGCGCGCGGCGCGCTGACATTCCGAGGCCACCTCTCGCACACGGTAGGGTTGGACGTGCACGACAGCGGGAACTACTGGCCAGAGCCGCTGAAGCCTGGCACGGTGTTTTCCGTCGACCCGATGATCTGGATTCCCGAAGAGCGTCTGTACGTTCGCGTCGAAGACACGATCGCCATCACGGAGGACGGCATCGAGAACTTCACGGCCCTGGCGCCGCTCGAACTCGACGACGTCGAGGCGTGCATGCGTGAGCCCGGGATGATCCAGGCATATCCGCCTGAGCGCGGTGGCCGCTAGGGCAGCTGCACGCGGGCGTACCGCAGGACCTGCCCCTCGCGGCCGATGCCGAACAGGTCGAGAGTGTCACTCGGCGGAGAGCCGCCGCGTTCCGTCGCCGTAAAGAACGTGCCGAACGGCTCCTCGAGCGGTATGGTGACTGGCTCGCCGGGGCCGTCGTCGGTCAGCGCGATGAGTCCGTTCGTCCCGCTCGCCGCGTAGACGACGTGCAGCCCGCCGTCGGCGTCCCGGTGGAAGCGGCCATACGCGGGTTGCAGCCCGGACGTCCCCTCGCCACCCGCGATGAGAGTCTGCCTGGACGCCTCGATCCCGTCCCGGAGAACGACGTGGACTAGATCCGCGGCGATCCGCTCGTCCGGGAAGAAGCGGTCGCGCATCGACGTGGATTGCACAGTGCGCCGCAGGTACAGGATATGGGCAGCGCCGTCGTCCGCGATGAACATGTCGAGGTTGGAGATGTGGCCGGACGTCGCGTCGACGTCGTCGATCTCGATTGCATCGCCGAACTGCTCCGACGAGATGTCCGGAGTCCAGGCGTAGAACAGCCGGCGGAACACGTAGTCCCATTTCCGTTGCGTCTGCTCGAACTTGTACTCGCGCCACTCGTCCACCGGCTCGACGATGTCGCGGATGGCCAACACGTGCCCGCCGCCGTGACGCAGAGACACCTGCGGATAGCACGAGCGGATAGGGAAGGGAACGCGGCCAGCGTTCGTCCAGTTCCCGCCGGCATCTCGATGCGCCCAGAACTGGTCCCCGGTCGGCGAGTCGATGTTCATGGCCAACTGCTCACCGGCCTCGCCGTCCACCGCGAAGCCGCGATAGGAGTGCTCCGTGAACGTGTGGCCGCCGGCCCAGGGGACGTCGAGCGCTTGCGGCTCGGCTCCGGGCGCGGGAGACGTGAACTCCAGCAATTGCGGGTCAGATGGGCCGCTGCGACGTCCCGACAGATCGATGAGAGGGTTGATCGATAGGAACACGCGGCCGTCTTGAGTCGCCCCCAGCGGACACGGCTCGCGCGTGTCGAACTCGGTCGCGTGCCCAATCAGCTCCCACGCGCCGTCGTCTTCACGTGCGAACAGGCGCCAGCGCGTGTTGCACAGCGGCTCGACATCGACGCCCGTCTCGAGGGCGGAGGCATACACTCTGTCGCCGACGCGTGCGATGAGCGGGGCGCCGTAGCACCACAGCGGCCCGGCGCCGTTGTTAGCCGGAGCGTAGGTGGCGACGGTATCCTCCACCTCGACGACGGGAACCGCGCGCGCGGCGACGATGGCGATGCAGGCGCTCAGCGTAGCGATCATAGTGTGCCCCTTTGTCGGCCCGCGTGGGCGGCTCGAAGTCGGGGCGAAGGATATAGGAAACGCCACGGCGCCTCAACTGCCGAGGACTGGACCGACGACAACGAAGGGACCGCACATGCCGCCACGCGTGCTGCTGATAGGCGACTCGATTCGGATGGGATACGCTCCGGGCGTCCGCGAACGGCTCATGGGGCGCGCCGAGATCGCCGAAATCCCACAGAACGGCGGCGACAGCGCCAACCTGCTGGCGAAACTGCCGGCGTGGCTCGGGTACGTGGCGGACGACCCACCCGTGGTGGCGTACGTGAACTGTGGCCTGCATGACATCAAGCGGGCCTACGGGTCTGACGCGCGACAGGTCGGCCTGTTGGAGTACGGCCCCAACGTACGGTCGATTCTGGCGATGCTCGTCGAGCAGATGGGCGGGGCGGTTGTGTGGGCGGCCACGACCCCCGTCGTCTACGAGCGGCACCACGCCCGCAAGGGCTTCGACCGCTTCGACGCCGACGTCCTGGAGTACAACTCCGCAGCATCGGCGATCGCGTCGGAACTCGACGTGGCCGTGCACGACCTGTACCGGGCCGTCTCGGACGGCGGCGTCGTAGATTGCGTTGGCGAGGACGGCGTGCACATGACCGATCGTGGCAATACGCTACTCGCGGACCACGTCGCAAAGCGCCTTCACGACTACGTCTAGGCGATGTCTGGCCGGGTCGGCGTCTTGACTCGACTGCGTCGGTGTGGTACGTTTTCAGCGGGCCGGAGGAGCACCCCGGCGGCCCGCCGGACACAGGGAACGAACTGAGATGAACTGCCGACACTCGGTGCCGCAGATTGACCGTATGGCCATGCCTAGCGGCATGCGCGCCATGCGCATGCCGCATGACGGACACGGCGGTGGGCGCTGTCGATAATGCGCTGAGTGCAGAACCGATGTATTCGCCCACTGCCGATCGGCAGTGGGCGTTTTCGTCTTGAGCGGGCAAGCGAACGGGAGCGATGAGAAGATGGGACACGTACAGGGACTCAAGTGCCGTGAGTGCGGTCACGACTACCCGATAGAGCCGCTCCACGTATGCGAGATGTGCTTCGGGCCGCTGGAAGTCGCGTACGACTACGACGCGATCGCCAAGGAAGTCACGCGAGAGACGATCGAGAGTGGGCCCCGGAGCCACTGGCGATACGGCAACCTGCTCCCCCTCGACGGCCCGCCGACCGACGGGCTCGACACCGGCAGCACGCCGCTGTTGAGGGCGGACCGGCTGGCCAAAGCACTCGGCGTTCGCGAGCTGTACATAAAGAACGACGCCGTCTGCCCGCCCACGCTCTCCTTCAAGGACCGCGTTGTGTCGGTAGCGCTCTCGAAGGCCAAGGAATTCGGCTTCGAAACCGCCGCGTGCGCGTCGACGGGCAACCTGGCGAATTCGGTCGCCGCGCAGGCCGCCCGCGCGGGCCTGCGGTCGTTCATCTTCATCCCGGCGGACCTCGAAGTCGCGAAGGTCATCGGCACGTCGATCTTCGAGCCAACGGTAGTCGGCATCAAGGGGACCTACGACGAGGTCAACCGGCTGTGCAGCGAAATCGCGGGGGTCTATGAATGGGCGTTCGCGAACATCAACCTGCGACCGTTCTACGCCGAGGGGTCCAAGACCTTCGGGTACGAGATCCTCGAGGACCTGGGCTGGGACTCACCCGACAACATCGTCGTCCCGTGTGCGGGCGGGTCGCTCATCACGAAAATCGGCAAGGCCATAGGTGAGTTCGAGAAGCTCGGCCTCATCGAGCCGGCCAATACGAAGATCCATGCCGCCCAGGCGACCGGCTGCGGGCCCATAGTCACGGCGGTCCTTGAGGGCGAGGAGTTCGTCAAGCCGGTGCGGCCGGACACGATCGCCAAGTCGCTGGCGATCGGGAACCCCGCAGACGGCATCTACGCGGTGGAAACGGTGCGGAAGTCCGGCGGCTACGCGGCGCACGCGACCGACGAGGAGATCGTCGAGGCGATCCGTCTGCTGGCGGCCACCGAGGGCATCTTCACCGAGACCGCGGGCGGCGTGACGTTGGCCGCGACGAAGCACCTCATCGAGAGCGGCCACATAGGCCGCGACGAATCCACCGTCGTGTCGATTACCGGCAACGGGCTGAAGACGCTCGAAGTAGTGCAGGAGCGTGTCCCACAACCGCACCTGATACTGCCGCAGTTGGGCGCGTTCGAAGAGCTAATGAAGACTATCTAGCGGCGCGGGGGACCAGATGCGCGCGAGCGCGGACACGTTGGGAGACGTCCTCCGCGAGCACTCGCGGGAGAGTGAGCTGCACGACACTCTCGCCGACGGGTCGTCGCGCTGCTATGCGTGCGGGCACGAGTGTCTCGTCAAGCCGGGGCGCTTCGGCGTCTGCCGAGTGCGATACAACGAGGGCGGCACGCTGTACGCGCCGTTCGGGTATGTCGCCGGCGTCCAATGCGACCCCATCGAGAAGAAGCCGTTCTTCCACGCCTATCCGGGCGCGCGGGCTCTCAGCTTCGGGATGCTGGGGTGCGACTTCCACTGCGGGTACTGCCAGAACTGGGTGACGTCACAGGCGTTGCGCGACCCGGCCGCCGGGATAGCGCCACAGCAGACGTCGGCCGACGCGATCGTGGCCGCCGCCCTCCGCCTCGGGGCAGAGGTGGTCACCAGCACATACAACGAGCCGCTCATCACGAGCGAGTGGGCCGTGGCGGTCTTCCGCGAGGCCGTGGAGCAAGGTCTTACCTGCTCGTTCGTATCGAACGGCAACGCAACGCCACGCGTGCTCGACTACCTCGAACCATACGTGCGGCTGTACAAGGTCGACCTCAAGACGTTCCAGGACAAGCAGTACCGCAAGCTCGGGGGCCGACTTGAGCCTGTGCTGGACACGATCCGCGCGTTGGTCGCGCGCGGCATATGGACGGAAATCGTCACGCTTACCGTGCCGGGCTACAACGACTCGGACGAGGAGCTGAGGGACATCGCGGAGTTCGTGGCGTCGGTGTCAGCGGACATCCCCTGGCACGTCACGGCGTTCCACAAGGACTACAAGATGACCGACCCGGCGAACACAGACGTCGGCACACTGCTGCGCGCCTGGGAAATCGGCAAACGCGCGGGACTGAGGTACGTCTACGCCGGGAACCTGCCTGGATCGGTTGGGGACACGGAGAGCACGTTCTGTCCCGGATGCGACGGGAAGCTAGTCGACCGCCGAGGCTTCCAGATACTGTCTGACCGGATGCGACAGGGCGAGTGCCCCGACTGCGGGACGCGGATCGCTGGCGTCTGGCGCGAGGTAGCCAACGCTGTGGAACGAACCGACACCGTTCAGCCGCCCGTGAAATCGAACAGCACGCCAAGCGCGGCGTCGCGCTCATCACGCAGCAGCCTGTAGGCCTCGCCAGCATCGTCGGGTGAGAGCGCATGCGTGATCAGCGGGGCCACTTGGACGCGCCCGTCCGCGACCCGCTCCAGGAACGCGCGCGAGTTGTACGTCTTCGAGTACGGGTAGTACGCGTGCGGCTCGTCGGGACACTTCGGCTGATGGCACCCCTGGAGCGTGATCTCCTTCTCGTGCAGGGGCATCAGATCCAGCGTGACTTCACGGTGCCATATCGAGCCCAGCAGAACACACCGCCCGCCGATTCGCAGGACGTCGATGATCGACGGCAGCAGTTGCGGGTATCCCGTCGCCTCGACCGCGATGTCGACGGGCTCGCCGACGGCGGCGCGGTGAAGTTCCGCGAGTTCGCCATCGCCGGGACAGATCGTGTGGGTCGCCCCAAGCGCGCTGGCCTGAGCAAGCCGATCCTCTGACAGGTCCGCCACGGTGAGCGTCTCGGCGGCGTCGCCGGGGATGAGCTGTGTCACGAGTTGCCCGACCATCCCCGCCCCCGTAACGAGCACGTGTTCGCCCAACTGTACCGCGGCCTTCCGGGCCCCGTGCATCGCGACCATGCCGATGACGCCGAACGCGGCGTCTCGCGACGACGCCCCGTCCGGCACCCGAGCCATATACGGCGGCCCGATGGCCGACACCACGTGGCTGGCGTGGCCTCCCGCCGACAGCACCCGCGTCCCGGGCGGGATGTCCTCTACGTCGCGCCCACATTCCACGACCACGCCAACGTTGGAGTAGCCGGGGTAGTAGTCACCCGCGCGCGGCTGCTCCTGGGAGCCCAATTCGGTCCCCGCGCTGACGGCCGTGTACTCGGTGCGGATCAGAACCTGGCCTGCGCCCGGCGACGGCACGGCGAACGTCTCGGTCTCGGCTCGCCCGTCGGGGCGGATCACGATCCGACGGCCGGTCTGGTCGCTCATAGTGGGACCTTTCCGCCGTGAGATGCGAGGCGGCTTACGCGCTCTGCATCGCGCCCGGGGCCTTGAGGTGGTCGCCGGGGATGCGCGTTGGGTGGTACTCGCCATCCGGGTCTGCGGACAGCTCGGGCGGCATGTCTCCCTCCCACCACGTAGGAGCCGTTGGGAACGGGAACACGCTCCACCACTGGAGGACGAGCGGCCGACGCACGTCTGTGCGGTTGGGCCACGCCGCGTGGAGCATGCGCGCATCAGCGAACACGAGGTCGCCGGCCTTCGCCATGATTTCCACTTCGTCCGGCTGTTCGGAGAACGCAGGATGGTCTTCTTCCACCGCCTGTATCTCGGGTCCGTGCGCGGGCGGCAGGATGTCGTGCAGCGGTGTGCGCCGCAGGTGCGTCCCGGGGATCACGCGCAGGCAGCCGTTCTCCCGCGTCGTATCCACGAGGTAATACGACAGGAACACCTGCGTTGGCCACGGGAGCGCCGAACGCGGGTGGTTCCAGTGCATGCAGTCCTGATGCCAGTAGAGCGGAGGGCCTTGTGGCGGCTTGTTCAGGATGATGATCCCGCCGCCGCAATCCATGCCCTCGAGGCCGATCGCCTCGCCGATGGCGCGCTGCTCTGGGAAGTCGACGAGCTCGTCCACTATGGGGGCATGGTACCGGCGCTCGTCCGGGTTAGCCTGCCAGCGCGACTCGCCGACGATGTGGAAGTCGCTGCCCTGATACCGGTGCTTGTGGTCGACAGGATGGTCGTCGAGGAAACCGTCGGCGAACTCCCGCACGCGTTCCAGGAAGTCGCCCTGCAGCACTCCTGGCACGACACAGTAGCCGTCACGCATCAGTTGGTCGCGCGCCGCGAGCGCTTCGTCGAGCGGGATCGGAGCGCGTGGAAGATCGCTGGGCATGCGTAGACTCCTCCTGCGACGGCGAGACATGCTAGCCCGCGGACGCTCAGTCCATCAGGACGAACTTGCCCGCTATGCGTTTGGGGAGCGTGTCCCTCGGGGCGGTCTCGGGGTCGCGCGACACCGCCTCGGCGGCCCACTCGATCTGGTACACGTACACGCCGTTGGCGAGATCGGGCCCGGGCGTCCAGTCGTAGATGCTTATCTGCTGGTTGTCCGCGCGGTCTATCAACTCGCCCGTGGCCGTATAGAAGCGGATGGTCGTGCCGATCGGGAGGTTGCGGAAGTGCAGTTCGCTGTTGCGCGACCTGTGCACCGGGTTCGGATAGACGGCCACATCCTTGAGGTCCAGCGACGGAGCGGCGACCGGGAGGGGCACCTCCACACGGGCGACATTCGACAGGTCGCTGAGACGGTCGAACTCGTTGATGAGGCGAACGGCGTAGTAGTACGTCCGGCCCGGCTCAACCTCGACGTCCCGCAGTTCCTCGGTGAACTTGCCCTGCTGGATGATGGTGAACGGGGCGAGCCCGGTCTCGTTCCGCAGCAGAAGCAGATCCACGTCCCTAGCGTCGACATCGCTGGGCTTAGCGAGCGCGATGGCGACCTCGGGAACGGACGGCGTCCCCTCAAGTCCGAGCGCGAGCGTGCTGACTGCGGTCGGCTTGGGGCTGGTGGTCGCTGTCGCCGGCTCTGACGGCGTATTGACGATCTTCTCGGCGAGGTCGACGGGGTGGATGCGGTAGTAGTACGTCGTGCCCGGCTGGACGTTCGTATCCAGATACTCGACGGTCTGGACGATACGCGGTCCGACCTGATCGTACGGCCCACCCTCTTCGAGAGAGCGAAGTACGGCATACCCGAAGATCTCAGCGCTTATCGGCGGCTCCCACAGCAGTTGGATGCCGTCGTCGTTCACGCTCGTCTGAACCGCCTGCGGCCTGCGGATGACATCGGCCACGGCGTCGATGTTGCGTTCGAGGTCGCCGCGCGTCTCCCCGCCCACAAGCGCGAACACGAACGTGTGCGCGGCCAGCCCGTCGAGCGTAACGGGGCCGGCGGCGGTAATCGTCTGGCGGTTGCCCGCCGTGATGGTTTCACGGGTCACCTGAGGAGAGCCTAGGAAATCTGAACGCTGGACATCCGGCCAGGTCCACGGAGTCTGCGGCAGGAACGGCGAGATCCTGTGCGCGAAGAGGCTCCCCCTCAACAGCACAGTCGCCACGTGCGTGGTGTCCTCTGCGACCGACCCGTCTCCCTGGAACATGATCGACGCCTGCCGATCCGCGTCCCACGTTGCCAGGTCTTGGCTCGGCTTCCCCGTCTCGTTCACCTGTGGATCGACGTCCCAGTTCGTCGCGAACGCCATGCGCAGGTCTTCCGCGGGTAGGTCGCTCTGGTTCGTCATCGTCATGATGAAGACGACGCCGTTGCTCTCAGGCCCGTCCGCCCACGTGTGCGTAACTTGCTCGATGAATACCGTGAAAGGCAGGTCCGAGGTCTCTGTCGGCGCGGCCCCGAATTCGGTCCTGATGGTCTGGCGGCCGGCGTCGGTAGAGATGTCTTCCGGCGCGCCCGTCGTGAGAGGAAGCCACTCGCCGCCGAAGATTCCGCCGTCGATGATGTCTAGGTGGCTCGCAACGGGCCCGACATCGCTGCCCAGCCATATCCCTGACCAGCCTTGGAGGTACTGACGGGCATTTGGGTCGCTCGCCGGGTACCGGAAGTTCGGGTCGATGATGCCAGCCGCGAAGTCCAAGTCACCAGCGAGGAACCCTTGCCCCGTGATGCCGAACTCCACGTTGCCATTGTCATGCGTGATGGTCTGGGCCTGGACGCCCGTCGGTACGACGAGCGCCAGGGCGCCCATCAGAACTGCTATGGCTCGTCTCACGGATGGCCCCAGACTTCGCAATGTAAGGTCGACTCGTGCGTCCTGCCGTTCAGCGCGTGCCAAGCTATCACAATCGCGCGAACGTGTCAAAGAGCGTTGTGGGCGGACAGGGGGTGTGGCAACCTGGGCGCCCGCGCTGCGCAGGCGGCGTCAACATGGAGAGAGGAGCTCGGCCCGTGGCAGTATCTGTAGATAATCCGTACCGACCCGCCGGCGAGTGGCTGCGAGGAAACCTGCACGGACACTCGACGTTCAGCGACGGGTCCGAATTGTTCGAGGATGTCCTGGCGGACTACGAACGCCGCGGATACGACTTCCTCGCCATGACCGATCACGACATCTTCATCGACCCGGCCGACTACCGCGCAAACACCACGCTGACGCTCATCCCAGGCGTGGAAGTATCGCGCAACGGCCCCCACATACTGCAGATCGACGCGACCGAGTTCATCGAGCCGGATCGCGACCGGCAGACCGTCGTCAACGCGATCAACGCGCAAGGCGCCTTCGCGGTCATGAACCACCCGAACTGGGGATACAACTTCAACCATTGCCCCCATGAGGTCCTCGAGGCCGTCGACGGCTACGCGGGCATCGAAATCTACAATGGGGTCATCGAGCGCCTTGCCGGGACGCCGCTCGCCACGGATCGCTGGGACATGCTGCTCAGCAAGGGCCGCCGCGTCTGGGGATTCGGGCACGACGACTCGCACTCCAAGATCGACGTCGAGCTGGCGTGGAACGTCGTCCGAGCGCCTGAGAACTCCGTCTCGGCGATCGTCGAGGCGCTCCGCACGGGGAGCTTCTACGCGTCGACGGGCGTCGAGGTCACGGACGTCGTGGTCGCCGATGGCGCGCTCCGGGTGACGACGTCCAACGCGACGCGGATCCGGTTCATAGGTCAGCACGGGATCTACCGGCAGACCACCGACGGCGCGTCCGCGTCGTTCACGCTGCCCACCGACGCCGAGGACGCGAAAGGACTCGCCTACGTTCGCGCCGAGTGCTATGGCGCCGGCGGCGCTGTGGCGTGGACGCAGCCGGTCTTCCTCAACGCAGACGCGTGAGAGCGGCATGGATGTCGCGATCCGGTTCCAGTCCATCACCAAGGAGTTCGCGGGCATACCGGCTCTGCGCGACGTCACCTTCGACGTGCGCGCGGGCGAAGTCCATGCGCTGTGCGGCGAAAACGGCGCCGGGAAGTCAACGCTCATACGGCTTCTCGGCGGGGCATGGCCGGCCGGATCCTACGCGGGCGACCTTCACGTGCACGGAGAGAGAGCGGCGTTCCGGTCGGTGCGGGACGCGGAGCGCGCCGGGATCGCGGTCATCCATCAAGAACTGGCGCTCGTGCCGGGCATGTCCGTAGCGGAAAACCTGCTGCTCGGGCGAGAGCCGGGGCGCCGCGGCATTGTAGATCGCCGACAGATGCGCGAGGTCGCCGCTGCCCAGCTTGACGTTCTTGGCGGCGGCATCGACCCGTCGGGGGATGTGGGCGCGCTCGGCGTCGGTCGGCAGCAACTCGTCGCTATCGCGAAGGCGCTCGTTCGGAACGCGCGTATCCTCGTGCTTGACGAGCCCACTTCCGCGCTAACCGACACCGGGGCCAACGCGCTCCTGGACATCCTGCGGACGCTGCGATCCCGGGGCGTGACGATCATCTACATCTCGCACCGGCTGGACGAAGTGCTCGACATAGCCGACCGAGTCACCGTGCTCCGTGACGGCGAGCGCGTGGGCACGTGGGACGCGGAGCCACTGTCGGCTGCGGACATCGTCCGCGAGATGGTCGGGCGCGACGTCGCGCCGGCCGCCCGACGCGTCGTGGCTCCGGCGTCCGACGACCGCCCCGCCCTGTCGGTGCGAGCGTGGAGCGTCCTCAGCCCCGACGGCGCCGCGCGCGTACGCGATGTCTCCTTCGAAGCGCATCGCGGTGAAGTCCTGGGCGTCGCGGGCCTCATGGGCTCGGGGCGCAGCGAACTGCTGCTCAGCCTGTTCGGCGCCTGGCCCGGCACTGTCTATGGCGACATGTGGATCGACGGCGTGCCAGCGGCGATCCGCCGACCCGTGGAGGCAGTCGCGCGCGGGATGGCACTCGTCGCGGAGGACAGGCGGAGGCAGGGGCTCATCCTGGGAATGAGTGTCGGCCACAACTTGACGCTCGCGGCGCTACGCGGGTTGTCGCGTGGCGGGTTCGTGCGTCGCGGCCGAGACGCTGACGAGGCGCGGGGACTCGTCGACCGGCTTGCCGTGCGGACGCCAGGCCTTGCGACGCCTGTGAGAGAACTGAGCGGCGGCAACCAGCAGAAGGTGGCGGTGGGTAAGTGGCTGCTCACACGCCCCTCCGTGCTCCTCCTAGACGAGCCGACGCGAGGTGTGGACGTCGGAGCCAAGGCCGAGATCCACGACCTCGTGCGCGGGCTCGCTGACGAAGGCGCCGCCGTCATCATGGTTTCCTCGGAAGCCCCTGAGATCATGGCCCTGAGCGACCGTGTCCTCGTCATGCGCGAGGGGGCCGTGTCCGCGACGTTCGACGATGTCGACGGCCTCACCGAGGCCGACATCGTCGCGGCAGCCATCTCGCAGAGCCCGACCGCAGGCGCCGCATGAAGCGGCGTCATCTCCAGACCTATGCGATGGCCCTTTCCCTCGTCGCCATCTGGGCGCTGTTCGCCGTCGTGACGGACGGTGTGTTCCTGAGTTCCCGGAATCTCCTGAACCTCACCCGCCAAGCCTCCGTGACGGCCATCCTGGCGATCGGCATGGTGGTCGTCATCATCAGCGGCAACATCGACCTGTCGGTCGGGTCGCTGGCGGGGTTTCTGGGCGCCGGATTGGCGGTGTCTCACGGCGTCTTCGGCGCGCCAGGGCTCGCGTCTGCGGCGCTCATGGTGGCGGTCGGCGCAGGACTCGGATGCTGCCATGGTCTGCTCGTAGCGTACCAGCGGGTTCCCGCGTTCATCGTCACGCTGGGCGGGCTGATGGTGTACCGCGGTGGGATGCTCGCCATCACCAAGGGCGGCACGCCGCGTCTCCCGATGGACTCGTGGTTGAAGGACATCGGGAACGGGAGTCTGCCGCAGACCGCGTGGGGAATACCCACGCCGTTGGTGATAGTAGCGATCCTGTCCGTGGTCATGTGGCTGGTAGTTTCGCGGATGCGCTACGGGCGCCACCTCCACGCTGTGGGCGGGAATGCAGAGGCCGCGTTCCTGTCGGGCATCGACACCCGGCGCGTGGTCGTGATGGCCTTTACGATGATGGGCGCCCTGGCAGCCGTGGGCGGCGCGGTGCTGACAGCGCGGGTCGGCAGCGCCAGCCCCGAGGCTGGCCGTCTGCTGGAGCTGGACGCCATCGCGGCGTGCGTGATCGGCGGCGCGAGTCTGATGGGCGGGCGCGGGAGCATTCCCGGCGCGCTGCTGGGAGCGCTGGTGATGGGCAGCCTGGACAACGGGATGAGCCTCGCCAACATGGGGCCCTTCTGGCAGGACATCGTCAAGGGATCGGTGCTCGTTGTGGCGGTCTGGTTCGACATGCGCGTCCGAGCGCGATAGGCGTTAGGTGGAGTAGCATGCCGACAGTTCCGGCGGAATCTCTCAGGTCGATCTCTCGTGACATCTTCGAGGCGTTGGGCGCTAGCTCTGACGACGCCGGGGTCGTTGCCGACGTGCTCGTCGAGGCGAATCTCGCGGGACACGACTCGCACGGCGTCATACGGGTGACGCAATACTGCGCCAGCGTCCGCGCGGGTCACACAGTCCCCGGAGCGGCGACGACGACCGTCCGCGAGACCGCGACGACCACCATCCACGACGCGCACTGGAACTTCGGGCCCGTTGCCATGTCCCACGCGCTCGCAGACGGGATGGACAAGGCGCGGGATCTGGGCATGCACGCCTTCGGCATCCACAACTGCAACCACATCGGACGTCTGGGTCACTACTCGGACGCGGCGGCGCGGGCCGGATTCGTGCCGATGATAACGGTGAACAGCACGGGCGCCGGCGCGTCGGTAGCGCCGCATGGCGGCCGGCACGGCAGGCTCGGGACGAACCCGTTCTGCGTCGCCTTCCCAACGTCTGACGACCCCATCCTCATGGACATGACGTCGAGTATCGTCGCCGAGGGGAAGATCCGGGTCCGGCGCAACGCCGGTGAGGAGTTGCCCGAGGGATGGATCCTCGACCGGCACGGGAACCCGTCTACGAACCCCGAGGACTTCTACGGCCCGCCGCGCGGCGCCATCCTGCCCTTCGGAGGCCCCGTGGCGCACAAGGGATTCGCGCTCAGCATGATGGCGGAACTCCTCTCCGGCACGCTCACCGGCGCCGGTAACGTCACCGAGCGCGACGGACACATCGGCAACGGCGTATTCTGCTTGCTCCTCGACGTGGGCGCGTTCCGCGGCGAGGAGGAGTTCCGCGGCGCGGCGAGCCGCCTGGGCGCCTATGTGAAGGACTGCGAGCCCGCCGACGGTGCGGACGAGGTCCTCCTGCCCGGGGAGCCTGAGCACCGGGCGCGACACTCGCGATCGGCATCCGGTATCGTTGTAGACGACACCACGTGGCAAGGTCTCTGCGCGGAGGCGGAGAGGGTCGGGCTGCCGACGCCGCGGGGCTAAACTTGGGTGGCGACCCGGCGTCTATAGATGTACAGGGTGTTTGTGTAGTTTGAGGCAGGGCAGAAGGAGGCGTCTGTGTTCAGACCGCCATTTAGCGGGTCCGTTGTTGGCGCGGGCGTTCTCGTTGCGCTTATCGGCACGGTGACCACGGGTTGTGACCAGAAGAGCGAAGCCAACGCGCCACAGAACAGAGTTGAGGCGGCGCGGACAGGGCCGTTTTCCGTGAAGGTCCAGGAATCTGGGACGCTAGAGGCGCTGATCTCGGTTGAGATTAAGTCGAACGTAGAGGGCGAGCTACTAGAGCTGAACGTCGAGGACGGCGACATCGTCGAAGCCGCGCAGGTTCTTGGCGTGATCGACCCCGAGCAGATAGACGAGGAAGTCGCGCAGGCGGAAGCGAACTACGACGCGGCTAAGGCGCAGCTGGAGTCCGCTATCGAGCAGACGCGCGTTACCAAGACCCGCCTAGACTCACAGATCCTTCAGGAAATCGAGTCCATGCGGTCGTCGCAGGCGGCCCTCGAAGCGACCATGCAGGCCTCAATAACGCAGATATCCTCGGCCGAGACCGATCTCGCGAATTCCCGCGACACCCTGGAGCGCGACAAGATCGCGCTCGACCAGGCGGAAATCCAGCTCCAGCAGATCGAGATAAGCCTGTCGCAGATGCTCGCGACACTCGACTCGTCCCGCGTGGCCAGCGAGAACGCCCAGCGCGAGTTGGCGCGGAATCAGGAACTGTTCGACAAGAACTTCGTGAGCGCGAAGGCCCTGGACGACGCACAGGATCGCGCGGCGTCTTCGAAGGCCTCTTACGACAACAACCAGCAGAACGTCGAGAGCCAGCGGAAGTCCGCCGAGTCGCAGAGGGCGACTATCGAGGGACACAAACGCGTCATCAACTCACGCGAGACCACCCTGACGTTCCAGGCGGCGAACCTAGAGACGCTCAAGCTGTCCCGTGCCGCGTCGGAGCGGCAGTCTCAGGCGAACCTGGTCGTCGCGCAGTCGCGCCTGCAAGAGACGCAGGACACGATCGAGGGGCAGAAGAAGGTCGCCGAACTCTCGGAGACGAGCGCGCAGGCGTCCGTGTTGCGGAACGAGTCGTCGCTCGAGACCGCCAAGCAGCGGCAGGGATGGACGGTAATCACATCGCCGATATCGGGTACGGTCACGAACCTCGTCGTGGAGCAGGGAGAGATCGTCACCTCCGGCCGCAGCGCGTTCTCGCAGAGCCCTCCCCTCATGAACGTGGACGACCTGTCGCAGATGATCGTGCGCGTGCCGGTGAACGAGGTGGACATGGGGCAGATGGCTGAAGGCCACCGCGCCGAAATTACCGTGAGCGCCTACCCGCGCCGCAAGTTCCAGGGACGCGTGCGCCAAATCGCCCCGAGTGGGAGCAGCAGCGACAACGTCGTCCGCTTCGAGGTAGAGGTAGAGGTCGTGGGATCGCCGAAGGAGCTACTGCCGGGCATGACGGCTGACGTCGACATCTTCGTCGTCGACCGACAGGACGTGCTCCAGATCGCGCTCGAGGCTGTGAACGAGGAGGACAGCTTCGGCGTACTCGTGGACCTGAAGCCCGAGGAGCGGTCGAAGCTGAGCGTCGGCGACGACGTGAAGATCGAGACGCGCATGGGTAAGCAGGTCGACGCGCGCGTGCAGACTGTGGACGAACCTGTCAGCCTCGCCTTGCGCGGGCAGACACGCGGTTGGCGCGCCGGCCCTGTTGAGTTCTCCCTTGTGCTGCCGGACGGAGAGTCGCTGACAAGCCTTGCCGGGCGCATTACGCAGATGAAGTCGTACTATGTAGAGTTGTCCGAGGGTGGCGACGCGCCGGCCGAGGGCGGCGGGGGACAGCCAGCGGGCGGCCCAGGCGGACAGGGCCAAGGCGGCGGTCGGCCCGGAGGCGGCCCAGGTGGTGGTGGCCGCGGCGGGGCGGGCGCTGGAGGCGGCGGAAAGCGCCAACCGATCGAAATCGGCATGAAGAACGAGGCGTTCTACGAGATCGTCTCGGGCATCACTGCGGGGACGCAGGTTCTCATACGGCCGCCCAGGCCGTCGCAGAACCCGTTCGGTCGGTAGAGGTCGCAAGCCGACTGCGCAAAGCATGGGGATAAGGTGGATGCGGTCGATTGAATCGATCACGCAAGGTCTCCGCGCGATCTTCGAGAACAAGCTACGCTCGTCGCTGACGCTCCTGGGCATCATGATCGGCGTGGCGGCCGTACTCGCGATGGTCTCCATCAGCGACGGCGCCCGCGCAATCATCGTCGAGGACATAGAGCGCTTCGGCGGCAGCGCGCAGTTCATGATGTTCCGCACCGGCATGATCCAGAAGAACGGCCGCTGGGTGCGGAACAACAGCCCCGAATACTTCGACTACAACGACGTCCTCGCGATCGAGCGCGAGTGCCCGAGCGTGGAGATCGTGATCCCCCGCATCCCACAGTGGTGGGGCACGCGTATCACGACGGGCGAAGGAGCCAACGCCCGCGAGACGAGAGCGGGCTACCAGGGCGTCACTCCGGCCATGATGGAGGGCATGGAGTGGTATCCCGAGGTCGGCCGGTTCGTCGAGGAGTCCGACAAGGTCGACTGGAACCGCGCCGCCATCCTGGGACAGACCGTCGTCACCGAACTGTTCGGGTCGGAGGACCCGCTCGGCGCCGAGATCCGCGTCAATGACGAACGCTTCGACGTGGTCGGCACGATGGAACACCGCGGCAAGAGCATCCAATACGGCTGGGATCTCGACAACACCGTCATCATGCCGATGTGGACCGCGCAGCAGCGGTTCAACGGCTCCGACGAAATCCGCATGCTCGCCGTCCAGGCCAACAACACAGACCAGCTGCTGGGCGCCATGGGCGAGGTCGAGGCGCTCATGGACCGTCGACACAACGGCGACGAGTTCTACCGCACGTGGTCCCCGGGGACATCGAACCTCGAGTTCGTCGAGAAGCTCCGACTCACCCTCACATGGGTCCTCGGCATCATCGCCGGGTTCTCGCTGTTCATCGGCGGCGTGGGGATCATGAACATCATGCTCGTGTCCGTCACCGAACGGACGCGGGAGATCGGGCTGCGCAAGGCCCTCGGTGGGCGCAGGACCGACATCCTCATCCAGTTCCTCATTGAGGCCGCGTCGCTGTGCGTAGTCGGCGGCGTGTTCGGCCTTGTGCTGGGGATCGGCTTCGGGTGGAGCGTCGCGAAGCTGATCTCGACGCCACAGGTAGGCGGATTCATCGGCCCGCTGATGGGACTGCGCGGCGATTGGGTGGCATGGCCGTTCTCCGTGTCGGGGCCGTGGATAATCGCCTCGATGCTCGTATCCGTCGCCATCGGCGTGTTCTTCGGTCTCTATCCGGCGTGGAAGGCCGCGCGGCTGACGCCGGTCGACGCCCTCCGGCACCAATAACAGGATCGACGGAGCCCCCATGGTTCAGGGAATCCTCTCAGGACTGACCCCCCAGGCTCTTCTTCGCTGGGGCTTTCTGGGTCTATGCGGGCTTCTGGCGGTTACGCTGCCTGTGCTCGCCCTTTATGTCGTGTTCACACGATCCGGGCGTGAGGCAATGCGTATGGGCGTAACCAACCTCGGGCGGAACCCTCTGCGCACGGGCCTCACGGGGTTTGGGATCGTGATCGGCGTCGGCGCGGTCGTGGCAGTCATCTCCATGGGCGACGGCGCCCAGGTAATGGTCGCCGCCGAGGTGGCGCAGAACGGCGGGCTCAGCCTTATCGAGGTGTACAAGGACGACTGGGCGCGGCAGGGCGGCAGCACGCTGACGTCGCGCACACGTAGCGGGTGGGGAAGGTGGCGCAGGAACAGGGCGAAGCCGCTCCATTACGCCGACTACGAGAACCTGAACATGCTCCTGGCGTCCGTTGTCGAGGTGAGCGCGGAGGACTCACTCGGCGGCGGCATCATCTTCCGGAACGGCGAGACGACTAAGGATGGTTCGCTGAACGGCGCGACACCCGCATATCCCACAGTCTACAACTGGCGCCTGCGCGAAGGCCGATTCATTACCGCCGGTGATGTGGACGCGTCGGCCAAGGTGGCCGTGCTCGGCGCGCAGATCGCGTACGACCTGTTCGGGGATCTCAGCCCCGTCGGCGCGGAGATCGTAGCGATTCAGGAGAAGGGCGGACGCGAACGCGGCGAGGGAACGCGGTCGGAGTCTCTCCGGCTCGTCGTCGTGGGCGTGATGGAGGAGAAGGGCGCCGCGGCGTCTACCGACGGCTGGGATGACCGCGTGTTCATGCCGCTGACCGCGTTCCACAAGCGCATCAAGGGGAACCGCGACCTGGCGCGGCTACGCATCCAGGCGACATCGGTCGAGGCGGTGCCGGTCGCCATCGAGGAGATCAAGCGCGTGTTGGCCCGCCGACACGAGGATCCCTCGGCCTTCGAGTTCTGGACGGCGACCGAGGAAATCGAGACAGCCGGGCGGCTGGGCATGATGTTGAAGCTGCTGATGGGCGTCGTCGCCGGGATCGCTCTCGTCGTCGCCGGGATCGGCATCATGAACATAATGCTGGTGTCCGTCACGGAGCGCACGCAGGAGATTGGCTTGCGGAAAGCTCTGGGCGCGAAGCGGCGCGACGTGCTGTTCCAGTTCCTCATAGAGACGTCGGTGCTCAGCCTGTCCGGCGGGCTCATCGGCACGGCGTTTGGCGCGTTGCTCGGCCGCGGCTCGGCCGAGTTGCTGAGGCGATTTGTCCTGGCCGGCGCGGTCTGGCCGTCGACCGTGTCGCCCGTCGGCGCGGCGGTGGCGGTGGGCGTAGCGTTCGTTATTGGCGTTGTATCGGGGGTGTATCCCGCGAGCCGTGCGGCTAAACTGACCCCGGTGGAAGCGTTACGCACGGACTAGCGGCAGCCACCGGCTGCCTTGTGAATAGGGTCAGAGATGCTCGTCACGAAGTTCCGCGTGGATCCCGCGACGTTCAAGCTGAAGAAGTGCGACCCAGGCGAAACGGGCGGCATGAAGCGCAAGGACGCGCGCGCGAAGCTCGCCGAAGACATCGAGCGCATGCGCGACCTACAGGACAGATTCTACGCCGCCGGCACGCACTCCCTCCTGCTGATCCTGCAGGCGCGTGACGCCGCGGGCAAGGACAGCACGATCAAGCATGTCCTGTCGGGGCTGAATCCCTCGGGCTGCGACGTCTACTCCTACAAGTCGCCGAGTTCCGAGGAACTGGACCACGGGTACCTGTGGCGGCACATGCTGGACCTTCCCCGACGAGGGCACATCGGTATCTTCAATCGTTCGTACTACGAGGAAGTCACGGCAGTGCGCGTGCACCCCGAATTCCTCGCCGGCCAGCGCATCCCACCCGAGCTCGTCACGAGCCAGATCTGGGACGAACGCTACGAAGACATCAACGCGTTCGAACGCTACCTCACGCGGAACGGCACGCGCGTCGTGAAGTTCTTCCTGAACGTCTCGCGGGACGAGCAGAAGGCCCGCTTCATGGAGCGCATTGAGAACCCCGCCAAGCACTGGAAGTTCTCGAACTCGGACATGATGGTCCGCGGCCTGTGGGACGAATACGACGACGCGTTCGAGGAGACCCTTAAGAACACGAGCACGGCGGACGCGCCGTGGTACGTCGTACCCGCCGACCGCAAGTGGTTCACGCGTCTCGCGGTTGCAGACATAATCGTGAATGCGCTGGAGTCCATGGACCCGCAATACCCCGCCGTCACCGACGGCCAGCGGGAGGGTATCGGCGAGGCGCGCACCATCCTCACGGCCGGGGACTAGCGGCCGGCTCACTGCGCGGTCCCTGCGCGAAGAAGGGCTCCCTCGAGCCAGTCCAGGCTGGCGAGTTGGCGCGCGGCTACGTCCGCGCCTAGCGCAAAGCGGTTCTCTAGGAAAAACATGATGAAGAGCGCCATCAGTGGGTGGTTGGGCTCGCTCAGCGATACCTCGACCGCCGACATGTCGATTTCCTGACCGGCCGTGAGCGCAGCGCGCGCAGCGCGGATCACGTCAAGCAGTCGCTGGTCAAACACCGGCCGCAAGTCGTTACCGACAGTGACGTCTGGCGCGAGCGCGCGCAGGTGTCCAGCGCCGACGACCCAGCGTCCCTGCCATTCGGCGGTCTCCGCCTCAGGCCCCGCCGGCATGGGGAATTGGTACCCTCCCACGCTGCGGGCCTCCAGATAGTCCGTGTGGGTACCCAGCACCGCCCCGACGACCTTGTCGACGGATGGGGCTGAGGCGTCGGCTTCGCCCACGGCTCGGTTTCCCTCGCGGTACCCGAGCGTCATCCAAGGCGATGGGCTCCCCTGAAACACCGTGATATTTGGCACACCCAACGTCGACGCGAAGTGCTGGGTGAACGTGTCGTTGCTGAGTAGGCTGTGAGCATCCTGCAGCACGGCGCCAAGCTGATGGAAGTCCGTCGCGCCGATCAGGTTCACCGACGGCACGCCCGCCTCAGTCAGGGTGCGGTGGATGCGGAGCCCGATGATCTTGTCTCCGCGGCCGCCGGTGAGCACGATCCCAGCCTGCGTGGCCGCCGCGATGCGCGTAGCGGCCTCCGCGAAATACCCGTCCGGCCAGCGCTTCTGCTCCTCGAACGACCCCGGCTGCACGACGAAGTACGGCGCCCCACCCAATTGCGCGCGAACTGACGCTGCGAAGTCGCGCTCAGGCCGCAGGAAGAACTCCATGCGGATGTCTTCCCGGGGCGCTTCGCCGATGTTGATGAACGCGTCTACCCAGTGCGTGATTCCATAGCGCACGTCCGTGCCACTGGCCAGGTAGTACTGCGACCAGCGGTCGGGGACGCGACGGTCACCGGCTGCGTCGGCGTAAGGTCCGGCGCGCTCTGGCGCCTCGATCGCTCCGGCCAGCATCGCAGCCGCGGCGTTGAATTGCAGGTTCACCACGCGATCGGCACGCTCGGGCAGAGCGGCGAAGAGCGTTGGGAACGCCTGCTTCGCCTCGTCGACCGGGAAGCCGAACGCCTCCTCGTCCTCGCGCCACACGGTGCGCTCCTTGTACCGCGCGATGTAGTCCATCGGCACGACGATCAGCCGGTTGACGTACGGCTGCCCGTACAGGAGTTGCGCGCACTCGTCCGCGACGATCCACGTGACGTGCGTTGGTTCCTCAGCCTTCCACGCCCGCACCAGCGCGCTCGCCATGAGCAAGTCGCCGAGGCGGTACATGCGCACGAGCACGAACTCACGGGCCATGGCGTGTCGTCCGACTGCTAGAAGTCGTACCGGGCGAGATCGGCGACGAAGCCGCGCTGCATCGCGTCGTTCCGCGCGCGCGCGAACTTCTCCGCGTTCTGTCGGCCGCCCCAATAGAAGCGGCTTCCCCCGACGTAGATGAAGAGCGCGTCCACCCACCGGCCGTCGGTGACGGCGCGGCCAAGGAAGTACAGGAACGCTCCGTTGAGACCAGCGGACACGATCCCGTTCGCTACGCGGCCAGCATATACCTGCCCGACGCCCGGGGCGATCGTGGACATCCATTTTGCCGCAGTTGGCGAACGCATGGGAAGGGCGTCGGCGCGCCGCAGCTCGGCCAGCAGAGGCGGCGCCCGCGGATCGTCGTCCAGGCCTGGGAACAGGAGCGTCACTCGCTTCAGTTCCTCTCGCGACGACGGCCACTGGTAGCGGTGGATCGCGCACCAGGCGCGCCCGTATTGGGCAGCCTGCGCGATGTCGTCCCGCTCCGCCGACCGAACGACATCGCCCCACTGGCCGGCCGCCGTCACATAATCGCGCAGCCTGTAGCTCGCGAGGCCCGCCATGAAAGATGCCCGCTCCGACAACGCGCCGCCTTGAGCGGCGACCCGTTCGAAGTCATCCCCCGCGCGGCCGTAGCCGTGCAGCGCCATCGCGGTCTGGCCGGCGCGGAATCTGGCGACCTCGCTTCCTGGCTCGCCACGCAGATGCTGACGGAAGTGGCTCTCAGCGCCGGCGAAGTCGCCCGCCGCATAGCGCGCCTCGGCCGCCCCAAGTCCATCAGCAGCGAGCGCCACAAGCGGCGCCCAAACGAGCCAGGACAGGACGGCGACGAGGGCGCCGCGCCTCGTCAAGGTCGTGACGCCCGGCCGACAGCCCGGGCCCCACCGTAGACGGCGCCGACGTAGAAGAACACGCCCAGGCCACCGAGAGCGGCCGCGGGCGCGATCTGCTCCCGGCGGGCGTAGCGCGATGCGCCCCACGCAAGCAGGCTGACCGTCCCAAGCGCGTACATGGCGTCAACGCGGTCGCCAGCGACCAACTGGCCAAGCCCTGGGACCAGCGACGCGAGCCCGCCGGCGATAGAGAGACGGGTCGCCGCAGGTTCTCTGACCGGATCGAGAGCGTAGCCACCTTCAGATGGGTAGGAGCCATGCGCGCCGTGATGGCAGCGGAGGATTCTGTCCGACGCTACGGGCCAGCCCGCCGGGCCTCGCGACTTGAGCGCCTGCGCCGCGTATTCGGAGCACGAAGGGGAAAACACGCAACGGTCACCGTCCTGCGGCGAAATCAGTGTCTGGTGAACCCACACGGGCAGCAGCAGGAAAGGCGAGGAGGCCCCTGATTCGCGCGGCGTCGGCGTCGGCGATCCGCCCTGCAGACGAGGCGGCCGCGGAGCCAACGGCTCGGCCTGGATACGCGAGAGGATGGCATCCGTCGTGTGGCCCGGGCCGGCCTCCACTGCAGCGCAGACGGTGGCCACCAGCGCGAGGGCGGAAATCGCGATGGCCGAGCGACGTGATCGGCTGCGAACGAGCGTGACGGCGGACATCTCTTGGGCCTCAGGAGTGCCTTCGAGGATACTGAGCCGGACGTGCGGAGACAACTTCCGCCACGCTGGGCGCCGTGCTAGGGTCGGTCAAGCATCGGCTGCGGCCGGCGACGCAAGACGACACGACCAGCGGAGGGATCGCGCATGCTTCGAGCGGGGATCATCGGGTGTACCGGGATTGGGCGCGAGCACGCAGCGGGTCTGGCCGGACTGGAGAACGTGGATGTCGTCGCAGCGTGCGACCTGAACGCTGCCGCTGCGGAGTCGTTCCGCGCCGACATGTCCGACTTCTGGGACGACATCACGGCGTACACGGGCCACACGGCGATGCTTGCTGAGCAAGCGCTCGACGTCGTGACCGTCGCGACGGGCGACAACGCGCACGCAACGCTCGTGGTCGACGCGGCCCGGGCGGGCGTCCGTGGGATATTCTGCGAGAAGCCATTGGCGACATCGGTCGCGGATGCGGATCGGATGATCGAAGCCGTGCGCGACAGCGGCGCGGTCCTGTCCGTGGACCATACGCGCCGCTGGCAGCCCCTGTGGCGCCGCGCGTACGAACGCGTGACCCAGGACGACGCCATCGGCCCGGTTCGGTGCGTCATCGGCGCCCTCAACGGCCCCCGCGCCATGCTCTTCCGCAACGGCACGCATCTGATCGACGCCATCTGCTGGTTCGCAGGCGGCTCACCTGACTGGGTGTTCGCGCACCTGGAGGACGGCTACGAGGAATACGACGCCTACGCGGGGGATGGCGGGCACGTCCCGGCGACGGAGCCTGCCGTGAGTGGGTACATCCACTTCGACAACGCCGTTCGTGGGTTCTACACGGCGGGATCGAAGGAGACCGCATCGCAGTTCAGTCTGGACATAGTCGGCGAGTCGGGCCGACTCATGATCGACGATCGCGCCGCGACACTGGTTCGAGACGGCGTCGAGGAGAACATCGAGGCGCCGGAATGGCCGATCACGGGCATTCCCGCGGCGGCGCAGGAGATCGTCCGCCTGATCGCTGAGGGTGGAGAGGAGTCCTCTCCGGGAGTCGAGGCCCACAAGGCGGTACAGATCACAATGGGCTTCTTGGAGTCCCAGCAGCGGGGGAACGCGCGGGTGGACTTGCACTAGCGGCCACTACCCGGCTAGCGCGCGCGACAGCCGGATTCCCGCGTCGGCCATCATGTCCGCAGCTTCGGGCGCCACCTTGCTCCACATCGCCGTCGTGCATTCGTAGCCACCACGCGCGTAGCTGTCGGGTGGCGGCGCGTACCCGACCATCCCGTTCGCAGCGCCGACCACGAATGTGCGACGGAACGGCGCGGCGACCTTCACACGCAACCCGGTCTCCACGAACACCTCCCCGGGGAGGCCGACGAGCGCGACGTCCCCGATGCGCAACGCCTGCACCTCGGCCCGGCTGAAATCCCGCGCCCGCTTCCTCTCCGCGACGAGTAGCACGGACTCCGCGTACGTCTCGTCGCGGCCGTAGCGCTGCGAGCCTTCGGGGGCCGCGGCCGTCTCGCCCGCGACGATCGCTCGGGCCCACGCGAGTTCCTCTTCGGGGATATGACGCAACGGGAGTTCGAGCAGCTCGCTACCCGCCGACAGTGTGACGTCGCGCTGGAACGTCAGCCCGGCTGCCGTCGTCGGCAGGGCGTCCGCGAGCGCCCGCCCGACTGTGTCCGGGTCGTCCACGTACGACGGGTCGACCCAATTCGCGGTGTGCACGTTCCCGAAGGCGCCGTTGAGCACCACGCACGGGACATCCTCGCGCTCGCGGATCGCCGAGGCGAGCGCCCCCGGCCAGCTCGCCGTCACGGTCTTCATGTCGTACGGGTGCACCGGGTGGCAGGTCCAGTTGGCGACGTACCCGAGCAACTTGCCGGAGACCGCACGCACGCAGACCACGCCCAACTCCGTGTCGGCGGGCCCTTCGCAGTAGAGAACGTCCGGGTTCGCAACGCCGGGCTGCGTGATCGTACCGCCGTCGCGCGTCACCCAGCGACGGTTGTGGCAGTAGCGCGCCTCGAAAGCGGACCCGATCCCGATCTCAGCAGGTTCGAGCCGCGCCGCGGCGTTGGCCGCCATGTCGGCGATGGCGTCTTTCAGCCACTCGAGATAGGCGTCCTCCCGCCGGTACGGGCCGATGCTGATGATCGCGGGGCCGGCGTGGTTATGCGTAGCCGCGACCATGGTGTGTGAGGGCGACACGGCGGCCACAGCCTGGATTCGCGCGCGCAGATCGACGACGTCGCTACCCCGTATCGACAGCAGGTCGAGCGACACGACCGCGATGCGTTGACCGCGGCACTCCAGCAGCGCCATCCGCGCGTATACGGGATCGCGGACGGTCTCGGCAGGTCTCGCGAGGTCCAACCAGCCAGCGAGTTGCGTGCCCATCGGTGGTGTGATGTCGATCTCGCCGAATGCTGCGCGCAGGGACATGGATGTGCTCGCTTAGTGTGTGCTGCGGGGGCTCGTGTCGGGACACCACCTTGCGACGGTGAGGAATTCGAGGAGCGTGTCGTTCGCCTCAGGCGTGCCGATTCGTCGTAGCGCGTGGGCCGCGTCGGCGCGTACGTACCGGCTCTCGTCGGTGAGGGCGGAGACCAGCGCCGGCTCGGCGCCCTCGGCGTCCCGGCCGATCCTCGCCAGGGACAGGACAGCGTTGCGACGCACGCGCTCATCGTCGTCGGCCAGGGCGCCGGCCAGAGTCTGCGTGGCGGCCGCCGTGCCCTGCGCCGTCGTTCCGAGCGCTTCCACGGCGTAGCGACGCGCCGATGCGTCTCCATCGCGCGCGGCGTCGACCAACCGCGGCACGCTCTCGGCGGCCGCCATGCCCATGTCCCCCAACGTCTCCGCGGCTCGTGCGCGCACCTCGGGCCGCTCGTGATCGAGCGCGTCGGCCACGGCGCCGACCGCTGGCGCGCCGATCGCGGTCAGGGCGTGCGACGCATTCCTGGCGGCGTTCTCAGAATCGCCCACCAGAGTGGTCGCCAACGCATCCACGACGGCAGGGCCGAGGTCCGACAGCGAATACGCCGCCTGCAGCGCATCCCCTTCATCCGACCCGTCGAGCCGCGCGAGGAGGTCCGCCTGGCCTTGTCCGGCGCTCGCGTGGTCGTCGCTCGGAGCGCCGTAGTGCCACGCCAGCGAGCGTGCTTCCATCCCGTGCGCCGGCGCGCCGCCGACCGGGTCCGCCGCGTCCCACGTTGGCTGAGACGGCTCGGACATGCGCGCGTAGAGGAACTTCAGCATGTACCGAGTGCGGTTGCCTAGGTTCGGCATCGCCCTATGCCACAGGTCGTAGTTCGCGAGCGTCACCGCCCCCGCCTGACCGACGACAGGCAATTCCGCCTCTAGCGCCGCGCCATCTTGCGTGCTGTAGAAGTGGCTCCCCGGCACGACCCCCGTGGGGCCGATCTCCTCTGGCGTGTCCTGCGGGTAGTAGAAGACCAGGAGACGTCGCGTCCTGTGAGACCACCGGCGGCCCCCGTCCTGGTGCATCTGCTGCCCCGGGCTGCCCGGCGGGTTGGCGTGCGGATGGCGATGCGGCTGGGCGTAGTAGTCCGGCCCCAGCAGGCTGATGAGCGCGCCCTGGACCGGGGCGTCGTCGAGCACCCTCTGTATGTGCGGGAAGCGCGGTATGAGGTTGTTGCCGGGATTGCCGTCTTCCGTGAAAGCGCGATCCGTCTCGCTCCAGACATCGTCGTGGAACGCCCTGTCGAGCGTGCTCATCACGGTGACGAAACCATCGCGGATGAACCGTGACATTTCGTCGTCGGTCAGCAACTGTGGGGGCATCTGGTCTCCCATCGCGGCGGGCCAGTCGGACATGAATCCCTCGGCGATGCGCGATACCATACGTGGATGTGCGCGAAACGCAGTGGGTGACCACAAGACGCGCCATTTTCATACCAATCAGCGGGAGGGGCAAGGCTATGAGGTGGGACTTCACCTCCAGGGTATTCGAGACGGAAGTGAAACAGTTCGCCGACACGGAAGAGCGCATTGTCCGGGGCGGGCGCGACCGCTTTGGGCTCCTCCGAGACGCCTTCGAAGGCGTGGGTCAGATCGGCGTCATCGGTTGGGGCTCCCAGGGGCCGGCGCAGGCGCAAAATCTGCGGGAGTCCCTCGTCGGAACCGACGTAAAGGTAGTCGTCGGGCTGCGCGAGCACAGCAGTTCGCGCGCGGACGCCCGTGAGGCCGGATTCACCGAGGACGACGGCACGCTCGGAGAGATGTACGAGGTCATACGCAAGTCCGACCTGGTCCTGCTCCTAATCTCCGACGCCGCGCTCGCGGAGAACTACGAGAAGGTCTTCGGCTCGCTCAAGCGGGGCGCCACGCTCGGTCTGTCCCACGGTTTCCTGCTCGCGCACTTGCGGAACGAAGGGCGCGATTTCCCGCCCCACATCAACGTCATCGGCGTCTGCCCGAAGGGCATGGGGCCGTCTGTCCGCCGGCTGTACGTGCAGGGCAAGGAGCACAACGGCGCCGGCATCAACGCCAGCTTCGCGATCGAGCAGGACGCCGACGGGCGCGCGACGGACATCGCCATCGGTTGGTCGGTCGCGCTGGGTTCGCCGTTCTCCTTCATCACGACGCTTGAGAACGAATACCGCAGCGACATCGCGGGCGAGCGCGGCATCCTGCTAGGCGCTGTCCACGGAATCGTTGAGTCGCTCTTCCGCCGTTTCGTCGACCAGGGCATGTCCGACGACGACGCCTTCAAGCAGTCCACGGAGTCCGTCACGGGTCCGATCAACCGGATCATCTCGCACGATGGTATCCTGGCGGTCTACAACGGTCTGTCCGACGACGAGAAGGCCACCTTCGGCCGCATGTACTCCGCGACGTACCCGACCGCGTACGGGCTGCTGGCGGAGATCTACGACGAAGTCGCCTCGGGCAACGAGATCCGGTCCGTTGTCATGGCAGGGGACCGTCTGCCGAAGTGGCCGATGGGCAACGTCGCCGGCACGCGCATGTGGCGCGTAGGCGAGGGCGTCCGGGCGCAGCGCGTGGAGTCGGAGATCCCGCTGAACGTCGAGGCCGCGGGCGTCTACTGCGGCACGATGATGGCCCAGATCGATCTGCTGCTGTCGCACGGGCACTCGTACAGCGAGGTCTGCAACGAGTCCGTCATCGAAGCAGTCGACTCGCTGAACCCGTATATGCATGCCAACGGCGTGGACTACATGGTCGACAACTGCTCGACGACGGCGCGCCTCGGCACGCGCAAGTGGGGGCCGCGGTTCGACCACATCATCCAACAGGACGTCTTCACAGCGTTCGACAGTGACGACGAGATCGACGACACGCCGCTGCGCGAACTGCTCGCACACACGGTACACGGCGCCCTCGCCGTCTGCGCGGAGTTGCGACCGGCGGTCGACATATCCGTCGTCGTATAGGGCTACGATCGGGCGGCGGCGGGCTCTGGCTCGTCGCCGTCCTGCCGCTCGGCCAGGTAACCGATCGCCGGCAACGCCGCGTACGCCAACCAGAACGGGACGGTCCACGTCCCTCCCGCCATGAAGTTGCCCACCAGGTTGTGGACGTTCGCGGAGGTCTGCACGGCCATGATCCCGGCCGCGAGGGCGTACCAATACGGCTGCTGTAGGCGGCGCAACAGGCGCAGACCGTACACGTAGAACGCGACGATGAGCCAAAGCCATCCGAGGATGCCGAGGGCGCCCAGTTCGGCGAGAACCTGCATGTACTCGTTGTGCGCGCCCATCTGGAACCGGCCGACGTCCCCAAGGAACGACTCGTTGACGTAGGACCGAGCAAACATGCCGTGGCCCGCACCGAGGATCGGGTTCTGGGCGAACATCAGGAGCGCAAACCCCCACCGCAACAGACGCGTCTTGTTCGACGCGAACTCCGGGTCCACCATCGTCATCGCACGCGCGAGGACAGCCGCGCGGATGCCTGGAATGAGCAGAACCACGGCGCCCATGCCCAGCGCCACGCCGACGACTGCCCACTTCCGCCGGGCGGGCATGTCGGAGCGCAACATCAGCAGGAAGCCGACACCTGCCGCTAGCGACACCCACACCCCTCGGGACTGGCACAGGAGCAGCGCGGCCCCAAAGGCCGCGAGCATCGCGAGCCTGCCCGCGCGGCGGGCAGCGTCCTCGTCGAACAGCAGGAGCGAAAGCAGAGGTAGGATGAACACGGTCAGATAGGCACCGTACGTCATGTAGTTGCCGAACAGCGTGCCGGCGAAGGCCGACGAATGTCCGAGCCGCCCCATGCGCGGGATGAGGATCATCATCATGATCGCGGCCGCCGCCAACGCGGCAGTCGTCGCGACTGACACGACACGCGCAAACGTGCGCCGATCACGCAGGGCAAGATACGCCGGGAACGGAAGCAGGATGTACGCCGTGGCCCGCGCCGCGCCCTTCGCGGATTCGAACGCGGACGCCGCCTGCGTCACCGAGGCGAGCGTCACGAGGGCGAAGAAGATCAGAGGGAGACGAAACGGGTTGGCAGCAACCGGGCGGCGGACGGCATACGCCACACTCCGGTCGAGCACATACGCCCCCACCAGCGCCGCCACCAGCGGCTCCGTCGGCATCTCCAGTTCGGCGCGGTTGAGAAGGAAGAACCGGAACGAGAATGGCACGAGCGCGACCGTCGCGAGCAGACACAGGCGAGGTGCGATCACGGCGATGGCGATGAAGCCGCCGGCGACCATGCCGGGCAGGGCGTATCCGCCGGAGTACTTCCCTCCGGCGATTCCCACAACGATGCAGCCCACAAGGAACGACGCCCAGGCGAGGATGCCCGTGCGCCAGCGACGGACGAGGTCACCCGCAGCTTCAGTCGGCATCCGGGTCGTGCACCGCGAGTTCCGCGAACTGGAACCCCCGGGCCAAGTATTCGCCACGAACGCGCGGGAGACGACTCGGCTCCAGGCACATGCCGACCACTGCTCCCTGTGACCCGCTGAACTTCGCCGCACAGCCGTTCTGACGGGCGATGTCCACCATCTCCATGTCGCGGTCGCCTATGGCCTTGTCGCCGTAGATCCGTCGCCGCAGGTCGAAGTTCTGGTCCATGATTGCGCCAAACCGAGCATGGTCACCAGCGTCGAGCGCCTCACGGGCGGCAACGGCGTAATCCGCGAATTCGCGCATGGCCCCGAGCACCTCGGGATCGCCTGACTCGTACCGGTAACGGACGTCGTTGTGGACCTTGCCCGACTCGGAACCGATGGCGGTGTACGCCAGGAACAGTGGGGGCAACGCCGCAGAGCCCAATCGGGTGTACGTTCCGTGCCCTTGCGCGAGCATCACCGCCTCGCTGAAGTCCATGAACACCGTGCCACCGTACGACTGCACGACGCGATCCTGAAGCCCTGCAGTGATTCCCAATTCCTCGGTCTCGACGCTCAGGACGAGGCTGGGGAGCTCCGGGAGCGGGATGTCCACGTCCGGGCGAACGCCATAGAAGCGCATTAGGGCCCGCACCGTAGCGGTGATGATCGCGCTGGAGCCGCCCAGACCCACCTGCCGAGGTATCGTCGTGTCGTAGGACAGCGTGAAATTGCGCTTGGGAAGCTTGATGCCGCGTTCGTCGCAGAACTCGTAGAACTTCTTGCAGGTCGCGAACAGCAACCGGAGGCCGCCGTAGTACCCCTCGACGCGCACCTTCTCGGTCAACTGAGCGAGGCCATCAAATGCGAACGGGTCGTTCACCGGGTGCGGCTTCAGCTCGATCGATGGGCTCTGCCATAGGGTGACGCGGGCCGAGAAGTTCGTGATGGCGGCGGCAATCGTCTTGCCGAAGTACATGTCGGACGGATTACCGACGAGGCCGACCCGGGCGTGAGCGGAAGTGTGGATCATGCGCCGATGCGTCCCCATGCAGCTTATGCAGCGGTCACCAGTCTACCCCGACTGGGGCGGCGCACCATCCGATGGCTCCCGTCTCGCCTAACCGGGCCGAACGGGATTACCCTTCATGCGTGGCCGCGCCCCTATGGTAACAGCAACGCGGAGGTCGGGCTTGGTAGGCGTGCTTCTGGCACTGGACGTGGGCGAGAGACGTGTTGGAGTCGCGGTGAGCGACGCTCTTGGGATCCTCGCGTCGCCGGTGAAGACCCTGACGCGGACGACAACGGCCGCCCTGCTCGAAGACATCGCCGAGCTCGTCCGGGAGTACCGCGCGGAGAAGGTCGTCGTCGGTCTCCCGAAGACGCTCAGGAACACGCACAGCCGCCAGACACAGAAGGTCACGTCTTTCGCCGACAACCTGATGAAGGCGTTGGACGTACCGGTCGTCCTGTGGGACGAACGCCTTACCACCGCGGAAGCCACACGCATCCTGCGCGGCCCGGACGACGGCCGGCGCAAGGGCACCTCCGCGAAGCGCCGCAAGCGTGTGAAGGACAACGTCGACCAGGTGGCCGCGACTCTAGTGCTCGAGTCTTACATGGCCGCGCAACGCTCCGGCGCGGCGTCCCCGTCGCTCGGGGACGCCTAGCGCCGCGCGCTATCCGGCTATTCGCCCTTGGCTACAGGGGCGCCCACCAGGTTCCCCCACTCGGTCCAAGAACCGTCGTAGTTGCGTACCTTGTCGTGTCCGAGGAGGTACTTCAGGACGAACCACGTGTGCGAGGATCGCTCGCCGATGCGGCAGTAGGCGATTGTCTCCTTGCCGTCGTCGAGGGTGCCGTAGAGGCCCAACAGCCCTTCGGTGGACTTGAACGTGCCGTCCTCGTTGACAGCCTGCGACCACGGGACGTTGACCGCTCCGGGGACGTGTCCGCCGCGCTGGGCGGTCTCGGACATTCCGGGGGGCGCGATAACCTCTCCAGAGAATTCAGCGGGCGACCGAACGTCGACGAGGTTGATGGCGCCGTCGGCGAGACCGCTCTGGATGTGGTGGCTGTATGACCGCACGTTGTCGTCGCCGAACGAGGCCGTGTAGGCCGAGCGCGCTACCGACGGCGCGTCGCTCGTCGTCGGACGGCCTTCCGCGATCCACTTCGAACGTCCGCCGTTCATCAGGTGGATCTTGTCCTCGGGGTGCCCCCAGTACACGCACTGCCACAGGGCGTACGTGGCGAACCAGTTGTTGTTGTCCCCGTAGAAGACGATCGTCGTGTCGTTGTCGATGCCCGACGCCGACAGGAGTTCCTCGAAGTCCTCGCGCGTGAGGATGTCGCGGCGCACCTGGTCGCAGAGCTGCGTTTCCCAGTTCCAGCCGACGGCGCCCGCGATGTGCGCGTCACCGTACGAGCTGGTGTCGACATCCACCTCGACCAGGCGGACGCCGGCGTCGGCGCCGTGTTCGGCAACCCAATCTGTAGTTACGAGAAGCTCCGGGCGGGCGTAGTCGGACATGAGTCGCACTCCCCCAAATTCCTATGTACGTGGCGTGCCGTCGTGCGCGCAAAGTCGCTGCTGCAAAGCGCGGCTAAGTGTACGGCGCGGGCGCTCAGCCGGTCAAACCGCTACGCCTGGCCCCGCGCGACGGCGATCAGCCGCGCCGTTTCACGAGCCACCACTATCTCCTCGTTCGCCGTCACCACGACTACGGGGACGGGACTGTCGTCCGCGGACACCTGCCCTTCGCCCTCGAGACCCGCGTTGCGATCGGGATCGACGCGCACGCCCAGGAACTCCATCCCGGCGCATATCGCCGCCCGACTCTCCGCGGAGCGTTCCCCGATGCCCCCGGTGAAGGCGATCGCATCCAGGCCGCCCAACGCAGCCGCGTAGCCCCCGATCGTCTTCTTCACCCCGTAATGGTATGTGTCGAGCGCCAAGCGGGCGTCCGCGGAGCCGCCTTCAGCCGCGTCATTGATGTCCCGCATGTCGCCGCCGGCGCCGGATATCCCTGCTAGCCCCGCGTCGGACATGAGCGCCTCCTCCACCTCGTCGAGGGTGAGCGCGGCCGCCTTCATCATGTACAGCGGCACGAACGGGTCCATGTCTCCGCACCGCGTGCCCTGCAGCACGCCGCTCTGCGCGCTGAACCCCATGCTCGTGTCGATCGACGCGCCGCCTTGAATCGCGCACAGCGAGGAGCTGCCACCCAGATGGCACGACACCAGCCGCAGGTCGCGCGCAGCCGCCCGTTCGATGCCGAGATCGCGCAGTAGCGTCGGCGTCCGCTGAGCTACATATCGATGCGAGGCGCCGTGGAACCCGTACCGACGGATTGCATGGTCGCGCACCCACGACCTTGGGACGCCGAGTTCTGCGGCATGCGGTGGGATCGTCTCGTGGAACCACGTCTCGAACACGGCGACGCGCGGCGCCGACGGAGCGAGTCGCTCGAAGGCTCGCAGGGACGCGATGTACGCCGGGTTGTGGACGGGGAGGATGGGGATGTAGTCCTCGAGGCCCTGCATGACGGCCTCATCGACGATGGCCGAGGACGTGTACCCCTTAGCGAAGACCGCCTTGAAACCGACGCCGTCCAGCGCGCCAAGCGGCTCCAGCGCAGGAGGCCCATGCATCTCCCCAACGAGAAACGCCATGACATGCTCTACCGCCGAGAGGTGGTCGGGCGCGTCCAACACGCCTTCGCCGGATTTCCCGTCGCGCACGGCGAACGCGTACGGCGACGGCGAGTCGCCGATTCGTTCCACCCGGCCGCTCGCGACGACTTCCTCGCCGGCCATGTCGAGTAGGCTGAACTTGTAGGACGAACTGCCGACGTTCGAGACGAGTATTCGCACCGGCTGGGCCTCCACGCCAATACTGAATCCGCGGCCGTGACAGTCGGCATTGGCGCCGGTTTCGCATAGTGACCACGTGAACGGGTCGCGACTCCCTCGCGGCGCGAACGGGCAGGCGAGGGATGGTTCCCCGTTGGGCGCCGGCGCCCACAATGTGGTCAGGCTCTGATGTCGTCAGTTATGATACGAGCAGCAGTCGAACACGGCATCCCACTGGTCCCCGCGCCCGAGGTCGTCGGTATGCGCCGTCGCCGCCCCACATCGTCCGCGCTGCTGATATCCCTGATCGTCCACGGCGCGCTGGCCGTGGCGCTCAGCGTGATCGTCGTCACGCAGCGGGAGGAGATCCAGTCGGCATTCGGGGCAGAGCTACTCGCTCCGCGCGCGGAGATCAAAGCGCGGCCGATCAGGCGCAGACCCGCGCCACAGCCGATACGGCTCACCGAAGAACTCAACGTACGCGCTGCCGACATATGGCGGCGTCCCGGCGCGGCGATCGCCACCGCGCCCGTGGCGACGGCTGCCATCGTGCCGAACGGGCCGGGCTCGGCGCTCGTCGGACGCGCGGCCGAACTCCCCGGCGAGACGATGACGATCCCTATCCGACAGGAACGGCCGACTCAGGACGTGGTCGCCCGTGTCGCGATGGGTGAGGGCCGACGCGTGGACCCCGGTCGACTCGCGCCGGACGAAGCGCTGCCAGGCCTCTCCTCGTTTCTCCTCGGCGACACGCCCGGCCAAGAGCCGGTGGTCCCCACACCCGAGTATTGGCGCGAGATCCAGAGGCGCATCAAGGAGAAGCAGCGATACCCGCGGTTCGCCCAGGAGAGCGGGGTCCAGGGGTCGACCACTCTCCGCTTCATCCTTCGCCGCGATGGCTCCGCGGAGGACATCACCGTCGCGGAGTCGTCCGGGCACCGACGGCTAGACGACGCCGCCAAGCGGTCGGTGGCCGACGCGTCCCCGTTCCCCGCGTTCCCGCCGGGACAGCGCGGCGACTCGATGCCGCTCGTGGTCTCTATCATCTTCGAGCTGGAGTAGCCCGGCTCGCGTCCGTCTAGGCGTCGTGACGCGTGCGGCGCACATCAGGAGGTCCGTGATGCGTAGGCAGGTCAGTCAATGGTTGGTGGTCGTGGCGCTAGCGTCGTTCCTGGGCGGTGCGGCGGCGCGCGCCGACACCGCGGAAGTCGATACCGCGATCGACAGTGCGTTCGCGTGGCTCACATCGGAGCGCGACGACTTGGGCGCGTGGCGAAGCGAGTACGGCCCCGGCATCACCGGCCTCGTTGCGACAGCTTACCTGCGGCATCCGAGCGGCCGCTACGACGGGGACAGCCCCGAGCTGAAGGCTGCCCTGGACTGGTTGGCTAGCCTCCAGCAGGAAGACGGGTCCATCTACGACCCCGACTCGCAACTGCCCCTGCCCAACTACAACACCTCCACTGCCCTGATGGCCCTCTCCGCGGCGAAATCGAATTCGTATGCCGATGTAGTCCGCCGGGCGCAAGACTACCTCATGATGTCTCAGACGGACGAGGGCGATGGCGCCTCTCCCGAAGACTCTAACTACGGTGGGATCGGGTACGGCAGCGACCCCGATGTGCGAGACCTTTCCAACCTGACGTTCGCGCTGGCCGCACTACAGGAAAGTGGCGTCCCCGAGGACGCGGCGGTGTGGGGCAAGGCTGTGCAGTTCCTCGAGCGCGTGCAGAACAACAGCGAGACAAACGACCAGTCGTACGCGAGTGACGATGGCGGATTCATCTACTCCCCGGGCGAGAGCAAGGCGGACGTCGACTCGCAGGGACGCCCACGCTCCTACAGCTCTATGACCTACGCCGGGCTCCTGAGCTTCATCTACGCGAACGTGAGCAAGGACGACGCGCGCGTCCAGGCGGCGCACAAGTGGCTGCAAGAGCACTGGTCGATGGACGAGAACTACCCGATCGGACAGCAGGGGCTCTACTACGGCTACCATACGATGGCGAAGGCGCTGAGCGCCTACGGCGACGACACGATCACGACATCGGACGGCGAGACGATCCGCTGGTACGACGCCCTGGCATCGCATCTGCTGTCCCTACAGACGCCCGACGGCTTCTGGCCCCCGAACGACGCCGATCGCTGGTACGAAGGCGACCCGGTGCTGGTGACGGCCTACAGCCTGTTGGCATTGGAGGCCGGGTATCCCGCGCCGTAACCAGAACGCAGCGGCCAGCTATCGCCCCCGCGCCAAGAAGCGCCTGGGGCAGCACTTCCTGCACGACCAGAACATCCTCGCGCGCATCGCCGAGGCCGCAGGCGCGCGCGAGGCGATGGCGACCCTGGAGATCGGCGCCGGCCGTGGCGCTCTCACCCGCCATCTGGCTGCGGCGGCGCCCGAGAATGCCCGCGTGCTTGCCGTCGAAGTGGACTACGACCTGATACCCGGCTTGGAGTCCCTGGCGGCGGAGCATCCCTGCGTGCGGCCGGTGCAGTCGGACGTCCTGGATATCGACCTGCCGGCCCTCCTGACCGCGGACGACGTGGCGCCTCCCATCCGGGTCGTCGGGAACGTGCCGTACAACATCACAACGCCCATCCTGACCTGGCTGCTAGCCCACGCATCGTACTGGGACCGCGCGATCGTGATGACCCAGAAGGAAGTGGCCGACCGGTTGGCCACGACGCCGGGGACCGCAGGCTGCGGGTCTATCTCCGTCTTCGTGCACTACCACGCGACGGTGAAGCGCCTCTTCGACGTGGGCGTTGGCGCGTTCACGCCGCGGCCGCGCGTACGGTCCTCGGTGATCGAGATCACGCCCCGCGAGGCGCCCGCAGTCGATGTCGCCGACCCAGACCTGTTCTTCACCGTGACTCGACAGGCTTTCCAGCAGCGCCGGAAGATGCTCCGCGGGGCTCTTCGCCCTCTCGGCGCGGACGCCTCGCTCGCGGTCGAGGGCGCGGGCATTGACCCGACCAGGCGCGGTGAGACGCTGAGCATCGAGGAATTCGCGGCCATCGCGAATTGCCTCCACGACGCCCGGACCGTAACCTAGATTCGCGAGCCGCGTTCTACGAGCCGTGCGCGTCGCGCGGCGCCCAACCCTCGCTCTGGCAGTTGACATGCCTAAACACCGACCGTCGTCGTGCGTCGTCCTATGGGCGTGCGTCTGCGCGTTGGCCGGCGCGTTGGGAGGTTGCGCTGGCGCGAGCCTGACGGGTCAGACGGCGTCGCTCGAAGACCTGGCGGCCCGGCAGCGGCTGTACGCGTCGTCGCACGCGGAGCCGGACGTTTGGGCCGAGTTGGCGGCGGACTTCGAGCGCCTCGCCACGGCGCCGGGCCTCCCGCGGGAGACGAGGGAACGGGCGCGGTTCGGGGTCGGCGTCGCGTATGTGTACTCCGGCGACGCCGGGGCCGCCGTCGTCGCCCTGAATGACTTCGTGAGCCGGCATCCGGCCTCCGAGTGGGCCGACGACGCCCTGCGGCTCCTCGCGGACGAACACGCGCGCGCCGGACACGACGGCGAACGACGACAAGCGCTGCGGCGGATCGTCAACAACCACCCCCAGAGCCCTCACGCCGCGGACGCGTGGGCGGCTCTTTGGCCGCCCTCGGCGGATCCGGGCGCCGAGGAGGTGGCAGCGCAGACGCGCCCGCGCATGCCCAGCGGCTCCGCGCCGGAGGCGGCGCCCACGATCGTGCAGGAACTCGGCCTCGGCATCCGCACGGTGGTGGTGGACCCCGGACACGGGGGCGAGGACCCCGGGGCGACTGCGGCGGGCAGGCCGCACGAGAAGGACATCGCCCTGGCCGTCGCGATCCGCTTGGCCGAGGAACTGCGCGCCGAGGGTCTGACGGTGATGATGACACGCGACGTCGACGTGTTCGTGCCGTTGGGCTCCCGCAACGCGATGGCCGTCTCGCACGGGGCGGACCTCTTCGTCAGCCTACACGTGAACCACGCCGAGAACGCCGAAGCGCGCGGCCCCGAGACGTGGATTGCCGCGCCCGCCCGCGACGAGCGCTCGGCGCTGGTCGCTGCTCGCGAGAACCTGGGAGCGGGGTCGACCAGCGAACTCGCGGACTACGTCAGTCAGTTGCTGTCCGACACGAAGACGGAGGAGAGCCGAACGCTAGCCGAGGCGATACAGGCAGAACTCGTGGCCGCCACCGGGGCGCCGGATCGGGGCGTCAAGGAAGCGGGGTTCGTGGTGTTGCTCGGCCTGCGTGTGCCGTCGGCGCTTGTCGAACTGGGCTTCTTGACGAACGCGGACGAGGGTCGCCTGCTATCCGAGGAGGCGTACCGGGACAAGCTGGCGAGAGGCGTCGCGGCAGGGATTCTCCGGTACGTGCGGTCCAACGCCTACATCCCATAGACGGCTACTTGAGCAACACCATCCGACGACGCGCGAGCATTCCCGCCGCGCGGACCTCGTAGATGTAGACTCCGCTGGCAGCCGGATCGCCCATCGACGTGCGGCCGTCCCAGTACCCCGCATTGTCCCGGTCGAGATGCCGCCCAGCGGCCCGTCGCCCCAGATGTATCGTGCGCACCAGCGATCCGCCGACTCCGTAGATAGCGATGTCCACGTCGCCCGCCTCCGCGAGCTCGAACGGAATCCACGTCTCTGGGTTGAACGGATTCGGGTAGTTGGGCAGGAGCGCGGCGACGGCTGGCGCCTGGTCACGGCGCACGGCCCGTAGATTCAGCCGATCGCGGGATAGCTCCCGGAGCGACGCGTGGCTCCGTCGCCGCATGTCGATCTGCGTGTCTGTGCCGTCGGCCTCTAGGAACAGGCCGTAGTCGGACGGCACGCGGGTGGTGTCCCACGTGATATTGGCGTCCGCGCCAGCGATGACGCTCACACGCCAGACCATCTCGTCCGCCTGCGCGACCGCGCTGTGCCGCACCCTCGTGAGCCGGCCGGCGACATCCGCCAGCATGGCGATGCTCGGGCGCCCCGAAGCCGGGACTGGCGGCGGCGCAACGTGGTCCAACCCGTCGGTCACATCGCCCACCCCTGCCGTCGCGGCATCCTCGGCGTCGCCGGTGCGCACCGCTAGCGATACGCTCCACAGGTCGGACGGCGGAAGTGACGGCGCGGCGGCGGGAGGCACGGGCGGGTCCGACGGGAACGACTCGACGGGTGGGATCGCGAGTTCCGCTCCGTCGACGCCAGCGTACAGCCAGAAGCCCTGACCCGGAGACAACGCGTAAGGCACTGCGGCGCCAGACGCTTGCGGCACGTACGCGTCACTGTCACGGTCGTACCAGAAGATGCGGTCATGCACCCATCCCTGCAGGCGTGCGTGCGTTGGGTTCGTCTGCACACCGGCGTACCTCACGAGGACCGACGCGTCCGACCAGTCGACGGAATAGGCGAAGGGGTTGGCGAGCAGATTCCATCCCGCGCGCAGGGCGATCACGTGGTCAGCGGCCGCGTCAACAGACCGTCCCGGCACGGTGAATGCGAGCGACGGGTCGTCCTCAACGACGAGAAACCAGGCGGCCGCGGGGGCGAACGCATCCGTGGCCGCCGCGTATTGGTCGAACGCGACAGCGGGCCGCCACTCCTGCTCTGCGGCTTGCCATCGCCACGCCAGCCACTGCGGTGGCGACACGACCCCTGCGAACGGCGTGTATGCCGCGCCGACGCGCGCGAACGCGGAAGAAGGCGCGGAGTCGTCGGGCGCAACTGTCGGAGCGACCAGGTTCCATTGGCTAGGCGCGTGTGGGGTTGCGACGAGACCAATCGAGGGGTCCCCGGCGACGGGCGCGTCATGTGGCGCCAACGCGGCGCCGTCCGCGTAGACGCGGCCATCGACCCCGGTCACCTCGACGTAGTAGGCGATCCCGCGCGTCGTGGACGCTGCGGCCGGTAGCGACGCGGACCACGCGTCCGAGCCCACCAGCGCCATCGCAACGGTCCCGTACTCGGCGTCGCCGCCTCGCCGGTACGCCACGACGGCCGATGTGGCGCCGGTGGGTACGGTCGCCGCAACCGAGATGACCGCCGCGTCGCCGGCCCGGGCAGCCGACGGCGACGACACCAAGTGTGGGAAGAACACAGAACCGTCCGTGGCGTCCGCCAATACGGCGCCGCCGTTCAGGACGCCGTCCTCTAGGCGCAAGTCGGCGGACCCCCAATACTCGGCGGCGGCGGCGATCGCGATGCGGAACGCGTGCCCCTCGACGCCGGCGGGCGTCAACGCGGAAGCGGAGACTTCGACTCTCCCCTCGGTCGCCACCTGGACGACCGTCCACCCCGCCAGGGCCGCGTGGTCGGCGTCGGCCGTCGCGGTAGCGATCTGCGCGGGATCGTAGCTGAGCGCGAACCCTACGGCGTCGACCGCAGCCCCACCCTCCGGCGCGAGCGTCACGCTCGTGACGAGGGACGTCGCGTTGAGAGCGGCCTCTCCGGCGCCAACCGCCAAGGCCGCGCGAGGCGCCGGCGCGAAGGTCGCGACGATGTCCAGGCCCGTCGTGACCGTCACGGACAGCGGGTTCTGGACGCCCGACGCGTCGCCGCCCCAGCCTACGAACAGGAAGCCTCCCTCAGGCGTCGCCGAGAATTCGACCACGGAGCCGTACTCGGCCGTGCCCGTGGCGGGCATCACCGTCCCTCCGTCGACAGGATGTGCGCTCGCAGTCAACGCATGAGTGGTGAGCGCGAAGTTAGCCGTGTACGCTTTGTCGCCTTCGATAGTCACAACGAGGGGGTTCGCCGCCTCCTGCGAAGCGCCGTCCCAGTCGGTGAACTCGTACCCCGTGGCGGGCGTCGCGGAGAGAGTGACGACATCGCCGACCACATAGGCGCCGGTTCCCGGCGTCACCTCGCCAGAGCCCGGCGGGCTAGCGCCCGTCGTGAGCGTATACGTCGGCAGAGCGAATGCCGCCGTCACGGCCATGTCGCCCTCGATCGTGACGACGGCCGGGTTCTCCGTCCCGGTGTGGTCGCCCTGCCATCCGCCGAAGACGTGTCCATCCGCCGGCGTCGCCGTTAGCGTGATGACGTCCCCGAGGGCGTAGTCGCCCATGTCGGGCGTCACAGCGCCTGTGTCCGGCGGGAGCACGGCTGTCGTGAGGACGTACCGCACGTAGCGGAACGCGGCTGGTTCCGACCACACGCCAATGGGCGTCGACGCCCGGACGCGCCAGAAGTAGGTGGAGCCAATCACCAACGGCGGCCCGGCATACTGCCAAGAGACGCTGGCGTGGCCCGATAGTTCTGCGAGCAGTTCGTCGAAGCTCGCCGCCGCAGACACCTGCACGTCGTACGAGATCGCGTCTGCCAGGCCCGTCCACGTAAGGGTCGGCGCCGGGTCGTACGTGTCGGTTCCCGACGGCGGGGCCACGAGGTCGGGGCCCGGCAGTCCATATGTGAAGGTCCGTTCGGCGGAGTATCCGAGCCACTCGCCGCCCGCGAACGCGCGCGCGCGCCATCGGTAGTCACCAGGCGTGGTCAGTGGCAGGTCGTGGCGCGTGTCCGAGGTGCCGTAAGCTGCCCATATCGTGGCGGCCGGCGCCAGCTCGCTCACCTCGTAGTTGGTGGCCTGGAACACTCCCTGCCACTCGAGCAACGCAGGCGAGACCACTCGCGACCCGTCAGGTGGGCCAGCGAGGACCGGCGCCGACTCGTAGACGGTGAAAGGCGTGGGATTCGTCGCGCCGTCCGCCGGGGCGATGTCTTGCCAATCACCGACGCGCGCACGGGCGACGGCCTCGTACGCGCCCGGACTGACGACGGTCGTCGTGACCGAGTAGGCACGCGCGGCCCCGGCGCCGAGGTCCACGCCGGCATCCAACGAGACGTGCGATAGGTCGACGCCAGCATCGTCGACGATGGACACCCGGACCTCATCCACGGTCATCGCGCTGCCGGCCGTTTCGGCGAGCGTGAACGCCAGCGACACGTTGCCGACGCCGCGTGTGTACACCACCGACGGCTGCACGTCGACACCGGCAGTGAGGCCGAGGACGCCCACCGGCGGGATCACCGTAGTCGCCGCGTCGATCACTCCCTCGCCTTCCTCCTCGTCGAGCAGGACGGTGTCTTCCGCGACGAGGTCGTCCAGGAGCTGCAAACCCGCCCCCGTCGTCAGGGAGCGGCCCGCTGCGAGGGCGAGAGCCACTACCCCGGTGACGTGGGGCGTAGCCATGCTAGTGCCCTGGAGGTAGGAATACGAGCCGTCCAGGTAAGTCGATTCCACGCCGGAGCCGGGCGCAGCGAAGTCCACCTCCGGCCCGTAGTTCGAGAAGCTCGACAGCGTGCCGTCCGAGTCAACGGACGAGACCGTGATCACCTGCGGGTACGACCCGGGCGCAGCGACGTCGGTCGGCTCCACGAGGTTGTGGTTTCCAGCCGCGGCGACCATCACGACACCGGCCTGGGCGGCCGTTGCTACGGCCTCCTCGAAAAGAGGCGAGGCGCCGCCGACCAGCCCGAGGCTCATGTTGACGACGTCCATCCCGTTGTCGACGCACCAGAGCAGGCCTTCGACGATGTCGCTGACCCACGCCTCGGGTTCCGTTCCGAACACGCGGACCGCGTACAGGCGCGCCTCCGGCGCGACGCCGATGACACCCACGCCGTTGTCCGCCGCCGCGATCGTGCCCGCAACGTGGGTCCCGTGACCGAGAAGATCCTCGTACGCGCCGGGATCCTCTCCGTCTAACGTGTTGTAGCCGCCTGCGATGGCGGCGATCAGGTCCGGGTGATCCGTGTCCACGCCCGAGTCGATCACGCCCACGCTGATGCCCGCGCCGCGCGTGCGCGCCCACGCCTCCTGCGCCCGAACGCGCGTAATTCCCCACGGCTCGGTCTGCGTGCCCGTCTGTGCCATCTGCACGACGAGGTCGGGTTCGATCCACCTCGCGTTCATCGCGCCGGCTATGGCGTCGTCGGCGACATCGTCAGGGACTTCCAGGACCACGGCGGGGAGGGAGGAGAATGCGTGTGTGACCCTTACCGGCAGGTCCTTCTCGACTCGCTGTCGGTCAGCCGCGCCGAAACGGCCGGAACCGTCTCGCAGACGGACGATGACCCGCCGCGTGGCTCCCGCTTCGGAAGCGGCGCAGACGCACACGACGGCTGCCAGCGCCAACAGGAGTGCGCGCCGCGCCACGGCCTGCGGTATCGATGTCTTCCCCCGTTGCGTCACGGCGCCGTACTCTCCCTATCCACAGTATACGCCAGCGATCACGAGCGTTCTAACGCGCCAACAGGACGGCGGGTTCACTGAACACACCGGGTCACGTCATCCTGAACGTCGCCATCCTGGGCCGGCGCGGCGGCGCGCGCGGGCGTGACGCCGCCGTAGCGATTGGCGGCGTCGTCCCGGACGCCCCGATGTTCGTGTTCTACGCCGTGGAACGGTTCGTGTTCCGCCACTCCGGGTCCGTGATCTGGTCGGAGCGCTACTACGACGCCGACTGGCAACGCGTCTTCGACGTGTTCAACTCGTTGCCGTTGCTCGCCTTGGCAGCGGGCATCGCCTATGTGCTCCACCGTCGGATGGTAGCGTGGGCGTTCGTGAGCATGGCGCTGCACGCCGCGATGGACCTTCCGGTTCACAACGACGACGGCCATCGCCACTTCTACCCGTTCAGCGACTTCCGGTTCGACAGTCCCGTCTCCTACTGGGATCCGGCGCACTTCGGGGCGTACGCGGCGACGGCGGAGGCGTTGGCTGTGTTCGTCGCGTCGGCAGTGGTGTACCGGCGGGTACGGTCCAGATGGGCGCGCGGCGGCCTCATCGTCGTGGACGCGGCGTACGTCGCGATGTGCGTGGCCGTGTGGGTTTGGTTCGCGCGCTCGGGCGCGTCGTAAGCCGCGCCGAGACGGGCTACAATGGCGTCCTGACAGGTGGACGTCACGGCATAATGTGGGAAGGGGCGGAGATGGCACTCCTGAGCGCGTTCGCGGACGAGATATCCCAGGACTTCGACGAGCAGTTGGCCGTGCTGGTGGAGACCGGCGTCACGCACGTAGAGCTGCGCGGCGTTTGGGGCAAGAACGTCCTTAAGCTCGAACCACGCGAGATACGCGATGTCCGAGCCGCCGCGGACGCCGAGGGCATCGGCTTCTCCGCCATCGGCTCGCCGCTGGGGAAATTCCCGCTGGCCGGCGAGTTCAATGAGCAGTTGGAGGGCGTGCGCCGCGCGTTGGAGTACGCCCAGATCCTGGAGGCGCCGTACATCCGTCTGTTCTCGTACCACATCCCCAAGGGCGACGACGCGGCCGACCACAGGGCGCAGGTGATGGATTGGCTCGGCCAGCTGTCCGCGGAGGCAGAGAAGACGGATGTCGTGCTCGCCCACGAAAACGAGAGCGGCATCTACGGCGACACCGGCGCGCGTTGCCTCGACCTCATCGAGACGCTGGGGAGCGACTCGTTTACGACGATCTTCGACTTCTCGAACTACGCCGTCGGCGGCGAGGACTTACTCGCCAATTGGGAGTCGCTCAAGGATCACACGTCCTACTTCCACATCAAGGACTTCGACTGCGAAGCCCGGAAGGTCGTCCCCGCCGGCGACGGCGATGGGCACCTGGAGCCGATCCTGCGCGACGCGTACGCGCGCGGCTTCGACGGGTTCCTGTCCCTGGAGCCGCACCTCAAGGACGAATACGGCGCGACCGGCGCCGAGCGCTTCCGAGCCGCAGTGGGCGGCCTGAATCGCGTGCTCGCCGCCATAGCCTAGGCGTGGGACGAGTGGACGCCGTTACGGCGGGCGCGCTTCGACCGCCCCGCCTGTCGACGCGCGCATCATCCCGCGACGCGCACGGTAGGTGATCGGTGTGGACGAGCGTCCTCGTGCGGGTCCACGACGAGGACACGGTCGGCGCCGGGTCGCGCGCTAGCGTTACTCAGCGGGGCATCGGCGCGGCCGAACGCGTCCGACGGCTTCGCCAGCATAGGCCCCACCACGCGGGCGTCCCCGCCATCCGCAAGAGTGATGCGCGTCCGTCCGCCGAGCGCTTCCTTGTCACGCGCCACCGCGGTCACGCCTCCCCATACGGGGACGCCGTCCCCGTATGGGTGCTCCACGATGTCATCGAGTACAGTGTCGGCGCCATCACGGGCAGGTCGCATGGCGACGGCCCGGCCGATGCCGTGTTCGCCTCCGCGTAGCGCGCGCAACCTTGCCTGCGGGGCCTGCCACGGCGCCCCTTCCCCGTAGTCCCGTGCCCATCAGCGCGTCCCTCAGCCGGCGGCGTGGGGACGAAGTGTTGCACGGCGTATGTGGGCGTCAACGCGAGCGGGGAGCATGGCGTCGAGAAGGCTGTGGCTGCGGTCGCGGAGCGCCCAGGAAGCGGGCGAGGTAGGTGGGTGGTGGCTCCGCATGGACTTGAACCATGGACCTAGCGATTATGAGTCGCTCGCTCTAAACCAGCTGAGCTACGAAGCCACACCATAGGACTTGCAGTGGTAATCAGTGTCTGCGGGATCATCGAGGCAGGGCGAAGACGCCACGCCGCTTACAGATCCAGGGGGAGCTTTCCCAAGACACGACTCCGCACCGAATTATAGGGTCGGGCATCGTCTCCTTCAAGGAGCGATTGCCTACTCGTATCTACCGCATGGCGCTGCACATGGTTAGGGTGGAGGGGACCCCATTTACGATCCCCTCCACGTGTCCGCTGCGGCGAGCTACGCGTCCCTGAGCGAGAGGCCCCTGAACGACCAGCGGTTCTTCACCTTGGCTTTATAGGCCGATGGGAAGACCGCCTCCACCTGCTTGTGGAATCCGTTCCGCCCAATGCACTGCTCCCCCTCGTGGGCGCGAGATATGGTCAAGAGTTGTGTATGGCGGTCAGGCGGCTTCCTCGGTGGA
>JABGQA010000125.1 GCA_018644665.1 Candidatus Poribacteria bacterium
CGATCGCGATGGAGCAGGAGCTCCGGTTCGCGATCCGCGAGGGCGGTCATACGGTCGGCGCGGGCGTGGTGACGGAGATAGTTGAATAAGCTTCCGGTAAGGCGCCCGGCTTCAATGAAGCCGGGCGCTTCGCCGTCGGGCTAGATTGAGGATTTGCGCGCATGCCAGCGACGATACGCATTAAGTTGAAGGCCTTCGACTACCGGCTGCTTGACCAATCGGTGTCCGAGATATGCGACACGATCAAGCAGACCGGCGCGCTAGTGCGAGGCCCCGTGCCGCTGCCCACACATCGGAGCATGTGGACAGTGAACCGCGGCACCAATATCGATAAGAAGTCGCGCGAGCAGTTCGAGATGCGCGTGCACAAGCGTCTCATAGACGTTACCGACTATACGCCACGGACGATGGACGCGCTGCGTCAGCTCGACCTGCCGTCTGGGATCGCCATCGACGTGACGATCAAATAGCAGACGTTAGAGCGCGGGGGGATCGAGATATGAGTGCTGGCCTGATAGGTCGGAAAGTTGGGATGACCCGCATCTTCGACGACTCCGGCGCGGCCGTGTCCGTGACGGTTATCGAAGCGGGACCGTGTCCGGTCGTCCAGGTGAAGACGACGGCGAAGGACAAATACAGCGCCATCCAACTGGCCTACGGCGCGCGGAAGCGCGCGAATCGCCCCACGCAGGGCCATTTCGCCAAGGCCGAGGCGGAACCGGCGCGGCATCTACGGGAGTTCCGCGTAGACGACGTGAGTGGCTTCTCCCTCGGACAGGTACTGGATGTCGAGGCGGTGTTCGCCGAGGGCGAGTACGTCGACGTTGCCGGTATCACGAAGGGACGAGGCTTCGCCGGGGTCGTGAAGAAGTTCGACTTCCGGGGCGGCGACGGATCCCACGGAGGCGAAAAGGATCTCCGCCGCGGTGGCTCCATCGGCACCAGCGCCACGCCGTCACGCGTGGTCAAGGGTCGCAAAATGCCCGGTCACTATGGGCACGCGCGTCACACGGTTCAGAACCTCAAGGTCATGCACCTGGACGCGGAGAAGAACCTACTCGTCGTCAGCGGCTCTGTACCGGGACCGTCCGGTGGGGTCGTGCTAATCAGCAAGGCCGTGAAGCACGGCAGCGCGTAGGGATAGTAGCAATGAGTCAGCTTACGGTTAGAAGCCAAACGGGCGAAGAGGCGGGGGCGATCGACATCCCGGCGTCTCTCGCGAGCGGCGACGTCAACGCCGCGGTGCTTCACCAGGTCGTCGTGGCCCATCTGGCGAATCAGCGCCAGGGCAACTCATCGACGAAGACGCGAGGCGAGGTCAAAGGCAGCACCAAGAAGCTCTTCCGGCAGAAGGGCCTTGGACGCGCGCGTATGGGCGACGCTAAGTCCCCCGTCCGCAAGGGCGGCGGAGTCGCGTTCGGCCCCAGGCCGCGCAGCTACCGTCAGCATACGCCGAAGAAGATGAGGCGGCTGGCGCTCCTCTCAGCATTGCGCAACCAGGTCGCGGAGGACGGCGTCGTCGTCATCAACGAGTTCCCGCCGTCGGAGAACCGGCCGAGCACGAAGCAACTGGCGCGCGTGCTCGCCGCGTTGGGGTTGGCCGACCGCAAAGTGCTTGTGGTTCTGCCCGAGCCGAACCGGAACATGCACCTCTCGTGTCGGAACCTCCCCAAGACCGACCTGACGGACGCTGGGCTCCTCCACGCATACGCGGTAATGACGCACGACGTGCTTCTGGTGACGCCGCAGTCGCTCGACGCACTCGGCGCTCGAACCGCCTCCGCTGCCGCGATGGGTCAGCAAACCGTCGAAGAGGAGGCCTCCTGATGGCGCTCAGCCCTTACGAGATATTCAGGCGTCCAATCCTCACGGAGAAGACGACCATCCAGCGTGACAAGTACACGGATAGGCCGGGCCGGCCGGACATCGTGAAGTACGTCGTCGAGGTCGACCCGAAGGCGACCAAGGACGATATACGCGCTGCCGTGGAGTTCCTCTTCCCTGACGCACAGGGCGCGATCACGAAGATCAACACCATCCGGACAAACGGTAAGACGCGGGACGCCGACAAGAACCGCAGATCGCGGCGTTTCCGTCCCGGCAAGACGCGCGAGCAGAAGAAGGCGATCATAACCCTGCGCGCCGGCGTGACAATCCCGCAGTTCGAAGGTATCTAGGCAAGGAGAGCGGGCGTGGCTAAGAGCTACAGGCCGACAACACCGTCACGACGGTACATGACGACGTCCGACTTCAGCGAGATCACGCGATCCCGCCCCGAGAAGTCGCTGACGACCGGCAAGAAGCGGATCAGCGGTCGGAGTTCTGGAGGACGGATAACCGTCAGGCGTCGTGGTGGGGGCCACAAGCGCCGTTACCGTGAGATCGACTTCCGACGCGACAGGCACGGGATGCCGGCGACGGTGTTGTCCATCGAATATGACCCCAATCGATCTGGCCGCATCGCGCTCCTGGAGTATGAGGACGGCGAGAAGCGCTACATACTCTCTCCGCTAGGGTTGCAGGTCGGCACAACGGTCGAGTCTGGACCCGGTTCCGACATCCGCATCGGCAATGCCATGCCGATGACGGACATGCCGGTCGGCTCCGTTATTCACAATATCGAGATGCGTCCCGGCAAGGGCGCACAAATGGTGCGAAGCGCGGGAGCCGCCGCGCAGCTGATGGCGCGTGAGGGCAAGTACGCCACGGTACTGCTACCCTCTGGGGAGCAGCGTTCGGTGCTGGCGGCGTGCTTCGCTACGCTTGGGCAGGTCGGCAATCTGGACCATGAGAATGTCGTCATCGGCAAAGCGGGTCGATCCCGCTGGCTCGGGCGTCGTCCGAAGGTCCGCGGAGTGGCGATGAACCCGGTGGACCATCCACACGGCGGTGGCGAGGGTAAGTCGTCCGGCGGCCGTCACCCGGTAACGCCATGGGGCGTGCCGACGAAGGGCCACAAGACCCGTAAGAAGGGCAAGGCCTCCGATCGCCTCATCGTTTCGCGGCGCAAGCGCCGATAGGCGCCAACCGGGAGAGTAGATATGGCACGGTCGATCAAGAAGGGGCCTTTCGTAGACGCCAAGCTCCTCAAGAAAGTCGAGAGGCTCGAAGTCAGCGGCGAACGCGGCAAGGTCATTCGGACATGGTCGCGTCGGTCCACGATCATCCCGCAGTTCATCGGGCACACGTTCCTCGTCCACAATGGCAAGAAGTTCTTCCCGGTGTTCGTGCTCGAGACAATGGTCGGGCACAAGCTGGGCGAATTCTCCCCGACACGCACGTTCAGGGGACATAGAACCGCCGGGTGAGTGGCGGCGACAGGCTTGGAAAGGCGTCGGGCACAATGAGCGCACGCGCAGTCGCGAAAAACGCGCCGCTGTCGGCACAGAAGGTTAGGCTGGTCGCGGACCTAGTCCGCAATAAGACCGTCAACGAGGCGGTGGACCTGCTCCATTACAACGGCAACCGCGCCTCGCACATCGTCGGGCGCTTGCTGAAGTCCGCCGTCGCGAACGCCGCGGAACTCGACGCAACGGAAGCCTGGCACGACGGGGCCGACTTGGACTCTGAGGCCCTCTTCGTCAAGAAGATCTTCGTCGACGAAGGCGTGACCATGAAGCGGATTCGGCCGCGCGCTCGTGGCATGGCCTTCCGCGTGTTGCGCAGACGCTGCCACATCACCCTCGAGGTGGATGACAGGTAGAGCGACCGATGAGTGAACCGCGGGGATCGAACACCATGATTACGCTGCTGACGGATAGCGACCTGAATAGCAGGTGAGGAGAGCTCGGTGGGTCAGAAAACGCATCCACGCGGATTGCGGTTGGGTATCATACAGACGTGGGATTCGCGCTGGTTCCCAAACCAGAGCAGCGACTATGTTGAGTGGCTCCAGGAAGACCTCAAGATAGCGGACTTCGTCCGGGAACGTCTCATGCGCGCGGCGGTGTCACGCATCGCGGTCGAGCGGTGGGACTCGGCGCGTTGCACGATCCACATCCATACGGCTCGGCCCGGCATCGTCATCGGGCGGCGCGGCGCGGAAGTCGAGCGCTTGGCGGCCGACTTGGAGAAACTCCTCGGGCGCCCGGTACAGATAAAGATCGAGGAAGTACGGCGACCGGAACTGGACGCCCGACTCGTGGCCGAGGGCGTCGCGGCGCAGATCGAACGCCGCACACCGTATCGCCAGGCGATGAAGCGCTCTGTGCAGAACACGATGCGCTCCGGCGCAGAGGGCTGCAAGGTCATGGTCTCGGGCCGCCTCGGCGGGCATGAGATCGCACAGAGCCAATACGACATCCAGGGACGTGTACCCCTCCACACCTTGCGAGCGGACGTGGACTACGGCTTCTGCGAGGCGCGCACGAACTTCGGCCTTATTGGCGTGAAGTGCTGGATCTTCCGGGGCGAGGTGATCAGCGGCGTGGTAGGCCAGGACGCCGAAATGCTGAAGCCGCGCGCGCAGGGCGGGGCGGCCGCGCGAGGGTCGACCGACGGACGCGGCGGGCGAGACGGCGGCGGAGCCGGGCGCGGTGGCCGAGGCGGCGGAGGCGGCGGAGGCCGAGGCGGCCCCGGTGGCCGAGGCGGCGGCGGTGGGTATCGCGGCCCGGGTGGCCCAGGCGGAGGCCCAGGTGGTGGTGGCGGGTACCGTGGCCCAGGTGGCCCGGGCGGCGGCGGACGCGGACGACCCGGCGGCGGGCGCAGAAACTGAACGGCGAACAGGAGTCGATACGATGTTGATGCCCAAGAGGGTCAAGTTCCGCAAGATGCACCGAGGCCGCATGAGGGTCGCGGCTGCGCGGGGCAACTCGGTGACGTTTGGGGAGTACGGCCTCCAGGCGCTCGAGCCGGGTTGGGTCACGAACCGCCAGATCGAATCCGCACGTGTCGCCATCACGCGTCACGTGCGTCGTGGCGGACGTGTATGGATCAAGATCTTCCCGGACAAGTCCTACACCAAGAAGCCGCTCGAAACGCGTATGGGCAAGGGTAAAGGGTCGCCGGAGGGCTGGGTCGCGGTGGTTCACTCGGGCCGCGTCATGTTCGAGCTTTCGGGAGTCCCAGAGGATGTAGCGCGCGAGGCGATGACCCGCGCGAAGCACAAGCTGCCCATCAAGACGCGGTTCGTTAGCCGCGGCTTTGGAGATCTTTGATGAGGGTACGCGCCGAAGCGATCGGCGTCGGGTCGATGGATGAGTTGCGGCAGAAGACCCCGACGGAACTCAAGACCGATCTGAAGACGCTCCGAGGCCTCGGAGTCGACATGAAATTCCAGCGCGTCTACGGGCAGCTGGAGGATTCGACGAAGCCGCGTCTGAATCGACAGAACATTGCGCGGGTGCTGACCGTGGTGCGCGAGAAGCAGATTCAGCAGTTCCTGCTGACCGATGAACAGGTGGCGAAGCAGCTTGAGGCGGGCATCACGCTCTCCGCGGGCAAGAACGACCCACCAAGCCGCATCGGCCGCGACGACCTCGCGGGCTCGGACGCTCGCTCCGCCACCCTTGCCATGAGGCTGTGGGCGCGGATGCGGAAGAATCCCGACTTCTTCCGCCGTACACAGAACATCGCGAAGGTATAGGCGCGAAGCGCGCGGAAAGAGGACGCCGAATGGCAGACCGAGCCAAGAGAAAGACGCGGATGGGCGTTGTCGTTAGCGACAAGATGGACAAGACCGTCTCCGTAGCTGTCGAGCGTGCCTTCCAGCACCCGATGTACGGAAAGATCGTGCGCAGGTCTAAGAAGTACCTCGCACACGATGAAGCGAACGACTGCGGCATAGGGGACCGCGTTCTCCTGATGGAGACGCGCCCGCTGAGCCGGAACAAGCGCTGGCGAGTAGCCGAAGTGCTGCAACGGGCTCGATAGTCCGCAGAAGGAACGCTGCAATGATTCAGCCACAGACATATCTGACCGTCGCCGATAATTCCGGCGCGAAGAAGATCATGTGCATCGGCGTCCTCGGCGGCACCGGCCGACGCTATGCAAGCGTTGGGGACGTGATAACGGCCTCCGTGAAGGAAGCCATCCCCGGCAGCAACATCAAGAAGGGCGAGGTGGTGAGCGCCGTAGTCGTGCGCACCGCCAAGGAGTACCGTCGACGCGATGGCTCGTACATCAAATTCGACGGAAACGCCGCCGCCATTATCGATGCGAACAAGCAACCCCGCGGTACGCGCATCTTCGGCCCGGTGGCCAGAGAGTTGCGCGATCGCGAGTTCATGCGCATCGTGTCGTTGGCCCCAGAGGTCATATAGGACACGCAGGAGACCGAGACAGTGCCCCCCAAGCGTAAGCGGCCACCAGCGCGGCCGATAAAGTACGGCGTCAAGACCGGCGACCAGGTCCGCGTGCTGGCCGGCGAGTGGAAGGACGCTGAGGGAGCCGTCCGCTCTGTCGACAGGGTGCGCGGACGCGTCGTTGTCGAGGGCGTCAACATGACGACCAGACACATGCGCAAGTCTCAGCAGCACCCCGAAGGCGGTGTGGTCGAGCAGGAAGCGCCCATCCACATCTCCAACGTGCGCGTCATAGAGACCGAGTAGAGAGAACGCATCGATGTACGAAGATCACTATCGCAACGAAGTCGTGCCGGCGCTGCAGCAGCGCTTCGAGTTCGCGAACGTCATGACGATCCCCAAGCTCGACAAGATCGTCGTTAGCATGGGCCTCGGCGCGTCCGTCGAGACGCAGAACGCGAACGTCATCGAGAACGCCGTCAACGACCTGGCGACCATCACGGGGCAGAAGCCCTCCGTGCGACGCGCCAAGAAGTCGGTGTCGAACTTCAAAGTGCGCCAGGGCATGCCAGTTGGCTGCATGGTGACACTCCGTGGCGCCCGGAAGTACGAGTTCTTCCAGCACCTCGTGAAAATCGCGCTTCCCCAGATCAGGGACTTCCGGGGTCTCAACCCGGACTCGTTCGATGGGCGCGGCAACTACGGTATGGGCATCGCCGAACAGGTGATATTCCCCGAGATCGACTACGACGATGTCTCGCAGGTGCAGGGCATGAACATCGTCATGGCAACCACGGCCGCGACGGACGAGCACGCGCGCGAGCTCCTGAAGCTCATGGGCATGCCCTTCCGCGATCCCGGCGACACCGGACGCATCTAGGCCGATAGGGAGAACCGCGTGGCACGCACAGCTCTAGTCAATAAGGCACGGCGCCCGGCGAAGTTCAGCAGCCGCAAGTACAACCGATGCGGCCGTTGTGGGCGACCCCGCGCGTTTCTGCGGAAGTTCGGCCTGTGCCGTATCTGCTTCCGGCTCCTGGCGCGCGAAGGCAGAATACCGGGCATCGTCAAGGCAAGCTGGTAGAGGACTGATATATGTCGATGAGCGATCCGCTGGCCGACATGCTCACCCGCGTGCGCAACGGCGTCATGCGGCGTAAAGAGCAGGTTGAAGTGCCCGCGTCGAACCTCCACGAGGCCGTGGCGAGGATACTCGTTGAAGAGGGATACATCTCGGACTATCGCCGCGTCGAAGACTCGAAGCAGGGCATGCTGACCCTGGTGATGAAGGTCCTCGGCCGTCGCGACACACCCATCGTGGGCATCAAGCGCGTAAGCAAGCCCGGCCACCGTGTGTACACCGGTAAAGACGGTCTCCCCCGCGTCGAGAGCGGGCTAGGGATTGCCGTCATCTCCACGTCACAGGGCGTGATGACGGAGAAGGACTGCCGTAAGCGGGGCATCGGCGGCGAAGTGCTCTGCTACGTCTGGTAAGGAGACCCGTATGTCGCGTGTTGGGCGCATGCCCATCGATAAACCAAGCAGCGTAACCGTGAAGATCGAGCCCACCCGGATCGAGGTCAAGGGCCCGAAGGGCACGCTCGAAGGCGCGCTCACGCCGTTCGTCACGGTGCAGGAGCAGGACTCGGTCATCACCGTCGAACGTGTTGCGGAGACCCGCAGGCATCGCGCCATGCATGGGCTGACTCGCGCCCTGGTGGCGAACATGGTCACCGGCGTGTCCGACGGCTTCACGAAGCAGCTGAAGGTCGTCGGCACCGGCTACCGTGCGTCAATGCAGGGCAAGGCGTTGCAGTTGCAGGTTGGCTACTCGCACTCCGTGCAGTACGACGTGCCGGATGGTGTGAAAGTGGAAGTCGGCGATCCCGAGCAGATTCGGGAAGGCAACCAGACGGTTCAGCACATCCCGATATCCGTGAGTGGTATCGACAAGCAGTTCGTCGGCGAGACGGCCGCCGCCATCCGCCGCATCAAGAAGCCCGAGACGTACGAGCCTTCCAAGGGCATCCGATACGCGGACGAGAAGGTCCGCAATTTGCCCAAGAAGGCGCGTGTTTAGTCCGTAGTTAGAGGGAGTGCGACCGTGGCGACCGTTGCTCAGTTGCGCAGGAAGGCCCGGATACGCCGTCATGGGCGTGTGCGGAGGAAGATCTCCGGGACGGCCGCGAGGCCGAGGCTTGCGGTGTTCCGAAGCGCCAAGCACATCTACGTGCAGTTGATCGACGATGTGCGCGGGGTCACCCTCGCGGCCGCATCCACGGTCGAGCCGGCGTTGCGAGAAGGCCTCGAGTCGACGTCCAACACCACTGCCGGTGAGGTGATCGGCGCGGCAATAGCAGAGCGCGCCGCCGCAGCTGGTATCACCATCGCGGTCGTGGACCGCGGCGGGCATCTGTATCACGGGCGCGTTCGCGCGCTGGCGGATGCGGCTCGCAAGGGCGGACTTGATTTGGGACCGGCGCGAAGGCCAAAGAACAAGAGCTATGGGGATGACGTCCCCGAGGAATCCGCGGGCGATAGCGGCGACCAGCAGAAATCGGCGTAGCAGGATCTAAGGAGAGGCCGCTTGAGACAGGACAACCGGCGCGGCAGGCGCAGGGACAACTACAGGGAATCCGACGATGAGTTTCAGGAGCAGGTGCTCCAACTCAACCGCGTGATGCGCGTCCGTAAGGGCGGTCGCAGGATTCGCTACAATGCGCTGTCCGTGGTAGGCAACCGCAACGGGACCGTAGGCGTCGGATTCGGCAAGGCGAACGAGCCGCCGGAGGCGATCCGCAAGAGCATGCAGGACGCTCGCAAGAACATGATCCAGGTGCCCCTCGTGAACGGCACTATCCCTCACGGGATCACGGGCAAGGCGAGTTCCGCGCAGGTCGTGCTGAGGCCGGCATCCAAGGGGACAGGTGTCGTGGCGGGGAGTTCCCCGCGGCTGATCCTGGAACTGGCCGGCGTGCAGGACATACTGAGCAAATGCCTCGGCTCGCGTAACAAGATCAACAGGGCCGCGGCGACCATCGACGGTCTCAAGCGCCTGCGCGACGCGGTGCAGGTCGGACGGCTGCGCGGGAAGCCGGCGCGCGAAGTGCTGGGACTGGGTGATACGTCGGCCTAACGGACGACGCTGGCAAAGCGAACGACTCGGAGTGGCGTAGATGAAGGTGCATGATCTGGCTCCGCCCCGCGGAGCAACGAAGACGCGCAAGCGATTGGGGCGCGGCAAGGCCTCGGGCCGCGGCGGCACGTGTGGCCGTGGTCACAAGGGTCAGCGATCCCGATCCGGCGCCAGCCAGCGACCCTGGTTCGAGGGCGGGCAGATGCCCCTCTACAGGCGCTTGCCGAAGCGCGGCTTCAAGCCGGTGACACGTCGGCGCTTCGCCGTCGTGAACCTGCGGGAACTCGACGTCTTCGAGGCCGGCTCCGTCGTCGGGCCAGCGGAGTTGTTCGCACGGCAGTTGATCCCGGGCGCCGCAGTGCGCGTCAAGATCCTCGCCGACGGTGAACTCACGACGGCGCTCACGGTCCGCGCTCACAAGTTCTCGGGCGCCTCCGCGCCCAAAATCGAGGCCGCTGGCGGGCAGGCCGAGGTCATCGCGTGATACAAGCACTCCGCAACGCGTGGAAAATGCCGGAAATCCGGCAGAAGATCCTCTTCACGATGGGCGCCCTGATTGTCTATCGCCTGGGGAGCCACATCGTTGTGCCCGGTATCGACGCGACCGCGCTCGCGGACCTGTGGGACCAGCTCAGCGGGCGTCTCGGGGCCCTGAAGGTCGTCGACGTCTTCTCCGGCAGCAACCTGTCGCAGATGACGATCTTCGCTCTCGGCATCCAGCCCTATATCAGCGCGTCGATCATCCTGCAGTTGCTCACTGTGGTCGTTCCGCAGCTTGAGCAGTTGTCGAAGGAAGGCCCGACGGGCCGCAGGAAGATCAACCAGTACACGCGGTACGGCACTATCGGGCTGTCGGCGTTCCAGTCCATCGCCATTAGCCTCGCCCTGAACAACCCGCAGCAACTCGGGTTCGATCGACCGATCGTCCTGAACGCGGGCTTCATGTTCTACTTCACGAGCATGCTGACGCTAACCGCGGGCACCACGTTCGTGATGTGGTTGGGTGAGCAGATCGAGGAATACGGCATCGGGCAGGGCATCTCGCTCATCATCTATGCTGGTATCGTGGCGCGCACGCCGGTCGGTATCGCCGAGGTGTTGCGCTTCATGACGTCGTCCGAGTCCGGCGGGTTCGGGCTGATCGGCGCCCTGGCGATCGTCGGAGCGACGCTCGCGATCATCATGGGAGCGATATTCATCACCCTGGCGGAGCGCCGGATTCCGGTGCAATACTCGAAGCGCCAGGTGGGCCGGCGCGTTCACGGCGGGCAGACGCAGTACCTGCCGCTAAAGGTGAACACGTCGGGCGTCATGCCCATCATCTTCGCCATAACGATCATGCAGTTCCCCACGGCGATCATGGGCCTCCCATTCCTGCCCACGGGGCTGCAGGCGGCGCTGACTGCCTGGTTCAGTCCGGGGCCAGTGTACTACTCCATCTACGGCACGCTGATTGTCTTCTTCACCTACTTCTACACGGCGGTTATCATAAACCCGGTAGATATCGCGGATAACCTGAAACGGTACGGCGGGTTCATACCCGGCGTAAGGCCGGGAAGGGCTACCGCGCGGTACTTGGATCGGACACTCAGTCGGGTGACGTTGCCGGGTGCGATGTTCCTGGCGGCGATAGCCATCGTTCCGTTCTGGTTCGTGGACATCATTACACGTGGGCAGTTGCGATTGAGCGGCATCGGGGGCACGTCCATCCTCATCGTGGTGGGTGTTGCGCTCGACAGGATGCAGTGGCTCGACGCGCAGCTGAGAACTCGTAACTACGACGGCTTGCTCAAGGGTATGCGGATGCGTAGTCGCCGCGGCGGATAGCGACGACGACCCAGGCCCAGCATGGCCGATTCTGAGGCCGCGGCTCCTATGCGCCTCGTAATCTTCGGTCCGCCGGGTGTCGGCAAAGGCACGCAGGCGACACGGCTCGTCGAGCGACTTGGCGTATGTCATCTCTCGACGGGCGATGCCCTGCGGGATGCCATCCGCGCTGGCGGCGCGAACGCTGCTGATCTGAAGGCGTGCCTGGACGCCGGGCAGTTGGTGCCCGACGAACTTGTCGCCAGCATCATCGTCGATCGTCTCGATCAGCCGGATTGCCGCCGGGGGTACATTCTGGATGGATTCCCGCGAACGATCGGCCAGGCGGAGACGCTTGAGAACCTGACACGGGCCCTGGGGAGCGCCCTCAGCGCCGCGGTGTTCATCGACGCGCCGGACGAAGTGCTGATAGAGCGCATCGCCGGGCGCAGGATCTGCCCCGAGTGCGGCCGGAGTTACCATATGTCGTTCGCCCCGCCCGCTTCGCCGGGCAAGTGCGATGCCGATGGGGCTGCGCTGGAACAGCGTGGGGACGACGAACCAGGGGCGGTGAGAGAGCGGCTGCGCGTGTATGGCGAGCGCACCGCGCCTTTGTTGGGCTTCTACCGATCCAGGGAAATCCTGGTCGAGATCGACGGCGTGGCGGATGTTGACGCTATCGAGCGCCAAATCGCCGAGCTGTTAGAAGCACACGCACGCTAGGAAGACTGATGGCGCAAGACGGCATACAGGTCGAGGGTACCGTCGTCGAGAAGTTCCCCAACGCGAAATTCAGCGTCGAGCTGGAGAACGGGCACAAGATCCTCGCCCACATATCGGGCCGCATGAGGATCAACTACATCAAGATCGTGCCCGGGGATCGCGTGAAAGTGGAACTCTCGCCGTACGACCTTACTCGCGGTCGGATTCTGCATCGAGAGAACCGGTAGCGTGCCGGTCTCGGACGGCAACGGAGCCGACGTCGGCGCCTCGCCGCGACGCCAGGCCCCATAGAGAGGTGTTGTCCCTACAATGAAAGTCCGCGCGTCCGTGAAGGTCATGTGCGACAAATGCCGCGTGGTTCGGCGCACCGGGGTCATCCGTATCCTGTGCGAGAACCCAAGACATAAGCAACGTCAGGGTGCGCGCAAGGGCACGCCCAAGAAGCACTAGCGTAGCTACCGTAGCGAACTGGGAGTGAGGAATGGCCCGTATTGCCGGAGTGGAACTGCCCCGCGCCAAGCGCGTTGATGTTGCGCTTACTTACATTTTCGGGATCGGCAAGTTCACCGCCGACCGCATCATCGACTTCACCGGGATCGACGCCACGACCAAGGCCGAGGATCTCACCGAGGACGACGTGAACCGACTGCGTGATGCCCTCGACCGGCTGGACGAGGTCGTCCCACAACAGGACCATTCCTTCTACAACACGAATATCGAGGGTGATCTGCGGCGCGAGACGGATATGAACATCCGCAGGCTCATCGACATCAACAGCTATCGTGGGGTCCGCCATCGCCGCGGCCTGCCCGTGCGGGGACAGCGCACGAGCACAAACGCGAGGACGCGCAAGGGGCGCGCAAAGACCGTCGGTGTCGGGCGTAAGGCCAAGGTGAAGCACTAGTAGGGGTACGTAGTGAGAAGACGGGCAACGCGGACACGACGGCGCGAACGGAAGAACGTCCTCAACGGCGTGGCGCACATCCGAAGCACATTCAACAACACGATCATCACGATCACCGACGATCGCGGCGACACGCTTGCGTGGGCGTCCGGCGGCACGGTGGGCGGCGTGACAGGGTCCCGCAAGAGCACCCCGTTCGCGGCGCAGCAGGCGGCCGAGGTAGTGGCCCGTGGCGCCATGGAACACGGCCTCCGGCGTGTCGAGGTGTGGGTCAAGGGGCCCGGCTCAGGGCGCGAATCGGCTATCCGAACGCTCCAGGCGGCCGGACTAGAGATCACGCTGATCAAGGACGTCACCCCCATACCGCACAACGGTTGCCGTCCACCGAAGCGACGACGCATCTAGCGCCGGACCTCAGGCAGACGGACTATCTTTGCAGAGAGGGGATTCCTCGCCCATGAAGCCGATTTCGATGGAGATGCCGGACCGCCTCGTAGCAGATGTCGACACGCTTCGCCACGACTATGGCCGCTTTTTCGCTGAGCCTCTGGAGCGTGGGTACGGCACGACTCTCGGCAACGCTCTTAGACGCGTCCTGCTAGCGTCTTTGCCCGGAGCCGCCGTCACGGCCGTCGAGATTGAGGGCGTCCCACACGAATACACCACCGTCGACGGCGTGGTCGAGGACGTCGTCCAGTTGGTGCTGAACCTCAAGGAACTCCGCTTCAACAGCACTGCGGAGCGTCCCCACGTGTGCCGCATCGAGCACGCCGGGGCCGGCGAGATCACGGCTGCGGACATCCAATGCCCTGCGGACATTGAGGTCGCCAACCCGGACCAGCACATTGCATACGTCGATGAGGGCGGCTCCCTCATCATGAACATGACGGTCGAGACCGACCACGGATTCCGCGCCGCCTCCTACGATGACGAGGCCCACCGTGTTATCGGCGCGATCCCGGTCGACGCCATCTTCTCGCCAGTGAAGCGCGCGAACTTCACCGTCGAGGCCACGCGCGTAGGACAGCAGACGGACTTCGACCGGCTCGTGCTCGACGTGTGGACTGACAGCACGATCACGCCCAAGGAGGCGCTGACCGAGGCCGCGCGAATCCTGACGAAGCACTTGGAGATCTTCTGCGACTTCGACGAGACCTACGTCGAGGAGATCGAAGAGGAGAGCCCCGAGGAGCGTCAGTTGCGCGCGCTGCTCGACAAGCCGGTCGCCGAACTCGAACTGCCCGTCCGTGCGGCGAACTGCATGGAGACCGCGGGGATCCGCACGGTCCGCGACCTTGTCACGCGTGGCGAGCGCGAGATGCTGGCCCTCAAGAACTTCGGCAGGAAGTCCCTGAACGAGGTGAAGGAGATCCTCAAGGGACTCGACCTCGACTTCGGCACGACATTCGATAACTGATGCACGCGCGTAACCGCGCCGGAACGGAATCGCAGGAATGAGACACAGAAAAAGCCATCGCAAGCTGAACCGCACCCCGTCGCACCGTCGGGCGCTGCTGATGAACCTCGCAGCTGCGCTCATCGAGCACGAGCGCATCCGGACGACCGAGGCGAAGGCCAAGGCGTTGCGGCCGTTCGTCGAGAAGCTCATCACTAAGGCTAAGCGGACGCACGTCCGGTCTTCGTCGGATCCTGATGGCATCGCCGCGGGCGTGCATCAGCGACGCCTCGTGGCGCGCACGATTCACGACCGTGGCTTGGTGCGCAAGCTCTTCGACGAGATCGGGCCGAGGTACGCCGAGCGCCCAGGCGGGTACACACGCATTATCAAGCTGGGGCGGCGCCTCGGTGACAATGCGCCCGAAGCGTTCATCGAACTGGTCCGCGACTAGCCGTCGTCGCCATCCGCACGCATCGCAGCCGGCGCCCCGCCAAGGTGGGGCGCCGGTTCCGTGCTCCCCGCCGGATCGTGATGCCGCGCAGGTCGTCCGTGGGGCTCTTACGCCTCGACGGGATTCCCACGCTGGCGGCCTCCCCCGGCCGTTCGGAGAAGCCAAGCGCGCGCGGGTTCGGCGGAGCGATCACCGGCCGAGTGTCTCGTACCCTCCGCGATGGATTCCGGCGGGGATAGCGCGCGGCCCGCTGGCCTAGGTGCGCGGAACGCCCTGTCTAACCAGCGCCTCAGTCCGGCCGCGACCGAGATCACGTGCACGGGCGTTGCCATGCGCTGGCCGAGACAAGCACCCCTCCGTCAAGGGGAGCCGTCTGGCGGCGCGCCTCACGTCCGATGAACAGCTCGCCGGGTTGCCGCATTACGAGGGGGGCGGGTATGGTCCCATCGCGGCGCGGCCTCGGCAGGAACCGCGCTGCCGTCGTGCGCGGAGTTGCAGGACGCTCGTGCCTTACCCGACCGGCCTCGCTCGCTCTTTCACCGTCGAACACGGGCGGAGGATCGTGAATGAACGACCGATCTCCAGCACTCACTCGCCGTTTCTTCGGCTATATGCAGGATCTCGTTGATTCGTACAGAAACAGAGAGGCGCTCTTCGAATACGCGCAGGTGGCCAGGGATAAGTGGATACGGTCCATGGCCGCTGAACTGAGCGGTACGGCAAGGGTGTTGGACGTAGGAGCGGGCGAGACACGGTACAGAGGCGACTTCGCCCACTGCTACTACAAGACGCAGGACTTCATGCAGTACGACAGCGAGGCCGACGGGACCACGACCGGGACGTGGACGTACGGGGACATAGACTACGTGTGCGACATTGACCAGATCCCCGTCGAGTCCGGCAGCTTCGACGTTGTGATCTGCACGGAAGTCCTAGAACACGTGCTGGAACCGATCCGTGCAATAGCGGAGATAGCTCGAATCCTGGCGCCAGGTGGGAGGCTATACCTGTCGGCGCCCATGCGGTCATGCGTACACCAGGCTCCACACCACTACTACGGCGGGTTCACCCCCTACTTCTACATGGCCGTTCTGCCGACATTCGATCTGTCGGTCGACGAAGTCAGTGCGCCGGGCGGCCTGTTCCGTGCGTTTCAGGAGGAGGGTCGTCGTGTGAGCGCCCGACTCCTGGATATGGCCGAGGGCAACGACGTCCTTACCCACATCATCAATTTCGTCTTTCTCGTAGCCTTCCCGCACATCTTTACGAAGCTGGACGATGAGCAGCCGCTGGACAGCTTCGCCAACGGTTGGCACGTCGAAGCGACCAAAATGGCCGCTGAAGCCTGATACTCCGTGTCGCGTCGCCAGTTCGCGTGCAACACGCCATCGCCATGCCCTGCGGTGGGCGCCGCGGGAGAGGCCTCGTCTCCGGGTGCGTCCGAGAGTACCGGGCAGGTCGAAGACGCGGCGAGCAAGCCCTCGGCCGGTGGAAACGTGGACGTCTTCCCCTGGCAGGCGGACCATACGTGGAGTCGGCGCGTCGCCTCAGGCCCTGTGAACGCGGTCGTCCTCGTCGTACCAGCGAGCACACGCCTCCCATCTTTCAGTGGCGCGCTGATGTGGGCCCGCACCGGCTGCCCCAGGCCGGGTCATGACGGTCGGGCGTGGAGTCGCTGCCCGCGCTCTGGTAAGCTGCGCCACGACGCGCCGGGCCCAACGCACCGTGTGCCTGAACGGCGAGCCAACAGCGACAGGGGTACCCCAATGCCAGTCACGATCACTGCCCTCGAAACTGAGGACATCCGGTTCCCCACGTCGCGGACGCTCGACGGCTCGGACGCGATGAACCCGGACCCCGACTATTCCGCCGCGTACGTGATCCTCAAGACGGACGCGACCGACGGCGTCGAGGGCCACGGGCTGACCTTCACGATCGGCCGCGGCAACGACCTGTGTGTTGCCGCTATCCGGGCGCTCGAGCCGCTCGTCGTCGGCATGACGCTCGACGAGGTCGCAGCGGACATGGGCGCGTTCTGGCGCCACATTACGGGCGACAGCCAGTTGCGGTGGGTAGGCCCGGACAAGGGCGTCATCCACATGGCGACGGGCGCGGTCGTCAACGCGGTGTGGGACCTATGGGCGAAGGTGGAGCGCAAGCCGCTGTGGAAGCTTCTGGTGGACATGAGCCCGGAGGAACTCGTTCGCTGTGTCGACTTCCGCTACATCACGGACGCGATCACACCGGACGAAGCGCGCGCCATCCTGGACCGGGCCGAGCCCACGAAGGGCGACCGCGAGGCGGAAATGCGCGACCACGGCTACCCGGCGTACAACACGTCCGTGGGGTGGCTGGGATACGGGGACGACAAGCTGCGCGCGCTATGCCGTGAAGCCGTCGCGGCCGGGTGGTGCCACGTCAAGATGAAGGTCGGGCGTGACCTCGCAGACGACATACGCCGCGCCACGATCATACGCGAGGAGATCGGCTGGCGGCGGACGCTGATGATGGACGCGAACCAGTATTGGGACGTTGGCGAGGCGATTGAGAACATGCGAGAGCTCGCGCAGTTCCAACCCCTCTGGATCGAGGAGCCTACGAGCCCGGACGACATCCTGGGTCACGCCGCGATACGCGACGCCATCCGCCCCATAGGCATCGCCACGGGCGAGATGTGTCAAAACCGCATCATCTTCAAGCAATTCATGCAGGCGGGCGCGATCGACTTCTGCCAAATCGACTCGGCGCGCATGGGCGGCGTGAACGAAGTCCTTGCGGTGCTGCTCATGGCGGCGAAGTACGGCGTCGTCGTGTGTCCGCACGCGGGTGGCGTGGGACTATGCGAGTATGTGCAGCACCTCGCGATGTTCGACTTCATGGCGGTGTCGGCGTCGCTCGGCCCCCGCGTCATCGAATACGTCGACCACCTGCACGAACATTTCCTCGACCCGGTGGTCGTGCGCGACGGATGCTACATGCCGCCCGAGGCCCCGGGCTACAGCATCACGATGCGGCCGGGATCGCGCCTGGAGTTCGGCTACCCGGATGGGGCGGAATGGCGCGACTCGGCGTGAGGCCGCGGCCATTGCAGACCGCGACCTCGAGTGTCGTCGTCGGCTACGCCCACTTGGCGCACCACCGTGCCGCGTTCTCCATAATCTGGAGCACTTCGGGCATGTGGTAGATGGGGTAGGTCTCGTGGCCGGCGCGCCAGTAGAAGACGCGACCCTTCCCACACGTCCACGTCAGCCCGTCGCGGGCGACCTCGTTCTTGTCAGCGTACACACCCACGAACACGACCGCGTCCGGCGTAGGCACCGCGTACGGCTCGCCGTACCATTCCTCCCGAGCGATCGTGAACGGCTCGACGCCGCTGGCGATAGGATGCTCCGGCTCCGCGACGAGGATGCGCGCCGGCTTCCCGTCCTCGACGTACGCCCGCCACGAGCACTCGGTGCCCATGAGCGCCTTGTACGGCTTCGCGAAGTGCGACGAGTGCAGCGAGACGAACCCCATGCCGCGCTCCTCGACGTGCCGCTTGATGCGCGCGACGGACTCGTCGGTTACGTCGCCGTGCTTCACGTGCCCGAACCAGAACAGCACGTCAGCCTGCTCCAACGCTTCCTCGCTCACTCCCTGCTCGGGGTCGGTGAGGGTCGCCGTCGTCGCGTTGATGTTGTCGTACTGGTTCAGATCGTCAGCGATTACGCCTGTGATCCCGTTCGGGTAGATGTCCTTAGGCTCGGTCAGTTCCGACCAGAGCAGGACCTGCATCTTGCCGTCCTTGGCCATCGTCGTTCCCTTCTTCTACCGTGCCGGTTTGCTGGGGTAAGAACCCGAGTGCTACGATACCAAGCGTCGGTCGCGTCGACAAACGCAACGGAGCCGCCGGTGGTAAACAGGAAGTACGGGCTCGCCGGCCGGAGTGGCGGGGCCATCACCAAGCCGCCCTTCGCGGCGCTCGGCCATGAGGCGCGCCTCGTTCGGGCGGCGGGCGATAGGCCTTCGCCTGGTCCGTCCGCCGGCGCCGTCGCAGCGGGGACGGGTGTCGCCGCTGCGACGGCGCCGGCGGAAGCAACTAGGGCGATGCACTGTGCTCGACTGGGCGGGCGCTCGTGAGGCTTACCGTGTTGGCTGTCGCCTTGCTGCTGATCGGCGGCGTGGAATCCCGCGCCGCGACCTGGCTCTTCCTCACGGACCCTCCTAGCGAACGTCACCTGCGGGACATCGAGCGAACCGGCGCGCGCGTAAGAACGGCCAGCCGGTGGTTCTCGGCGGTGAGTGTAGACGTCGAGCCGTCCCAGGTCGGACGGTTGACGCGGCTGTCGTTCGTTGCCGAAGTGCGCCCCGTCGGCGAGATCACGCGTCGTTGGTCGGTGGACGCGGCGCGAGGCGCGCCCATCCTCAACGCGGGCAGCGGGGACGCCCAGCGACGTCAGATAGCGGCGGATCGCCTCCACGAAATGGGCTACACCGGCCGCGGCGTGCGTGTCGGCATGTTGGACACCGGCTTCCTCCTGACGCACGAGGCGCTTGCGGACGCCGACGTCGCTGCGACGTGGGATTTTGTGCACGGCGACGAGGAGGTCGCCGACGAGCCGGGCGAGGACGACGCGGCCGAGGCCTGGCACGGGACGCAGACTTTCTCGGTCATGGCGGCGGATTTGCCCGGCGGGCTGGTAGGCATCGCGCCCGAGGCGACGTTCTATCTCGCGAAGACGGAGGACGTCACGCGCGACGGCGCGTTCTTCGAATCGCACATCGAGGAGGACTACTGGGTCGCCGGTCTCGAGTGGTGTGTGGGGCACGGCTGCCGGATCGTGAATTCCTCTCTCGGCTACGTCCTCGATTACCGCTTCCCCAATCTCGATGGCGCGACGGCCATCATCTCCGCAGCCGCAGACGAAGCCGCCGCGCGCGGGACGCTCGTTATCACGGCGGCCGGGAACACCGATGGGGGGCGGCCTCTCGGGGACAGCCTGAGAGGACGCATCAGTCCACCGGCCGATGCCGCGCGCGCGCTAACCGTTGGCGGCGCGAACTCCGACGGGTCGGCCTGGCTGTTCAGTGGTCGGGGCCCCACGTTCGACGGCCGGGTCAAGCCGGATGTCCTGGCTCCGGCGGTGGGCGTGTCCGTCGTTTCGCCGGCGGATGACACATCGATCACCAGCAACCGCGGCACGTCGTTCGCCGCGCCTCTTGTCGCCGCCGCCGCGGCCCTGCTCTTGGAGGCGTTCGCAGACGCCACGCCAGACGAACTGCTCACAGCCTTCCGCACGACCGCGAGCCAGGCAGACGCTCCCGACGCGCAGCATGGCTACGGCCTCGCCAACGCAGCGGCGGCGTACGAGCAGCTGGCGCAGCGCTACACACCCGCGGTTGTGCGTCGGGCCGATAGCATGACGCCCGTGGCCTGGGGCGCCCTCAAGGCGTCGCAACGGGAGCGTCCCTAGCCCTTCCGCGCGCCGTGGAACAGGTACACCTGCGCGTACCCGGCCCACTCACCGAAGCGTTCCTGGGCGAAGTCGCGGATCACGGCGGGAGCCACCTCGCGGGCGTCGAAGTAGAGGCGTTCCATCTCGCGCTTGATCCACACGTCTACGGGAAACGCCTCGAACCGGCCGAGCCCATACAGGAGGATGCACCCCGCGACCTTGTCTCCCACGCCGTACAGGCCGACCAGACGCGCGCGTGCCTCGTCCAGCGGCGCGGACCGAAGGCCCGCCTCGTCCAAGTCGCCGGTGGCCATCGCGCGCGCCGCTTCGGAGAGGCCCCGCGCGCGGAACCCCGTCCCACACTCGTACAGTGCGTCGATGGGCGCCTCGGCGATGACTTCGGCCGTCGGGAACGCCGGACGGCCGCCCGGTAGACGGGATCGCTCGCCGAACTCGTCGGAGAGCCGGTTCACGATGCGCTGGATGCGGGGGATGTTGTTGACTGTGGACAGGATAAACGACGCCAGGCACTCCCACAGCGGCTGATGCAGGACGCGCAGACCTGGATGGCGCGCCACCGCAGCGGCGACGTGCTCATCCGCGGACAGCCTCGCCTGTAGCGCGGGCAGGTCGAAATCGGCATCGAAGTACTCGCGGACGATCGCCTCCATGTCCGCCGCGTCACCCGGGCCCGCGCCGACGATGCTCGACCCGTCGAGCGTCACGCGGAGGCACGTTCCGCGGATCGAACCGTGGTAGCCGTCCTCCTGGCGGGTCCATGCGAATGTCTGTCCCATCGTCAGGAGCGCGTCCAGATCCATCTGTCCGATGTATGGCACGCGCACCGCGCGCGTCTCCTCCTGCTCGCCCGGTCCCGCCACGTCTTGCTCCCCTCCGCTGGTGTCGGTATCGTCGTGTCTCACGCCATCGCCGCCGATCCATCTCACGCCACGGGAACCACAGTCAGATGAGCGAATCGCCACCCGTCCTGGTCGGGATCATGGGCGGATCCTGCTCCGGCAAGACGACCTTCGCACGGGCGGTCACGGAGGAGATCGCGGACCTGAACCCGATCACGCTGAATCAGGACGCGTACTTCCGCGATTGGTCGGTGTATCCCGAAGACGAACGTGAGCGCCTGCGCACGGCGAACCACCCGGACGCCGTCCACTGGGACGCGCTGCTGGATCACATCCGACTCCTCGCGGATCGCGAGCAGATCGTGACGCCGCCCGACGGCACCGGCGCTGCGGCACGCGGTAGGCCGAAGGAAAGTGTTGGGCCGTCCGACGTCATTATCGTCGAAGGCCACCTCATCTACTGGAACGAGTCCCTGCGCGACCTCATGACCCTCAAGCTGTTCCTGGATGTCGACACGCACGAGCGGGTGGTGCGTCGGATGCTCCGCGACACGGGCAGGAACGGGGACCTAGAGAAGGTCGTCGAGTGGTATCGGCGCGATGTCATCCCGAACTACCCGACCTACACGGAGCCGTGCCGCAAGTACGCTGACATGATCGTGCCGTACTTCGACGACAATCGTCTGGCGGTGCGACTCGTCGCGACGGGGATTCGCGACCTGCTGGCGGGCTAGGGTAGCGCGGCCTTGTACACGCCGCCCCGAGCGGTCCCGGCGTACAGCTCCTCGCCGACGACGAGAAGCACGCGGACGCGGGCTTCCGACCACCCATCGTTGGCTTCGGTCCACGACATGCCGCCGTCGACGGACTCGAAGACGCCGGCCTCCGTGGTGCCGGCATATAGGCGATCCCCGGCGGCGACAAGCGCTCGCACGTTGAGATCGGCCAGACCGAGGCTCCGCGATTCCCAGACGTCGCCAACCAGTTCGTAGACGCCACTGCCATACGTCGCCACGAACAGTCGTGGGCCGATCGTCACGCTGGCGAACACAAACGGCTTCTCTAGTCCAGAGCCGACCTTGGACCAGGATGCGCCGTCATCGTCCGACTCGAACAGACCTCTGCCATCAGTGCCCGCGTATAGCTTGCCGCCGATGGCCCGCAGCGACACGATGTACAGGAAACCGAGACCGTCGTTCGTCGGCGTCCACGGGCCCTTGCTGTCTTCCGCCACAAGTACGCCCTGCCCTGCGGTCGCTGCGAAATACTTGCCGCCCGCGCGGGTGATCGCCCGCACCGTTAGCCGGTCGAAGAGCGCCCCCTCCGCGTGGCCCCAAGTTCCGCCTTGATCGCTGGAAATGTAGTACCCGTCCCGGTATGTGCCGGCGTACAGGGCCCCGTTGACGACGCTGATCGCCCGGATATTCAAAGTCTCCAGGCCGGCGTTCGAGGGGAACCACGAGTCGCCGCCATCATCGGATACGAACACTCCCCCGGAGCCGCCCATATAGACGTTTGCTCCGTCCGACGCAAGAGCGAACACGCTCGTGTCGCGGATCAGGGCTGTTTAGTTTTCCATGATGACGCCGATCAGGGCTAGCGCCTCTCGAGGT
>JABGQA010000165.1 GCA_018644665.1 Candidatus Poribacteria bacterium
CGTGAACCCGTAGCCCCGCCGCACGTCCACGGATGACGCGTTAGCGCCGTCTGTATTGATCCCCGACAGGTAGCATGCTTCACGGGGGATGGGGGGGCCCGATGCGCCCGTGCCGTCCATCAACACCATCACGTCGCCTGCTGTCACGTTTCCAAAGCCGCCAACGCTCGACAGGTTGATGTGCGTCTGCGCCGCTGTGACAGCCCCACTTATCGACGCATAGGCGCGGTTCCGGGCTTCGCCGTATTCGGTCCACCCGCCATCCGGCGTGGCCAACCGGCGGGTAGGAACGCGCGTGTTATACCATCCGCCAACGCCATCCACAGTGAACGCGGAATCGGGCATGATGTTGTCGGGCTCGCTTCCAACCATGCCGATAAACTGCCTACGCGATCCGCTGCCTGGAGACTGATCCAAGTCGACGAGCCACGCGTTTACACCCTCGTCGATTCGCTCCCATTGGTGATCCGGGGTGAGGTAATCCCACAGGTCGTCGTCGTATCCTGACACCCACAAAGAAAGCCGCATCGTCGCGTGTGCGTGCCGCGCCGTGCCTAGTTTCTGATTCGGCTTGACGATCTCCCAGCCCCGAATCTTGCCATCCCACTCGCGCACGGTGCCATCGCCTACCCAATCAGCCGCAGGCCGCTGCCCGTCGGAGAAGTACAGGGTTGTCGTGGTGCCCGTGCTCGTGTCGAGCACGTCCACGGACACGAACACGCCGACGTTCGTGATGGCCTTATCGGCGAGCGCGGAGAAAGCCACGGGCTACTCCGGCTGCATACGGATGCCGCGCAGCGTCAGCGTACCGTCGCGCACGTGGTTGGGGCCCTTGGCACTGGAGCCGAACCCAGCGTCGGGCGGGACAGCCGCGAACAGCATGGAGTCCGTCGTGATGTTGTCGGGATCGGCGATCCACAGGCACGGCTTGACGCGGTGCTTATCGAAGAACGTATCGAGGGCGAAGTACGCCGTCTCGGTCCAGCCGCCGAAGCCGAACACCGTCTCGCGCCTCCCGCGCACGGTGCCGATCTCCCAGTTGCCGCCCGCATGCGACTCGCTCACGGTGTCGTGGAATACCCGCCGCGTCTCGTACTGACTGCGGATCGTGCGGCCGTACGTCGCGCCGTCGAAGCTCGGCTCTTCCCAGATGCCGAGGCAGCCCAGCTTGAACGGCTCTTGAGTCAACTGATTGGCGTTCGCCCCGCGGTTTGCGAAGACGGCGATGAAGCGCACCGCCACCCCGAACGGGCCCCATGTATAGATGTCGTTCGAACGCGAGCGTGTGGCCGTCTGAGCGGCCCCCTTGATCGTGGCGTGGGCTTCCCACTCGCTCGGCAGCCCACCCCAGTTGACATCATCGCCGTAGATCTGGATCGTCTCGCTGGACGCAAGGTTCGTGGCGTAGACCATGACGCGCTCGACCGTCTGCGAGGTGGAGAGATCCCACACGGCCCAGTTGTAGTTGTGGGTGTATTCGGCGTTGTCGGCTGTCGTGGTGGCGACTGGCCCGACGTTCGCCTGCGCCCACCCCATCGTGGTCGCGAGCTGCTGCGATGCCGTGTTGAAGAGCCACGTCAGCGTGAAGTTGAACGTCCCCGCCGTGTGGATCGTGAACTTCCGCGTGGTGGTGCTATACGCGCAGTTGAACCGGATGTCCTCGGTCCTCAGCAGCGTCTGGACGTGGAAGGCTAGCCCGTCCGCCGTGTACCCGCCCGCCGTCAGCACGAGCGTTACAGCGCCGCCACCGTCGTCGACCCGCAGGTTGTTGTTCTGCAGCGCCCCCGCGTCGTAGATCTGAAACGACTCCCCCACCTGCAGCATCTTGCCGGGGTGGTGGTTCGCGGGGTTGGCGTCCCCCGTTGCCTCGCCGCTATCCGCGAGCGTCGTGGGCGTCAGCGTGTCCTCGAACAAGTAGATCTGCAACGGCGATGTCATGGCGTCACCAACGCGGCTTGACTGAATTCGCTGCGGCCGAAGCGTGCGAGTTGTGCCATCTGCACGTCAACGATCTCGGCGATGGTGCGGCCGTCCATGTTCACGGTAACGTTCGTCTGTACGGCCTGCTGTTGCGTGCCGCCTCGCATGCCAGCGAGCACGCCGCCGCCCGCGTTGCGGATCAGGTTGTCCATCGCGTCCATGTTGGCGTGGAATTTCGTTGTTCCGACGGGGTCGAGCAGCAACTCATCGCCGCGCTTGTTCACGGTCATGCGCCCGCCGCCTGGGATGGCGTCGATTCCGCGGTCGCCGATTGCGCCGATGATAGCGGTCATTCCCGCGACTCCGGCTGCGAGGGCAGCAGCAGCGATCCCGACGTTCGCGCCACGGTCGCCGATGCTCGTGACGATGGCGGCCGGGGTAGCCGCTGCCGTCTGCGCTGCGCTTGCCGTGATGTTCGCCGCTGACGATGCCGCCGTGGCGCTGAGCTGCGCGGTGAGCACTTGCCCGATCGCCTGCACCGCTGCGATCGCCATGGACTTGGCGCCCGACTTCAGCGCGGCTTGCTTGTCGTCGGCGGTGGCGAGTTGGCCGATGAACGTGCCGAACGCCTCGCCCATGCGGTTGATGTCGGTGGTTACGGAGTCGGCGGTGGCGGTGAAGCCGGACTCAAGATCGCCGAGGCCGGTGTCATCTGCCGCGAACACGCTGCCGAGCTTGCCGTCATCCTCGCCGGTGAACTTACTCAGCCTAGACGCTGCGCTGTCAGTCTCCTGGCCAATGTCCTTTGCCGCCGCGCCCGCCTCTCCGAGATTGCCTGCGAGCGTGCCGGGCTGTCCGCGCTGGCCGATGGCGGCTGCGGTTGCTGCGATGCGTTCGCGGATGCCTATGAATCGGTCTGTGGTGTTGTCGAGCGTTCCCTGTAGCGCGGAAAAATCGCCCTGCAGCGTGGCGAGTTCCCTGCTCTCGTCGGTGATCTCGTCGGTCAACTCGGCGATCTGCCCGGTGAGCAGGTTGATCGTGTCGTGGTACGGCCCCATCTGCTCAAGTAGCTTTTGATAACGCGCCGTCGTGCGGTCGGTCTGCTCCAACTCCTCCTGCTTCGCGGCAAGAAAGCCCTTGTTCATCGAGAGGGCGTCTTCAAGCTGCGCACGCCGCACCTCGTTCGACGCCTTTTCGTGGGCGACGATGGTGTTTTGCAGAGCCACCCACCCGCGGGAGACGAAGTTGAACGACTTAACCAGCGCCTCAAGCACGTCGATCGCGCCCTTGGCGAACTCGCCCACAGCCCCGCTCATCGCCTCGGTTGCGTCGGTCGTGTCGTTGGCGAGGTCGAGCATTTCTAAGGCGAGTTCGATCATCGTGGCCCGCACGACAGGGGAGTCGGTGATGATGCGGCCGAACCCCTCATCGACGAGATCGCCCCACGCTCCCTTGAGCCGGTTCACTGCGCCTAACCACGTGGTCGACTGCGACTTGGCGAGGTCCCCGAATCGCTCGTTGATCAAGTCCAGCGCACCGCCCGCCCGCAACTGCTCCTCGGTCAAGCTACGCACCGCGGGGAGGTAGCGGCCGAGCGCTGTTGCGCTGCCCTCGAACGACGCCGACAACCCGCGCTGCAGCGTCTCCATCGGAAGCCCTGCGGCCTCGGCATTGGCGAGGGCCATGGAGTAGTCGCCGAGCTTTTCAACGGGGACGCCGAGCGAGACGCCGAGCGCCATGGACGCTAGTGTCTGCTCGTCTGCCGCGCCCGTCAGCTTTTGTAGATCCGTCGCTGCCTCTTGCAGCCGCTCACCGTGTACGTCCCACGATTCGCCCACGTTGGCGAGTGACTGCCGTAGGCGTTCGGTTGCCGCCTGCTGTTCGCCCGCTGCCTCGGCCGCGTTGCCGAAGAACCTAACCAGCCGGTGACCGATGATGGTGATCCCGGCCATCGCGGCGCCGACCTTCAACCACCCTGTGCTCATCCCCTTCGTGGCGGTGGTCGTCTTTTTGCCTAACTTCTCCGTCTCCTTTCCCGTGGTCTTCGTGACCTTGCCGAGCCCGTCGACTTCCTTGGCGACCTTGCGCAGCGCGGCTTCCGCTTTCTTGCCGTCCGCCGTGATGGTGAATTTGACAGCCATCTACTTACGCGCCTTCCACCCGCTGTTGCTCTGCGCGTCCCGTAGCATCTGCTCCGCCTTCGTCATGTCGCCCATGGCAGAGTCCAGGATGCGGAAGGCGTCCATCAACCGCGCGTCTTGATCCAGCGTGCCGCCTGCGCGGGGGAGCGTGGAGAACCGGCGCATGTCGAGGAACGTGGAGATCGCTGGCCATACCCACGACGGGGCGGCGTCGGGCACCCAGTCCTCGATTTGATGCACAAGGGCGTTGATGCCGAGCGCCGAGCACGCGAGCGGGGACTCGTACAGCGAACCGCAGTCTCGGCACGTCTCGAAGTGATCTCGCTCCGCCGCTAGCCATTGCTCGCCGTCCTCCCCTTGCCGTGCCCCCATCACGAGAGCCCAGTGCAAGGCGCTTACAAGAAAGGGGCTTCGTCATCCTGCACGCTGGAGCCCGTCAACAGCGCGATCACTACCTCCTGTCCTAGCACGCCGCCCGATCCCTCGATCAGCGTATCCACGATGTCGTCAGGTTCGCTCGCGCTGAGTTCGCCCTCGAACCATATCTCGCGCACCTTGGCGATCATGTCGCGCGCGTGCTGCTCGTTCTCCTCGGTGGATGTGTCACGGCGCACGAATTCAAGGTGTTCCTTGCGCTCGCCGTCCGTGAGCCCTTCGTACCTGTACCAAACTCGCTTGTCGATCTTCGATCGGTACGGTACGAGCACCGTAAATTTGACAGCCACGAACCCCTCCTTGTCTGTCGTTACGAGATGAAGAGGACCACTGCCTTCGCGCCATTGCGAACACCGCGGCCCTCCCACTTGAGCGTTGCCACCACGGAGCCCTTGCCATCACCGGCGGTGGACTCCTGCATTTTGCGGACGCTGTTCGGCATCATCACGCCGAAGATCCCGCGCCCGTTGTTGATGTACTTCCCGCACTGCACGACCACGCCGCGTTCGCGCCCGTCCTGATTCGCGCGGTAGCTGTCGAGTTGCCGTTCGTCCAGCTTGGATGTGACCTGGATCTCCGGTCGCGCGTCGCCGTCGCTCTTGCCGTACGAAGGCACGAGCCACTCATCACAGAATTCCTGCTGATCCGGCACGCAGCCGTCGGCGAGCGTGAACGTTCCGTCAGTGCCCTCGAGCTTCTCCACCGTGGCCGAGGCCAGCCCGACCGTGACGCAGCAGTAAGGCGCAGGCACAGGGCTTCCTACGGCGCTGACAGACGGCTTGTATGGCCGCATGCTGAGCCCGGCCGCCTGAGTCGATGCCGAGGTGCCGTTCATGCCGCGCGATCCAGCTTCGACCACGAAGGTTCCGTCGTCGTTGCGCGTGTCGAGGCGGATCATCTCGAGGGTCGTGGTACCGGATCGCAGCTCCATGACGAAGCCCTCTTCGACGCGATCCGTGTCCTCGACGGCGATCACGGTTGCGACCTTGGTTCCGATCGCCGAGGCGAGGGACGTGGGCGCGCACTGGGCATAGGAGCGAGCCCATCCGGTGAGGTTGAGCATCGGGTGCGTGCGGCCGCCCCAGTTGAGCGTGATGTTGTTGGTGACTGCGCCCTCGCCGCGACGGCTGATCGACGTGAGCCACGATTGCAGGGACGCTGCGGTATCGCTGCTGGTGTCGTCCATCACGAGCGTCCGGCATGGCATGATCCGCGCGGACGTCTCAGGGGCTGCGGACAGGGCGGGCCAAAACACCACACGGCCTTCGCTCGTCGGTGCGGTCGCGGACAACTCGATGATCTGCCGCGCGTTGTACTGCGACGAACCGGCCGACGTCTCGATCAGGATCATCTTGCCGACGCTGAGCGCTGACGTGGCCTTGACCGTGCACGAGAGAACCGTCTTGATCGACGCGGAGACGTACGTGCCACCGCTGTAGGGCGCCGCGCTGCCGAACATGCCCTGCTGCAGCAGTGGGAGCCACGTGGGCGCCACAGACGCACTCACGGGCTCGACGGCGAACGTGGTATCCCACTCGCACTCGCCCTGATGATTCGTGCTGCCCTTCCACACCATCTGACCCGTGTGATCCGGGTGCGGCTCCTCGTTCACGATCCCGCGGATGTTGAGCGTGATCGGGCTGTACATGACGTTGGACAGCAGGTTCGTGCGGCCCGTCTTGTATGCGGTCTGCAGGCGGCATGCGCCCGCCAAGTTCATGTGCTGTTGTCGGTCAGTTGGCATGGATCTTGCCCTCCTAAAGGTAGACGTCTTCCTCGGCGATGGTCACGGTGAACGACACCTGCGCCCCGACGCCTCCCATTTGGTTCGATCTCGTGTCCCACCGGATCATCGGCTCGACACGAATATTCAACACGTTGAGGATGCGGGCGGCGGCGTTCAGCGTGCGCCCGTCCCACGATCGGCGCTCGATCATCAGCTCCATGATCGCCCACTCCAGGCGGCGATAGAGCTTCGCGCCAGCGGTCCAGTTGGCGCGCGTCTCACGATCGGGTAGCCAGCACTTGACGATGCAATCGATCTCGAATTCGTTGGTCCCGACGGTGATCACTTCGTCAGCGCGAATCCCGCTGGTGTACGTCTCGAAAAACGGCGGGCGCAGGTGCGAGGTTGTTTGCTGCGTGAAGTCGCTGGTCCACTTCGTCGGCAGCGTGTATTTGTCCGCCGTGCGGGTGTTGACGTTGGTGCAGCGTGCGCCGAGGCCGATGGTGTCATCGTCGAACATGGCCTCGACGTCGTTGGCTACAGCCTCGCTGAATCGTGGTGAGACGGCCATTATATGTCACGCACCATGCCGTCGATGTAGCTGTCGATCTGCCCGCGGGGGAAGTTGTCAAGCCACGTCGTCGGGCTGATCTCGCCGTCTGCTCGGATCGTGCCTTCCCTCGATGAGCCCACCGCGCCGCGCATCGTGAGCATGTAGACCATGTTCATCATCTTGTTGATCTGGAATTCCAACTCCGCGGGCCATGATCCTGGGTCGCCGTAGATCGCCCGCTGCTCGTCGAAAAACTGCGCGTAGTCTTGCAGGCTGAACGAGCCCGCACGCGTGGAGCCCGTGGACTGCGCGAACACCTCGCCGCCGAACGTGCACACGCTGCCGCCGCCGCTCACCTCGAAGATCCCGGTAGCGCTGCCGTGGATGTCGGTGAATACGCCCATCATGTCGCGCGACCGACGGCCGATCCAGTCGGCGGGAGGGCCGTACTTCTCCACCTTCCACGCGCGGTATCCTGGATCGATCTGCGCCCACTGCGTGCCGCCGAGGTAGCCGCCCTCTTTCTGAAACTGCTTTTTCGTCGGCACTTGGCCGAAGAATTGCACGAACCACCACCACATACGCGGCAGCCACTGCGTCGGGAGCTTGCCAAGGTTCGTGGCGATCCGCGTGGTGAATTCAGCGGTATCCGGGCCCTTGATCGAGATGGTGAGTCCGTCGGTCACTGCTCGATCTCCCGCGTGAACACCACGTCATTTTGCGCGTCGATGTCGGTGAGATCCGAGGGGTCGTCTTGGAAGTAGCCGTCTGTCACGAGGCGGAAGGATGTATCGAACACACCGCCTGACAGCGCGGAGATCGCCGCGGGGTTGTCGCAGTAGCGGGTGAGCATGGCCGAGGCTGCGGATAGCAGGTGCCGCCCCTGTGGCGCGACCTCACGGCCTGCTGTGGCGTCGGCGTGGATCACCCAATCGGCAGACGTGAACCGCGCCTCGAGGCCCGCCATGAGATACCTGCCCGGGGTAGCCGTCGCCACTCCAACGCTCATGCCGCACGCCGCCAACTCGCCGTACACGTAGTAGAACCGCTCCATCCAAATCGCCGACATGTCACCCGTGCGAATCGGGCTCGAGATCGTGGCGCTACCCGCGGAGAGGCTCGACGTGGGCTTCACGTCGATGAACCGCAGGGCGCTGACGAGGGTGGAGTTCCACGGCATCTAGTTGGGTCCGATGTCGAAGTAGAAGGTGAGGTCGACGGCGTTGCCTGCGACGTTGCCGATCACCGCGACACCGAGGCCAGCTGCCGAAGCGCCGGACATGAGCGCAGCCCCGGAGTAGATGAACGGCGCCGCTGCGCTGATCGAGTAGTCGTAGCGCATCGGGTCGTCGGTCCACGTCTCTACGTGCTGGAATGTGGCCGCGCTACCGCCTGCGAGGCCAGACACGTTCCAGTCGTTCGCGGCTGGCGGGACCTCGGTGATCCCGTTGAATGGCCACACCATCGCGGCAGACGCAGCGGACGCGCCGAACGTGGCGTAACCCAACTGGAACGTCACCTGCGACTGTGCCGAAGTCGACGCCTTGACGCCGAAGCCTTCGATCGTACCTCGCCGTGTGCTCGGAACGGCCACGCGGATCGGGTCGCCCCATCCGCCGCCGCTCACCTGTGAGACAATCGCCCGGACGTACATGGCCTCTCCTAATCCGTCTGCTTGACGTGTGCGTAGAGGGTGGCTGCGAACGACGACACCGCCGTACCGCCCTTGCCCGTGACGAGTAGAACGTTGGTGGTGCCCCACACGACAGGCCGCCCGCTGACACCGCTGCCGCCGCTCGTCGCAGTCGGTCCGCGGAACAGGGTGCCGGTTGCCGTGACAGGTACGTCCTTCATGATGTTCGCCACGTTGCTCGCGCCGCTGGTGATACCCACGTTGACGTGGGACTCGTTGCCCGACGCCGCGCCCGTGATCTTGATGTAGCAGTCGAGCAGCACGCCCTCGGTCCCGCTGTACGGGTTGGGCGCTGAGAGCGGGCCGCCGATGCCTGTGGCGCTGCCGAGGGTGTAGGCGAACCACTCGCCCTGACGTGTCGCCGTGATGTCAAGCCCCGCGAGGGCTTTGTTGTAGATGCCGCTCGCGACCTCGTATTCGAGCTTTGTGCCGATCTCGACCTGTTCGTCGCTGGTGTCGAAGGTGAGATAGCGCTTGGGCGCTGCGAGTGAGCCCGTACCCATGATCCACGCGGTCGTGGAGCCGTCCGCCATCACGAGGCGACGGTTGCCCGCCATGCTGATGTCTTCATTGAAGTACACCACCGCGTCGAACTCGGCGATCCCACCGACGTACAGCGTGCCCGCGGCGCCTGCGTATCCCGGCGAGCCGGTGCCCACCCTGATCCGATCGTAGTAGTCGGTCCCGCTCACGCCGCCGAGCGTTGCAGCCCCGGTGAAGAGCGGATTTGAAAGCGTGGTCATCGTCGACCCTCCTGCTGATCGTCCAGTTGAGGCGCCGAGATCTCAGCCTCGGCACCTCTCAGGAAGATCAGGTGATGGCGGAGCCCACCGGCTGTTCGATGTACATCACGTACGCACGAAGACCGCCGTTGCTGACGTTCGACATGTTCACGCCGGTCGCGCTGATCGTGATGATCGGCAACTGAGCGTTGCTGGTGACGTAGACCGGGCCACCGCTGAACAGCACCTGCGGCACCGGGTAGCTCATCGGGTTCTTCGTACCGACTGCGTCGACACCGCTGAAGATCGGGTAGCCGTTGCAGAAGCCATCGGTATCGATGGTCACCGCGCCGGACAGGCCGAAGTCAACGTGCACGTTCGACAGACTGGAGCCCGTGGCGCCGTTGCCCCACAGGGTAGTCAGATCGAACCACGCGCCCTGGACGACCGCCTGATCGGGGATCGACACAGCGAAACCCACCGTATCGGCGTTCGCCGCTGCGGAGAAGTCGGCCGCGGTGAACGACTCGGCGAGCACCTTGGGCAGGCAGTCACGGGAGAGCCCCGATCCTGTCGCGTTTCCGACGATCGTCTCGTCGGCGGTGATGACCATCTTATTTGCGGAGATCACGTTGGACGCGATGTGCCGCTCGACGATGGCGCCGAGGCCGATCCGCGAGGAGACGACGCCGGATGCCACGATCTGCAGCCCGGAAAGGCTGGACATCTGGACATGTGCGGCGCTGATCGCCGAGTCGCTGATGTGCCTCTGCCCGATGGCGTCGATCCCGATGCGAGACGAGACGACACCGGACGCAGCGATCTGGAGACCGCTGAGGCTCGACATCTGCACGTGTGCGGCGCTGATGGCGCTGTCGCCGATCTTCGGCTGCGTGACCGCGTTGGACTGGATCGCCGCTGCAGCCACCGCCGAGACCTGCAGGTGTGCCCCGCTGATCTGGCTGTTGCCGATGTGGCGCTGGCCCACCGCGTCAACGGCGAGTCGCGAAGACACGACGCCCGACGCCTTGATCTGCAGGCCGGACAGGGCCGACATCTGCACGTGAGCCGCGGAGATGGCGGAGTCGCCGACGTGACGCTGAACGACATGCCCGGCGGCGATCGAATTGGACTGGATCGCCGACAGCTGGATCGCGTCACGACCGAGGCGCTGAGCCGGGCCGATCATGATCTCCAGTACGCCGCCTGTACCCGAGTCGCGGGTGACGACTTGCGCGACACGCTGCGTGATCAGCAGCGGCCCCGACGTGCTCGACGCCATGAGGCCCGTCGCTGCACTGCCGAGGTAGACGTTGCCGTCAGCCGCACCGAGATCCGCGGTGGAGAGCCCGGAGATCCGGCCGACGTTGTCGATCCGGCCGATGCTCCCCGACGTGATCGCCGAGGTGACCATGTACTGCGCCGCATGGGCCGGAGCAGACGCACCCGCGAGGGTGACGGCCGGGACGTCGCTGGTGACGCCGGAGATGTACACGAGGCGGCCGACCGAGATGTTGGCGCTTGCGTGGGCCACGCGCTCCGACTCGACGCCGTTGAGCTGTGCGGCCGAGGCCGTGACAGCAGCCGACCCGATGTACCACCGCCCCCGCTCCACCGTGAACGTCGAGGCGCTCTGCACCTGTGCGTCACCCAGGAGAATCGGGCTGTGAGGAAGTACTCTGTTACGACCCATTGGGGGCCTCCTTCCTACGCGTAGACGGTGGTGAGCAGACGCGCACCGCCGGTCTCGACGGCGATGTAGGCACCCACGGACACTTCGCGCATCCAGTCGTACCGCTCGTCGCCGTTGTCGACCTCGCCACGCCGGACTTCCGGCATGTCGCTGCCCATGTAGAGGTACGCCGCTGCCGTCAGCTCGCCCTCGGAGATGGTCGTCGGCAGGTAGCCCATCCACACCTGCGCCTCGCTCCAGATGCGCGCCTCGGTGGCGGTCATCGCGCGGGTCTTGGTCTGCGTGGAGCGCACGGCACGGGGCACCCACAGGTCTTCCGGCATGACGTCGAAGGACTTGGCGATCTGCTCGTGGGTACCGAAGCTGGTGATCTCGCCTCGCGCGTTGACGTCGGTGTAGACCGGGTGCGCCTTGAGGTGGTTCATCGCGACGGGCGGGATGATCATCACGCGACGTCCGCCGCCGTTGGCAGCCGAGACCTCGGTGGCCTCCCACTGCGCGCGTACGACGTTGGGCGGGTTCGAGTTCACGTTGTTGAACCTGTCGCCCGCGGCGGTGGCCGCGTTGGTCCAGTTGCCCGTGGTGAAGAAGAGGTCGTGGCAGCCCAGCTCCCGCGCGATGTTGTGGCGCGAGTGGACGGCGGCACGGCCGGCGGTGTCGAGCATCGGCCCGTCCGCGTTCTGCTTCTCGCCCCAATCGTACTTCTTGTACGCGTAGAACTCCTCCATCTGGAACGTGGTCTCGGTGGTTCCGAAGTCGAAGCTGCGGTACTTGCCACCGATCTGGCGTCGGCCCATCTCGGAGTCGGGGGCGTTGTTGTCGCCGGTGAACGTGCCCTCGTCGAGCTGCACGTAGGAGCCATCTCGCGAGGTGAAGGGCACGCCCGGCACCTTGTCGAAGATGAACGAGTTGTTGACGCCGAGCTGGCGAACCAGTCGAGTCAGCAGGGGGGAGACAGTCGAGGTTCCAGCAGGCATCAGATTGCCCCTCCGAGCACCTTGAGCGGGATGACCTGCCCGGCGGCGCTTGCGTCGGCGAGAGCCATGGCGGCCTTCGGCTCGGCGGCGGAAATGGAAGCGACGAGGCGGCCCTGCGAGTCAGGGATCAGCATCTCGCCGAAGGAGAACGCGCCACCGGCCTCGCCCTCGGAGTAGCCGCCGACGTGCAGCGTGACCTGAACGGCGCTGTCGGTGCCGCCGTTCTTGATGATGCCCGCGGGCGCATCGGTCGTGGAGGCGATGATGAGTCCGGTACCGGAGTACATCGCGACCCGGTACTCCTGCCCCGACAGGTTGTTGAGCGAGGAGATCCAGTCAACGATGGTGGTGTCGCTCATCCCTCGCGGGCTTGCGCGCAGAGCCATATCAGGCCCCCTTCCCGTACATCAGGTTGCGAAGGCGCATGCCCTCGGTACCGAGCGCTTCGACCGACTTGGCGAGCGCTGCGGTGAAGTTGACGCCATCGTGCTCCTCGGCGTAGGCGTCGGCCTTCTCGCACAGGAACACCTCGGCAGCGGACTGCTCGGTGATGGCGTTGGTGTTGTCCTTGGCGGGCTTGTCCGGCTTGCGGTCGTGGCCGGTGGTGTTGCCCGTGACGTGGTTGTCCGCGCGAGCGCCGTAGCCCTCGGAGTACAGGGTCGCGTCGGTGCGGTAGATCTTGCGCGCGATGCCGGGTTCGTCGGCGGTGCCCGCTTCGGCCTTGCTCACGGCGTTGCGCTTGAGGTCGTGGTCGAACACGCGCTGCTCGCGCTCGCCGTCCAGCTCGGCCTCGATCTTGCCGATGCGCTCGGCGTACTTCTGCGCGTCGGCGGTGCTCTCGGCGTTGGTGGCCTTGAGCGTCACGATCTCACCCGCGAGGGTTTCCTTGTCCGCCTTCAGCGTGTCGCGCTCGGTCTCCAGACCGTCGACCTTGTCGGCCGTGGCCCGCAGTTCGGCGAGCAGCTTGTTGGCGTTGTCCGCGGTCAGGTCCAGCCCCGATGCCTCGGACAGCAACTTGAGATCCGTCATCTGCGAATCCTCCACATTTGCGGCCGGGGCATCCGATTCCGCGGTAGATTCCGCAGCGTCAGTGCTGGCCTGTTCGGTTTCGATGAACTGCGCGGCGCCCTCACTGAGCGCGAGCGCAGGCAAATCCCAGAATGGGTGATTGACGAGCGTGCCGCCTGTGACGCGCTGGCCTACTGCGTCTCCGTTGTCCTGATCGAATTTCGTCCCCAACTCGATGCTGAAAAACCGGAACTTCTTTGAGCGAATCAACTCCGCGCCTTCGTCGGTCCATTCGACGAGCGCGCGCAATTCCTTGCCTACGCGCTTGATCGCCTTGATCCACCCGCGGGCGGCGGTGTTCTCTTCGGAGTTGTCGCCAGCGCCGAAAGCGTGATTTACATCGATCGGCAGATCGCACGACTCACGGCCAGCTGCCAGCGCATCGAGATCCGCCTTCGTGATGGTGACCTTGGACGGTCCAGCCATCGGGCGCCCGTGCTTCGTGCCTACCGTCAGAATCGTGTGCCAGCGCGTGTTGGCGTCTTCGCCTTCGCCGAGTTGCGCGAGAGCAACGATCCTAAAAGGCCCTGTGGTCGTGTCTGTCATGCCAGCCCCGCCGCATCGGCCGCGTCCGCCGTGCTCGTTGTGGAGAGATAGATCAGCGTGCACCAGCAGTTGTTCACGCCGCTAAGCGTGGACAAACACAGCGGATTCGGCGCCATGAGCTGTTCCTCTTGAGGCGTTCCCACCTCGGCCGGATTCGCCGCGCTCGCTGCCGTCGCCTCGCACTCGACGCACACGACGTGAGGGCCGCTGATGCCGATCTCAGGGTTCACGGTATAGACGACAGTCCCAGCACCCTCGATGCGCCCCTGTTCGGCTCTGCCGACGCTGTAGACGCTGTTGGAGTCCTGGATCACTGCGTCGCTTGCGATGGTGCGCGGCGTGATGACGGACTGCACCCGCTCCATGATCGCGGACGGCACCCACTCGTTGACGGGCACCTGCTGCAGATAGCTGTTGATCGTGGCGTCGACTTGGCCGAACAGCATGGACGCGGTGGTCGTGGCGATCAGGCCGATCTTCTTTACGATCTCGCCCGCCTTGCGCACGATGTCGTCGACCGAGTTGGCTTGCCCGCTGGGGTTGTCGGCGAAGAGCGACGGGTTGTCCTGCGCCCACTCGGCCATTGCCTCGGCGATGTCGGCGGCGAAGTCGGGATCTTTGCTCATCCGCTTCGTCTCGCGCTTGACTTCCGCCTTTCCCAACTGCCGCACGTCCTGGTACCCGTCGCGCAGCGTGCGAACGAGGGCGGGCTTGCCTGGTAGCGGCGTCCTTGCGATGGCAGCGGCGTCACCGCTCGCGAGCGCGGGCGCGATCTTCTCTAGATACGGCTCGAGCACGCGACGGCGGATCGTGTTGTGCGTGTCCACCGAGATCCTGGTGATGGCGTCTTCACGGGCCACGCGACTCGATCGGTCGTCGAATTTCGACTCGGCGAGTTGCCGCACGCGCTCGGCGCCTCGACCCTGCTCGGCCTCAAAGGGCATGTCGGCGAACATGTCCACGCCACCGCAGCCGCATGCGCACTCGGCGAGCTGTTCGGGCTCGTCGGTGGTGTCGTCGTCGGGATCTTCGTCCGGCTCCTCTTCGGCCTCAACTTCGACACGAACGGGCAACCCAGACTCTTGCCGGAAAAAGTCTTCGTCTTCGGGCTGCGGCGTCAGCGCACGCGAGCGCACGCCGATCTCGTAAGCCTCGAGCTGTTCCTTGACGCTCTGCTGTGCGGCGTCACCCACCTGGAGAAACGGGTACGTGCGTACGCCTTCCCAGTTGAGATCGATCAGCGGCTTGACGAGTCGGCGGTTTGTCTCGCGGGCGATGCTGTCGAGTAGCGGATTGATCGTGTTGCGGAAGTCGCTGGACTGGCCATCGCGAAGGCCCTGCGTGCCGAGGCCACCGCTGCCGGACTGCGTACCCTGCACCAGATGCTGCGTCTGCCCGATGATGTGGATCTCGGTGCTCAGCGCCTGATACAGCTTGAGGATCGCGTCTGCGGCGGGAAGCGCCGTGTCCATGATGTCGACGTCGATCCCGTAGGGCGTGGCGATCCATGCCTGCGAGCCGCCGCGATAGCGGGCCACCATGCGCTTGACGCTGGCCCAGTTGTCGCGCAGCGTCTTGTCATCCACCTCGCCGGGCTTGGCTACTACCTTGGCGTTCGGGACGCCTACGCCGAATCTCTCAGCGGCGATCACGTGCATCCGCAGAAGCACCTTGCGGGCCTTCCACAGGATGTATGCGGGGCGGTAGCGGCTCACGCCTTGCCAGTTGCCGGAGTCACCGCCGTACGTCACCAGCACGAGGCGATCGGCGGGGATCTCGATGTTCCCTGTACCTAGCCCCGTGGTGTCGTCCATGCGGCCGATCTGCTCGATGCCTGCGAATCGGCCCGTTTCCTTGTCCTGCAACCACCGCTCGATGGATGCTGGCGACCGCGGGGCGAGGTCCGTGAGCACGTAGTGACCGCGATCGAACTGCCCGGTAGGCGTCCACTTCGCCATGCGGCCCGGCTCTTTGACCTGCTCATACACCGGCGTCTCGTCGTCGCTGACGTACCCGGTAACGATCTCAGACGGTGAGCAGCCCCACAGCACGGAGCGCGCTAGGTGACGGCTATTCGTCTCCCAACTCGTCTCGCTCACCTCAAACAGCATGCGGCGGATGAACTCGGCCATCATGTGCTGCTGCGGGTCGTCGGCGTCTCCCGGCTGCACCGTCCACGGGGCGTTCTGGACCGCCTCCATCCACTCGTCAACGGACGCGCCTACCTCGCCGTCTTCCTTGGCCATCTGCTCGCCGAAGCCGGGTGCAGACGTGTCGCCGAGCCATGCGTCGTTGTCGATCTCGGCGTTGGGATCGACGCCGGTGAAGTATCCGCCCGCGAGTTCCGTGCCGCTCCACCCGATGGGCTGGCCGTTGGACTCCCTGCGCTCCAACTCGGCGAACGCGTCGCCGTCTTCATAGATCCGCATGGAGGGGCGCTGCCGCTTGCGCGCGGGTGGTGAGGATGCTCGCCTCGTGTGAACGTGGCGGGTGACGGTGGCGGCTGCCATTGGGGATAGCGTTACCCGCGTGCTATGATGGGTGCGCGGAATAACCGCGGGCGGTTACCGCTTGGTTTTTTGGAGGGCGCCCATGGAATTCGACGACACGATGCCGATCAAGATCCAGCGTGAACACGTGGCAAGGGCGAGCGCGATGGTGTCGTCAGTGGCCCGCTATCACGAGATGAACAGGTGGGCGAAGTCGAGCCGAACGAAGGTGCTGCGGCTTGCGATGGAGCGGGGCTTGCGGGCGCTTGAGGTGGAGTGCAGCGGTGCGCCTGTGGGCGGGGTTGGTAGTGGATGAAGATCCGTTCCCTTCCCTGGCAGACTTCGCAGCCTACATCAGATCTGTCGATGCAATCTTAGCCAACGAGGCAACGCCTGTCTTCTGCCGCCGCGCAATCGCGCGCGCGTTGCTTGATCTTTTCGACGAGGATTCGGGGGTAGGCGAGCGAGGGGTGATCACGATCGGGATAGTCGCCCCGATGGCGGATATGGACTAGTCCCCGTTGGGCGCAGTCCACCCCGGGCCGCCGACGATGGCGGGAAACTTCTCCCTCTTCGTCATGAAGAGGCGCTTCATCTCGTTCCCCTGCGCGAACGTGTTCCACGCCTTGATCATGCACCCGATGAATTGCTTGTTCGGCACGCGCCGATAGGTGCCCATCTTGCTGCTCTCTTTCAACCTGATGTCCAGCGCGAAGTTCCGCAGGTGCGCGACGGGGGACGCGACATCAACGCCCTTCACGAGTTGCGATGCGAACTCCGCCGTTTCGCCCGGGAGCGTCGGCATCGTAAGAGCGTAGAGGGCTGCGAACGCGCCTGTCCTCTTCGTGAGCCTGCGGAACGCTGCGGTTCTGTACACCTCCACCCCGGCGATGACGTCAGGATACTCGTCGATGAGGCTGTCGACTTCGGTTGGCGTTGGGATCTGGTACCTCGTGAGCGCCGATGGCCCGATCAGGAGCCTGTACAGGTGCCCGACCGCCGTTGCCACCTGATTCGCGCTCTTCATCCCGCGCAGCACCCGCAGCATGTTGCCGTTCGTGCGCTTCGCGCCGATGTCGATTGTTCGCATCGCCAGCAGGGGGAGCCCCCTGCATACCAGCAGCGGCACGCCGATGCCGCTGATCTCGATCGCCCGCAGGCGGTGCTGTCCGTCGAGAAGTCGCCCATCCGTACCTACCGCTACGCTCTGCGCGTTGAACACCCACTCGCCGCGCATGATGGCTTGCGCTAGCGCCATTGCCCGCGCCTCATTCAGCGGACGGTTCCCTGTGTTTCTCCTGAGCATGCCCGACGCTTGATCGGGCGTAACCACCTCGATGGACGCTGCAGCTTCTCTGTACTTTACGGAAGATGGCACGATGCCTCCCACAAATCGCCGCCGCCGCTCCGACGTGTGAGTCCCGAAGGCGCCGAAGCGACGGGCGACGAAATCGAATGTGGGGTTGTTTCGGGACTCACGGGGGGAAGTATGGGGCACGAGGATCGGCGCGTCAACTAGAAGTCAGCCACCCCGAACCCATCCCCACCGAAGTCGCCCATCTCACCACCCAACGCCCGCTCCTCATACCCTTCCTCAGCCGCGTCCTTCCACCCCTGATCGTCGTGCGCGAAGATCGGCGCCACGAACACCGCGAGGTAGCCCAGCGCGTCTCCCGAGTGCGTCCACGGCTTCCACACCGTCGAGTCGTCTGGGATGTCCTTGCCGTCCTTGAACGGCTGCTCAAGCAGCGATTCGTAGATCCCCACCGACTTGCGCCCATCCTCGCCCGGCGTGTACTGCCTGCGTTGCATCGGCCTCGCGATCGTCATCTTCTGCACGCCGTCAGCCGACTTGATCAGCGCGCGTAGGCGCTCGCACCTCGCCTGGATCGCGTGGTCTTCGGGCTTGCGGGAGCAACTAAACACGACGTTGACGCCCGCCTTGCGGCACGTGTCTTTGATGATGTCCATGTCCGACTTGCCCACGGCGCTTTGCTTCGCCACGCCTGCGGGATCGTGGGCGATCGTGATGGTGGTACGGCCCTTCATCCACGGCTTTTGGAGTAACTGCAGCGTCTGCCGCTCGGTGTCGGTGTCGGCTGTGATGATCTCGTCAAAGATCGTCCAGCCCTCGGTCCCGATCAGCGGGAGCCCGGCTTGGTACGCGTGCGTCGGCTGCGTGCAGATCCACGCCGCACGGCGGTAGCCGGGATCTAGCCCGATGATGACTTCGCGCTTGGGATCGTGGATGTAGTCTACGGCGCTGCCCTCGCCCCAATCGGGATAGACGGCGCCTGTGAGCACGACGAACTTGCCCTCGAGCATCGCCTCCATCATGCGCGGGCTGTACATGCTGCGGAGTTCGTCGAGGTACCCCGGCCGCAGGTTGGGCAGATTCAAGCGCGTAGGCAGCGCTACGCGGCACTTGCGTAGCCCGTTGGGTGTGTAGTCGTCGAGGTTGCCGAACGTCTTGTGCAGCCACGCGAGGGACCATCCCGGGCGAGGCGTGCCGGTGGATATGATGCCCTGAATCGTGGCGCCCGTCGGCCCGAACACGTTTTGGCGGAAGCGCTCGCGGATGCGCGCCTGCGTCTCTTCCTTGCACAGCGCCGGTTCGTCGACCCACGCCGCGGTCAACTCGCTTCCCTCAAGCGCGCGGGCTGCGTTGTCGCCTGTGCCGTACACGAACTCCGCGCCGAGCTTCGTGTAGATGATGCACTCTTTTTTGTCCCACCGGATCACGCTGTCGCATGCGGAGAAAGCCTGCGGTGACGAACCCTTCTGATCGTTCATGGCGTTCCACACTCCCCTGAACGCCTCCAGCGTCACGCGGTTGAGCTGGCTGAAACTCGGCGAGACGATGCCGTACCTGAGCGGCGCACCGTCGGTGATGTTGGCGTTTTGCGCTGCCGTCTCGACGAGTGCCTGCGCGCCTACCGCCGTCTTGCCACCGCCTAGGCCACCGCTGACGAGGATGTCGAACACGCGCGAGGATCTGAACGCCTCGAGAATCCACCACTGCACGGGGTTGGGCGTGACGAGCTGCCCGCGGGTGGTGTACATGCGATCGATGTGCATGGGCTAGTCGTCGGTGTCGGCGGGCTCTTCCAACGCCAGCACCGGCACCGGCGGCAACTCATCCGGCGGTGCGGCGAAGATCCCACGGGGCTCGATGGTGATGCTTACCTCGCCTGGCTGCTCGTTCGTGTTCCTCAGCGCGATCTGCGCTGCCGTGTTCCTGTCCGCCGTCTTGTCCTCGCTGTCGTCGTCCAGCGTGGCCACGAGGTGCTTTGCCGCGAGGATGCTTGCGTGGTCCATGAGCGCGGCACGCTGGGATCGGATCTCCTTTTGAAGCGATGCGTGTTCCTCTTTGAAACACTTGAGATTCGCCCACCTGCGGATCAAGTCGGGATCGGTGATCTTGTGCTTGGTGGCGATCTCGGCGTAGGACATGCCGCCTTTGCACAGGTCGATCAGGACGGCGACCATGAGCGGGGTGAGGGTTACGGCGGTCACGGCATCCCCTCCCCTCCCGGTGCCCACGCTTGGCGCAGGGCGAGCGTCTTGAACCACCGATCTACCCACGTCCACCACGTCTGTTCGCGGGCGCTACCCATCTCGATCGCGCCGAGTCCGAAGTATTGATCGAACACGTACAGCGGCTTGCCGACGTAGGGCGCGGTGATGTCCCCCCACGCTGCTGCGATGTCCGCGGGCGTGAGCGGCGGCTCAGGCGACGGCGAGATCCGGCCGTGGAAGTTGGGATCGATCATTCGTCCCTCCACAACCCGTCGCGCGCTTCGTCCCAGTCGCAATCCCAACACTGGTCCCCGTCGATCGATCGCAGGTTTTGCTCCTCGCCGCACCGAGGGCACACGCGCGGGCCATCGAGCCGGTTGGCGTCGCCACCGAAGAACACGAACGACAGGATTCTGTCCCGCATGGCGTCCACCCTGCGCGGTGTGCCGTCGCCTGCGAACTGCGCGCGTATGGCCGATTCGTAGGCTGCGAGATCGTGACGAAAGAGGGCGAGCATGTCGACGGGCGTGCACTCCCACGCCACGTCGATCGGCTTGATCATCACTGCAGCCCCGTCAGCGTGCCTCGTGATCTCCCACCACTCGGCGTCCACCATCTGAGCAACGCCGATGTAGTCGCCGTCAGCGTGCCGCAGGTACATGGGCTTGCTAGACCACTGGATCGCCTCTTGAAACGGCTTCCACTTGTGATCGCCTCGCGGTGCGTGGATCATCCCTCGCCCTCCATCTCACCGATCGCCACGTCGAAACACGCCTGCGCGATCTTCCGTGTCGTGTCCACCGCTCGGCACAGATCCGCGAGCGCGGTGCGCCATGCGTCATCGCCGCCCGTCGCGTTCATCTGCTGTGTGAGCGTGGCGGTGTGCGCTTGCATGCACACGCTCGCCCACATGGACGCGGGCGCGATGGCGTCCACCATCCACGATTCCAGGCCGCGGAGCGTGCGCGCGGGGTAGCGCCTGTCGATAGCGTTGTCGAGGTGGAAGGCGGCAGCGCCCGCCGTGGTCATGGAGTCGCGGATATCGTGGGACATGGCGAGCAGATCGGCGCGTTGCTTGTCGGTATCCAGAGCCTCGCAGATGCCATCGAGCACGCCGGGCACGTCCACGGGCGTATCGGGTAGCGGATCGAGCGTAGCGTGGACCTCAGAGCCCCTCTTGACCTCGCCACCGTCGATCACGGTCTGCAGCGGCGCGTGCACCATGCCCTGAATGTACCGCCCGCCCTCGGTGGCGTTGATCATGCGGCCGAACGGCTGCAACTGCGCGCGCTTCTCCAGCCACTCACCCACCCACGAAAACGAGGGAGTGCATGGCACCTTGCCGCCGTAGTAGCCGGGCACCTTCGCCACGCGGCCGATCCTCGACAGCACCGCCTTGCCCGTGGCCTCGACTTCCTTGGCTTCTGCGCTGAACCCAGCCACGTCGCTGCCGTTCTCGCGCACGTCCCGCTCGCTGTAGATACGCTGGATTGCCATCTGAGCGGCCTGATCCCCGCACTGCGCAAGGGCTCCCAGCGTCTTGAGGATGCGATCCTCTTCCGCCTGATCCTCGGCGCTCAGCGGCTCGATCTTCTGCAGCGTGGCGCCACCGTCGCGGCTTCCCTTGTCGTAATACTTGCCCTTGGGGAAGCTGAGATCCTGGCCCACGTAGATGATGGGATCGCAGCCCAGTTTGAGAGCCAGCGAGGTCGACGTGGTAGCCACCGAGCACGAGGTATCAAGCCACGTGTCGGGCCCGTCGAGGTGGTCATACAGCCACGCCTCGATCACCGCGTTTCCTGAGAAGCTGGCGAACCGCTTGACGGGCAGTCGGTACAACTGCGGGTTGCACGTCATACCCACGCACAGGCACTCGATCTCGCGCGCGTCGTACCCGTCGAAGTGGTACGTGAGATCCAGCGGGTCGAGCACGACCACGAAGTCAGGCACGATCCCAGCGGGCTTGAGGATCTCGAGGCAGCGCGAGAAGGCGATCAGCACCGCGCGGCCTTTGAGCTGCTTCACGAGGTGCAGGTTCTGCGACAGCGACGGCCCCGGCGCGATGATGACCGCGGGCTGTCCCTTGAAGGCGTCCCCTAGCTGCGCCACCGTGGGCCACTGCGCGAGCACTGGGAGGTTGAGCGCACCTTGCGAGCACCACAGGGCGCCGAACGCGGCGACGGTGTTTGACATGGACGCTGCACGCTCTTGCTCGCGTGACATCTGCGGGCGGGGTGGTAGGGCGGTCATTCGTCGCCCTCCACCGCTGCCCTACGCTTCGCCTTGTAGCTCTCGCGCCGCGGATCGTCACCGTACAGCGCCGACAGCGGGACAGCCAACGCGCCGCACGCTGACCAGCCCGGGACCACGCCAACGGGCAGATCGGGCCCTGTCGCGACGGGCTGCCCATGGAGCGATGACGCTGGTGGCAACGGGACCAGCGCGGGCCGGTCACCTGCGATCTCCCACATCTTTCCCATGCTGTGCGCCACGGCTGCGGAGTATTCGCTCGGCGGCCAATTCCGCGGATCGTCTTGCCATCGCTTCGTGCGTAGCGTCATTCGTCGTCATCCTTCCACCGCGGAAACCACGCGTCGCACGTCCACGCCTGCGCGATCGTCGTCTTCGTCATCCGGCACACGCCCACGTCGTCGGCGTCGACTTCGGCAGCGCCACACGAGATACAGCGTTTGCCCGTCTTCGGCTCCCATAGGCGGCAGGTGCTGTCCGTCTTCGTGAACGATAGATGCGCTTGGACTTCATCCCCATGCGCGTACAGCACGGGCGGGTTGGCTCGACATGCAACGGTGTCTGGCATGGCCTCGCCATCGGCGTCGAG
>JABGQA010000170.1 GCA_018644665.1 Candidatus Poribacteria bacterium
CTGAGGGGACCCTCCCGCGCGCACCTCGGGGTCTTCTGAAGAGCCAGAGCCCGATTCGGATCTTCGCGGATTGGGACGAAGCATTTCCGGGGTCCGTGGAGGCGGACTTGGTCTCTCACGACGGAGGCAATACGCGGGGAGAGTTCTGCTATACATTTAGGACTTACGCAGTTGACCGTGGGTTCTCGAACGATCGATGCTCTTGGGTGATTCGCAGCACGGGTTCGAGGAGTCACCGCATTGAATAGACCCAAGTGCACGGAGTTCGACTACATCAACTTCCTGATCTCCGCGCAGAGGGTGCTTACGTGTACCGAAGCGGCGCGTTGTCAGCCCGATGCTCCGGCGCCGCCGGCCCACGACGCTTTCACTCGCTTGCTCACGAGGCAGCCTCCCGACACGGAGGCGTTGTGGCAGGAAGCGAAAGCGCTGGTGGAACGGGGCAAAGGGTTGCTCGTGAACGACGATACGGCCCTGGGCCGTATGCGCGGAAGATGGGACTGGTGACGCGGCATTGGAGCGGCAAGCATCATCGCGTCGTGCAGGGGATCAATCTGACAAGCTTGCTGTGGACCGACGGGGAGGCGTTGATCCCGACCGATTTCCGCCTGTATGACAAACTGGACTTTGTCCATTGGCAGGTGTAGAACGCGACCTCAGTGCGACGGCATTCGCACTTTGAGCAGGAAGGTCGCGCCATGGTTCGGTTCCCCGCGGAGATGGCTCCCATGCTCGGCGACAATTAGAACTCCCGGTCGACGACAATTAGAATTCCCGATCCTGACGCGGCGTCTGGAGGGCGATAATCGCACCTGATCCATCCTTCGAGGAGGGGCAGGTGGTGGTTACCGACGCGCAGGTGAGGAAGCTGGTACCGGTGATACGCAGCAGTCTGTATGCGGGGAAAGCAAGCGGCGCGCCGACACGATAGCGTCGGATTCACGGAAGGCTGGCGCGCAGCTATGCCTGGGACGGGAAGTCCCCACCGACGCCTGGCCGAACTGCCCCGGCTGCCCCTGCTTCTTAGACTCCTGTTGGCGCGCATGCTTCTGGGTCGAGGATCGGCATACTCGCCCAGATCCGCGGGCCATGGACCTCAGGGATAAGTGGCCTTACTTGCTATTGGTTTGGCGATGCCACCGAGACGGATCCGGGCACGAAAGTGGTGGAGGCGATGGGCAGGTTACTTGCGTCACGCAGTTCAGTAGCGGCGCCGAACGAGATCGCCGACCGTGCCTGGCGTAGTAGCTGGAACCCGAGCGTGGCTATCGCGCCCGACCCCGAGACGCCGGGCGGGTCGGCTGTAGCCACGCCAATGCTGATGTCGATGCTGCCGTCGGCTTCCCGATAGAGGAAGATCGCCACACCTCCCTGCTGGCTCACGAAGCTCGCCTCCTGGGGAGGCCCTGATAGCCTGAGCGCGGACACGTCGTATTCGATCATGACGTGTGCCAGCATCAGTCCCTCGACCTCCTCCGCCATGACGTCCACCTCGAAGGTATCGCCCACGGACGCGCGTGTTTGACGAGGCCGAATCATCAGGGCAGGGCCGTTCACGGCGTCGACTGTGAACGTCCGCCTATCCGGCGCGGACGATTCCACTTCCGTCGGGTATCGAGCCCGCACTTCGAACGCGTGCGTGCCTTCATCGAGGGCCGTGAGGGTGACCGACGAGAGAGAGCTCCACGGCGTCCAGGTCTCCCCGTTCAGCCTATGGCTGAACTCGCTGACACAGTCGTTGCCTCCCCTCCACGCGAAGGTGACCTCCGCCTCCGCGGTGCCAAAGTCGAGCTCCGGCCTCCCCGTGATTACTGCTGCGGGCAGCTCATAGGATGCGCTGTTCTCGTCAAGACAGTTGTCGTATGGGGGTGGGACAAGGCCGTCGCAGCCAACACAGAGCAGCAGGAACGCCGCCAACGGGAGCGTGGCCCGCAATTGCTCTGCCATGGGTGCACGCCTCCGACGCGCGAGAACCGGTGTCGTAGCCAACCCGTCAGCGGACGACCGTGAGTTTGCGCGTTTCCTGGTATGTCCCTGCCGTGAAACGGTAGAAGTATGTTCCGCTCGCCGTTGCTTCGCCGTGCGCGTTCGTTCCGTCCCAATACGCCGCGCGACCACGACCAACGTACCGGCCCGGCGGAAGGCGCCCAAGCCGAATCAACCGCACCACATGTCCGTCCACCGTGTACACCTCCATGACCGGCGACGCCTCCTCCGCGAGTTCGAAGGGCATCCATGTCTCCGGGTTGAACGGATTCGGGTAGTTCGAGAGGAGTCGTGAGGCGGCCGGGGGCGGCTCAAACCGCGTAGCCACCTTCGTCTCCCAACGTCTCACTGTGGCACCGTGGCGGACGTCGAACAGTAGCCTTAGCTGAGTGTCTACGGGCGCGTCTGCGGTGATCTGTAGGCTCCCAAGATCCAGCGACGGGGGCCGCCCGTCCCCCAGCCAGGCGAACTGTATGTCCACCAGTGCCTGGGTGGGGTCATGGCGCGTCAGCACAAGTCGTCCGCTCGCCGACTGTATCGGCGCGGTTGGCTTCGCTGAGACGTGCGTCGGATCATACGTCACGGCAACGCGCGCCGCGATGCCACTGGCGTCCGGGTACCAGGATAGCGCCAGATCCTGTGTCGTCCAGTCATCCTCACGCGGGCGCATCTGGGCGAGGATGGTCTCAGAGGCGTCCGCGGGGAACCGATTCACCAGGCGCGGGGCCGCCGCCGCCTCGCCGGCCGACCAGCTCCACATCACGACGAAGACCGCCACGTCCTCGAAGTCCAGCACGCCGTCCAGTGCTGCCGTCAGGCCGGGAGGCGTACCGTGCGCGGGGCCTATGTCCCGAGCCACGTCGCGCGCTTCCCAGGATGCTACGAACTCCGCGAAGTCCTCGAAGTCGACCACGCCGTCGTCGGTGTAGTCGCCAAGGAGGCTGACGAGGTCAAAGCGCGCTGGCAGCCCGGCGTCGCCTGGGCCGCCTTTGTCCAAGGGTACAATTCGGAACTCCGCGTTCACCGGCCCCGAGGAGGGGACATCGACGCGAGATTGCCACGTCAAAGCGCCTACATAGTCGGCGGGGGTGATTCCCTCGGTGGCCCCGACCGTCGTCGCGTCGAGCCATGGCCCGCTGTTACCAAGCCGGTATGCTGCCTCCAGGTTCACCACGTCCCCGTCGAAGTCGGCGATGATGTATTCGATCACAGCGTCCCCCGACGCTGGGCTCTCCGGCGGCCGGAGGGTGATCACGGGCGGCACGTTGACGTCTGTTACGACGACAGTCACGCTCCACCGGTCGACTTCCACGCCTCGTTGCATGGCGCGGAACGTGACGACGTGCTCGCCGGCCTGGGAGTTGTCCGGGGTGAACGTTAGAAACCACGCTGCGGGGTCGAAGGGGCCGCCTCTTGGCATGCCACTCGCGATCACTTCGATATCGGAAGTGGCCGCCGCCACGAGCGACACGGTGATCGGCGAGATCGATTCCCGTTCGGGAACCGTGATCGTGCGCGGGCCCCCCATGGCAAACACGGCGGAATCCACCACATCGAACCTGACCGTCTTGCTGTCGACGACGGCTCCGCCCTGCCGTGCGACGACCGTTGCTTCGTGACGGGCGCCAAACTGCGTGAAATCCGGAACGTACGTAAGTCCGTCCGCGTCTAGGACGGCGCCTGTGAGTGGGCTCTCCAGATTGAGGACCACGCCCCGCGCACTGGCGGCCGGCGTCAGAGTCGTCTTGACGAGTGTGGAGTCACCTTCCGCTACGACAACTGGCCCTAGCGGATCGAGCGTAAGCACTTCGCGATCCCGTACGACAACTGGCAGCGTATGGCCTTCGACGAACGCGCCGTTCTCCCTCGCCGTCACCGTGATCTCGTAATCGCCAGCCTGGGTGAAGTCCGGATCGAATACCAGGGCGCCCGTGCGGCCGTCCATGGAGAGGTTCTCCTCTGCGCCTAAGGATACGTCTACGCGATGCAGCGCTCCCGCCACCAATACTGGGAGCACCCTGAGCTGCACGCCCTCGTCCGTGGCGTAGGGCCCAGGTGGGTCGAACGACAGCACTTCGACGTCCAGGACGTTAATCTGTGCGGTCTTCCGGCCGACGACCGTGGCACCCTCCGAGGCGGTAATCGTAAGGTCATGGGTGCCTTGCTGGGTGAACAGAGGCTCGAAGTACAGCGTGCCCGCCGGGTCCCAGTCCATTCCGTCGATGAGAGCACTCGTCGCCAGGGTGACGTGCGGACGCGCGCCCGGCGCTAGTTCCGCAGTCAGAAGCACGTCGCTGCCCTCCGCCACTGTCACGACAGGCTCCAGAGACAGCACCTCCACGTCCTCTACGAGCACTTCCAGCTCCACAGTGCCGACCACGTTGGTCCCTTGAAGGGCGTCGAACGCAAGCGTGTAGGGCGCGGCGCTGGCCTGACTGAACGATGGTGTGAAGGAAATGGCTCCTGTTTCTCGATCGAACATCGCGTTGGCCGGCTCGTTCCGGATTTCCATGGACACTTTTCCGACGGCGAGATCGTGCGCCACGACCGCGGAACTGGCGGACTCGTGCTCGCGAATGGCGATTGGACCGGGAGGTTCAAGCGCGAGCACCACGGTGTCGGAAACGACTGTATTGAGCGTCACACGATCCGCCTGTACGCCGTTTTGCGAAACGATGATCTCTGGGGCGTAAGTCCCCTCCTGGCCGAAGTCGGGTTCGAACGTGAAGACGAGGTCGTCGTCGGCGAACGTCGCGTTGGACTCCGGCAGGTTCTCGCCGCGCAGTGTGATGCCCTCCTCGGGCGTTTCTGGGGACAGGGCGACTTTGACCTCTAGCTTGTCGCCCTCGGGAAGGCCGTACGGGCCGACCGGGTCAACAGTAACCAGCGGGACGGGATGCACGCGAAAGCGCGCGGTGCGAGTCCAGATCTCCTCCCCGTGCTGCCTGGCGACGAATTCCAGCGAGTGGTCTCTCGCGTCTGTGTAGTCAGTGCGGAAGACGACCGTGTCGGTGTCTGGGCTATAGCGGGCGTGTGCGGGTAAACCTCGCACGCCCACAGTGATAAGATCCGCCTGCGCGTTGGCCGGGGCGGTTAGGATCGCCTTCACGCGGGCGATGTCGCCTTCGCGGATCTCCTGCCGGTTCGGTGGGTCGATGCGAGCCGGGGCACGGCCGGTAATAGTGATTGTCTTGGAACGCGAGCCCACGGCCCTGCCCCTTTGGTTCGCGTGGAGGACGAACTCAAGAGTGCCGGCTTGGGTGAAGTCAGGCGCGAACGTGAGCACGCGTCCGCTGAGCGTGGCATTGGGTGGTAACGGGTCGGTCGTGAGCGTGACAGGCGCGTGGCCGGAGACTGGCTTGGGGAAGACGGCGCGGATCTCCACTGAGTCACCCTCCCGAATGGTCTCGGCCGCAGGGACGTCGATCGACAGGGGATTGGCTCCCCGCACGCGTATGCGAGCCGTTTCAGACTCAACCACGGTGTCATTGAGATACGCTTCGATGACCGCCTCATGCACTCCGGCGTCAGCGTAGTCGGGTGTGAAGTTGAGCACGCGGGATGTCGCGCCCGGGGAGAACGAGGCTCTTTCCGGCAGAATGGTCGCGCGTAAGTCTACGCCGCCGATGTCCGCGGCCTGCATCAACCGCGCGGTGATGGGGAGCAAAGCCCCCTCCCTCACTGTGTATTCGCCGTCGGTAGGGAGCGGGCGAAGGGAGAGCACGTCGGTGTTCGTCACGGTAGCCGTTAGTGTCACCGATGCCTCGAATGACGCCCCATCTGTTGCGGTGAGGACGATATCGTGGGAGCCCTGGTGTGTGAAGCCCGGCGCGAGTGTCAGGATCCCGTCGTCAAACCGCGCGAGGTCTCCGAGGTCTGGCGGCAGGATGCGTAGAAGGCCTCCCGTGGACCCGCTCAGGCTAACGGACACCGGCAGCGTATCCCCTTCTGCGATCTGGTACGGCCCCTTGGGGTCGATCACGAAGATGTCCTCGTCGGACACATCGCCGACGACGACCGTGAACGTACGCGTTCCCACGGGCCGACCGTCCTGCTTGGCGGACACAGTAAACCTGTGCGTGCCGGACTGTTCGAAGCCTGGCTGGAACGCGAACAGGCCTGTTCCGTCTTCAACTTCAAATGTCGGCGGAGGCGCGATGTCGCCCATGGTCAGCACGACGCCCGGCCCCACGGCGGCCAGGACCTCCACGGTGACGGTTAGTGAAACCCCTTCCTCGATCGCGTACGTATTCGGCGCGCTGGGGGCGACGTTCGCGTCTAGCGTGAGGGCGTCTGTCTCGTCGATGACCATGACCAGGATGGTGGAGCCCACCTCAGCGCCGTTCTGTGCGGCCCTGACAGACAGATCAAGGCGGCCCGCCTGCGTGAAGTCCGGCTCGAAACTCAGTTGACCGGTGTTCGGGTCCACGGCTAGGCCCCGCGGGTCGTCGTCGATGGTCACGGTTACGGCGCCTCGCGCGTCGGCGGTCAGCAGATCCTCTTCGTACAGCGCGTCTTCCGCCGTCTGCCTTACCGTGCCGGGAGCGAAGGCGAACACGGATCTGTTGGTTACGTTGATGACGACCTCCTCGGACTGGATCGCGGCGCCAGCTTCGCGCGCGACGAGCACGGGTTTGTAAGACCCGGCTTGGGCGAACGACGGCGTCCATTGCAGGATTCCAGTGGCTGGGTCGAATGTCGCTCCTGGGGGGACGTTCTGGGCATCGAGGATCAGCAGGCCGTCAGGCACTCCGTCGCCGACGAGGGCCTGGACCGTCACGAGATCGCCTTCGGTGGCCGAGCGCGTCTTGGCAGGAACCACCGTGAAGGGGTTTCGTGGCTGCACGCGCAGGGAAACGGTTTGCCTGGCGAAGCCCATCTTGTCGTCCGCCGCGGTGAACTCGACGCTGTAATCCCCGGCCTGGTCGAAGCTCGCCGGCAGGACAAACTGTGGCCCGGCAGGATCTATGAACGCTCCCTCGGGCTCTCCTGTCATGCCGACTTGGATGGCGTCCTTCGGGTCATCCTCGATTCTGATTGGGAACTCGATGATCGTGCCTTCGTCGGCTACGTGACTAGCGGGCACGGCGATTCTGGGAGGGACGTTCGCGTCGATGCTCGGGGACACCCACAGGCGCACCGTCCCGTCGTCGCCCGCAGTGGCCAGCGCCAGATCGCTTGTCCAGAACGCGACGGAGTTCACGGGTCCACTATGTCCTTGGAGCGTATGCATCAGGTTGCGGTGGGTCACGTCCCATATGTTCACGCGTCCGTCTTGGCTTGCGGAGGCAATCAGGATGCCGTTAGCGCCGTACGAGACGGAGTTCACCCAGTCGGCATGTCCGGTGAGGAGTCTCACCTGCGCGCCTACGTTTATGTCCTGGACGCGCACGGTATTGTCCCATCCGCCCGAGGCAAGAAGGTATGCGTTCCGGTCGTCGGGGAACCTGTAGTCTTGTCCGAAACTCAGTGACATCACCTGCTGATTGTGGGGCCGCCAGGCGCCGAGGTTGGCTCCTGTGGCCACCTCACGCAGCCAGGTCGAGTGGTCCCAACTGGCTATCGCGAGCCGCAGGCCGTCGGGACTGAACGCGACTGCGCTTATGGGCGCTGCCGGGCCTCGAAGCGTTAAGTGTACCGTGCCGGTCGATACGGTCCATATATTGGCGGCCGTGTCAGCTCCGCCGGACGCCAACAGGAATCCGTCCGGGCTGAAGGCCAGGCTGTGCACATCTCCAGTGTGGTCGATCAGCGTGTGCAGTCTGTCGCCGGTGCGCCGGCGCCAGATGATGACGAGGTCGTCGTCGTTCCCCTCGGCGACAAGATCCCCATCCGGGCTGAACGCGACCGCGCGCACATTGCTGCTGCCACCGCGGAATGTCTGGATCAGGTCACGCGTGGACGTGTCCCACACGCGGACCACTCCGTCAGCCCCGCCGGACACGAAGTGGAGACCCGTGGAGTCGAAGGCGACTGCATTGGCCCCAAACGAGTGCGCGTCAACGGATGCCAATTGGCGATCGGGTATCGGCACATTGCTGACAACGAACTCCTCCGACGCGCGCGGGGTTCCGTCTCCAATGGCGTCCCTCGGAGTTAGCCGGAGGCGGGCCCTTAGGCTTGTAGTCCAGAGGAATTGGGGTTCCGACACGATGCGCCACACCAATGATCCGACATAGTTCGGCGTGATGTCGTCCGTATCTCCCTCCACGACCGCCGGGGACCAGTTGTTGCCATCCAGGCTGAAGTGCGCGACCACGCTCAGGAGCGCTCTAGACTCGCTGAAGAGTTGGTAGTCGATGTGGACGTCGTCGGACGGCCCGGTGGTCACTCGCATGCTCAGGACCTCCGGTGGCGGAGTGTTCCGTATCACGAACACTCCGGTGCTGTCCTGTCCGCCGATGTCGAGGTCGCTGACCGTCACGCGGATCTCCGCGACGCTGGTTGAGGGCGTGTCCGGCGCGTCCTGTCGGGAATCCCACAGGATCGTGCCCTGGTAGCGCCCAGAGCCCACCGTCGTGGCGCCGACTACCGTCGCCTCGAACCAGCCAGAGCCGTTGAACCAGTACTCGACGCGCAGTGAGAGGGTGTCATTTTCCCTATCCCTCAGAATGTATGTGATCGGCGCCATGCCGGATATGGACTCTTCGACGGGGCTGATCTCGACCGTTGGGGGTTCGTTGTAGTCGACCGAGATGCCTTCGATTGTGGCGGGCGCGCCAGCCAGGTCATCGTACGGCGTAATGCGCAACATCGTGGTGGTGAGATGCGCGATCTGTAGGTTCGCCCTGATGTCCGACTCGGCTTCCCAGATGACCGTCTGACCCGGCCCGGAGGTGAGATCTTCCGTCGGCCCGCTCAGGGTCGCGGCAAACCAGTGCGCACCACTATCCAGCGAGAATTCCGCTTCGATGCGCATCGTATCGTCATCCGCATCGCTGAGGCTGTAGGTAAGCTCAATGTCGCTCGTCTGCTCCCCCTCGACGGGTTCCAACTCGACCGTCGGAGGGTCCGCCAGGGTCATCGATGTCGCCAGGGCCAATGATGTGATCAGGGCACATCGCACAAGGACGTGGGAGCTCATACGGGATCCTTATACAACGCCGAGGGATTCGAGCCTTATCAGAACGTCGCGTGCACGGCCACGGTGGCTCCCGTAGCGTGCGTGCGCGGGACAACGAACGCGTGAGGACCTTCCTTGCCGGCGGACGAGGCAGCCTTGGTTTCCATTGGGGCATTTTGCGCGGCAGACACCGGCCCCTGAACGAGGCTATGTACCACGCTTGTCAACCACACGACGCCCGTGGCGAGCGCGGCCCCGCTCCGCAACTGCCACCAGCGATTGGCCTCGTCGAAGGCGCTCCCGAGCCCGTCTCGCGCGCGGAGGATGTCCTCCGTCGTGTCGGCGGAGGCATACCGCGCGTACGCGTCATCGTAGTCAGCGCGGGCGTTGGCATACTGGACATGCGACGCGGTAAGCCCGGACGTGGCTCCCAGCATCGCCGCAAAGAGAAGAGCTCCGAGACCGCTCCGGCCGCCGTAGACCTGTCCCAAACCCGGAAGGACGGCGGAGCGCAGGGCCATGGCGGCTCCCGACTTGGGGATCAGATTCAGCTCCCTGTCGATGAGCTCGAACGGAGGCAGTTCGACGGAAAGTGACTCGGTCTTGTAGCCTCGCAGACTCGCCGACAACGTGTACCTGCCGGGCGGCATGTCGGTGAAGAGCGCGGGGGTACTGCCCCGGAGATTCAGGGGGTCGATGCGCACCGTCACTCCTACCTGTCGACTCGCAACCCAGAGCTGTGTTTCACGCTCCAGCTCTGCGATTACCACGTGCACGCCTCCGTCCACGACCTCTACCGTCTCTGGAGTTGGTTTGTGATGCTCCGCGTGAACCCGCATGTTGTACGTGCCTGGCGGCAGTACGACGAACGCGGGGGTCGTTCCTCCTGGGAGAAAGCTGGCCTCGATTTGGGCGCCGGTCGGCGACGAGGCGACGTAGAGGACCCCTTGCCGCGCCGGACGGGGCGGCGGAGGCGTCGGCCGCAGCGTCCTGATGAGGGAGGCCGCGGCTGCTGCGTGCGGGCCTGTGATCTCGAGGGTTGGCGCCAGATTATACGCGTCCTGGAGGGCGCTACGAGCCGTTGCGTTCTGGCCCGAGGCCGCGGCGGCGCATCCTAGCCACTTGTACGCCTCGACAAGGTCGCCGTCGAGTTCGATGGCTGCCTGGAGCGACTGTACCGCGCCTCGATGGTCGCCCCGGGCCATCGACGTGTAGCCAACCTCGAGCTGATACCACGCCTCTCGACGCGCGGCGATGGCCTCGTGTGCCCGCGAGCCGGGTTCGAGCTCTGCCAACATGTCGCTGTAAACTGTGAGCACCGCGCTACGCGCGACAGCCGATTCGGGATCTCGCAGCAGAGCCCGCTGGTACATCGTAAGCGCGCGGTCGAGGTCGCCATCCGCGCGTGCATTGAGCGCGCTGAAAGTGTCCGCATCGGCGAGCGCGACCGTGTCCAGATAGGCGTCGAGTGCTTCACACACGGGGACGTCCAGTTGTCGCCGTCGGGCGCGGTCTATTGCCGCGGCGGCGTCTGTGGGCCTGCCCGCCTGCCAGTGGACAGCGGCGAGCAACCCATATACCGCGACGACATCCGAGTCTGTGTCGATGACTCGCTGAAGTTCCTGGACGGCCTCGTTGTGCCGGCCCTGCTGCAGCGCGCGGCCGGCCGCCTGCAAGGGCGCCGAGTCGAGAGCGTCGACCGGAGGCCTCGGCGCCCGGCTGCGACCCGCCGCCCCGAGGCAAACGAGCAAGACCAGGCCAATGGCCCCCGCATGGCACCCTACCCGCAGCGGCGCCAGGCCGCGCGTGCGTCCTCGGCTGCGGGCCGGAGACATCGGGCGGCCCGCGTCCACCGGCACCGCACGCGTTCTGCCACGTTTCCACGCCTGATGCCACGGAATGTGCATCGCTCTGTCCACTGCCACGTCAGACGGCATCCGTGCGCCGTAGGCATCGTCGACACCACAAGGGATGAGACCAGCGTCGTGCATCATAGGATGGCCTGTACCGCGTACGTCCGCAAGGCGGCGGCGATCAAACAGCCTGTCCATGGCGAAGAGGCGATTCCTCTCCGCCTATCTCAGAGGTCGCACCATATCGCCCGCGCCACCCGGAGCCCGGTGCCACGCCCGTTGGCTGAGCACCGGCCTGAGCGTGCCACGGCCCGCATGTCGTCCTGAGGCGCCGCCGCCGAACCTCGCTCTAGGACTGGCTTCGCAGGGGGCAGTCCTAGAGCGCGAGGTCGCTCGATCTTCCATTTACATAGTTGGGCCGACGCCACTCCGGTACTTGCGGAATCTGCCGAATTCGGCCGTGCGACGTAAGGCCTCACTGGTGTATGCTACTCGGGAGGCCCCGCTCCGGCTGCCACGTGACACCGCACATCAAGCCGGCCGGGCCCTGATGCCAGTTGGGCAATGGATATGCGTAGCGTACGATACCTGCCACTGAGCGCGGTCGCCCTGCTGTGCTTGTCCTGCCTGTGGGACGCCGCCGCGTCCACCGCGGCGTCGGCGGCCGTGCAGGCGCTTGCCGCGTGGGAGAGCGACATGGCGGCGGGACATGCCAACCCCGCCGGCCTCGGCGGCGGGGTTGGCATCGGCGGCACGTACATGTCGGCAAACGCCGGATTCCCAGACAGGTGGGTGGGGCTGTGGAGCGCGCTACCGGCGCGCGCTCCCGTCGGCGTTGGGGGCGCCATAGAGCGCGTGGAGGATCTAGACGTTACGCACGCCCGCGCCACGGTCGTCGCGCGGCCCTGGTCTGGAAGGCTTCGGCTGGGCCTGAATGCCCACTATGAAGGGGCAGGGGGCGCATCCTGGTGGCGACTGGATGGCGGGCTAGTGCTCCGTCCCACGGCAAACGTCGTGATGGGAGTGGTCGCGTATGACCTAGCCACGATCGACACCGACGCCGCTAGCAGCGGACGCGTGGGGATATCCTACGCTCTTGTACGCAGGCCCACCGTCCTGATGCGAGCTCTAGTCGACGTAGGACTACACACCCGGGATGATGCGCTCGATCTGGTGCGCTTCTCGGCGGGCTACGAGGCCACGTGGAAATCGCGTCTCACGATTCGGGGGAGTATCGTCTACCCTGAACCGGTATGGCTGCCGTTTGACCTAATAGCCGAGGAGACCTCCCTCTGGGGCGACTACTCCTTATGGGCCGTTGGGGCGGGTCTAGCGGTCGGGCCGTTCGTGATGGATTACGCGCACCTGCGGCCGCGCGACACGCGTCCCGAACACGTCGCAACCGTGCAGGTAGTCTTCGGGGCGGCCCAGCTTGTAGACGCGCCGTCGCCAATCAGGCGTCGCCACCGCTGGCTACTGTCAGCCGATGGCGTTGATCCCGCGACTGCCTCCGCCGGCCGGAGCGTGGAGCCGTCACTGACAGATGAGGGGTCCGTCGCGATAGCAGAAGGCCGCTTCGGCGACGCGATTGACTCCCTGGAAAGGGTCGTCGCGTCAGACGGGGCACCGGCCGAGGCGTACCAGACGCTTGCGGTAGCGTACTGGCGAAGCGGGGATCAGGACGCCGCGTCTCGAACGATCGATCGAGCCGTCGCGGCGCGGCTACAGGTGCGCGTGCCGACGATGGTCGCCGATTACCGCGCAATCGTGGCGGCTGTATCTGGGTTGATGCGCGCCGGGCTACAGGCGTCGTTGCTTGGCGATCCCGAAGCGGCCATCGGCCACTGGTCCGGCGCGCTCCTGGGCGAGCCGGACTCGCGCCTTACGCGAGAACAGATCCAGGATGCGTATAGCGCGGCGGCGCAACGGCCGGATCTGGATGCCACCAGCATGGCCCGATGGCGCTCGCGCAAGGAGGCCTGGAATCTCCTCACGGAAGGCTATGCTCTCTACGGCGAGGGGGAATACGCACGGGCGGTCAAGGCATGCGCGGCGAGCGCAGCTCTCGATCCGAGTCTGGTCGAAGCGCAGAAGTGGCTTGGCTGCGCGGCCGCCGCGCTCGGGAACCGGGCTACCGCGAACGTCGCGTTTGCCCGCCTACTGCATCTGCTGCCCAACGCTGCCCTCGTAGGCTCCGTGTCTCCCGAGGCTCTGTTGCTGTTCGAACAGTTGCGAGCCCCCCAGGATGAATGAACTCATACGCTCCGCGAGATCCAGGAGACCGCGCAGAGCGTCGCCACGGTTCGTCGTCACGCTATGCCTGGGGGTCGCCCTGACGGCGACGGCCCAGCAGTCCGGGCCGCGCGCGAACGGGCCGTACTCAGGCGTCGTGTGGGTGTCTAACCCGTTGCGTGGGGAGGTGGCCCGGCTCGAAGTCCACGGACGGGATCGCCACGTTGCGTCGGTGGATGGGTTTTCCCTCACCACACTGCTCGCGGCCGATGCGAGCGCGGACTGGGCCTGGGCGACGCAGCATGGCGTGTTCGGCGGGCTAGTCAGGCTGGTGCCCTCGGAACGCGCGATCACGCCGGTAGAGGGCGTCCCAGCGCCGGAAGCGCTGGCCGTTTCGCCCGTAGACGGTACGTTGTGGGCGGTCGATACGGACACGGACACGGTGTTTGCCGTGTCGCGGGATGGGCGCCTCATACGGGAGTTGCACAGTCTCCGAAGACCGCTCACCGTCGGGGTACGACCCGAAGGAGGCGTCTGGGTGGGCTGCGCCGACACGCTAGTCAAGCTGGACGACGACGGCGACGTGATGGCTGGCATCGAGCTGGGGCGTGCGTTTACTCACCTCGATGTGGACTTGCGGGACGACTCCGTCTGGGCGCTTCTGGACGGGCCGCGTGAACTGGTCCGGGTCACAACCGATATGGAGGTCGCCCACCGTGTCGGCGCGCCAGGCGCTCGATTCGTCGTCGCCGCGCCGGCCACCGGCGGATGCTGGGTGGCAATGGACGACCGCGTGGTCCACGTCAACGACGAAGGGCGCGTCAGCGCACGGGCCGTGGGCTACGTCGATATCGTGTGGCTGTCGCGCAACCCGTCCGACGATACTACGTGGGTGATGGACAACTCAGGCGACCGGCTCTCCAAGCTGCCCGTCGACGAAAACGAGGCGATCTTCGCGGTGTCCGGCTTCGGGTCAGGCTCTGACGATGGGCTGCGGATGGCGCGGCGCCTGGCCATCCGCCTTGTCGTGACAGCGCGTATCCTTGACACGCCCCCGGCAACCCCGGCCGCAGAGACGGAAGGTGACGAGGCGTGGCGACAGGAGCCCGAAGGGAACACACCGGCCGCGGACGCGTCCCCGCCAGCCACGTCGTCGACCCTCCCCGACGCCGTTCGGGCAGAGCCAGAAGCCGTATCCCCCGCCGAGAGCAACGACGCGCTCACGCCGCCGGACAGAGAAGACGTCGCCACGAGTACGCCGCTGGGCGCGGTGGGGCCAGAGGCGGATGCCTCGCTGGCGGAGCCGCCGTCCGCGGCGTCGGATTCGGCCGTGCCCGATGAGGAACGCACGGACCCCAGCGCGCGCCCTGAGCCGGTTCCCGGGAGCGTATCTCCGGCAGACGCGGCAGACGCCGCCACACAGCCGACAGACGCGCCGCCATCCTCGGCCGCCGGCTTGCCAGCACCTGTTCGCCCCGGGCAACCCCACGACGCGCACACGCCTCCGGGCGGCGAAGACGCGACGAGGGATACCATGCCGGACGCCGCGGCGCAGATGACGACTGGGCCGCCGTCGCAGGCCCCAGATTTGCCCGAGCCCATAGACATCATGCCGGACCCGAGCGCGAGCGTGCTTTTCGTCAAGCTCGCCGAGGGACTGTCCACGCAGCGCGTGAGGAACAACGCGTCCGCATTGGGGCGTCGCTATGTATGGAACTTCGACGAGGAAACCTACACACTGCTTGTGGGAGTGGATATCGAGACGTACAACAGATACGCCAATCGGGAACGGTCGTCGCTCGCGGATATCGTCCGCGAGGACGTGGTCGCGATGGCTCCGCTCAGCCAGGAATTCCACGCGCTTGCCGACCGCAAGGGGTGGAGGGCGGATACTCTCGCAAGTTTCGTCCTCGCCTTTGCCCAGAGCCTTCCGTACACCGTCGACAAAGCCACGACAGGCTACGATGAGTTCTTCGCATATGGCTACGAGACGCTGGTCGCCGGAGGAGGCGACTGCGAGGACACGACAATCCTGGCCTCGGCCATGCTACTCGGCATGGGATACCAGGTCGCCCTGCTCAACCCGCCGGGGCATCTGGCCCTGGGGGTCGGTGGCGACTTTGGCGGCTCGTTCGTGGAGCACGGCGGCATCCGGTATTTCTTTTGCGAGTCGACCGGAACAGGCTGGCGCGTCGGCGAAGTGCCGGACGCGTACCAGGGCAAGGCGGTGCGTGTCATTACGATCACGCCCTAGGTGAGCGGACGGGCGCTCGCGGCAGCACATGCGTCGGGAGATGTCGAGCATGGATTCGGAGGAGGACTGGATATGAGACGCATCCGCTCACTTCTCGTCCAGGCGTTCGTGGCCTGGTTGGTAATCGTCGCCCCGGTCGTCCCGGCTGCGCAGGTCGGCGAGACGTACGCACTGCTCATCGGAATCAACGACTATAGGTACTTCAACCGCTCTCTGGCGGGGCCGGAGAACGATGTCGCGTACATGCGTGAGCTTCTCATGGACGAGGACGACGGCCTCGCCGTTCCTGGCGACAACATCCGAACCATTCTCTCCAGCGATGCGACCAAGGACGCCATCCAGAGCGCGATCGTCGATTACCAGGCGACCCGCCGACGGCCAGAGGATCTCCTGATCGTCTACTTCAGCGGACATGGAACCGCCCTCGACGACGACGACGGCGGCCTGCCCTGTCTCCTGCCCTACGGCGCGAAGCCCGGTGGCCCCGCGACGTTCATCAGCCTGCACCGAGATCTCGCGCCGTGGATGAGGAAGGTCACCTGTCGCACCGTCGTTATTCTGGACGCCTGCTACACGGCCGATCGAGGGCGCGGAGTGGCGCCCGAGGGCGACAGCGCGAAGGCCTACCTGGACCTGGGCCTGACTGCCGAGAGAACGCTGGAAGAGGCCGTGGACGTGGTGGTGTATGCCGCAGGCCTGAACGAGAAAGGCCGACCCCAGCCGGCGTATGAATTCGAGGTCGCCGGCAAGACGTACGGGGCATTTACATATTTCTTCGGCGAGGCCGTAAGGGGCCAGCGCGAGGGACGAGTGACCGCACAGGAGGCCGCCTCGAGGGCCAGCATGCGCCTGAGGGCACGGCCGGAGGATGCGCGCCAGACGCCTACGGTTGGCCCCCCTGACGCGCCTGCCGTCGTGTTGGTGGATCGCGGCCTACGCGTGGTCAGGATCACCGTGGAACGACCTACCGATAGGCATGTCGACGTGCTCCTCGACAACGAGAAGGTTGGGTCCGCGTTCGCGGGAGCCCCTGTCCGCGTTCCGAACGTGACGGCGTCCTACCATACGCTCGTACTGCGAGAGGCCGGCGCCGCGGAAGACGCGCGGGTCTACGATCCCCTAACGGAAGGCTTCAACGCCAAGGAAACCAGCGACATCACCCGTCAGTTGGCGTTGCGCACGGTACGGGTAACGGGATGGGTCGTTGACGCCCGTGACAACCCCCTCGAGGGTGCGGCCGTGTACCTGATACCCGAGGCGCCGCTCCCTCCGGGGGCGACTACCAAGGGCGTTGCCGTCGGCGATGGCAGCTTCACCATCGCCGCGCCGCCCGGGACGTATACCAGCGTCGGCGCGTTGCTGGCCGGATACGAGGCCGAAGGCGAGGAGCGGCACGATTCACCCCTGGAAGCCTTCCAGCTTTCGCCGCACGAGCCGATTAGCGGCATCCGCATCACACTACGGATGAGCCCTACGAACGTGCGCTTCCCGAACCCCTTGCCGCCGGATGCGATCGTATACGTCGACGGGATGCGAATCCAGGCCGTCGGGCAGATGGTTACGGTCAGCGCCGGAGCAACACACGTCGTGTCTCTGAAACGGCCCGGCTTCCGCGCAAACAACAGGTTCGAGGCGCCGTCCCTTCGAGCTGGCGACATCTGGGACGCGCCCAAGCCGATTTGGCGCCCGCTCCCCGCGTCTCTCCTCGTCACAGTAACGGATGGGGCAACCGGGGAACCCGTCCATGCCACCATCTCCGGCGACCTGTCCGGCAGCGCGGGGTCAGCCATCGAGGCGCCGAGCGGCCGGGCGCTGTACATCCAGGTCACCCACAAAGACTACCACGCAGTCGACATGTCGCCCGTGACGGCGGACCCGGGCGAGGCCGTGGAGCGGTCGGTGGAACTCGTGCGAAGAACCGGCAGCCTGTGGCTCAGGTCCAACGTTGAAGACGTCACGATAAGCATTGATGGCGAACCCCTTGGCGCGATAGGGCGCGCCCAGACGTTCTACACGGCGCCGGTGGGCTCGCGTCGCCTCGTCGCCGAGAAGGATGGGTACGTGGTCGACAACTGGCTGATCTCACCGGTCGGCCGTGGGTCGAACACGTCCACGCAGTTCATTTCGCTCTCGCATACACGTCCGAGGCGCGCGTTGGTGCGCATGATACCCATACCCGTGCGGCTTATCGTGTCCACCAGCCGGGATGACATCTCCGAACGACGGGATCTCGTTGTTGACGGTGTGGTCGTGGGACCGACCCCCCATACCACCGACAAGGTCGCCGTGGGACTCAGGCACATAGCGGTTCGGGTCTACGAAGGGGACCAAGTCGTCGTGTCCCTTGGGCGGGATGTCGACGTATCGGCCGGAGACAATGCCGTACACTTCGACCTGCCGTCGCCCCAACCTGGGATGTTCGTGGCGCCGGCCGTGGCAGTCGATCTCTACGGCGGCGGCGTCACGCTGAACATCGCGGATTTCCACATCGACCAATATGAAGTGACCGTGGGCGACTTCGCGGAATTCCTGGCGTATGTCGGGACGAACGGGAACGCCGGCATCCACCATGTCGACCAGCCCTCGATGCACGACTACAAGCCACACGACTGGAATGACCAGACGAATGTGCCCGGGGAGTCCGTCCGCGGCGTGAGTTGGTACGCGGCGTACGCGTACGCACGGTGGCGAGGCAGGCGGCTGCCAACCGAGGCGGAATGGGTGTATGCAATGGGGTGCGGAGCCCCGACCGTGATCGCTACTGGGGACGGTGCGCGCAAGCGGAGCGAGGATGTACGGGAGTGGCTCGGCGACGCATTCCGCGCCGACTACATCCACGGCGCCCACGATGGTGGCGCGGTCGATGTCGGCGACCAGCGCGTCGTCCGCACGTTTCGCGCGGGGAGCTCGTCGCGACAGGGCATGCTCCCACGCACCACCGATCTGATGGAAGGCAGGCTCGGATTCCGATGCGCCAACGACATGGACTGAGCCTGCGGAAGTACGCTGGAGGGATCGATGCCAGCTAGCATTCGCCGCCAGGCCGCGCGCGTCATGGGCGGGTCGATGGCCCTGGCCGTCCTGTCTGGCCTGCTGAGCTGTGGGGCGCGGCCCAATGTCCCCGCGGCGCAACCAGCGCGCATGCGCGATTCGCTTGGCCGTGTAACCGAGGCTTACATGGCGCGGCAGGAATGGTGGAACAGGCCACCGCGATCCGCCGAGCATTATGCCTACGCGGTCGGGACCTCTGGTCAGGGCAAGGACGCAGCCGCGGACGCCGCGCGACGCGAACTCGCCAAGCAGCAGGGAGTGCGCGTGCAGGGCATTGTGGACACCTGGGAGCTCGATACCAGCGAGGAATACAGGATCGAGGTGCGCACGAAGCGCGTGCTGGAGTACGGGGCCCAGCTGCCGGACAGCGGCGTGCGAGCCTATGGATTCGACAACGGCCTACACCACGCGCTCATCGAGGTGAATATGGCTGATTTCCGCCGCCTCGCGGATCGCAACCGCGGGGAGGTGCTCAACTCACTCAACGACGCGCGCCGAATGAAGGCCGTCGGCAACATCCGCGGGAGCCTACGCGCATACCTCCACGCCCTCGAGCTCGCATTCGAGAGGATCGAGGGTAGCGAGGCCGACTGGACTGGGGGAGATACGGGCGCCCGACTGAGTGAGACTCTTGAGATCGAGCTTCAGGCCCTGGTGTCGGACGTTGTGCTGGTGCCGCATGGCGGCGGCCAGAAGGCCATGCTGGGGGAAGGCCTTCCGCAGCCGTTGACGGTCGTGCCGATGATCGAAGGTAGACCAGCACAGGGGCTCGATGTCGAGTTCTGCCTTCGCGGTGGCCGGGCCGGTCTGTCCCCGGCCAGCGGGGGATCCTCTACCGAGGCGGCTTTCCGCACGAGAACCGACGTATACGGGCGGGCCTCGTGCCTTGTGAGCGCGCTCAGCTTCCTGGGGGTCCATGGCGAAGTACGGGCGCGGCTCGTGCTGGATCCGTTCCTGCGCGGGGCGGTCGCGCGAATGGACCAGCGCGTCGCGTCACGGATCGCGAGTCTGTTGGAGGCACGCGAGTCCGTCGAGTGCAGCTTCCATTTCCACTCCCTGTTCGCGTCGACGAGGCGCAGACGGCTGCACGCGTCCTTCCCGACGGCCGCCGCCGATCCCACCTTCGGATACGGCCGCCCACAGCGGCTGGACGTGCGCGTCCCTCAGCCTTGCGTCCTGCACGTCTTCCACATGGCATCCGATGGCGAGTTGCGCTTCAAAGCGGGCCTGCGCGTCAATGGTGTCGCCTCCGGCGGCGGGTATCGAGTGCGCGAGGAAGACGCAGGCGGGTTCCGTGTCACGTTCGAGAACATCGCCATGGGCGCCGAAGCCCAGGGCGTCGGCGCCGAATCCGAGGCGGTCGTGTTCGTGTCCGCCGCGCGACGACTCGACTCAGCGGCCGACCAGATCGTACGTCCGGCGCAACTGCGCGCGGAACTCGACGCCCTGGATCCTGACTGGATCTACGATCAGGTCACCTACCAGGTACGCTAGGCGCGTTTGGCCCGCCAGCGACGGGCGGGCGCCCGCGTGATGGCGTCCGCCTAGGGTCTCTTCCGACCACGTTCGTCTGGCCCTGCTTGGACCGCGAATCGAACGCGTAATGACTAGCATACGTCTGCGTCGCAGTCTGCAGACGCCTACAAGGGACAGGTAGGAATCCGCGGCCGGTGAGCGTCTGGGCCTGATAGGGCCGTGGACTGGCGTCGCGCCTCGCCGGCCGCCCTCGGTCTGGACGGGAGCCTGATCGGCAGCGTCCGCGGCAGTTTGTCTGCATCCTTACGATGTTGACGTGGACAGCTGGCGCTTGTATCCTCCGGCTGTGCTACCTATCTCGTTGAATCCGCTGGCGACACACCCCTGCGGAGGCGTTGACCATGAGACGTGCCTTCTTGCACTTTGCGACCGTGACGGCTGCATGTTGCGCGATCCTCTTGTCGGTAAGCTGTGGCGGCGCCACGGTCGGACAGCTCCGGACAATCGATGGAGCGCAATTCTACTACGACGCGAACGATACCTGGATACCCGCCTGGATCATGGGGCATCTCCCGTACTCCGAGGACGGAGGATTCCGCGATACGCTGCAGGCCGTCGGCGCATCGGGTAAGAGAGCCAACCCTGTCGGTGCACGGAGCACGGCGATAAACGCAGGCCGGACCGAAATTGCGCGTGTCCTCGGCGTGACCGTGCAGAATCTCCTGAAGATCTGGGAGCAGGAACACACCGATTACTTCGACGGCTCCGGTGACTCCAGCATCGTGTACTCCGAGGAAGTCGGCAGGACGATAACGCAGGCCGATATGACCGGGTCTACGGCTGTGGCGCAGTATGAGCACCCGGTTACAGGTGTCCACTTCACACTCATGGAGCTCGCACGGAGCGACGCCATCGAGGAGGCGCTGTCCCGCGCCCGGGCGGCCGCCCGTGCGAGGAAGACGGCGTTCGTCGAGGGCAAAGTCGACGAGGCAATGGACGAGCTGGATGAAGTCATCAAGGGGCTTCAGCCGGAAGACTTCTACAGCAATACCCGGGTGGCCGACTGACAATGCCGTCGTCGAGACATGCGGCGTATGCAACGACGCGATGGGTATTGTCGTTGGGCGTTGCGGTGCCTATGCTCGTAGCGCTAGGTTGCGGCCCGAGCATTGGTGACGTGCGCGTGATAGACGGCATGCCACATGTCTACGAAGGGGTGGAAGTCTGGGCGCCTGCTTGGATACTCGCTCCCCAGGCGCACACGACCGGCGTGATCGCCGCCGTCGGGATGTACGGCCCTACACGGTACAGGGAAACGGGCCGCAGGAGGGCCGCCGACGACGGCCGCGCCGCGCTGAGCCGGTCTGTGTGGGTTCGGGTCCAGAGCGTCGTCCAGTCGTGGGCGGAGGACGGCGTCAGCTACTTTACGGGGGCCGGAGCGGGACGTGATGTCGTCGAGACGATATCACGCCATATCAGTGACGTTCCGCTCCCCGGCGCCGTCGAGGAACGCGCGTGGACCCACCCTGTATCGGGTATGAACTACGCCCTGATCTCCATCGGAGACGAAGAGGCGCAAGATGCCGTCACGCCGATCGTCAACCGGGCGGCGCGGGAGAACCAGAATTCGTTCGTCGCGCAGCACACCGCGGAAGCGTTGCGCGAACTGGACCGCCTGCTCGACCGTGGGCTAACTGACACACCCGAGGGCGACTGACAACCATGCCGAGGCATAGGGCCGACCTCAGTATGCTCTCCGAGCGCCGCGACGCCACGCTTCCGGCCATCCTGTGTGGCGCGCTCCTGTTTGTCCTGTTGGCGGCGTCTGCGGTCGCGCTGCACGAGGTCTCACCGGGCTTCACCGTGCTGCTGCCGGAGGAGGAAGGCGCGCCGCCTATGGTCGTTCGCGGCGCGATTGATGTCGTGTGGGAAGCCCCCGCTAACGGCGACGAC
>JABGQA010000063.1 GCA_018644665.1 Candidatus Poribacteria bacterium
CTCCGATTCGGTGGAGTTTCTGGAACAGCATCGCGTGGCTCCTTTGCTCATTACCGGAACATTCGTCCGAATCGAGAGGCGTTGCGCCGCCGGCACATACCGACGGCGCTGTTGCCGGTTAGGAGGTCACGAAGCTAACTGAGGCCGCCGACCGCGAGGCCGACGGGTGGGTTGTGTGTAAGGAGTTGCGAGGCTTCCCGGTATAGCCGACCGGCGTCGGAGTGGATCGGTCGACGTAGTCCGTCACGCGCGACGAACACGGGTTACACCCGCCGAAGAAGGCTGCGCAGGACATACGTCCTTCGCCGCCCATCCCTTCGGCGGGTGTGTCAGGCGATACGACACGCGGTCGCCAACATCGACACGGCAGCCGAGTCGTAGCGCGCTGACGTGGAAGAACACGCGGGGGCCGCCGTCGTCGGGGTCGATCCACCCCCAATCGGGCGCCTGCTGTATCGCGAAGACGCCCATGGCACGCCGCGGACGGGGAGGTGGCGCGCTGCTGTTGGAGCCGTTGAACAGCCAGCCGTTCCGAGCGCGGGGTCGTCCCGCGTCATCGAAGGAGACCGGGCCGACGACGAGCAACTCCCCGATCCGCGGGACCCCGTGGCCCGGGATCGCGTCCACGCGAACACGCTCCAACGCGTGGTTGCCGGCGACTCGGGCTATGGCGAAGTGCACGCCGGTCTGGTTGACCTGCGCGAGGTACAACTCCATAAAAGCGCCCTGCGCCGCGTCTACATACGTGTGGCCACTCGGCGACCGTCCGGCTCCGGAGTAAAGCAGCGTGCGGTCGTCGTAGGGCAACGTGCCCGGCAGCTCCGAAACTGGCTGCTTCGGTTGCGGGGCCGGACGCTGCGCGGGCTGACTGAACAAAGCCATTCTCAGAACTCCTTAGTGGGTTCGGCGTCTGTGTATGTATGAATGCCGCGAGCCACCGATCGTCCGGTGTTTTCTCGCGGGCCAGAGTTACCTTCGCCCGAAGGCATGCGCTCGTGGAAGCCGCGCGTCGAACGCACGCGCGCCGATGATGGCCCTGCGGTTCTCGTGGGGCGAGCCGCCGATGCCGACTCCCTGTGGCCCACGAGGAAAGGGACCGGGATGCCTTCTCTACACCCACGTATGAATGCAGCGAGCGGGCGAATGTCCGGCGGAATATCGTCGCTATCTGTGCGATAGGCCGATCGGGGCCGGACGTTCTCGGCTTGCGTATAGGTATGGATGCGGCGGGGGTGGAAACGTCCGGGCTGATATCGCGCTACGGGAGAATGTCTACGCGCACGAAGCTCAGTTCGAGGGCACGCAAGTCGTCTACGGTGGGCGCGACGCCTTCCGCGAGGCGAGGCATGCGCAGTTGGGCGACAAGCGCCGCGTCCCCGGGCTCAAGCGTGATCTGGTCGCGGACCACGGACACGGGGGCACCCAGGGTCTCCGTCAGCAATTCGGCGGTGGCCTCGTGGCCGACTGCGCTTCGGAGGCCGCTGGCCGCGAGTGAGCGCGCCTCGGCCAGACCCATAGGCGTGAACCGAGCCGTCCCTTGTAGCTCGGGCAGCATCTGGAGGGAGAACGCGTTCAGGAGCCATGTGACATTGTCCCGCTGCCGGACGAGGAGGGATTCCAGGGGGACTACGGCCGCGCCTTCCGGGGTATCTCCGGCGACAATGTAGGCGGCTCCCTCTTGTGGGTTCTTGATCGCGAACGCGCCCACTCGATTGGAGAAGACGTCCCCTATGTGCGCAGCCAGCCACAGTGGGGCTCGACCGTCCAAGATGACTTTGGCTTTGGGTGGCATCGCCTTGGCGATCTCGTCGATGACCACGTCGGCGCGCAGCATGTTGAATATACGACCGTCGAGCCTGGTGAGAGCGATGTCCAGCATGTGGTGTTCCCGGTAGACGGAGCCGGGAGGACGTAGCCTGAACCGAAGGAGCCCGTCGACGACGGAATCGCCGTCCTGGGCCTGCAGAGATCGTCGGTAGATGTCCCGCCAGTCACCGAATACGGCCGCAAGCGCATCCTCGACCGTGGCGACCGGCTCAAAGGGCAGGCCTCCTCCATCGGGAACCGGGGCCATAGGAATGAGAACGCGCTCCACTTCGGGATGCTCGGTCAGCAGGGACCGCGTCTTCGCAGCGACGTGCTCGACGGGGCCGACACGCCCGTCCGGGGTGACCGTCCCCGTGGCGGCGACGGAGGTCGGCGGCGGCGTTCCCGTAAGCGCGGAGAACGTGGCGAGCGCGAGCGGCAGCCCCAGGGAACGCCCTTCGTATTCGTATGGGGTGGTCGGCTTCCATCCGGGGATGGGGAGGGACTCGATGCTGATCTGGTCGGCGAGCGAGTCGGGTAGGTACATGATGTGCCAGCAGTTGGGCTGGCGGGCGACGGCCGCCTTGGGGTCGCGGTTGACGAGCGATCGCACTGCATCGAGAGCGTCCCGCAGGACAGCCCGATAGGGGGGCATGGAGCCGGCTGCCGCTCCGTTACGCTTCGGTCCGTTTCGGAGAACACGGACGCGCCTCGAGATACCGAGGGGCACGCCGGCCTCTACCCGCGCAAAGAGGGCCCAGACAACGCCGACATTCTCTACGGGCGGCCTGTAGTCGGGGACGCCGTCGGGATCGATTTCAAGAAGGTTGACTATCTGCGCGCGCAGAGCCGGGTCGGCGACATTCGCTGCCAGCCCAAGGAAATCGTCATGCAACGGCGCCCACACGCGCCGGCGACGATGGGGGTCTGTCTGTTGCTCATACTCCTCCGCCAGCGCCTGGAGGTACTGGACGACGTTGCCCCCGGCATAGTGCCTCGACGACGCCACTCGCATAGTGTGTCTCTCCTTAGGATGTCCTTGCGCGGAATACCAGGTGCACGGGTTTCTCATCGATGTACAGTTCCGCTTCGACGGCCGTCTCGGTCGCGTCGTCCAGCAGGACGGGCAGCAACATGATCCACCCGGCTCGGTCGGCGTCGGCCGGTGTACGTTCGCCCGGTATCGACCCCGGCACGCGGAACGACTCGCCGTCAATCACAAGGCGCTCGATGCGCACGACGTTCGACGGCCTCTCCGGTAGGATGTAGAGGAAGTGGCCGTCCTCCGTCGTCACAACGTCGACGAGGTTGGCGTCGTCGTTGTAGACGTTCACAATGCCGAAGTCCTCGGCGTAGGCGCGCATCGCGCGAGCCTCGGCAGCCG
>JABGQA010000081.1 GCA_018644665.1 Candidatus Poribacteria bacterium
GCGTCGTCCGTGGCTCTTCCCTCCAGCACGGTCACCGCTTCCTCGAGGCGGCCCTAGGCCTGGTCGTACTCGCCGCGCCGGACGTGAACGCTCGCGAGCGACCTCAATGCCTCTGCGCGTCTGACACGGCCCTCATCGGGCGCGGTCTCCTGCAAGCTCCCGGTCTGTTCGAGCATGCCTTCGTACGCGGTCATGGACTCGTCGTACTCGCCCATCAGCGAATGCACAGCGCCCAGGCCTTCGAGCACGGCGATACGGTCGCGGGAGCCGTCGTGGGCGGGGTCGTCCTCGGCGACGCGGTCCATGAGTTCGAGCGCTTGGTCGTAATAGGCTGCGGCGGCGCGGTTGGCGTAGACGTCGCGGGCTTCGGCAGCGCTGCGGAGGGCGTACTGCACACCGTTCGCCCATCTCTGCGCCTTGACCGAGTGGTCCAACAACAGGGCCGGCGAGGCGCCGCGTCCTTGAAGCTGTTCCGTCGCGTCCGCGACCTGTCCGTGCAACTCCCTGCGAGCGCTAAGAAGCAGCGTCTCGTAGGAGACCTCGCGGACAAACTCCTGGCGGAAGGCGTGGCGCTGCTCAGGTACTGGCTGCGTCTCCGTGAGCATCCCGAGCGATCTGAGGTACTCCAGGCTCGCCGCGGCCTCGGACAGGCCCCATCCCAACTCGCCGAGCATGTCGCTGCCGAATTCGTGACCGATCACGCTCGCGATCTGCATGATGCGGCGGCATTCCTCCGGTGTGCTGTCCAGGCGACCCATGATGACGGCCTGCAGAGCGTCGGGGACGTCTGCGGCGTCCGCGTCTTCGTCCAGGCGCCATTCGCCACCGACGCGGGTGAGCGCGCCTGAGTCGACGAACGACCGCAGGACCTCTTCGACGAAGTACGGATTGCCGCTGGACTTGGACCCGACCAACTCGACGAAGGCCTCCGGCAACTCGGCTCCACCCAGGAGCGCGGACACGAGAGCCCGCGTGTGGTCGTCCGGGAGAGCTTCGAGTCGCAGCCGCGTCCACGACGACTCGGGCCATTTCGGATCGAATTCCTGCCGGTAGATGGCCAGCACAAGCAGTGGCACATCTGTCACGCCGTCCACCAGCCGCCCGAGGACGCGCTCCGATGCCTCGTCGATCCAGTGGAGATCGTCGCAGGCGACGACGACGGACCCGGAGCCCGCTATGGCGTGTAGGGTCTCGACGATCGCGCGGTCGGTCAGCCGCTGCCTGGTCTGTGGGTCGAGGTTGGCCAACGCCTCCGCAGCGGCTTCGTCGCCCGGCGCGAGGAGGACCTGCAAGTACGGCTCCCACTCGCCCAGGTCTGCGTCGAGCGACCCAAGGGCGCCTTGCAGCTCAGCGCGCACGACATCAGGAGTGTCCGAAGGCGCTACGCCTGCCCAGGATTTCAGCAACTCCTGGAACAGGTAGTACGGCGCGCGTGTCGTGTAGGAGAGGCATGCGGCCCGCAGCGTCCGCGTAGTCGCGACGCCGGCGCTCTGTAGGAACTCGACGGCCAGTCGCGACTTCCCCACGCCCGGCTCGCCTATCAGAGACACGACCCCGCCGCCACTAGCCAGCGCGTCCGCGCCAGCAGCACGCACCTGCGCAAGCTGGGCGTCTCGGCCGACGAGCACCAGCTCGAATTCATCGACCCCGCGAATCGGCTCTGGGTCGTCACGCGCAGCGACGAGAGCGAACGCCGGCACGGGTCGCTGCTTGCCCTTTAGCGTCAGGGGCTCGACGTCGCGGAATTGGAACTGACGGCGGCCCACGGCGTGCACAGTCTCACTGACGAACGTCTCCCCACGCTGCGCCGCGCTTTCCAGGCGGCTCGCGACGTTCACCGTGTCGCCGATCACAGTGTAGTCCATGCGCAGGTCCGACCCGAGGCCGCCGGCCACCACCGTGCCGTAGTTGACGCCGCTGTGCATGCCGAGTCCGACACCCGTGCGTTTCTCGAGTGTTTCGCTGTATTCCGCCAACCACTGCTCCATCTCGAGGGACGCGAACAGCGCCCGCGCGACATCGTCCTCGTGGGCGAGCGGGGCGCCGAACAGCGCCATGATGCAGTCGCCGATGAACTTGTCGATGTAGCCCTCGTAGCGGTAGATGACGTCTACGAGTCCCGTGAAGCACTCGTTCATGATCCCGTGGATCTCCTCGGGATCCATCTTCTCGGACATTGCCGTAAAGCCGGACACATCGCTGAAGAGGACGACGACCTTGCGCCGCTCGCCGACGATGTCCGCGCCGGCGGCGCGTATCTTCGTGGTCAGCTCATCGGGCGGTGTGGCGCGTGACACGGCCCCCTCGACGGCAGTGTCGTGGAGACGACTCACGTCGGCGACGGGCTGCGCTTGGGCCTGCGGCTGCGGCACAGCAATCGCCGCGCGCCCTGGCTCGAGGAGGGAGCGTCGGAGAAGGAGGCCGCAGTTGGCGCAGAAGCGCCGGAACGGCACGGTGGCGCCGCAGAATCCGCAGGCGAGGCGGACCGCGCGACCGCAGTCGCCGCAGAATCGCGAAGCGTCGTCGCTGTGGGCGCCGCAGTGACCGCAGTCGGCGCTTGAGAGGCGGCGTTCAGGGCCGCTCATGTAGTCTCCTCGGGTCGATTCGCCACCCCGCTCCCGTCTCATATCGTCACCGGGCCCTCGTTGACGCAGCCCCACGGGTCGCCGGAAGACCTCGACTCAGTGTGGCCCATCCGACGAGCCGCCCCGCTCAATCATCGCTCCCCGGTGAGCAGAACTGCAATCGGCTCGGCAGCCGCCTCCGCCTTCACACGTGCTACCGAACCATCGCTGCCGCGCATCCGAGTCTGGCGAGGCGTGTGGCCAGCCGTCGCTACGAGTGTACGAGGCCGTTGGGAACGCTCCCAACCCATCCGGCGCGGGGTCCGGGCCCCGCTGGCTGACACGCGCGTGCGCGGAGTGGTTGCGGGAGAGACTCCCGGCAAGACGTGCGGTCCGGCGCCCGGCGCTTGGCATCGCCGGGGCTCACCAACAACGCTGGCCCTTCGAGGTTGCGACTGGGACGCCCCGGGGCAATGATGGTACCGTGGGATCGACACGGGCCCAACAACGCCAACGCCGACTCTCTGGGAATACGCGGGAGCATCCGACATGGCTCAGGACGGGATGAGAATCGGCATGCTCGGCATCCACTATCCGCCGCCGCAGCCGCTTAGCGGCGTCGCCGAGGCCGAGTGGGAGATAGAACAGGCGTCCGCGCTCGGACTGCGCGCGCTTCACCACTATCGTGCGCCAGTCGACGCGCCTCCAGAGGAACTCGACCGACTCGGTCAGATGGCCCAAGATGCAGGCATCGAGTTGGAGTGCGAGTTGCCCTGGGACGCGTTCACCCTCGACCCGTCGCTTGCGGCGGCAACGCGTGGCGAGACGGCGCGGGTGATAGCGGCTGCCGAGCGGCTAGGCGCGGACATTGTGCGGGGCGGGTACGGCTGCATAACCCTCGATACCACGCGCTACGCGAGACACCGTCCGATCAACCGACATCTCGCGGACATCGCGAAGACTGTCCGTGAGACGGCCCGGCTCGCGGCCGACCACGGCCTCCTGCTCGCGGTGGAGAATCACTGCGACTTCTCCGGCGCCGAGATCGTGCGCATCCTCGAGACGGTCGATCTCCCGAACGTCGGCGCGGCGGTCGACACGGGCAACAGCTTCCCAGTTTTCTGCGACTGGCGCGCGGATGCCGAGGCGATGGCTCCGTGGGCGATCGCGACACATTTCAAGGACATGCGCGTGGCCCCCAACCCACACGCGGGGGTCCCCTTCACCGTCGAGGGATGCATCCTCGGCGAGGGCGACATCGACGTCCCGTGGATCATCGAGCAGTTGCGCGCACACTCCCCGCGCGGCGACGCTCTGCGCCTCATCGTCGAGATAGGCTGGCCGCCGGACGACCCAGTTCGTGACGCGGGCGAGCAGATGCGCGATATGATGCGCGCAAGCCTCGACTACCTACACGCCGCCGTGTCCTGACGCTGGGAACCGGGCCGGCGGATCCCAGGTGGCTCGGGGCACGGCGACGCGGCTGATCCGCGCGCAGACGTTGTCCGGCATTTTCAACGGCCCGAGTTGCCCGTACGCTGCACGGGGGTGTCCTACGTGACGTCCTGCGCCCACGCGTGGGCCAGCAGTCGCGCATACGCGATGGCGTATGCGTGTCCCTCGTAGCGTCGCGGCAACGCGACGAAGGCCTTCGCGGCGCCGGCAAGCGCGGCCGGGACGTAGGCGCGGTCACTGTCGTCCCCGTTCGTCCCGCTCCTCTACTGGTGCAGAGCACGTGACACATGCCTAGCCGACACGAGAATGGCCCTGGCGCCGAAGACCGGTTGTGGCGAACGCCGGCGGGCTCGCGGTTCGTAGGTGTGGAGCGCTGGAGCGTGGGTGGCGAGCGCGGCCACCTCGGTCGATGGGCGGGCCGAGCGCCATGATCGCCGCGGTCTTCAAGGTCTCATACACCGCGCTGGGGCAGGAGTGGCCCGTGGTTACCCTCATCGGCACGGCGTTCTTCGTGCGTCCGCGCGTGGCTCTTACAGCGCGCCATATTCTGCCGCCCGCGCGGTACGCGCCCGATGACGGCTTCACCCGCTGTGAGTATTGGCTGCTAGGCCAGGCCGGTTTGCGCATCCAGTTCGCGCCTCGCCATCTGACTCGCGCGCGAGGCATCGACGCGATGCGGATCGATGTCCCGAAGCCGTGCAACGGGCCGGCAATGCCGTTGGGTACCGGCCCGCCGGCGATGGGCGAGATGCACGCGGCGCTCGGCTACGCGGACCCCTCGGCGATGGCGCGACCGTATGTCGTCCGACCCCGGCCATGGACGCGAACGGCGGATGTTCTGGAGTGGTTCGACCTCCCCAAACTCCGCCACGCCCGGCGCGGAGTGGTGGACTCGACCCGTACGGCGACCGTCGCGGCGGCCGATGTCCGACTGGATGGCGTCAACGTCATCGAGTTCAGAGCGGGCGGGGTGCAGGGGATGTCAGGTGGGCCGCTCGTGCACGAAGCCACCGGCCGAGCCGTCGGCGTGCTGTCCTTCGGGCTGCCGAACGAGGGCAAGGTAAAGGACGTCGTGTACGCGATGCCGATGGCGGCGGTCGCCACTGCGCTGGACCTGTAGACGACGGGCGCTTCCGTGGTGTTGAGATCACTGTCGATCTGCCGGACGCCATGCGGGCGCTCACAGCGCCTCCAGCACACACCGGTGGACCGCGTTCTCGGCCGAGAACGGCAGGCTGACGACGAGTCTCCCTTCAGACACCTCGGCGTGGCCATCCTTGCGATAGGGGTTGTGGGGCGCGACGGGCCAACGTGCCTCCGCGCCGTGCGGCGTGCTGAGGCGCCATCCACCGTGGGCGATCCAACCGCCGCAATCCCCAACGGCGAAGGGCTCTTCGGACAGGTCGCCCAAGGGCCCGGCTGCAGTCTCCGCGGCTGATCCGAACGTCGGCAGGAACGTCAGGTGCGCCCACACGTCCGCGGCGTCTCGCTCCAACACATCGTAGCGTAAGCACACGCGCGCATCGTCGAGAATCTCGACGGTGAGTCGCGTCCGCGCCGTGCCGTAGTCCAGCTCCAGCGATAGGCTGCCCGCGTCGAGGGCGATCTGCGACGGCACGTGGACCAGGCCCGGCGGCGGGGCGAACGCGGGATTCGTGTCGCCGGCTTCGTGCGCCAGAAGACCCATCTCCCCGGCGGTGAAGTTGCTCCACCGGGGCTGTAGCTTCGTGTTGCCGCCACCCAGGACCAGACCCAGACGGTCGTGGTAGATGCTCACGAAGTTCTGCCGATCCTGGACCCATCGGTTCTCCGTCAGTGGGCTGACGAACGCGGACAGACAGACGAACCACGGCCCTTCTCGACGCACCACGGCATCATCGCGGCCCAGGATCGCCTGCCGGCGGGAAGCATCGTCCGACGACGCTGGCAGCGACCCCTCACGGCCGTACAGCAGGAAACTCGCAGCGGTGTCTGGCGTGATGCGCGCGACATGCTGCCACTGGTGACGCAGGAACTCGCGGCCGCTAGCGCAGAAGCTGAATCCAACGTTCCCTTCGACAGCGCCGGCGTGGTAGGGATTCCGCTCGTCGATGGTCTCGATCCGACTGCCGTCGGGATAGACGAACTCCGCGCGGAAACTAGCGGCGCGCTCCAGAGTGGGGAGCACGTCGCAGTCGCCCGACTGTGCGTGGTACACGCCGAGCGCCTCCGCATAGACGAAGTTGCACGCCACCACCGGCCCGACGTGCTCGGACCAGTAGCCGTCCGCGTGCTGGTCCTCGCAGACGCGCATGAGAAAGTCGCGCGCCTGATCCCGCCACGCGGCGTTGTCGAAGAGTTGCCCCGCGTGGTAGAGACCCATCGCGTGGTGCGCCGGGATGTTGTGGATGCGGCCGAGCGCGGTGTCGGCGATCCCCTCGTAGCCGAGAAGGAGTGCGTCCTCCCATCGGCGGCGGGCGTCCTCCGACATCGCCTCGCGTATGATTCCGAACGCGCGGAGCCATCGCGAGTACGTCCACGGCATGAAGATCGGCCCCCACGTGGACCCGTCCTTCTTGCGGAACTCCCACATGCCACGCTCGTCCTGGTCGTCGATGAGCGCGTCGCCGCCTCGGACGATCGCGGCGAGCAGGTCGGGGTAGTGGTAGTGGGCCCCAGGCGTCGCCCAAGCGGCCGCCATCGGGAACAGGACATTCTGGTCCGTCACGATCCAGATGCCCTCGCCGAATCGGCCTGTGTGGGGGTCCTGCGTGGCGAGTAGGTCTGGCGTGGCGTCCAACAGGCGCGCGGTCAGCGCATCGCGGAACGTGAAGTCCATGTCGTGTCCCCCTTGCGCGATCGCTCTGCGTGGGCCGGCTACGATAGGTCGCGCTCGTGGCAGAGCCAAGGGCCACGCTAGCCGCGCCGCGCATGGTGACTGTGGGAGGCCTCGCGCTGGAGCGGCTATGGAGGCGGAGGACCACGGCGACCCGTCCCGTCCCGTCCCGCACCGGGTCCCAACCGGCGCCGCGCTCAGATGCTTGCGGCGTCACCCCAGCCTGGAGCCGCGTTGACAGGGTGAGAGCGGCCGGGCGGCTTGCCCTTCGAGGGATCGGCCACGCGGCGGGCCGGGTGCGTACGCGACGAAGCCGGCCCCTCGTGCAGCCGGCTTCGCATACTCGTCCTGATGTCGGACAGCCGGTGGGCGTTCCCGGCGACGGATGGCTATCCATCCACCTTGGCGCGCAGGCCGGCCCCCGGGCGGAACGCGGGGACGGTCTTCGCGGCGATTTTGATCTTCTCACCCGTCTGCGGGTTGAAACCGTCTCGCGCCGCCCGTTCGCGCGCCTCGAACGTGCCGAATCCCACGAGGCTAACCTTCTCGCCGTCGGCGAGCGCGCTGGCGATGGAGTCAAGCGTAGCGTCCAGCGCGTCGCCGCTGCCCTTCTTCGTCAGCCCCGTCGCCTCGGCGATCTTGTCGATCAAGTTCTGTCTGTTCACGTCGGTGATCCCTCGTCGTGTGGGTTCCGTAGCCGTTTCCACCGTACCCCTCGCCCGGCGATCCCTGTGATGTCGGGCGGTGTAGCGCGTCGCGCCCATTCGGGTCACGCGCCACGTCGCGAAGGCGGCGATGGCTGTCTGCCGCGGTCACGACGCCTGGCAATCGGCGTTCTCGCGCCACGCGCCGGCCCCCTCGCGTCATGAGAGGATCGCCGGTCGTACATGTCATACGGCCGCTACACCAGGGCTAGTTGCAGTGATGTAGCCACTTTCGGGCGATTTTGCCCCTCGCGCGCGGGGTTCGGCGCGACTTCCGCGCGTTCGTGGCGGCCCCACCCGGTCGATTGAAGCGCGTCGACTCCATGGTTCGACCATCGGCGTCTGGGGCCAACGGGCCTCAATGACCTCGGGCCGCTCGGCCACTGACCGGGCCGGCGATCGGGCGATCACAAGCTGTGACGGCCTGCGGTTTCCAGCAGGATCGAGGACATGTCTCGGAAGCCATCGACGTGCTCGTGCTGCGCGCTGTGAGGGAGGTGGGCCGTGATCGAGTGGTACGTCACGAACGTGTGGGCGCATGCGACGAGTTCGGCGATGCCCCAGGCGTCCCGCAAGCGGGCGATGGGCTCGCATGCCGTCCACGGCTGGATCATGGCGTCTATGGCGCGGCGCTTCGGTTCACCTTGGTCCATGCCGTACACCAACATCCCGTCCATGAAGGGATGCGTCACGCACGCGTCCGTCCAGTCGAAGAACACGTGCCTGCCGTCGCGCATCCCGCAGTTGCCCTCCGACAGGTCGCCGTGGGTCAGCGTGTCCGGGATGGCGTACGCGGCCAAACGCGCGCACGCGTCGGCAATGGGCGCCGCCAGGTTCGCGAGGCGGCCCGGCGCGCCGTCGGGCAGCAGCGACATCGTCTTGCCGTCGTCCAAGACAGCGAGGTACTGCGCCGGCAGGTCCTGACACGGCCTCGCCAGGCATCCGGCGCCGCGCAAGGCATCGACGTCGTCGACGGCGCGGCGCTGTAGCGGCGCGTAGCGTGTCAGGAGATCCAGGTTGTCCTGGTCGGCCCCGGCGCCGCAGTCCATCGTCAGCAGCCACGAGCGGGGCGCATCGACGGCGATGACCTGCGGCAGGAAGTCCGGGTAGAGTTCGGCGAGCGCGGCGGTGAAGCGGGGCTCGTCCGCGAACACAGGGGGCCGGACGGCCTCCTTAAAGAACACGGCGCCGGCGTCCGTCGGCGCGCGTAGGACGCACGCCAGGCACCAACGCCGCACCTCCTCAATCGGGCCTGTGAGGCGCAAACCCGCGGCGTGGACCTGCTCGCGAATCCAGGCCTCGGCCGCAGCATCCCACCCGGTGGCGTACCACGGCAGATACTCCCCGGCGTACGTGGTCGGCACGGTCAGCTCGCCGTCGTCCAGGCGTCGCGGAACAGCCGTATGAAGTTCCCGTGCATCACGCCTTCGACATCGCCGTCCGTGTAGCCGCGCCTGCGCAGGAGGTCCGCGACCTTCTGCAGATCGGCGATGGTGTCCAGATCGTGCGGGGTCTGCTCGGTGCCGTATCCGCCGTCGAGGTCGCTGCCGATGCCCGCGTGGCGGGCGTTGCCGGCGAGTTGGCACACGTGGTCTATGTGGTCGGCGACGGCTTCCAGGCTCACCACTTCCGGCTGCGTCCGCTCCTTCACCCAACCCTCGTGCAGCATCCACGCGTCCAGAGCCGCGCCGATGACACCTCCGCGCTCAATGACGGTCTTGAGCTGATCGTCCGTGAACTGCCGACCGCCCGACACGAGGGCGCGACAGTTGTTGTGACTGGCGAGCACGGGGCCGTCGAACGCCTCGACCGCCTCCCAGAAGGCCTGGTCCGCAAGGTGCGTCAGGTCGAGGATCATGCCGGCGTCCGCCATGGCGTCCAGGAGCGGCCCGCCAAGATCGGTGAGACCGCCTTCCGTGCCGGTGCCGTGCGCGTACGCGCTGACGCCGTAGTGCGACAGCCCGACCACACGCAGCCCATCGTCCCACCATGAACCCACCTGGTCCGGCGACACGATGGGGTCCGCGCCCTCCATGCTCAGGATCATACCGAGAGGAGCGTCCGAGCCCGGCGCCTGCCAGTCGGCGAGTTGGGCGTCGAGACCCGGCCCGTCCGTGACCATGCGAATCTTGCCCTGCGACTCCAGCACGCGGTAGTAGGCGAGTTGCCCCTGAGCATGCGCGTACGAAATCTCCTGGCAAGCGGAACCCGTCGCGTCGCTCCCGGGTCGCGCCGTGCGCGCGATCACGGTCACGACCGAGAGGCCGACTTCGGCCTTCCGCATCTCGGGAAGCGTCGTCGTTCCACGCGCGCGTCCCTTCTGGGTCATGTCCCGCTCGTGTTCCCGGATCGCGTAGACGTCGAGATCGAGGTTGCGGTCCCAGTTCAGGGCGTTCATCGCGAGATCGAGGTGGGCGTCGACAAGCAGCATGGCGTCTCCTCCTGTGGCCGACACTATCTCACGGGCAGGCGCCGGAGGCACGATCATATCGCGCGCGTCGCCATCTGCCCTCCGGACGGGAAGGCACGAGGAATAGGTGCACGGATGCGCCACGGCATCCCACTATACCCATGTCGCGTCCGTGTCGGGGAAGTGCCCGGAGCAGCCGCTGTCTCCCTACTACCAATGGGGATGCCCGGCTATTCGTATGACGACCGACGCGAAACGTGCATCCGCGCGTACGTGAGATAGGGCATACTGTGCCCCGCGGCGGGCCACGAGGCCGGCCGCGCGATCGCGCCCGTCGGCCAAGACCGGGGTGAATTGGATGACCTTCGTAAGACGCGCGCTTCTGCTCGCGACGTGTATGGCCGTCGCGGGAGCCGCTCAACGAGCGCATTGCCAGGAGGTGTACAGCCTCTTCGGCAAGCTGTTTCTGTCCGGTCGCGTGGAGTACGACTTCACGCAACGTCGCGACTTCCTGAGCGATGTCGAGGATCACCACGTCGAGCAGAACGAGTTCGACTTCGACCGCATCTTCCGGCGCGGCTTCCACAGCGTGATGATCATCGAGGAGCAGTCGGGAGCCACGAAGAACATCCTCAGCCTCGGCGAGGTGCCCACCACCTTCACGCGGCTGAGCTTCGACCAGGTCGACATGACCGGGGTGCGTTGGGACGTGCGTGGCAAGCGCACCGACTGGTCCGCCATCATGGTTCCCGGCTCCCTGAACCCGGTGATTGGGCAGGAGCACATCACGGGGTCCGGCGTCGGTCTGCGTCAGGTGACGAAGTTCTCGCGGGCCAAGTACGGCGCGGCGTGGTACTTCCGCGAGACGCCCGTCCTGTCGTTCGATGTCGAGGCCAGCTTCACGAATATCGGGCGTAAGGCCGAATTCGCGATCACCCCCAAGGGCGCGGTGACAAAGGATCTCCGAGGACGCGCCGACGCGTCGGCCGCCGTCTACAAGGAGTTCCACACTATCGGCGACACGATCGTGCAATTGGAGGCGTTCCGCGTCGGCCCCCATTTCGACGCCTCGCGCTCCGTAGGGGACAACGACGATCAGGATCGCTACACGGACAATACGCCGCTGGACCCGCCATCGAAGATCATCCCCGGGGACCTCGACAAGAACGACAACGGCGTCTTCGACTACGAGGACGACGTCCTGCTCTTCGATGTCGACGAGGATTTCCTGGACGAAGGGGACCGCAACAACAACGGCGTCCGCGATCAGGAAGAGAACGACAAGGACCCGAACTACGAATTCGACGCGGCGAGACGCGGCCTGCGGTTATGGCTCACCCGGCGGAAGTCCACGCGCGACACGGCCACGGACGTCGACCTTGGCGTGCGCTACGAGACCACCCTCGGCGACGAGGATGTCACGCCGCACGCGACGGCGACGAAGCTCTTCTCGAACATCGAGCACCGCCGAACCGTCGGGAAGGCTTCTGTGCTACAGCTCGACAACGAGTTGAAGTACGTGCGAGACGCCATCCCCGACGAGACGTGGTACTTCGCTGCGCGGCTGAGCCCAGCAGAGGCACTGGCATATCGCACGCTCCCAGCCACGGCGGCCCTCGAAGCGGCCGGCGAGATCGGCTTCCTGGAGTTCGAGGACGTCACCGAGGTGGAGCGCAGACGCCGCGACCCGATTTCAATGCAGAACGACGTCATCAACACCACGAAGCTCACGTGGGAGTACTCGGGGATACGGCAGTTCGTGGCGACCGCCCGCGCGAAGCTGCAATACGATCTGGACATCGACGGCGAAGACGAGCAGTACGAGGTGGGCATCGTGAAGGCGCGCTACACGTTCCGCCCCTCGAAGAAGCTCGAGGTCAGCCCGATGCTGAAATACACGGTCCGCAACGGATTCCGGCGGGACGAGGCGCGGCTGGAAGATGTCGCCGTCGCGCCGTTCGTGATCGGCGACGACGGAATCGAGGTTCCGAGCGGCGTGGAGCGCGTCCGCCTGCGGCGCATCGACGAGACGGACGTGCGCGACATGGCGACGGCTGTCATCCTACGCGTCGAGAACCAGTTCACGCCGACCATCCGCCTGACCGGCGGTGTGCAACTGCTCCTGTTCGACGATCTCCTCGAAGACGACAACGACTTCATCCGACAGGCTGTGCTCGCGGAGATGGAGAAGAGCTTCCAGGCGTACAACCGGGATATGTTCCTGCACATCGGCGCGCGCTACATCGATCAGCGCGCTCGAGGCGACTTGAACGACGCGAACTTCATGGAGACGTTCGTGCGCGTCTTCGCGAAGTTCTAACGAGGATCTGGACCGGCCGCATGGCCAATCTTGCGACGATCAGCAGGTCGGAGTTTCTCCGGCTCCTGGGCATCTCGGGCGTGGCGTTCGCGCTTGGGGAGACGACGGCGTCGGGCACTCCGGGCGACGTGCGGTGCCAACTGACGCCTAACGTGCTGCTCGCCGGCCGCCGCAACGCCTTCCGCGCCCGGGTGTCTGGCATCGACGGTACGGCGCTGGACGCGTCCTGCATGGGTCTGCGTGGCGTCGGACGGGCAAGCGGGCGAGGCGAGGTCACGCTGGACTTCGACGGAGTCGTGCGGCCGTCGCTGGATGCCGCCGTGGCGATCACGCGCGTCGCAATAGACGGCCCGGACTTCCGTGGTCATGCGCCGGCCATGCTCCTGCGGCCGGAGGAATGCCTGATCTACCGGACGAGCGTCCGCGGGCGCAAGGCATGTCGGGCATGTCGGGACCACGCGGCGAATGTCGTGTACGCATCGCGGGACGCGGCCGAGGCGGGGCGCTGCCACTCGCGGTGCCGCTGTCCGATCGTGTCGGAGAAGGTCCATTGGGAGGTCTTCGCGCGCGCCTTCTGGCCGACGGGGCCGGGAGCGGGCGTTCGCCACGACCGCCGATGGGGGTGGCCTGCGCCGGAGCCGCCTGGACTCGCGCTGCAACCAGTTTCGGGACCAAGGGGGTAATACCCGGGCTCCTGCCCGTCAGGACGCCTCGGGGGCTGAGTCGCGCTGTCGTCATCTGCACTGCTCGCTCATTCGAGCAGTGCAAGAGTGGTTTTTGCCCGACTCGGCCTCTCCTCTTCGTTCGCTAGCGGGATGGAGCTACTCGAGCATGCGACAGAACGTGCGTTGCGACGACTTGGCGCGCGCCTTCCGGGCTAAGGGGCCGGGAGCAGGCGTCCTCCGCGACCGCCGATGGGGGCGGCCTGCGCCGGCGCCGGTCGGACTCGCGCTGCAAGCAGTTTCAGGACCAAGGGGGTAATACCCGAGACTCCTGCCAGTCAGGACGCCTCGGGGGCTGAGTCGCGCTGTCGTCATCTGCACTCGGCGTGCATACGCCGAGTACAAGAGTGGTTTTAGCCCGACTCGGCCTCTCTTTTTCGTTCGCCTCATCGTTCGCCCCATCGTTCGCCTAGGGGAGGGAGCCAACCGCCCATGCGACGCGCCTTTGCCCAAGCGCTGCTCCTCATGTTCGCCGCCGCCATCGCGGGTTGTTCGTCGCATCCGTCCGCGTCTGCGCCCAACACGGCTCCCGAGCCCGCGCCCGCCGCGTCGAAGGCCGACACCCAACGGACGCTTATCAGCAACCGCGTCCGCGCGATTTCGGCCGACGCGACGAACGTGTGGATTGCCACGGACAAGGGTGTGTCCAGGCTAACGCGCGCCACCGGCCTATGGAGGCACTACACGCAGGACGACGGTCTCGAATCCGACGACGTTCGCGATGTCGTCGCCGACGAGCGCGCGGTGTGGTTCGGCACACGGGCGGGCGTGAACGTCTACGACGTGCAGGCGGGCACCTGGCGCACGTTCCAGGAGCGAGAGGGCGTCGGCGCCAACGACATCAACAAGATCGCGCTCGACGACCAGTACGTGTGGGTCGGAACCGCCCACAACGGCGTCAGCCGGTACGACCGCCGCACGGAGAGCTGGGCGGTGCGGAACCGCGATGACGGCCTGTCGCAGGACGGGGTGACGGCGCTGGCCGTCGGTCGAGACTCGGTGTGGGTGGGCACGTACCGCGGGGCCAATCGCTACGACAGCACCACCGATTCGTGGAACGTCTACCAGCGGCAGGACGGCCTGGTAGAGGGCGCAACAGCCGCCATCGGCATCGCCGACAACCTCGTCTGGCTGGGCTCGGAAGAGAGTGGCATCAGCGTCTACGACGAGGTAAACCGATCCTTCGTGCAGACGTTCACGAAGTCCGACCTGCTAAACAGCGACGATATCACGGCGATCGTGAGTGACGGCTCCAGCATCTGGATCGGCGCCGGCAACGGGGGCGCTCAGCGATACATCCGCGCTGTCGACTCGTGGATTCAGTACACCACCGACGACGGGCTTGCCAGCAACCACGTGAGCGCCATCGCCGTCCACGGTGATGAGGTGTGGCTAGGGACACGAGACAACGGCGTCAGCGTCTACGACAAGGTCCGCAACCGGTGGACGCATTATGCCAAGACGGACTCCCCGCCCGAGGAGGAGATCGTCGACATCGCCGAGGACGCCGCCGGGGCCGTGTGGCTCGCGACGCCACGAGGTTTGTACCGCCACGACCCCTCGGCGGACGCATGGACGCGCTTCGGGAAGAGAGACGGCCTGCCCACCGAGAACATCACAGCCGTGGAGACGCGCGACGACACGCTGTGGGTAGGCACATCGCGTGGTCTGGCGGAGGCCCGTTGGCGCGACGGGGCCCTCGTCGTCGAGGACATCGTGGCTAGCGGACGCTACGTTACGGCACTCGCCCGCACGACCGATGGGCTCTACATCGGCGCCAATGACGGCCTGTATCTACGCGACGCAGAAGGCGGCGAGCGCGCGGTGGCTGGCGGCGAAGGCGGCCCGGTACGCTTCCTGACGGCAGGTGAACGCGGCATCTGGGTGGGCGCTGAAGGCGGCGCCTACGTGGCGGGCTCTGAGCCCGGCCCTCTGACCCGCATATGGACTCGTAGCCCGGTCAATGACATGACGGAGGCGAATGGAGCGGCATGGCTCGCGACGGACGATGGTCTGGCCCGGCACGACCTGGAAACGCGGGTCACGATCGTCCCCGTCGGCGAGCGTCATAAGGTGACCAGCGTCGCTCTCGCCGCGGACGGGAAGACCATCTGGGTCGGGTCGCCTGCCGGCTTGGCCTCGGTGGATACCACTCCTGGCGCTGCGCTGCAGGTCGACGCCGGGCCGGTCGCGGGACGGTCGGTCCGCTCGCTCGCGCCATCCGCTGACGGCGGCGTATGGGTAGGGACAACCAACGGCCTCACGCAAGTCGATCCGACCGACAGGGTGATAAGCCACGAAGCCTTCGCCGTCCGAGACCCCCTCGTCGAAGACAGCGCCGCGCACATCACGTACGACGGCGACTATATCTGGTTCTCGAACTGGTCGAAGTCGGTCAACGGCGCGATCGTGCGGCACGACCGTCGTGACGGCACGTGGCGCCGCTTCACCCGCGAGACGATCCTCGGCGGCACGCGCGTGAAGGCGCCTACCGAGGTGAAGCGCATCGTCGCCGTCAACGGACGCGTCTGGTTCGCGACGGACTACGGCGTGCTGCGGTACGACCACGCCTCTGATGGCTGGCGTCACTACACGAGGGCCGACGGTCTACAGTCGAACAACGTCCGCACGCTGGCCGTCTCGGAGAACGTGGCATGGGTCGCGTCGGAGTTCTCGACGCGCGTGAGCCGGCTCGACATCGCGACCGACGAGTGGTCGCGCTTCCGCCCGTCGCGTCTCATCCACCCGCGCAACTACATCTACGAGATGAGCGCGGACTCAGACGGCGTGTGGCTCACGCTGAGTTCGTCGGGCGTGCGATGGTTCGGCGAGGATGGCTCCGAGACCGTCCACATGAAGGAGGACGGCCTCGCGCAGACCGGCGCCCGGTGGATCGAAGTCGAGGGCGACCGCGTATGGGTCGCGCACTGGAACGGCCGAGGGAACGGCGCGCTGTCCATGTACGACAAGCAGGCGGGCGCCTGGACTGTCTACTCTGACGGCGACGTGCTCGAGCAGGACTTCGTCTCCAAGGTGGTCGTCGGCGATGAGTATGTGTGGATCCTGTACGACGACTGGCAGGAAGGCAGCGTCACCAGCTACAACCGCCGCACCGGCGAGTGGCTCACGATCCGCCCACGTCGGGAGTGGGGAGCGCAGATCGTCGAGGCGTGGGAAGGGGGCGCTTATGTGTGGCTCGCGGCCGCGCAAGGGGGCGTGTTCCGCTACCATCTTGCCTCGGGCACATGGGCTCGGTTCAGCGAGGACAACGCGCTTCCCATCAGCGTCGTCGGCGAACGCGGGCTGAACGGCGACGATACCTACGTGTGGCTCGCCACGCCCGCCGGCATCGCCCGGTACGACATAGCGGCCTGGCGCTGGATGACGTTCAGAAGCCGCGAGCAGATGACCGGCACGGAGGTCCGGGCCCTCGCGGTCGACGAACGGTACGTCTGGACCGGCACGAGCGAGGGCATCTCGCGCTACGACAAGCTCTACGGAGTGTGGGAGCCGGTGCGTCCCCCGTGGCAGGACATCCGGCACGTCCGCGCGCTAACCGTAGACCCCCGCTACCTATGGGTCGGCACGGGCGAGGGCGCGTACCGGTACGACAAGACCACCGACCGATGGTGGTCCTTCCGCTTCTGGAACGGCCTTCCGAGCGACACGGTGACCGCCATCGCGGTCGACGAGACGGACGTGTGGATGGGCACGACACGCGGCGTGGGGAAATTCACGCGCCTTTCCGACGATCGCAACGCCTGGGTGGCGCACACGTCGGCGATGGAACTGACGGCGGACGAGCTAGACCGCGAATACTCCGAGACGCTGGTGTACAACGACGTGTGGTCCATCGCCGCGCAGGGCGATGAGGTGTGGATCGGTACGCGGTTGGGAGCCAGCCAGTACGACGACCGGCGGGATCTGTGGCGCACGTTCACGACTGCGAACGGGCTCGCCGACAACCACATCAGCGCCGTCTGCGTCGACGACACGGACGTCTACTTCGCGCACAACGCCGGCGTCTCGGTGTACCACACGGACACGGACTCATGGGACGCGTACGCCAATACCGGTGGTGGCCCGCTCGCGAGTTCGCGCATAACGTCGGCCGTGGTTGGCGGCAGCGCCATCTGGTTCGGCACGTACGACGCGGGCGCCATGCGCTTCGACAAGGCCACACGTGAGTGGACACGACTGAGCGTGGCCGACGGCCTCCCGCACGACAACGTCCTGTCTCTCGCTGTGGACGGCCCGGTGCTGTGGCTCGGGACGCAGCTCGGTCTCGCACGGTACGACACGCGTACTCAGGGAGTGGCGACGTTCACGCCGTACGGCGACTCCGAGGATCTGCGCTACATGGTCGTCACGACCGGCCCGGACGACGCGCCCGTGGGAGGCGCCGACGCGCCGGAGGGGTACAACGGGCCCGTCGTCGGCAACCGCCAAAGCCGGAAGTACCATCTCCCAGGCTCTCCGACCGCCGAGTTGGTGAAGCCTTCGAACCGCGTGGCGCTCGGTACCGTCCGCGAGGCGGAGGAAGCGGGCTACGTGCGTGCGGGGAACTTCGCGGAGCCCGGCGCTGAGCCGACGCGGTAGAGCCGCGTGTCCCGACCCCTACAGAACACACCCGGCCCAGCGCGTTTGCCTATGTTTGCCCCGGAAGCTAGCCTGCCTGGGAGTAGCCAGTGGCGCCTCGGCGCCGGGGTCGTCCTACATGTGCCCGCGGCCGTCGCGACTCGACCTCAGAACCACAGTCGTCCCTGCCGAATCCGGGGTCGAGGATGTGCAAGGAATCCGGGATGAGGCGTCGCCCTTGGTGGGCAATCCAGACGACGTGCTGCGCCATCGCGCTGATCGCCGGATGCGCACCATCGGTGGACCCACGCATGGAGGCCGCGTTCTACGATCTCGTCCACGCTGACTCCTACACCGACCCCAAGAACCCGGCCGTGATGGCGCTCGCGGAGATCGGGAATCCCGCTGTGCCGAGGCTGATCGAGCTGCTGAGCGACCCGGAGCGGATGGTCAGGCGGAAGTCCGCGTTCGCGCTGGCGGAGATGGAGCCGCCACCGACATCTGCCGTGCCGGCCTTGATCGCGCTCCTCGAGGACAGGGAGTTCGAGAACTGGGTCGCGCGCCATCCTGCCGCGGTCGCCCTTGGCCGCATGGACGCCGCGGGAGTCGTGGCGATCCCGGCGCTCGTGGCGACACTGACCGACGAGAGTTTGGGCGTACAGCACTTCGCCGCCCAGGCCCTGATCGAGCTCGGCGAGCCGGCTGTACCCGCGATAGCCAACGCGCTACGAGACGAGGAGAACGAGCACAAGATGGTGTGGGAGTTGCATCGCAATGGCGGGCCGCTACTGCCCGAGCTGGTGCCGCACCTGGCGCCGTTGCTCGGTATTCTGTATGTCGACGAACTACTACGCCGTGTTGGCACACCTGCCGCCATGGCAGCGATCGAGAGATACGAGAATGAGCAGCGCGCCCTGGACGGGGATTGACACGCACGTCGCCCGCGCAATCGTCAGGCGGACGAGACCTCAGCCGGCCACCGCGCCGGACTGAACGGCCACGCGATCCGGCGGCAGATGTCCTCCCAGCGACCGGGCATGTCGTCGGCGTACAGCAGGGGGTGGAAGCCGACGCGCAGGTAGGTCTTCAGCGCACCGAGGCGGGAGTCCTCGCTGTAGAGGTCGATCCTCTCGTAGCCCGCCTCGATGAAGCGCGACACAACGGCCGCCGTCAGCGCCTTCCCTATCCCCCGCCCGCTATGGGCCGGGTCGCACGCCAGCCAGCCGAGGTTCCCCCAGAACGGCGTGACGCGCTTGTAGTTGTGGAGGCACATCGCCGTGCCTACCGCGATGTCGGTCCCGCGCTCGGCGACGACAAACCAACCGCGTGGGAGGACCTTCGAGAGCGTTGGGCGCAGACGGGCGCCATCCCAACCGGGCCAGCCGGCGACGTGCATGATCTCGTAGAACCGATCTTCGTCGGCGGGGGCGTATTCGCGCAGGACGTACTCGGGAGGCACGTCCACGGGCGGAGGGCACGCGACTCGCGCCGCCGGCCACACCATCCTCAACTGCGCGAGAGAGTCGTTCCAGGGCATGCGGCGGCTACGCCTCGCAGGCGACGTGGACCGACCGCGCGCCGCCCTTCTCACTGTGAATCTCGACGTCGCACGTCGCCGTCTCACCGAGACGCACGATCCACTCGGCCTTCTTGCGACCGCCGTACCCCGCGAGATGCCCAAGCTCCTGCTTCTCCGCGCCGGAGACGACCTCGGCGCCGTCCGGCAGTGAGATGGTCGCCGTGACCGGCTTCGCGACGCCCAGATCCACCGCGCGGCGCGTGATGCTCGTCGGCAGGTAGCCGCCGTTCACTACGGCGACGGATACACGCCAGACGCCGTCGCCGAGCGACTCGGTCTCGTGCACGGTCGCGGAGATGCGCGGCAGTGACTTGGCGTGGGCGAACGTGAAGTCGTGGATGTTGCGGCAGGTCTCTTCGAGGCACTCGAAGGGCGAGTTGTTCCCGAGCAACGGACGCCATCCGCCAAGTTCCACGGGCCCCAACTGGGGATGGTCGAACGGCGTCCAGCGGATGAAGCCGTCCTCCTCCATATTCTCATCCGCCCAGCGCAGCATGTCGAGATGCATCTGTTCCAGGCCCGCGGCGTCGCGCTCCTTCTCCATGCGGTTGACGTCCATCGGGTCGGGATTGCCGCGCGCGCGCATGTCCCACAATTCGTCGCAGTAGTAGAGAAGGCCGAGGTGGTGGTAGGCCCACGTCGCGAAGTCGCCGTACGCCTCGTAGATGTTCTTGTACAGCTCGTTGTAGGAGAACATCGCGTAGCCCGTGCGCTCCTTGCCGTAGTTCCCGATGTCGAGCAGGCGCGCCACGTCCTCGCGCGGGATGTCGTCGTCGCCTTCGCTGCACGGCACCCTGATGATCGCCTCGAATCCCGTGTGGAAGCTGTGCATGCCGCCGATGTTCGGATGCGCTTTCACGAACTCCGCGATCGCGCGCGTCTCGGGCTCTGAGAACGGCCAATCTCCCGCGCCGCCCTGCTGAGACTGGATGCGCCAGTTGGACGGGAAGTTGCGGTTGAAGTCGAGCCCCTGCTTCGACGGCGCGCCACGGACCTCGACGCCGTCGAAGTTGCGGATAGACCCCTCCGAATAGACGCGATAGAACGGGCCGTCCGCGTCGTGGAACTCGCGCGGGATCATCAGCCGGTCGTCGTGTTCCGACACCTTCCACCCGCCCGACGGGTCTTCGATGCGCATCTGGAGGATGCGGCCGTCGCCGTCCACGTCGTCGGGGTAGAGGCCGTCCTTCTCCTCCTCGTGCGGGTAGAGGCGTGTCCCGCTACGCACGCGCCCCGGCGTGGACAGGCAATGCTCCACGCCGTCCGGGCTGACCATCGGGATCAGATAGAACGCCGTGGTATCCAACATCGCGGCTATCTCGGCGTCGTCTGCGTAGCCATTCAGCAGGCGCCACGCGATGTAGAGACAGGACGAGCACGCCGTCACCTCGGAGCCGTGGATGTTCGCATCGATGTACAGGGCGGGTTTGCTTAGAGCCGCGCCGGTGTCCGCGTTCGTCACGGTGAGGGCCGGGATGTCCCGACCTTCGTGGCTCTGCCCGATGACCTCGACCTGCGCGAGCGTGGGGTACTCGGCGGCGAACTGCTCCAGCAGCGCCACCATCTCGTCGTAGCGGTAGTACTTGTCGAAGCGTGGCGCATCCATCTCGTGCTCTCCCGACTTGTCGACGTGTCAGACCCGCCCGGCTTCCTTGGCGAGCGCCTTCGCTTCCTCGACGGCGTCACGAATGAGGTCACAGCCCGCCTGCCAGAAGTCGCGCGAGGCGATGTCGAATCCCATCTTCGTCACGAGTTCGGCCGGCGCCGCCGACCCCCCTGCGCGGAGAAGGTCGAAGTATGTCGGCACGAACGCCTCGCCGACGCGGCCGTACTGACCGTAGAGCGACAGCACGAGCAACTCCCCAAACGCGTAGGCGTACACGTAGAACGGCACGCGGTACACGTGCGGGATGTAGAGCCACCACGAAGCGTGCCCCTCGCCGAGCTTCAGCGAGTCGCCGAACATCTCCTGCATCGTCTCCTGCCAGACGGCGGAGTACGCCTCCGTCGTCTGCTCGCCCTCTTCGCGTCGGAGTCGATGGGCGCGCTGCTCGAACCGATACATCGCGATCTGCCGGAAGACCGTCGCGAACGTGTCCTCGATCTTCCCGCACAGCAGCGCGAGGCGCTCGTCGGCGGACTCCAGAGTCCCGCGCAGCTTGTCGAACACGAGCATCTCGGCGAACGTGCTCGCAGTTTCCGCGAGCGGCAGCACCGGGTGGTAGTTCAGCAGAGACTGCTCGGCCGCCAGCACGTCGTGGACGCCATGGCCGAGTTCGTGCGCGAGCGTCATGACGTCGCGCGGCGTCCCCATGTAGTTCATGAAGACGTACGGGTGCAGGTCCGGCGTGACGCCCGCGCAATAGGCGCCTCCCTGCTTGTGTTCCGCCAGCGCGGCGTCTATCCAGCCACGGCTGAAGAACGGCTCAGCGGCGTCTCTGAGTTGGCCTGAGAAGCCGCCGAAGGATTCCAACACGAGCGTCTTCGCTTCGTCGAACGGAACGCTAGAGGTCTCGCCGGTGATGGGGGCGTAGCGGTCGTAGTCTGTGAGCGCGTCCACGCCCAGCAGTTGGCGCTTGAGGTCGTAGTAGTCGGCGACGATGTCGTAGTTCGCGACGCACGTGTCGACGACCGCCTCGACCACCTCAGGCGCGACTTCGTTGTCGAGATGCCGCGACGCCTCGGGCGTGTCGAATCCCCGCAAGCGGTCCTTCGTCTGCTTCCCGTGGAGGAGCGTGTTGTAGATGTAGGTGAGGACGTGCGCGTCCTCTTGCACCCCCGACGTGAGGGACTCCGCCGTCTTACGCCGCACGTCGCGATCCGGGTCGTGGAACTTGGCCAGGAGGACGCTTTGGGTCAACTCCTCGCCGTCGAACTCGTACTTGCGCCGTGAGCTGACCTCGACGAACAGCCGCCCGAAGGCCCGTCCTCCGGTGTTCGCCGTCTCCTCGAGGATCTTCTCCTCCGCCTCGGTGAGGCGATGCTCCGCCAGGCGGCGTTCATGCTCGACGTAGTGGCGGTAGTCCGCCAGAATTGGGTCGCCGATGAGGACGTCGTACGTCTCCTGCGGGATGGCGCCGATCTCGAGGTCGAAGAAGATGAGGTGCGTCGATGCGGCTGACCCCGCCTCGCGCGCGCGCTGCATCAGCGCGCCTCGCTCGGCGTCGGCCGTGTCGGTGGAGAACAGGAGTTGCGCATACGACCCTGGCCGGTATTGGCGTTCCACCAGGGCCTCGTAGTCCCTGAGCGCCTTCATCAGGAGCGATGCGGTCAGGTCTGCGGTCGCGATGCGGCCTTTGTATTCCTGCTCGAACGCTTGAGCGCGGCCGCCCATGTCCGCCAGGTCTTGGGTGAGTTCCGGGTCGTCGATGCCGGAGTAGAGGTCGGACAAGTCCCAAGTAGGCAGTTCGGCGGGGTGGGCTTCGCTCACGCTGATAGATTCCTGATGGCCTGGTTGCGGTGCACGGTGTCCATTGCGACACTATATGCCAACCCCTGGGCATAGGCGCAATAGCGCCCGGCACATCGCGCCACATCTGAACCTTGTTCGGCCTGGCACGTTTGATACAATCGTGGCAGTGTGTTCTGGTGCGCCGAGGTAGCGCGCCGAGCATTTTCGGGCTGACGCACGCCGACCGTGTCGCTATGCATCCGCTCCAGGATGGTACGGCTTCAACGACGACAAACCGGCTTGCAGGTTACGGGTGGATGTCTTACGGGCGGAGCGCCAGCGCGGGCGCAGGATGGAGAGGGCCTCATGCATAGATTCCCGTCATCGTGTCGATTGTGGACCTGGGCATTGCTTCTGATCGTGTCTCCGGTGGTGATGGCGCAGCAGTTGAGTGTCGACTCGCCAACCGCCCTGGAGAACGACCCGTTCGTGACCTTCACGGTGACGGCCGACGCGCCCGTGACCGGCGACGTCACCGTGACGGTGACCAGTTCCGACATCACGGCCACGGCCGGCTCCGACTACGCGGCGGTTTCCGATAGCGTCACCATCCTCGATGCGACGAGTTCCGCGACGTATGTCGTGCCGCTGCTCGACGACGCGGTCGTCGAGGGCGACGAGACATTCGCATTTACGATGAGCAACCCGCCGGCCGGCGTGACGTTCCTCAACAGCACGGGCACCGCGACGATCGTCGAGGATGATGTCGTCGTCCCGACCCTGGACGTGTTCGGCCTGTCCGTCCCCGAGGGCAACGACCCAGGGGCGCCTACGATTGCCACCGTGTCGGTGGAGCTGTCCGAGGCTACGACCGTGGACGTCACATTCGACGTGACAACAGTCGACGGCACGGCCTTGGTCGCCGACAACGACTACCTGGCGATGACGAACGTCCCTTACACCATCGCGGCGGGCGAGACCGTGGTCGGCATCGACATCACCGTCAGTGCCGACACGATTGCTGAGCCGCTCGAGATGTTCGATGTCATGATCGGGAACGTCGCGGCCGCCAACGCCGTGAACACAGTCGCCACCGTGACCATTGAGAACGACGACCTTCTCGGCGTCGCCATCTCGTCGGACGCCGACGCCGACGGCAACGCCGAGTCCACGGTCTCGCCCTTCGTCGTGAACGAATACAACGACCCGACGTCACTGCTGACCTTCGACGTCATTGGCGGCGTGGGGCCGAACTTCACGCTCACGCTCGTGAGCACGCCAGCGCTCGGAACCCTCCACGATTCCGCGTCGGGCTTCGAGCTCTTCGCCGGAGATCCCCTCCCGATCGGCGAGGGTGGGCTGCTGCTCGAGTTCGTCGGGACGCCGCAGAACTCCGGTAGCTTCGAGCCGGCGGACGCCTTCATCATCACCGTCACCGACGACGGCGATCCCGCCCTCACCTCGGGCTCGGTCATCGTCGAATTGGCCATCACCGACGTGAACCAGCCGGTGTTCGTCGAGCGCGAGGGGCTCGCGTTCGTCGCCTCCGGGAGCGTGGCGAACCTGCCGATCGTCGACTTCACGGACACCGACTTCGATGGAAACCCGAATCCCAGCATCTCCGACCCGGACGGCGACAACCTCGTGTTCGCCAACCCCGTGTCCGCCCTTGGCGCGGTGGTGTCGATTGCCGGCTCCTCGATACGCTACGAGGCGCCGATCTTCAACGACCCCGCCAACGCTAGCGGCCCGCTGACCGACACCGTCACGGTTGACGTCTCCGACGACAGTGGGGTGGCCGGGACGCCCGTTACGGCGGACCTGTCCGTGAAGATCCAGCCGGTCGCGGAGATCGCGTTCGACGTCAGCGCCGGCGACGGGAGTTTCACCCGTAGCGTGCGGCTCGGTGTGGGGCCGGAGGGCGCCGTCGACACGAGCGCGACCACCGTGGGCAGCATCCGCGACATGACCGTGGAACTGTCGCCTCCAGAAGCTCCGGGAACGTCGTTCCGCGCCTGGATCGTGAGCGACGGCGCCGTGCTCCGCGACATCCAGGAAATCAACCCTTCGCCGGAGCCGCGCCTGTGGACCATCCACGTGCGGACCGGGGGCGGTGGCGGATCGTCCATCGACTGGTACGGGCCGGACGTAGAAACGCTCGTGAATCAGTTCGACGTCTACACCGGCGTACCGCACATCGCGCTCATCGCTGACATCGCCACGGGCGAGACGTGGGAACTCCCCAGCGATACGTGGGAAGCGATCCCTCTGGCGGACTTCCAGTCCTACAACTTCGAGGTGTCCTTCGCGCCGGCGGCTGGCGCGACGCCCGTCGCGGACGACCTGATCGCCGGGTGGAACCTCGTGTCCGTTCCCGGCTACGGGGATCTCGGCCCGCTCGACGCGCTGTCCAACTCAGCCTTCGTGTGGACCGGCCAGTACGAGGGAGTCGGGTTCCTGACTCAGGCGGAAGTGCCTCCGGTCACGTCCGGGGTCTTCATCAACTCCAACGGCGGACCCTACAGCCTCGACGTGGACGTTGACAGCTCCTCAATACGTGATGTCACCGCGACCCTGAACCCGGGGTGGAGCCTCATCGGGGCGCCCTCCAACATCGACGCGGGGTCGGACTTCCCCGCGAGCCACGTCACCGCGCAGTTCGGCAACCAGGCATCCGTGTTCGGGTACGACCCCGTCACTCGCAGCTACACGTTGGCAAGTGAACTCGTCGCGGGTCGGGGCTACTGGGTCTACAACGACACCGGGTCGCCGGTCTCGGTTCAGTTGACGCAGCCGCGTCACCTCGCCGCGGACGGTTCATCGCGATTCCACCCCCGGGCGGCCGCGCCGGCGCTGTCGAACCTCGACTGGAGCCTCCCCGTGAGTCTCTCCGACGAGGACGGCGCGCTACGCACGGTGCAGCTTGGGCTCAGCTCCGACGCCACGGCCGGCTACGACCGGCTGGACGTCGCGATGCCTCCGCCGCCGCCAGTCAGGGCCTACTCGCACCTCTACGTCGGCGTTGACGACGCCGTCGGGAGACTGACGCGCAGCGTGCAGGCGATGGATCGCAGCGGCACGGAGTGGGTGATGAACGCGCGCATCGATGGCGCGTCGGGCCTCATCGAGTGGCAGCGGCCGAACGTGCCGGAACACTGGCGTCTCACCATGGAAGCCGGCGGAACGCGCGTCGACATGGCAGAGCGGCAGTCGGTACGACTTGGGGCCGGCACGCACGCTCTCCGCGTCATGCTGTCGTGGGTCGCGCCCACGGCTACGCGGCTGATGCCGAACTACCCGAACCCGTTCAACCCCGAGACGTGGATTCCGTTCGAGCTGACGCAGGCGGCGGACGTCACCGTTCGCGTGTATGGGCCGGACGGCGCCGTCGTGCGCACCCTGGCACTCGGCTACCGCGCCGAGGGTTACTACACCAGCATCGGCGACGCGGCGTACTGGGATGGACGCAATGAATCGGGCGAGGCGGTCGCCAGCGGCGTGTATCTCTACGAGCTGCGGGCCGGCGACTACCGCGCGATGCGGCGCATGGTCATCCTGAAGTAACCCACGTCGCATCGAACCCGAACACTCGAACGCGCCTCGCCTATGCGGGGCGCGTTTCCCCTTCAGCGACGTTCCTTGTCCTGCATGGAGCTTGCTCTCCGCCAACCGGGGCGGCAGACTGCACAGCACCCGAGCGGCCCAGCCGCAGAAGCATCGGGATCGGACAAGGAGGAAGAGCATGTCTACGCGACATGGTTGGCTGGATCGGAGCGTCGCGATCGCGGTGGCGCTTGCGGCGATCGCCGTTGGCGCGAACGCAGCCAGCACAAGAGAACAGTACGGCCTGGTCGCACTGTGGACGTTCGATGCGGCCACGGTGAAGGGCGGAGCGGTTGCGCCGGAGTTCGGGGAGAACCCAGGCGCGGTGGTGGGCAAGCCGGACGCCATCGCGGGGTTCCGCGGCGAGGCTCTGTCGTTCGACGGCCTCGCGGACTACGTGAAGATGACCGACGACATCTTCTTCCCCAGCGTGACGATGGAGGCGATCATCCGTCCCACGCTTGGGAGTCGGAATCCCATCTACGACAAGTACAACTACGGCATCCAGCTCAGCGACAGCAACCAGGTCGGCATATGGATACGCGACGACAAGGAGCAGTGGCCGCAGATTTACACGCCGTGGCCGACGGACGGCGCGTGGCATCACGTGGTGGGCGTCGCCGAAGACGGCGCGGAGGTGCGCATCTACCTCGACGGTAAGCTCAGCGGTACGGCTCCCGCGCCGAACTCGATCGACATCGCCTACGGCGCGGGACAGAAGCCTACCGTGGCCTACACGCAGCACCTCGGAGGCATCTGGTACGAGGGCGATGTCGACGAGGTGGCGATCTACGAGGGCGCGCTGACGGGCAAGGATGTCGGCGTCCTGTACGGCCTTTCCCTGGGGGTGGAACCGGCGGGGAAGGCTGCGTTGACCTGGGCGACGCTCAAGCGGTAGTCAGCCCGACGCCTTGGGCCGGGCCAGTTGGCGCGTGCGGTAGTGGTACCCGTATGCCGGCCGCAGTCCCGCGCCCGCGTACAGCCCATGCGCGGCGGGGTTGTCGTCCATCACCTGTAGGTAGACGCTGTGAGCGCCGCTCCGCTGTGCGTATCCCGCAAGGGCGCCTAGAACCGCCCGTCCGGCGCCCCGGCGTCGGAAGGCCGGCTGCGTCGTCATCCCGAATACGCCGACCCACCCTCGCTCGATCGCGGCCCAACCTACTGCCACGGCTTCGCCGTCCATGCGCGCGAGCGCATAGGCTGCCGGCACGGGGACGCGGCGCATGATGTCTCGCCGGAGTTCAGCGTCGTGGCCAGTGAGTCCGTTTGCTTGGTCGTATAGGCTCGTCCACTCGTCCGTCATGGCGGGCGCTACATCGACGGACACGCCTTGCGGAGGCCTCTCATCCGTCACGAGCGCGGTCAGCTCAGCCGTGAGGACCGTTGTGGGCGCCTCGCGCACGTACCCGCGGTCGGCGAGGTAGGCGTCGAGACCGGCGGGCATCGTCGCGTCGGCGGCCTGGAAGCGGCAGGGCAGATCACGGTCGGCATAGAAGCGCTCTGCGAAGCCGGTTTTCTCCTCCAGCGAGTAGCGTCCGCCATCCGCTATGGGCAGCGCGGAATTCGCGCGCCGGGTCGCGCCCCAGTTGAACCTCAGGCGCCACCCGTCCACGTGCTGCACGATCGCGGCCGGCCAGGCATTCGCGGCGAGTTCCTCGATGAACGCGATCGACTCCACCGCGATGTGTCTCCAGGCAATGGGGAAGAGCGGGCGATGCGGCGCCGGGCAACAGGGCCTCCGGTCACGGCAAACGATGCAAAACGCCTGCGGCGCCGTCAGGGCGCGTTCGCGCGCTTCCAGTCGGCGACGAGTTTGGTGGCCTGCCGCGCCAACTCTGAGGCGATGTCGTCCCGTAGGTCGGACTGCGGAGAGAACACGAGGGCGGTTGTATCCCATGTCGTCGCCCACGTCTGCACCGTGGCGTCGTCGACGAGGCGCTCCAGGAACGCGGGCTGCCTGAGGGACAGCTCGGCCGAGACGGCGTACCAGCCGTAACGCGCTCCTTCGCCCGTGCGGAGTTCCACGCCGCTGACACGGACATACACGTGCTCCGTTGGGATCGTCGGGACGCCGGTGATGTGCCATCCCCCGTCGCCCAGCCGCGTCTCGACGACATCGCGCATCGCGCTGGCAGACACCCCCGCTGCGATCAGGTCGTCGCTCAGGCCCTCAACCACCACGCCATCGATGTACTCCAGCCCACGGAGGCCATAGACATCCTCGACGGCCTTCGTCGGGACCGCCATCCGCTTGATGACGAGGAGGGCTTGCTTGGCGAGGTCGTATTCCGTCGCTGCGGCCACACCCGCGAAGGCGACCGCCGTCGCCACGCCCAGGCATACGGCCGTTGCACGCTGCAATCTCATAGGTCCGCGGACCCCTATCCTATGGTGACGGGAAGGCTGTCATTCTCACAGCCTGAACCGGCGATCGTGTAGGGTCGCCCCGTGGCTCCACTCACGGCCCCTCGCCGGCTGCATATCCATAAACATCTCAACGTGGCCGAGGTTCACAAAGCCGGTCCTATGGTGGAAACGGATAGCGTCCTCGTTGCGTGCGGCCGGCCGCACGTTAAGGAAGCGCACTCCGACGGCCCGCGCCTCCGCCACGACGTGAGCGACGAGTAGGCCGCCCGCGCCTTGCCGGCGATGCTCTCGCGAGACCACGACGGGCTCGATCTCCGCCTCGTCACCATGTACAACCAACCCCGCGAACGCGACGACGGCGCCCTCAGACTCGGCAGGCGTTCAGATCGGAGGGGTCGTACAGACGTGCGATCGCGTCGCTCACATGCTGGTCTTCCTGGCGCGTCCTGCAGCGTGGGGCTAGACTCGCTACGGCATCCCCGGATGATTGCCTGTTCGGTCGCGTGGAGCAAGCGCGTCCGCGAGCAAAGGGTTATTCCATGCGTCGGTTGGAAGTGAGGCGCCACAGCGCGCGGCAGAAGCCGAGCCCACACCTGAGTCAGGAGGGCGTCGACCTCGCCCGGCGCGTTGGGGCGACGCTGGGGCCGTTCGCGCGGGTGCTGACGAGCCCGCTGCCCCGCGCGGCAGAGACGGCGGCGGCGATGGGATTCGCGATCGACGAGGAACTGGCGAGGCTTGGGACCGACCATCTCCCCGCTGTCGGCCCCGAAGTGGACTTCAGCGGCGGGTTCCTCGCGTGGGCGACGGCGGCGCGTGCGGGAAGCGAAACCGCGGCGCACGTCACGTCGCAGGCGGCTCTATGGCATCGCCTCGCTGCAGACTTGGACGATGGGGACTCAGCGCTCCTCATCGGCCACGAGGGGATCATGGAAGGCGGCGCGGTGGGCAGCTTTCCCAACGCCAATCACACCGCGTGGGGGCCCATGTGCGGCTTCTGCGAGGGTGTGCGCCTGAGTCATGACGGCTCCCGCTTCACCGGCATAGAGATACTGCGCGTAGATCCGTGACGTGCGCCTACATCACCTGACGCAGGATCGCGAAGTCTCCCGGGTTCCACGCTTGCGCCACGATATACAGCACGCCACCCACTTCCCGGAGCACGGCGTCGTGGATGTGCTGGAACCCCTCCAAGCCTAGATCCTCCTTCGGCCTGATGGTCGAGACCACCTCGCCGCCCTTGAGAACGTAGATCGGCGCGCCGCGCTCATGGTCAAGACCGAAGAGGCAACCAGTTACGCCGTACTCTCCCTCATAGTCCACGTCGCACGGCCAGGCGCCGTCGGGAAGTCGCAGCGTCGAGACATACGCGCCGTCCCGCGTAAACGCCTCAATCTTGCCGTTCTTGCGATCCGACACATGCACTTCCGCGCCGTCCGGCGAGATGGTAACGCCGTGACCCGTGCCGAATTGCCCCACGCCGTCGCCCCGTCCGCCGAACGCCAGCGCCGTCCATGACATCGCCACGCCATCGCTTAGGTCGACCGACGCGGTCAACACGTAGTCCAACGGTGAGTAGCCAGTTGTGACGTAAAGGCGCCCGTCCAGGTAGTCTGCGTCGGTCGGGACGAACGGGCCGCCATCCCGGAAGTAGCCGGTCACCGTATCGTCATCGAAGGCCTGACCAGCGGCTGGCGCCGGGAGCGTATGGAGGAGGGCCCCGTTGGGGGCCGTCGTGAACACCTTGCCGACGTCGTTGCCCGAATAGCTGACGTAAGCCTGGGAGTCTGCGTCGAGCCAAACGGTGGCGTTGTGCATGTTGACGTCGCGCATATCGGCGTCTGTCGCGATGAGTTCCGCCTTGCCCAGGTCCGCGCTCAGGCGCACGATCCCCGCGCCCGGCACGGTGAAGTACGTCTCGCCCCGTCCCTCACGCCGGTCCACACCGAAGCCGCCGTGGAGCTTCTCAAGCACAGCCTGCGCCTGATCGGGCAGGTGATGGCGTGTGTACATCACTTCGAAGCGCAAGGGCGCGTCGCCGCTCGTCCACTCGTCGGGCATGGGTTCGGCGAAGCCCTCGGGCGTGGCCTCGGCGTGATCGTGACCGCTGTGCGCGAAGCAGAGCAGACAGCTTGCCAGCCAGAGGGACGGGGCAACCGTGAGCGTGCGGGACATCGGGGCCTCCTTGTTGGCGCGGGAATCCTGGACGTGGTTGCGCCAGCCTCAATGTGCGGCGCCCTACGCCCGCCGGTCAAGCTTCGGCGCCGTTGCGCGCTCGACCGCTGAGCGCTATGAATGGCCGTGCAGGGCGGGCACGTCTCCACGTCCGTCCGTTCCCCATTCGGAGCTGTGCGCATGATCTTCATACCGCCGACCGGTGGGGGTGGCGGAGGCGAGGGCGGGCCGCCCCGGCCACTGTTGGTGGCCCTACTCGCGCTCGGGGCCGTAGCGCTTGCTGGCGTCGTCGCGTACCGGTTCGTGGGCGGCGACTTGGACCTGGACACGCTCACGCGTGGTGGCCGGATTCCCATCGTCGGCGCCCTCACCGTGGTCCTGGGAGGCGTGGCTGCGTTCATTGCCCTACGCGGCAAGCCAGACGCGCGTCCGACCCAGCCGCGCGTGAGCGACCGATTGACCGCGATCGAGAAACAACTCGCCGATCTGCAGCAGCAGATGGAGACGCGCCTGACGGACGTGTCGCGGAAGGTCGAGGAATCCACCCGCGCCGCTCTCGCAGCGCGCGATCGACGCGACCGCTAGCCGACCTCACCTAACACAAGGGCCTGCCGCCCGCCCGGCCACGCTCGCCGTCTCGAAGTTACACGTCCCCGTCGGCGCCGTCGCCAAATGCGACGCCTCTGCGCGCCCATCTGCTGGCGCGCCTGCGCCTGAACCGACGCCGACCCGCTTGCCTACTGCTTCGGTCCCGCCAGACCGCGCCTTCCTCTTGTGGCACGCCGTGTGCATAACGTCCCCCAGACACGACACAAGCACATTCGCGACCTACGGGAGAGTAATGGATGGCGTGGAATGCCGACACGCTCGCGGGCGTACTGCGCGCCCTGATCGCCGCCGCCCTGATCGCCCCGGCCGGCGCACACGGCGCCGAATGGCACGCGCAGCTGGAGATCACGGCCGTCGTCGATGGGGAAGCGCGCCGGACGACGCCGCTGACGGTCGGCATGTCCGAGGGAGCGACGGACGCCTTCGACCGGGGCTCCGACCTGCTGGCGCCTCCCGCTCCACCCGGTTGGCGGTACGCCGAAGCGTACATCCACCGGCCGACCGACTCGGCGTTCTACCGGCGACTCAACCGCGACATCCGCGCGACCTCCCGGCCGGACGGCTCACCGGCCCGTTGGGAGATCGTCGTGGACAATCCCACGGACGCGGATTGGACGCTGTCGTGGGACGCGTCGTCTCTGCCGGAGGAATGGCGCCACGTGTGCTTGGACGGCGGATCATTGGAACGCGTGCTGGACATGCGGGCCGAGACGATGGCGACAATCCCACCGTCAGGCTTGTTCGTCTTCGGAGTGACCGTGGCGCGTGACCCGCTCCCCGCGGCCGAAGAGGCCCTCCTCCCTGACGCGCTCGCGGCCTCGCCTGCGCCCTCCGAGGCGGCTGGGACCGACGACGCCGATGAGCCTGAACCTGACGCGACGCCTGTCGACGCGCCCATGGCCGACACTCTCCCGCATGTCACCGTAGCTGGTATCGATGAGCCAGACACTGCCGGTCCCGCCGATGCGGATGACCTCGTTGTCGAGGCTGCCTTCCTGGACTCGCGGCTCGACGCGGACGTCACCCCGCCGGCGGAGGCCGTCGTTGAACGGCTGCGCGAGGACGTGGATGGGGACGGCATCGTCGGACTTGCGGATCTCGTGCACGTAGCCCGCCGTTTCGGCGCCCATGTAACGGTCGGCGACCTGGCGGATGTCGACGGCGACGGCGTGGTGACCATCCGCGACCTGCTGTACGTGGCAACTGCGATGCAAGCGGTGGGCGCGGCGCCGTCGCGGGGCGCGCTTGCGGGCGACGCTGCGAAGCTGCTGGCCGGGGACATCTCCCCCGAGGGATTCGTGCGCGCCGTGGCTTCCTCGACACGCGATGCTGACACCCAACTCCTTCCGAACTACCCGAACCCCTTCAACCCCGAGACGTGGATCCCGTTCGACCTCGAAGGTGACGGGGTCGTCACGCTGACGGTATACGACACGCGGGGCTCCGTAGTACGGCGACTCGACTTGGGGTACCTTGCCGGGGGCGGCTATCGGACACCGGGCCGCGCGGCGCATTGGGACGGGCGAACGGAGTCGGGCGAGACCGCTGGGAGCGGAACATACATCGTTGCGCTGAACGCGGGTGGCGAGACACACCGCCGACGCGTTATGCTTGTCAAGTAGGCCGTCTGTCGCCGATTCCTCGTGGCGCGGGACGGCGCGAAGGGAGGATGGGGATGGATCCCGAGATCGGGTCGCGCATCCGCGAGTTGTGCGACCAGAACACGCTGACACGCCGCCGCGCCGTGGCCTCGTTGCGGCAATCCGGTTCCACCGCTCGACATGCCGTGCCGGCGCTTATCGACGCGATGCGCGACGAAGACGAGGTCGTGCGTATCGGGGCCGCCGTGGCGCTTGTCTCGATCGACGCGGGCGTCGCACAGATCGCCTTGCCGCGGCTGCTGGAAGGGAGCGCCAGCCGGGATGTTAGCCTCCGCACGGCCGCCAGGGCCGCGCTCAAACGGCTACGCCGGTAGCTCGCCCGTAGGACTACACCAGATCCGCGATCGCCTGTCGCAACGAGGCCGCGGGCATCGGGTAGAGCTGCAGGAACACCTCGAAGAGCGGCACGGCGCTCAGGATGAGATCGTGCATCTCGCACGTCGGACGCAAGCACAGCCATGCGCCGGGCCACTTGTCGGTGTCTTCCGGAGAGAACTCGGACGCCGGCGCCATCGCCGCGTTCTCCGAGTCGGCGCTCGCCGGAGCTGATCCCTTCATCCCGAGACACGTGAACCCGTATTCCTCCAACAGCGCGACAGTCTCCGCCGCGGCGCTGTTGTAGCCGCCCGGGTGCGGCCCGTGGCTGATCTCGCAGATCACGGCTGCGACGTTCTCGTGGCTGAGGACCCCCGCGCCGCCGCGCATGACGGGGAGTTCGAATCCCTCGACATCGATCTTGACCACCGTCGGGTATGGCAACTCCCCGCGCCGGAACAGCCTGTCCAGCGGCTTCACGATCACCGACTCCATGCCTTGTTCGTCGCCCACGCCGCCGTCCCAACCGCGGACAAACGACGATCCTGTACCATAGGCGGACAGATCGGCGGTGCTGTCGGTGTCGCCGAGTCCGATGGCGTAGGGGTGTATCTGCCCTTCGAGCCCGTTGCGGCGGATGTTCTCTCGCAGGAAGCGGAAGTTCGCCGCGCTCGGTTCGAACGCGTGGATGTCTAGCGGTTGGGCGGCGCTGAACGCCGCCAACAGGCTGAAGTAGCCGATGTTCGCGCCGATATCGAGGTAGGCGCCTCCGGTGCGAGACATCATCAGACTCAGGAACGTGATGAGCGGCTCGTAGGGGAGGTCATCCGTGTGGAACAGGTGCGGGAGTATGGCCGCGTTGTTCGCGGATCCCAACAGGTTGAATCCGTAGGGCGTCGACAGGGACACCTGCGGGTATCGCGGGAACGGGTAGTGCGACCCCTCGGGGAGGGTCTTGCCCTTCGTCACCTCGTCGAAGAGCTGGAGTAGCGCGTCCGTCCATCTGTTTGCCGGTTGTCCCTGCGTTGCCATCCGTTGCCCCGGTGGGAGAATGTGGAGGTCGACCCCGCCCCTCTATCGGCCGGTTTCGGGGGCGTGTGAACTGCCGCTCGGCGCCGTGCACGAAAACGGCCGACGCATGTGCGCCGGCCTAGGGTGTGTTGTGCGAACAGGTCTGCGGCGTCTTAGCGCCGCTCGGCCGTCGCGAGCCTGCCGCCGGCTTGACCGCCGGGGCCCCGCAACCGATCGTGAATACGTGTGCGCAGCCGTACAACGCTCGCCGTGGGGAACTGTCCGAAGTCGCCTCAGAGAGCGGAAGAGACCTTCACCGCAGCGCCGTGGCCGACGGCCGCCACGATGTCCTCTACCTCTACCTGGCCTTCCGCTCGCGCCGAGACCCGGAATACCCCCGCTCCGCCACGATGCTGGCCCACCCACATGTCCATACCCACGATGAACGCGTTGGTGGCGACGCGCGTTGAGGCGGTGCTGCCGGAGCTGAGCCCACGCTGCTCCTCCGGGACGTCAAGCTCGACCTCGTAGGACAGAAACACGCGCCCGATCTCCTGCCCGGCGGACGTGAACACGAACACATCGTCCTTCCCCGGGCCGTCCGAGATGATCGTGTCTTGGTCGGCGTAGGTCGAGGATGTCGCCTTCACGCGCACCCGGAATTCGTACTCTCCCGCAGGAAGTTCGCCCTGCCACTCGCCGCTCTTCTCCGGCGTCATGGTCAGGTATTGGACGACGTCCTCGCCGAGCGCGGCCATGCTGAGTTCAGTCTGGACGTCCGCGGATCGCCCATTGCGGACGAGCGGCGTGAAATACAGCGCGCCGGCCCCGAGGAGCAACAACAAGCCGACCGAGGTATACGCGAGGAACTTCATCGTGCCACCTCCGATACGCAAAACGCAGCGCTATGTTTCTCTTTGGGTAGTATAAGGCTGCGCATAGTGGAAGTCAAGTGTGGCTATTGAGGGCTGCTGGGCCGCGTCGCGGTGAGCGATTGGACTCCCGCCAGTCATTGAAATGCAGGAAGTGGCGCTACGGCGGCAGGTCCGCGAGCGTTGTGAGCGCGCGTTGCTCGACGATGATCCCCTCCGACAGCCGCGCCGCCGCGTTCGTCGCCATCCACCCTAGCGCACGCTCTCCGTCCGTCTCCGTGTGCGCCGTGTAGTGGTCGAGGTACGCCTGACCGAACCGGGCCGCCGCATGCAGCACGGCGCGCCTACGGGGCGTGTCCGTGATGTGGTGGTGCGCGTGTCGGATGAGGATGAGAGAACGAGCTACATCGGCCATCGGGTCGCCTCGCGTCGCGTCCATCCAGTCGATGACGACAGGCCCATCCCTCGTGAGGATGATGCTGTCGAGGTGGAAGTCCCCGTGACACAGCACCTCCCCTCGGGGCATCGCGTCCAGGCGGGCCAGCGCGGTGCGCTTCTGCGCCCCGGACAGGCCGTGAGCCCGGCCTATGCGGCGCGCAAGCTCGTCGTGTTGCGGCCCCAGCAGAGGCGCGCGATGGACGTGCAGACGCGCGTGCAGTTCAGCCAGCGCTCGCGCGGAGGGCTCCGGTCGGGCGAGGTCGACGGCGGCAGACATCGGATGGCCGTCGACGCGATCCATAAGTATCCCCGGCCGGCCGCGGTCTTCGAGTACCCCGTGCACGCCCGGGGCCGGCGCGCCGGAGTCGTGTGCCGCCTTAGTCTTGCGGGCCTCACGTTCCGCGACCTCGTACGTCCACCCGGTTCGGTAGAGCTTCAGAACCCGGTCGGAGCCCCACGCGTACACCTCCGCCGTCCGGCCCTCTGCAAGCAACTCGCCCTTGGTCGTCGTCTCGCCTCCTACGTGCGGCCTATGTGCAAGATGTGCTCGGACATCTCCGCGACGGCAGGATCATCAGACGCCGCGACGAGCGTGTCCATCCAGGCGTCCCATTTGTCCGAGTCGTCGGCGAGCCGGTTCGTGGCGTCGGAGAGCCCGGTCGAAAGGCTCTCGCACCCGACCAGCGCCAGCGTCTGCACGCCATGCGCTTCCAACAGCGCGCGCAGTTCGTTCGCGGTGAAGAAGTGCCACGGCACGCCGCGGGGACCGAGGCCGTCCCCAGTACGCAGCAGGTCGCGGCCGTATGGGGCGGTCATCTCGTCGCTGAAACGGGTCATGATGGTGCGCAGGACGGCCAGGCGCCCGACTACCGACGTCGCCACGATGCCTCCAGCCCTCGTCACGCGTGCGAGTTCTCCGACGGCCCTGTGGCGGTCGTCGGCATCCGGGAGATGCGTCAGCGGCCCGCCGAGACACAACGTGGCATCGAACAACGCCGAGTCGAAGCGCGACAGGTCGCGGATATCGCCGACGTCCGTTGCGGCAACGTTGGCGCGGACATCCTCGGGCTGTGCCGCGACCCGCTCGCGAGCCAGCGCCACACAGCCGGGCGAGAGATCTACAAGCGTCACTCGGTAGCCGGCGCGGCAGAGGGCGATCGTGTATCGGCCCGGCCCGCCACCCGCGTCCAGAATCGTCCCGGTCGGCGGGAGATGGCGCCGCAGGTGGTGCATGGTGATGTCGAACTCGATGCGATGGTAAGCGTCGCGGTCGAGGCGATCCCACTCGTAGTCCGGGTCGTCGTTGTAAAGCTGCACTGCCGTCGGCATCTTGGCCTCGCGTGGCGCCGATCGTCAGATGATCTCGAGGTAGTCGCGATCCGGGAGTTCCGGGAACGTCGGGGTGGGCAACGTCTGGTACCAGAACGCGACCGACGCGATGTCGTCCTGCATCGGTAGGTAACGCCCTTCGCTCCGCCAACCCAACGCCTGGATGGTCACGCGCAGATCCTCCTTGAAGCGGATGGGATCCATGACGTGCCAACGGTACATCGCGTGGCGGTGCTGCGCGCGGTAGGTCCCGTCCGGGCGGATGACTTGATGCATGCCCATGTAGGGCGTGGTGTACGTCTTGTACTCGCCGTCGACGTCCCAATTGTACGACCCGCCGAAGTAGTCCTCCGTGCCGGTGCCGCAGATGGTTGGGAACTCGTCGTCGCCGTCGAGGAAGAACTTGATCTCGCCCTCTCCCCACCAGCCGTCGTTGTTGACGCCCCATGCCATCGCCGTGCCGACGTACTGGCCGCGGCCCGTCACGCCCTCGAGGATCGTGTGGACGCCCTTGTAGGGCAGCGGGTTGATGCGGCGGAACTGCGCGTGGAAGTACGCGAGGTCGTCCGGCACGGCGGCGAGAGTGTAGTTTATCTGGTAGTAGCAGGGCACGGTCTTGACGTCGCGGTTTTCGAGCGTGATGCGGCATCGCTTACGGAACGGCATCGGCCAGAAGCAGTTGAGCCCGCGGTTCGGGCAGACGTTGACGGCCAGGGAGTTGATGTCGGCGTGGCCCAGCTTTCGCCCGCCTCGGTCGTGCGCCCATCCTATCGCGAACAGGTCGCTATTCGGGCTCTCGACGGACGGCTGCTCCTGGTCGTCCCAGTAGAAACGGAGGATGGCGTCACGTCCCACGGCGCCGCCGAGCCAGATGCTCTGTATCTGCCCAGGCCCCTTGATGTCGGCGAGCGTGGCGGTTTCTCCCGGTTCCACGTTGATGCTCGGGGCGACCTTCCAGCCGAGGCCGAGGTCGCGCGCCGGGGCGGCTCCTGTGCCCTCCGTGGCCATGGCGCCGCGACCTTTCTCGCCGGTCGGGTTCTCGGCGCTGATGGACCTCGACTCGGCGTCCGACATGCGCGCCATGTCACCCATCCCCACCGCCAGGCCGCTGAATCCCATCATCTGCCGCGTCTCCAGTGAGTGTGCCGCATACCGTAGCGGAGGCGGGCGCGTTGAGGCAACGGCGTGTTCGTCGCGGCGTAGGCGGCGCGTTCGGAGGTTGTCGTTCCGTCGCCTAGAACGGATGATTACCGCGCCGTAGGGTCCACGACCAGATTGCCCCGACGACCGAGAGGCGGAGCCATGTCGCGTGCCAAGCTCATCGAATTCGGGTGGGATGAACCGGACCCCGCGTTCATGAAGAGCCACGTCGCGGAGATGCGCGCGACGCCGTTCGACGGGTGCGTCTTCCACCTCGTGGCCGACCACGTCGACCCACCGCCGAACTTCACGTGGCAGTGCTGGAGCGACGTGCGGTACGAGCGGTCGGCGTTCGACGCGAACGTCGCCGATCTCATCGCCGCGCGCGACGCTGGCGGCCTCGCCACGAACTTCCTGCGCTTCAACACGACACCCGCGAACATCGACTGGTTCGACGACTTCTCCGCCGTGCTTCACAACGCGGAGGTGGCTGCCGATGTCGCGCGCGCGGGTGGGTGCGCGGGCATCCTCTTCGATATCGAGCAGTACAACGCGCAGCTCTTCGACTACTCGGCGCTCGGTGAGTCCACCGGGCGGTCGTGGGACGCGTACGCGGAGCAGGCGCGTCGTCGCGGGGCAGAGGTGATGGACGCGTTTCAGCGCGGCTTCCCGGATCTCGGTGTGTTCCTGACGTTCGGCTATTGCCTGCCGTGGAACCAGATGACGCGGCGGGACGCGCCGCTGGAAGCAGTACCGTACGGCCTCCTGGCGCCGTTCCTCGACGGCATGGTCGACGCGTGCGATGGCGAGGCGACGCTCATCGACGGTCACGAGTCGTCCTACTCCTATCGCGAGCCGTCTCAGTTCGACGAGGCCCGCCGCAGGTTGGAGACAGACCTGCTTCCCATCGTCGGCGACCCCGCCCGGTACGCGGACGTGTTCGGCGTGGCGTTCGGGTTGTGGCTCGATTACGACTGGCGTGACAACGGCTGGGACGTAGACGACCTCGCGAGCAACCACCACCAGCCCGAGCAGTTCGGCGCCTGCCTGCGTCGCGCGCTCGACATCGCGGACGACTACGTGTGGATCTACACGGAGGCGCCCCGGTGGTGGTCCGAAGACGGGCCGGTCAAGCTGCCGGAGGCCTACGTGGACGCGATCACCGACGCGGTTGCGAGCCACGGGACATGAAGACGCCGTTGCGGTACGAGGACACCGACCGCCGCGACCTCCGGTTCGATCTTCTGCGCGGGTATGCGCTGTTCGCGATGACCGTGGATCACCTGGACACGGGGCCGTCGTGGTTCTACGCCATCAGCGGCCGCGCGCAGTTCTACACGTCCGCGGCCGAGGGCTTCTACTTCATCTCGGGCGTCGTGCTGGGGATCATCTCGGCGCGGCGTGGTCTCGGCGAAGCTACGCGGTCGATCATGCGCCGCGCGTGGCAGCTCTACCTGACGGTGCTGGGCATCTCGCTGGGGTTCGCCGTGTACGGCTCGCTCACCCAGGCGGCGATGTGGGGGCGACCGCCCGACGACTGGTCGTTCGAGAGCGCGGCGCATTTCGTTGCGGCCGTGATGCTGCTGCGGGAGACGTTCCACGACGCGCAGATCATCGCGCTGTACGTTGTCACGATGCTGGCCGTGCCGCTCGCCGTGTGGGCGTGCCATGTAGGGCGAGGATGGCTCGTGCTCGTCGTCTCCGCCGTCGTGTACGTGCTTGGCGTGTTCTTCCGAGACCTCACAGACCTGCCGTTCGCGGTGGAGTTCCACCCCGCGACGTGGCAGGTCCTGTTCTTCGGGGGTCTCACGCTTGGGTTTCACAAGGACCGGGTACGCGGGTGGGTGGCCGCCGTCCCGCGACCGGCGCGGATCGCCGTCGTGTCGGCGCTGTTCGTCGCGGGTCTGTTCTTCCTGTGGGTCCATGCGACCGAGTACGCCGCCATCCCCGACCTGCGCGAGCGACTGGGCGAACGCGGACACCTTCTGACGCCGTTGCGTCTCCTGTTCATCGCGCTGTATTTCGCGGTGTTCTTCCTGATCGCGCACCTGCTGTGGCGCTCGCTGCATCGCGCCTTAGGGTGGTTCCTGCTCCCGCTGGGGCAGAACTCTCTCTGGACGTTCACGGTGCACCTCGCTCTCATCGACGTCGCGCTGAACGTGCCCATCTTCCGCGGCTCGGACAGCATCTGGCTGGGGACGCTGTGGCATGTCGTCATCCTGGGGATGCTTTGGGCCACGGTGAAGCTGCGGGGCGGCCGCGGGCCCGAGTTCCGCCGTCGGCGCGTGTGGGTCGCGCTCGGTCTGGTCGCCGCGTTCGTGATTGTCGTGACGCCGTTCGCCGGCGGTGAGCGGGGCGAAGAGCGGGAGCGCGAGGACCGGTGGGAGGAAGCCCACGAGCGCGGGTGGCGTCGATGGACCGCACACGCGGAGATCGAGCCGGAAGAGGCCGAGGAGCGCCTCGAGGACCCGCACGGCGAGTTCATGTACCTCGCCGATGACGTTCACCTGACCGCGTTCGACGACCCGGAGGGGAGTCGGTTCGAGCTGGTCATCCACGGGGAGTTCATGGGGATGCATCCCCTTGGCCTGGCCGACGAGGACGGAATCCGTCGCGCGGAACATGTGGCCCACGGCCGGCTGCTGCGCGTGGCGATTCTGCGCGGACGCTGGGCGACAATCGACCTACTCCCGGTCGAGCACGACTGAGGGCCACGCGTGCCGCGCGTCCCTCTCGGCAGTAGAATGTGGCGCAGTCGCGCCGTATGCCAACCTGCGCGATCCGGCCGTAGCGCACCGGGTCTGGAGCCCCACGATGAAGCCTCGCACAGCCTGCCTTCGCTGCCTGGTGTCCATCCTCCCGTTGCTGCACATCGCGGGGGTTGCCGGAGGTCAGACGCTCACCTGGGAGCCGACCGCCGGTCCGTACGGTGGGACGGTCACCGTGCTGTACGAAGCGGCCGACGGCCTGCTGCTCGCCGGTACGGAGACGGCGGGTGTGTATGTGTCTGCGGACGGCGGCCTCACCTGGCGGCATTCGTCGGAAGGAATGGGGAACAGGTTCGTCCGTGCGTTCACGCATACGGACGATGCGCTGTTCGCCGGAACGAGCTCGCGTGGCGTGTATCGGTCGGAGGACGGCGGCGCCACGTGGGCGCGTACGGGCTACGGCCTCCGGGCGGCCGGGAACCTCGCGTCCGCCGGGGGACGGCTGCTCGCCACGGATTCCGCGCTCTGGGGGTTTCTGCAGTCGGATGACGGGGGCTCGTCGTGGGCGCTGGCGCCCGTCGCAACCGGGCCGGCGCTTGTGCATTCCGGCTCCCTCCATGGGTCGGGGAACACCCTCTACGCAGCTGGCACGGCTCCGAACGGATCGAGGGTCATATGGCGCTCCCGAGACGCCGGCGAAGGCTGGGAGCGGGGACTGGCAGCGTGGGGCCGGCCGCTAGGCTCCTTCCACGTCGAAGGCGACGCAGTCTATGTCGGGCAGTACGAGAGGATTCTCCGATCCTCGGATGGCGGGAACTCGTGGCAAGGGGGTCTGGAGCTAGGCTACTTGGCGATCGTCAACGCCTTAACCGGGAAGGACGGCCGCCTGTTCGTGGGCACGAAAACCGGTCTCTTCCGTATGAACGCGGATGGGGAGGGCATGGTCAGAACCGCCGTCCCTGGGCCCCGCGTGGATGTGCCCGCCGTGTTGGCCGTCGGCGACCACGTCGTCGCGGCCGTCAGAGGCTCCGGGCTCTGGCGAAGCGGCGATGGATTCGAGACCTGGGCGCAGATGGGTCTGGCGAACACGGATGTCCGACGGCTCGCCGCCGCCGACGGGATCGTCTACGCCGGCACGGCGGGCGCCGTGGTGTTCCTGACTGGGGACCACGGCGACCGTTGGGTCTCCGTAGGCGCCGAGGCGGACGCCCTAGCGATCCTGGGGGCCGGCGGACGGACGGTCTACGCCATGACTCAAACGGGTGTGATCAGATCAGATGACACGGGGAGCACGTGGCGCTCGGCGCCGGCGATGGACGCGCCCGCAGCAATGCTCATCGAGCCGTCGGGGGTGACGCTCATCGGCGCGACGGGCGTACACCTGTCCACAGATGATGGAGCCACCTGGTCGTTGGTGGGTGCTTGGGATGCGAGCGTCCATGACATAGCCCGGACGGCCGAGGGCTACGTGGCCGCGGCGTCCGACGGCGTCCACCTGTCGAGCGCGAACGGAGCGCAGTGGCGGCCGACGGGCCTCTCAGGCGTCGGGGCCCATCACGTCTACTCGGACGCCGGAGTGCTGTGGGCGGCCACATCGTCCGAGCTGTTCCGCTCCGCCGACGCCGGCGAGACGTGGGCCCGCCTTCCCCTGGGCGGCCCCGACACGACAATCGAGGACATTACGGGCTCCAACGGGTATCTGTATGTGTCCGGCTCGGGCGGCGTGTTCGGCTCCGCCGATTTGGGCAACTCGTGGGCCGCGGTGGGCGCCGGCCTGCCCGACACGCGCGTGGCGGAACTCCTCGTGTATGACGGCATCCTCTACGCGGCGACGGACAACGCGGGCGTATACCGAGCCGCGATCCCCGCCGCCGCAACGCCGAAGCTCACCATACTGTCCCCGGCGCCGGAACAGGTGGTTCCGGGAGAGGCCGGCGAGACGGTGTTGCGCGTCGCAACGCCGACAGGAGCAACGCGGTGGCATTGGCGGCTGGCCAGGCCGTTCGCGTCGACCGGAGCCGCAGGCGGGGCGCCCGGACTGGCGACCGGCATCGATACCATAGAGGACCTCCCGGGCGGAACGCACACGGTCTTCGTCACACTCGTAGACGCCTCGGGGAACGTGCTCGACCCGGCGGCGCAGGATTCTGTGACGTTCCACGTCGCCGCCGATCCCGACGCGCCCGCCCCGGCGCAGCGTGTGCGCCACGCGTACGAGATGCCACGCGGCCTCAGCCTGTTCAGCCCCGTCCTCGACGGCGATCGCCTCCGCACGGCGGATGTGTCACTCGACCTCCCATCCACCGACGGCCTCCACGCGTCTCACCTGGCAGCGATCGGTTCCACCGTCGTCGTCGACCTCGGCGAGGACGGCTTCCGCACGGTGATCGCACGCGACGGACGCATCCTGTACGGCGCGGATTTCCCGCTCTCGGGCGAGCGTGGCTACGTGGTGAACTTCCAGACGCCGCTGACCTTCACGCTGGAGGGAGAGCCCTACGGCACGCCGATCATCACGGACGCTGTTGCGGCCGCGCCGAGCGCCGCGCCGGAGGCGCTGTGGGCGTTCGCCGTCGGCGTGCGGGTCGTGGCGCCCTCGGCGTCCACGAGCGGCCTTCGCGCGCGGGTGCGTAACGCCCGAACTGGGGACGAACGCACGGCGCCCGTGGGCCCGGACGGCGTCGCCGTGATTGCGTTCGTCGACATGGACCGCGACCCGATGGTCGCGCTGGGCGATGCACTCACGATCGACGTCCTCGCGACCGACGGGTGGGCGCTGGGGGCGGGCGTCACGACGCGCGTGTCTCCGGCCCTGCTGGCGGATGCTCATGCCGTGGCCGACATCTCCGTCGCGCCATCGCGCACCGCGTTGCTCGCGAACTATCCGAACCCGTTCAACCCGGAGACGTGGATGCCGTTCGAGTTGGCGGAGGGCGGGGATGTCACGTTGACGCTCTACAACGTCGACGGCCGCAGGGTACGCGCGATCGCGTTGGGCCGCCGCGAGGCCGGGTACCACGGCGCGCGGACGGGAGCCGTCCGATGGGACGGACGGAACGAGCAGGGCGAGGCGGTCGCGAGCGGCGCGTACGTCGCGGAGTTGCGCGTCGGCGCGACACGGTCGGCGCGACGTATCCTGCTTGTCCGGTAGCCTCCTCCCGGAGGCGGGTCGACGGGCGCCGCCGGGCGCGGAAGGCGTGAGGACAGGACGCCGGCGCCACGCCCTGCCCTCCCAGGTCTGAGTTCCTCGTGAAATCGTGGGCACGGAGCGCGCCGTAGGGTGCCCTTGCAGTGTGAGGCCGTGCACGCAGGCGGCCGCGACCAGGTCTCCGTTGCGTTGGGCGCAGGCCTCGTCTGATCGTTCTGTGACACGCCGTCGTGGAGGCCGCCGTGAGCTACCCCTCGGGGCTGGACGCCATCGTATCGGACGCGGGCGGGGAACGGATTCTGGTGGCGCAGACGCCGTTGGGAATCTCTCTCCCATTCGCGAGCCTCGAACCGGGCGACTGGTCGCACGTCGACGGTCGGGAGATCAAGGGCGCCGCGCGCGCGGCCGCCGCCGTCGAGCACGAGACGTCCGTGCGCGTGACCATGCTCTACGGGACCGAGTGGCCCAAGGGGGACGAGGCCGTTCGGCGTGTGCTGCGCTTGCACGCGTTCGAGTGCATGGACGCAAACGCGGACGCCGTGGCGCCATACGTGTGGGTCGACCGTAGCCAGACCACCGCGTCGGAATGGGTCCGGCCGTACATGGCGGATGCTGTGGCAGCGCTCGTCGCCCTGTCGGACGGGTGCCACCGGCCCGTGCCGTGGTGGGTCCCCGGGTGGGCGGCTGAGACGACCGCGTGGTTGGACGAACGCCTGGCCGTCGCGGGCGTGCGGCGGGTTGGCCGTCTTGAACAGGTGAAGAACGGCTGGCAGAGCATCGTGATGCGGGCGCCCACGGGCGATGGCGATGTCTATCTGAAGGCGCTGGCGCCGCCAGGCTCGCGGGAGCTCGCCGTCCTGCGTGATGTGCTGGCGCCTGGACCCAACGTCCCCACGCTACTTGGGCTCGATGCCGCGCGCGGCCTGGTCCTGATGCGGGATGTCGGCGGCGTGAATCCCTCTGAGTCCGCGCGTGGCTCGCTGACCGCCGAGGACCTTCGCGCCTTGACCGAGGGGTATGCCCGAGTCCAGCGCTCTACGGCAAACGTGGCCCCAGGCGCTGTGTTCGACTGCCGTCTCGAGCGCATGCCAGCGCTGCTCTCAGCCGTAATCGACGATCTGTCCTCGCTGCTCCCCGACGACGCCCTCGCGGAGTTGGATGCCGCACGCGTGCGCGAACTCGTGCCGGCGGTTGCCCGCGTGTGCGACGCGGCCTTGCGCGTGGACATCCCACCGCATCTGGTACATGCGGACCTGGACGGCAACACCGTCGTCACGGCGAACGGCCCGGTCTTCTATGACTGGGCGGCCGCGTACGTCTCGCACCCGTTCCTGGACGTGTACGAGTTCGAAGACTCCTTGCGAGCCGCGACGGACGTCGATGGCGCGGAAGCCGCGATCGGCCACTACCTGAACGCGTGGACAGACTACGCGCCCATCCGCGAGTTGCGACAGGTGGTGACCGCGCTGAGCGCGATCCGGTCTGTCCCAGGACTGATCAAGGGAGCGCATTGCCTCCGGCATCTCCCCTCGGCGGAGTCGGAGCTCAGGACCATGCCGTACGCGCCTCTGTCACAGTCTGCGGCGGCCTGGCAGCGGAGTCTTGTGCGGGAAATCCGGCGCCTACCCGGCGACCTGGCTCACGTGGCGTAGTGGCGCGTAGATGGGCGAACGCGGCCGTCTGGAGGCCGCGGCCGCCCAACCGCGCGGTCAGCGTCCAAACCACGGGAAGCTCAGCGCATCGATCCGCGCCTTCATGTCGTCCGACTTCGCGTCCTCGTGCTGGTAGCTCGTGTGCGGCCTCCCCATCACCCACGGCCACACGTCCGGGTCAGGCGACGCGCACGGCCACAGCTTCGGGAACAGCGCGCGGAGCATCGACGCTTCCGGCTCCGGCAACGTCAACGCTTGCATGTCGAGGTCGGGGTCGTCCGGTGTGCGTCCATCGCTGCGATCCCATGGGATGGGACCCATATCCAGAAGGCCGGCGCCCGAGTAGTACCCCATGTACAGCCGCGTGAGCGCCCACCGTGGCAGGGCGCAATGCGTCGGGCTCCGGTCCTCGCTAACCGAGACGCGACCGGATTCGACCGCGAGCCCACGGTGACCCCATCGACATCGAACGATAAGCGCGCAGTCAGGCCGGCTTGCGCGACCGCGTGCAGTCGAGACTCGAATTCCTCCCGCAGATCGCGCGTGAGACCGAGGAAGTCGATAACGGCGACCAACTCCGAGTCGAGGCCCGGCAGGTCGCACGGCGCACGCAGGATGTACGTGCCGCCCAGCGCGAGCGCCGTCCTCATCACCAGCGTCCTGTGCGACTCCATGAGATGCACGTGGGTCTCACCGGCCTCGCGCACGATCTCCCCAGCGAGGCGCAGGCCGGCAAGGGCTCCGTCGCGCGTTACCGCGTGGATGCCGTTCACGTAGCCGAAGTCCGTGCCGTATTCCCTCGCCTTCGCGGGGCCGTCACGATCCACGTGGAAGTACGCTACGGGCGTCCCGTTCACCTCAGCCACGTACTGGGCCCCGCCGCCCGTGAACGCCTGGTTCCATGTCGCGTCCGGGTTGTGCCCGAGTTCGCTGCGTACAACTGCGGCTTCCTGTTCACCAACGACCTCACGCGCCGTCGCGGCCGTCGGCACGGCGACTGCTACGTCGGTCGGCAGACTTACGACCGGGTAGTAGAAGCACGGCACGAAGCCGCAGAAGGCGTGGTCGTATTGTGAGCCGTGGACCATCACCATGCGGCAACCGGCCTCGCGCGCGAGTCGAAAGTGTCCGTGAAACCCCTTCACGAAGGCCGGGTCGGGAACGCCGTCGGCCTCGCCGGCGATTCCCGCGCTGCTCCCGGCAACCTTGATGGCCGCGGAGTCGATGCGCCGCGTCCCCTCACCGATTTGCCCCGCGCTCGACACCGCGCCCGCCTCCTCGACGACGAACAGGCCCAGCCTGCTGGCGTCCTCGACGGAGTCCGTCGAGTGGCGCATGAGTTCGTCGTAACGCCTCAGGTCCGCATCCGTCGCGACCGCGCGGACGACGGTGTCCGCGAAGTCCTCCGGCAGCGGACGTGTCCTCAACGTGTCGGCCACCATGTCGGCCATCCTTTCTCTCAGCCGCTTTCTTGCGTCGTGAAGGCGCCGTTTCACCGTGCCCTCCGGCACTTCGAGGAACTCGGCGATCTCCCGCCGCGAGTACCCGCCGATGTAGAAGAGCGTGGTGGTGGTGCGCTGCTGTTCGGACAGACCACTCAGTTCGCGCAGCACGCGCGCGTGCGTTTCCTCACGCTCCAGGGCCTCCTGGGCGTTCATGTCACCCGACGGCCGCTCGGCGAGGCGGTCCACGCCTTCGGGCGCCGGCCGGGCGCTTCGGAGCGCGCGGTCGCACTGCTTGTAGACGATGCGTCGGAACCATCCGGGGAACGCGTTGGGGTCGCGCAGTTGGGGGAGTCGGACGTGCGCGTCGATGAACGCCTCTTGCGCGGCGTCCTCCGCGGCGTGGAAGTCCTTCAGGATGGAGTACGCGTAGCCGTACGCCATCGCCTGGAACCGCCGCACGATCTCGCCGAACGCGCGGGCGTCCCCTGCTCCCGTATCGCTGATCAGTTCCCCGATGTCCCGCATGTGTTCTCCACGAGTGGGTACTGTAAAGACCCATCGTGGGATGCAAAGGGGCACATGGTGTGCGGGAAGTCGGACTGAGGGCGTTCGGCGGGCTACGCCTCGGGCTGCCGGTCGAACGGCAGGTTCATCATGCCGATGGCGCTCGTGGGGTGGGTTTCTCGCGCGATGGTCGTGGGGTCGCCTTCGTTGGCGGGGCGGAATCGCGCGGCGCGCTCGAACGGCGCTTGCAGCGGGATGATCCCGAACTCGTCGGTCGCGGCGCGACGCAAGGCGCGTTCCGCGCCGTCGCAGATCATTGAGCGCGCGCGCTCCGGCTGGACGTGCACCGCGGCCGCGTTGCGATGTTCGTACTGAGCGGTGGTCATCTCGTCGCCGCTGCCGGGTCGGAGGCCACGTTTGACGGCGACGGTTTCGATGCCTGGAACGAGCGCCTGCGCCTCGACTGTGAACGCAAGGTCGCCGGCCCCGAAGATGGTCCGCAAACCCAGCTCGCTGGCGCACACCGCGAGCTGCCCGAACTCGCCGATGGAGACGCCGTTCACCGACAGGTCGATGTAGTTCAGCCCCTGCGTGTGGGCGAGGTGCGCGAACTCCGTGCCTGCCTTCGCGTGCTGTCCCACGAACGCCAGGTAGTCGTAGTCGCCGCCGTCATCGAGGCCAAGCGGCCAGCCCTGCGGCCACCCACGACGCATGTCGGCGCGCGGGTCGAGAAGTTCGATCTCGATGGCTCCACGGCCGTGGCCGTCTGCGACCATGAATTCCGTTGCGCCCGCAGCGGCGAATCCCTCGATGGCGGCGTTCACCTCCAGCGTCAGCAGGCGCGTCGCCTGCTCGTAGCACCGCCCGTCCGGCACGCACCAGTCGGGGAAGTCCCGCACGCCGGCCACGGACTCCAAATCGGTCATGATGTAGATGTGCACGGGTAGCCTCCACGCCCGGGATCGAGGTTCGAGCCGCGCGCATTATACACGCTCCGCGAGGCTATAGCGCGACGCGCTCCGGCGGAAGGAACGAGGACGCGTCCGCGCGTCGCCAGTGCCGGTCCAGCGAGTCCGGATACGGCTCCGACAGCAACGAGCCGGGCTCGACCAGGTCGTAGAGTTCGGCGAACGTCTTGATGTCCGTCGCGCTGACGCGTCGCGCGATGTGCCAGGGCGTCAACTGCTCCGCGTACGCGAGCCCCGCCGCGCCCAGAAGCTCCATCAGGCTCTCGATCGTCGCCGCCTGATAGCTGGCGACGCGCTCAGCCTTGTCGCTGGGGTCCAGGGCACGATAGAGAGATGCGTCCTGCGTCGCGACGCCGACAGGGCAGTGGTTCGTGTTGCACTTGAGCGCCTGGATGCAGCCGAGCGCGAACATCATGGCCCGCGCGGAGTTGCACAAATCCGCGCCGAGCGCCAGCAGTCGAGCGATGTGATAGCCCGTAGAGATGCGGCCCGCCGCGATGATCCGCACGCGGTCCTTCGCGCCGATGCCGACCAGCCCGTTACGCACGAGCAGCAGGCCGTCGACCATCGGCATCCCGACGGAGTTCGAGAACTCCACCGGCGCGGCTCCCGTCCCGCCTTCAGCGCCGTCCACGGTCACGAAGTCGGGATAGATGCCCGTGTCCAGCATCGCCTTGAAGAGCGAGAGGAGTTCGCGGCGATGTCCCACGCATAGCTTGAACCCGATTGGCTTGCCGTCAGAAAGCTCCCTCAGGCGGCCCACGAACTCCATCAGTCCAACAGGATTCGAAAACGCCGTGTGCGCGGGCGGTGAGATGACGTCACGACCCAGTGGCACCCCGCGTATCGCGGCGATATCGGGAGTTACCTTCGCGCCGGGGAGTATCCCGCCGTGCCCCGGCTTGGCGCCCTGCGAGAGCTTGATCTCGATCATCTTCACGGTCGGCGTCGACGCGCGGTCGCGGAAGCGATCCGGGCAGAAGACGCCGTCGTCCGTGCGGCAACCGAAGTAGCCCGTGCCGACCTGCCATACGAGGTCGCCGCCGTGCTCCAAGTGGTGTGGGCTTACGCCGCCCTCGCCGGTGTTGTGGTAGAACGACCCCAACTTCGCGCCGCGGTTCAGGGCGAGGATGGCGTTGCGGCTGAGGGCGCCGAAGCTCATGGCGGATACGTTCAGCAGCGCGGCGGAGTACGGCTGCGAGCAGTCGGGGCCGCCCACGGTCACGCGTGGCGTCTCGTCGGGCGCCGCCGTCGCCGCCATTGAGTGCGTGATCCACTCGTACCCGACGCGGTACACGGGGCGCTTCGTGCCGAAGGGGATCGTGTCCAATTCGTCCTTGGAGCGCTGGTAGACCGTGCTGCGCTTCTCGCGGCTGTAAGGCGCCTCGTCGGAATCGGACTCGATGAAGTATTGGCGAATCTCGGGGCGGACCATCTCCAGGAGGTAGCGGAAGTTCCCGATGACGGGGAAGTTGCGCCGGATCGTGTGGCGCTTCTGCGTAATGTCCGCAACGCCGAGCGCCACCAACGGCACGACCACGACATACCCCCACAAGCACCATTTGTGCACGAGGTACCCCAACGCGCCGATGACCAACACCGCGCCAGCGCTGACGACGTAGAACGTGGGTCGGAGGCTGTGTTGGATGCGCAGAGACGCGAACACGAGGTACGTGACGACCGCCCCGAGCGCGCCCACGGCGATCATCGATACAACGACGACAAGATAGGCCGGCAGGCTGAGCCCCTGGAGCATGTTGCTGTCCCGTGTGTAGGCCGAGGTCGGCCGACACGGCCATACCCCATCCATTCTACGGGATACGCGGCCTCACGCGTGTGGGAATGGCTGCGCGGCGCGCTCCTGCGCCACGGCCGCCGCGCGAACCCCGCCACGCGGATGGCGCACAGCGCTTCCGCCAGTTGGGGAGCTCAACCTGCGTGGCGCCCGCATCCGAGCGTTCTGAGGCGCCACGGCGACTGTCGAGAGATGTCCTCAGAACGGACGGCGCCCTACACGCCAAGGGCGTCGAGTCCGGCCTCGATGTGGTTGATGCCGTCCTCATAGGCGGCTCGCGCCTTCGCGAGGAGGGCGCCCGCTTGCGCGTTCCGTTCCGCGTCGGGTCCCTCCGGCGACCCCCACCACAGCAGATGCTCGCCACCGTCGAGCGCGTCCGCCTCCTGCGCGAACGACTCTGATGCACGTGCAAGCGAAGCCTCGGCGGCAGCGTGTCTCGGAGCGATATCCGCCAGGAAGGCCGCAGCGGCTCGGTGCGTCGATCGGTACACGCCGTAGCAATAGGCGTCCCCGGATGTCCGCGTCTTCTCTGGATTCTGGAAGTCCTCGACCCATCGGTCGTAGGCCGCGAGGCCCTCCAGGAATACCCATCCCTCGGCGCCCATGGGATCACTCCGCAGGCTGCCCGCATGGTCGACGGCCTCGCGCAACGCCGTCAGCTCCGCGGCCGGGGCGTCCAACTCCCCTGTCTTCTCCCCGATCAGCACCGCGCCGAGGGGAGGGCACACGTCTCCGCACGTGGCAGCGCGTCCCGCGTCGGCGCAGGCGTACTCTTCGGCGCCCGCGTAGGAGCCACGCCCGACGAACTCGCCCTTCTCCTCGTCGAAGCCACACACGACGTCCCATTCCGCTGTCGTGAACGCGTGCCACACGAGCGCCGGCCTGCCAGCGCGCACCTCGTCGCTGACGCGTCCCGCCATTGCCTCAACCGCTGCGTCAGGGTCGATGTCCTCTCCTCCCAGCGGCACGCCCTCCGTCTCGTAGCCGAAGCGTTCGATGAGTTCGCGCGGGTCCATCGCCGAACTACTGGTGGGCGCGCATGGGCAGATGCCCGCGATGCGGAACGCAACGCCGGAGATCCCCTGCACGTGCTCGGCCGAATAGGGTTCGCCGCGGTACGTCAGGGCAACGCGAGCGCCCTCGGCCCACGGGTCGATGACGCGATATCGGTCGACACCTTCGAGTACCACGCGATGGCCTCCCTCTGCGCTGCTTGACATCCCTCGGCGCGCCGTCGCTATCGCGGCCGCGCCGGCTGTCGTGCGTACAAGGAACTCGCGTCGCGAGCATGTTCGCCGCTTCTCGCCCATCGTAGCGCCTCCGTGGCTAGCGCTGGTTCCTCCGGGAGCCGGACAGGTCTCCGACCTGAAGCCGGGCGAACGGCGGCGTCGTATCCTGCGCCCGCCGCGCCGACGAGCACTGAACAGAGTAGCCAACCCGTTCGCTGCGGCCGAGGGCATGTGCGCTACATGCCGCACAGGGAAGAGGGGTGCGCTCGTTCAATGGCATGCCGTCTCATGTGCTATCTTTCGACCACCTACGCGGTCACAGCGCCCGAACGTAACCTGGAGCGTGTGCGACGGGCGGCGTCGAATCGAGCAGGGAGAATCCGCATGACTCCAGACGATCCAGAGCCGGGCCGTGCTCCCAGCGGGTTGTCAGTGCAGCGACCGCCCCATGCCGCCGCCTCCGGCCGAGCTCTACGGATACGAAGGTCGGCAGCCACGCCGATCTCGTGGAAGCTTATGGTCGGCGGCGCGGTGCTCGGGCCCGTGGTAATGGCTGCGGTAGCGCTAGGGCCGGCGGTCGCGACGGCGTTGGGCGTCGGCGGCCCCCGCACTGTCGGCGGGGCGGTCCAGGCGTCGATGGGAGTCGGTTACGCAGTGTTGGTCGGGGTGCCCACGGGAGCCCTCGCCGGGGCGTTCATTGGGGCGCTACGGGCACGGCCGGGCCGCTAGAGCCACTGTAGCTCACGCTCCTGCGCAGCATCCGGCGCACTCACCGACGGGTCGTCGCCGCTGCCTCCGACGGCTTGCCGCGGGACCCGTGACGCCGGACCCGTACCGGCCTGGATTCACGCGCACGCGAGTCCCGCTCGGAGCAAGCATCGGCCGCGCGAGCAGGACGACCATCACCTTGTGATGGCATCCGGCAGGTGCTCCGGCAGCAGCGTCGGCCCGTCGCACCTCGGCGCCGCATACTCGAGCGCGAACATCAGGTCCCGCGCGTTCCTGGGCCACTCGTAGGCGACCAGCAGATCCATGGTCTCGGGCGCGACCGACGGCGCGGCCCGCTGCCACCCGGCGCTGAGACGCCGCAGGAAGTGTTCCACGAGCATCGGGATGCCCTCGGGATGCTCCCGCAGCGGCGGGATAGTGAACGTAGCGTCGGCGAACGCCTCGTACAGGTCCCGCCGGAACGTACCCTCGACAACGGCGGTCGCCATGTCCGGCGTCGCGTCGGGGTTCGTGAGCGCCAGGATCCGCACGTCGCACTGCTCTGATCTCGGCGACGCCGTCCCGGATAGCCGACCAGTCTGGATCGCGGCGTACAGCGCGTCCTGAGCGGTCGGCGGCGCGCGGACGATGCCGTCGACGGCCAGCGTTCCGCCCTCCGCGCGCGGCAAAGACCGCGCTACTTCGGCGTCCGTCCGCGTTGGCGACTCGCCACAGTATTGGGTGTGGAACGGCCCGCCTCGTCTGGCGCTGAGCCCGTGGATACCTCGCGCGAACATCACTTTGCCCGTGCCGCTTTCCCCGACGACAAGCACCGGGCAATCCCGCGCCGCGATCTCGCCCGCCTGCGCGAACAGGTCGTTCAAGTGCGGATTCGCCGTGACGAACCCCGCCTGCCGCATGAATGCCTCGCCGCGTGCAGAGCCTGACTCCCGAACGTCGCCCGCCGTCATGTTCGCCGGCCTCCTTCGACCCTACTCGCCGCGTTCAACGGCGTTGCGTCGTGTGAGGCTGACGTCGTGGCGTCTGGGCCGTCGGCGCCGGGCAGCGCCCAACGTGATCCCCAACCGCCGCCTGCCGGACGTCGCCCCTACGATGCCGCGCATGCTACCCTAAGCCGGATCTGCGGCACGCCCACGTGCGAGATTCCGCACGGCCGGTATCGCCGCCTCCTTCGAGCCCTCGAGAGCGATGAAGCCATGGCAGCTTGCGCGCCACGTCAGCGAACGGACGTTGTAGTCGCCCTCCTCCTGGTTGTCGGTGGCGTGTGTGCGCTGTCGTCGCTCGCAGGCTGCAGGAGTGGCCGCCCGTCCGCTGACCAGCCGGCGCTAGCTGTATCGGTCTCGACGCTTGTCGATGCATACGCGGACGACGTGGCACAGGCCAATGCGACGTACGGCGACAAGTGGCTCCGTGTATCCGGCTTCGCGCAGGGCACGGGCCCGTGGGCCTTTGATCTGGGCCTGTACCTCCTGCTGGCGGGGGCCCCCACCGCGCGCGGGAGAGTTCAGTGCCGGTTCCGCAAGGCGGACAGAGAACGGCTGAGCGAACTGAACTCGGGCGGCCCTGTAACCGTCGTCGGGAAGTGCAAGGGGCTCTCGCTAGGGAAAGTCATCCTCGATCGATGCGACATCGTGCGCCCGTAGCGGCCCGGTTCGACACAGGCCTCGCCATCGCCGGGCGGCCCGGGCCGACAACGTCCACCAGCCACAGGCACTCCGTGCAGTCGTCGCGAGTGGCCGGTAGTACCACCATTTGGGACACGGCTAGCGCGCTGAGATTCGACCCGGTATGTCGGCGCATCGGTGCGCGGCGCTGCGCTCGGACCCGTGGTAATGGCTGTGGTAGCGGTAGCGGTAGTGCCGGCGGTCGCGACGGCCCCCGCACTGATGTTCGCGCTCCTGGGTCATTCGTACACGACCAGCATATCCATGGTCGCGGGCGCGACGGACGGCGCGGCCGCGCACCCTTTCGCACTTGAGGAGTAGTCACCAACCGTGACCCAGGCCCGCGGGCGGCGCGGCATCAAGCGCGCGCGGTCGACCCGAGCCCGTAGAGCGCGTCCACTAGCCTCCGATTCTCCTCGGGCAACATGCTCGTCACCCGCATGTGCTCCGGCATGTCCTCGCGGTAGCGCGGCCGCACGGATTTGCTCGCCAGGAAGGCGCGGACACGGCCGGGGTCGAGGCCGGGCAGATGCAGCAGGAAAAAGTTCGCGTCGCTTGGGCTGCGCTCTACCCACGGGACGGCGTCTAGACCCGCGGCGAACGCCTCGCAGTCCCGTCGGATGCGGCCGACGACGTCCGTCAGGTACCGCTGGTCCGCGAGCGCGGCCTGGGCCGCCACAAGCGCCATCGAGTCGACACCCCACGGAATCTGGAACTCAGACAGCCGGGCCGTTACCTTGGGGTGCGCGACGACATATCCCACTCTCAAGCCGGCAAGGCCGTAGGCCTTGGAGAACGTCCGCAGAACGACCAGGTTCTCACGTTCCCTCGTCAGCGGCGCGAACGTGACGCCGGTGTAGTCGGCGTACGCCTCGTCGACTATCCACAGACACGCGGGTACCGCACCCAGCAGGTGGAGCAGGGCGTCTTCATCGAGGAGGGCGTTGCCCGTCGGGTTGTTCGGGCTGCTCAGGAGAGCGACAGCCACCTCGTTGCGACGCGCCTCGTCGATGAGCCTGTCCACGGGCAGGGCGAAGTCGGTTGGCGAGAGGGGGACGTGCACTACTTCCGTCGCGCACCGGGCCCCGACAGCGACGAACCGCTCGTATGACGGGTGCGGCGCCATCAGGCGCGCTCGCGGCAGCAGCAAGTGCGCGATGAACTGCCACACGAGACCCTCCCCCGCTCCGTTGTATACGAGGAAGTGCTCCGCAGGCAGGCCGAGCAGCGCCGCCATATCGTCCCGGAGCGACTCCGCGAACGGGTCTCCGTAGAAGCGGTACGCCTTCGACCGGGCGAACTCCTCCATCGCTTCGACTACGGCGGGGGAGCACCCGTACGGGTTGATGGCGGCGTCGAACCGGAGGGTGTCGTCTGCCATGTCCTTCTCCTTCTCACATCGAGGCCGACACACGCGGCGGAGACGCCATGCGCGCCTCCGCCGCCCGGGTGGCCCGCTGTATGTCCGGCCAAGGGCCCGTCTGCACGCCTTCGACGGCCAACCGGAACGAAAGGTCGCTGCGCCGTATCAGGAAGTCCTGCGGTTCGACGGCCATCTCATGGCGAACTGCGAACGCCGCCTCCGCCCATATATGCGGCACGGGCTCGGCGATCCGCGCCGCCCACTCCGGCCGCTCCCGCACGATCGCGATGAACGCCCCGGCGCGCGATCCATACGTGTCTGTTAGGTGGCGGATCGTCGCGGGGGCAAGGCCGACGCGCGCCAGACTCGAGCAGGTCTCCGCCGACGTCGTCGACCACATCGCCCCGGGCAAGGCCGCCGCATCGGCGAGCATCGGGCGTCGCGGTCCGGGCGCCCGCCGCTTGCGCACTATCGCGGTCACCGCAGAGCGGGCGATCCTGCGATGTAGCGTCAACTTGCCGCCCGATATCGACAGGACGCCTTCGCGGTCCCAGCGCAGGGCGTACCGACGGCTCAGCCGATTCGGGTCTCTCCCGCCTGCCGTCACGAGGGGCCGCACTCCGGCCCACGTCGCCACGACATCGTCGACGCGTAACCCACACGCCGGGAACGCGGTCGACGCTGCCTCGACGAGATACTCGATGTCGTCGGGCCCTGCGGTGGCCCCCGCGGGATCGCCTTGGTACGGTGTCTCCGTAGTTCCCCTGTAGACGAAGGCGTCCTGTGGCACTGCGAACAGCGACCTGCCGTCGCGCGGAGACGGGAAGGTCACCGCTTGCCTTAACGGGAGACGCAGGCGCCGAATAAGCGCGTGGGCGCCCTTGGTAAGCGTCAGCGCGCCATTCCCGTTCCCACCACGCCGGGTCACGCCGGCGCCCCAGGGGCCCGTCGCGTTCACAACGACGCGCGCGCGGATGGCGAAGCTCGCGCCGGAGGCTGTGTCGCGGGCCAGGACGCCGACCACGCGTCCGCGTTCGACGAGCGGTTCGCGACGCTCAACGTAGTTCGCCGTCACAGCGCCGTTCGCACGGGCCGCCAGGATGGTCTCGATCACGAGTCGCGCATCGTGCGTCACGTATTCGCGGTGCAGAAGACCCCCGGCCAATCCCCTCGCCGCCAGCAAGGGCTCCTGCCGGGCCACCGCGTCTGCCGACAGACGCCGGTGTGTCGATGCGGCCGCGGCGGGCCCCAGGGCGCGGTACACGCCCATGCCGAGGCGCATCGCGGACGGAGAGGGGCTCGCGCGCCGGTACAGGGGCAGGAGAAACGGCATCGGCCTCACGAGATGGGGCGCGCTCCGCGCGAGAGCCCACTGCTCCTCCAACGAGGCCGTCACGAGCCCGACGCGCATGTCCTTGAGGTACCGGAGGCCACCGTGGATCAGCCGCGAGGATCTCCCACTCGTGCCGCTCGCGTAGTCTCCCTGCTCAATGAGCGCGACGCGGAGACCGGCGTGCGCCGCCTCGCGGGCTATCGCGGCGCCGGTGATGCCCCCTCCCACGATGAGGACATCGTAGGAGCCCGATGTGAGTTCTGTGAGGGTGGCCTCGCGCAGCGTGGAGGCGGCCTTGCGCATGGATCGCGGCCAGATCATCGGCGCCGGTCCTTCCACACGCGGCCTACGGAAGCCCGAACAGAATGTCGTATCCGACGCCCATAAGCCCGACGTCGACCGGCGCATGGCTCCACGAGGGGCCGTACGGCGACCCAGTCCCGTCGCAGACCCACGCCCACGACGCCCCGCGCACCGCCACCGCCGCCGCCGCCGCCGCCAATGAGAGCAGAGCCGCCGCGCCCCATCGGCCGCCGGTGAAGCGGCTGACTAGGATGACGTGGCGCCCCGTGGAGCCGACCCCCGATGCCAGACCCAGAAGGCCCACCGGCGGCGCCACGGCGAGCGGACACGAAGGGACTCATCATGGCGCTCCTGTGTTGGGAGTAAGTGTGACGGGCGCCGTTGGTGGCTTGTCCGGAACGCGCTACCACCGCACTTGATGCGGTGGCGCGTCGAGATCGACCACCGTGTCCTGATGCAGGAGGCGTATCCCTAGGAGCGAGCCGAGCAAGGCGCCGCCGATCGCGGCAAACCCGACAGCCCGCGACGAAGCGCCGCCACCGAGCCCGACCACGCCGCCCGCGACGGCGGCCGTGCCCACACCCATGAGTCCGCCCAGCAGCAGATCCGCCGCGTCGGGATGGAGTGTGACCGCAGATACGTCGTCGATCGGGACCGCCGTAGATCTGCCGGAGTCGCTCGTGATCGTGAACTGGTCCGCGCGCACCCTCGCGAGGCGTCCACGGATGCGCTCACCATCTCGTCGCTCCAGCGTCACGGTCTTGCCGTCCCAGTCTTTCGCCATGCGAACGACGCGCAGTCTTCGTATGCGGGACATCGTCGTGACGCCGTCGTCGCGGAGGACCCCCGTCGCCGGGGTCGCCGCGAGCGACGACCCCGCTGCCGCCAGGCATGTGACCACCGCCACCAGCCTCATGAGTCGCATGCGTCGCCTCCTTAGAATTGCGCGAACTTCCAGTAGAACGTGATGTAGGGATCCTGGAAATGCGCGCCGATGCGCAGCGTGTCCGTCGGAGCGATCAGGAAGCCGAGGTCGATGTCCACGGGACGGTACGTGCCCTCGGTGAAGTTCAGGACGCCCGGAGTGTCGTCGGAGAAGTAGTCCTCGACGACCGACTCGAAGTTGCGCCAGCGCCAGCCGTTGTCCGCGAAGACCTCGGTCAGGAACTTCACGCGCTTGCTCATGTCGTAGTCGAGGGCGAGCCACACGCGATACGGCTTGAACGACCGCCATTCGCTCCCGGCCTTGAGCGCGGGCCGGTCCTGCCATGCGAGGCTGTTCGTCCTCGCGCCGAGGTGGAGTCCCCATTTGCCGCGGCCGTCACGCAGCCCGCCGCGCCAGCTCATCACTCCGTACAGTTCGCCGAACACCTCCTCGTTGGCGCGCTTGCTCGCGTCCACGAGGTGTTCCTCGACATCACGCATCGGATCGTGGCGATCCAAGTCGTCGACCTTCGCGCCGTTGTAGTCGATGAAGTGCCCGTATCGACTGTATTCCTGGCGCATGTCGTGCGTTGTGTAGAGGCGGCCGCCGATGGCGACGGCGATCTCGGAGGATCCACGGCGTCGCTTCAGGAGCGTGAACTGGGGACCCAGGTTGATGTCGCCGTTGACGCTGTCGAACATGCGGGACATCAGCATGAAGTCACGCGTGAAGCCGAAGCCCAGGGAAATCCCAGTCACGTAGAAGGTGCGTTCCTCCAGGCCGAACGCGGTCGGGTCGAGGAACAGGTGTGTCAGCGTCTCGTCGCCCTGGAAGAAGCGCCGACGCTCCTCACGCCGCGTGATCTGCTTCTCGCCCAGGTACCGCGACATGGATTGGATATCCGTCTTGCTGACGACGATCTCGCCGTAGTTCGTCCGCAGCGCGAACCCGACGGGGTCCTCGGAGAGCACCTCCCCGCGGTATTGCGTGCCGGAGTTCTTCGTGACGCGCGCGGTTTCCTTCAGGAACTGGCTGGCCGGAATGTAAAGGACTCCGTCGGACGTCTCGAGTGTGACCACGCCGTCGTCGGCAATGGCCTGCACCGAGCCCTTGAACATGTCGCCGTTGCGCATGTAGAAGACCTTGGACATGCCGACGCTGAGGGTCGGCGGCCCGCCTGTGTCGGATACGCCGTCGCCCCTATCGGTCGTCAAGGCTTCCGACACGGCGCCTCTATCGGTCGTCAGGGCTTCCGACACGGCCGTCGCGCGTGGTCTGACCGGCTTCCACACGTCACGCGCTTCCGCCCCCTGCGCCGTGACCTGTATCGCGAGATAGGCGAGCATGGCGATCGCCAGCGATGCCCGTTTCATGGCTCATGCCTCCGGATGTTTGACGTCGGCCCCCGCCGCGCGCCGTGTTCGAATCATGAGTGCCGAGGTCTAGGCTCGGGCGACCGCGGCTAGTCGCCAGCCGTCGCCCGCCCGTCGAAGTTCGAGCGTGATCGGCGCGTCACCGTCGTCTTCCATCAAAGCGAGGGCCCGGCGTGATACGGGGCACACGGCCACCGCCATCGCTGCGCAATGGACGCGGCCCGTCCACTCGTCCTGCCGCGCGAGATCGCTTTCTAGCTGTAGCGTCTCGTGACCGACGGCCACGGGCGGCGGGCTCGTCTCGGCGGCTTCTAGTGAGCACTCGAGCAGAGCCAGGTACGCCACCACGCCGCGCAGTGCGTCGATCGCAGCGCGCGGGTCGAAGTCCGATTCCGGGCGGGCGATCCGCTCTCCCGTTGGGTCAATGGCCGCAATCCGCCAGTTCCCGTCCTCGCGTACGAGTTCGCAGATCCCCTCTCCCGCCGACACGGACCATCCCCAGTTGATCACCGCCCAGGCGCGCTCGTGCTCGAACACGATGCGTGGAGGCCGGAACTGCACGTCGGCGCCGGGTACGAGCGCCCGGTGATCCGCCACCATCGACGCGACCGAGGACGCTCCGCGGATCCGTTCGTCGCCATCCCAAGAGAAGGGCGCCGTGTCGCGGGTCATCTCACCGGCGAGCGCTTCCCTGTCGCCCTGGTTCACGGCGTCTGTGAAGCCTCGGAGCATGGCCAGGAGGCCCACGGTGTCGGCGTAGAGGAAGTCGGCTGGGGCGATTGGCAGAGGGTCGGGAGTTCCGGCGTCGAGATGTTGCTGCGTCGCGCTCATCGGCGCTCTCCTGTCGTGGATGTCGGCTACAGGCCGCCCCGCACGCGCGCCCACGACGTGAGTAGCTGTTCTCGTGGTGACACATCAAGCGGTGCGAGGTCATAGTCGCTCAGTGTGGCGGAATCGATGAGCCAGGCTCCGTCCTCAAGGCGAAGCAGTAGCTGTAGGGAGTCGGCCTGGGCGTTCGGGTCAACCACCAACGCCAGCCCGGCCTGGGCGTGTATGTAGATGGCTGCGGAGGCCGGGTCGAAGCCGTCGAACGCACCCACAGGACAATCGTCGGTGATAGCGGCGATGGGGTCGTCGGCATCCGAGCCGTCGGCCTGCACGAAGCGGAAGTCTGACCCCGCAAGCGCCTCGATGGCCTGCGCGTCGCACGCCGTCGAGGCGGCGGCGACCGCGTCCGCTGCTGCTGACACCTCCGCGATTAGCTGCGTCGCCTCGGTGGGGTCCATGTCCGGCTCGGGCAACGCAACCTTCAGTCCGAAGAAGTCCACGCGGCGGAAACGCCATTCGCCCGCTTCCCGCCGCATCATTCCTGTCGCGCGGCCCTCCCACACCGCCCAACTCCAATTCGAGGTCGCCCACGCCGTGTCCTCGTCCCCGTCGAGGCCGAGGATCACCCTCGGAGATGACGCCACGTAGGTGGCGGCGGGCGGCACGAGGCCGAGCAGTCCGTTCATCCACGCCTCGATCGCCAGCAGCCCGGTGTACCGAAGCGCCTCGCCCCACAGGCTGGGTTCTGCCTGCTCGGTGAAGACGCCCGCGAACCCGTTGGCGTCCCCGGCGGCTACGGCGTCGGCCATATCGGTGATACGGGCGTCGATTATGAAGGCGTCCTTGAACCGTTCGTTGGCGATCAGGGGCATGGCGAAGAGGGCCAAAGCACAGGCGCATGCGAGAAGTCGCGCGTGACGTCTAACGGTGGCGAGCATGTCCGTCTCCTTGGTGGGCCGCCGGCTGTGGCGACCGGTACCGGGTCGTCGAGTCGCCCGGTCTATATCAACCTCCGTGCCAAGGAGCATCGACCGCCTGCATGCGCGCTCGTAGAAGGGATCTACGCCGATTCCAGGCCGTACGGGGCGGGGGCGCGCAGCGTACTCGAAAGTGACAGCGCCTGTTGGCCGGAGGCGAAGCATCCGCACTGACAGACGATTCCGACGGGTGTATCTAAAGCTGACGTAGGGCGCGTGACTATTGCTGACGGCGAGGAGGGCGCCCAACTGCTGCGCGGAAGGAGGTCACCGGTAACGCGAGCGCCGCATCCAAGGCGGGACTCACAGACCGAGACCGGGCCGGACGCGGCCGCCGGGTGGTTACGCCGGAGCCGGCCGCGTACAATGGCAGCCACCGGACAACACGCGGAGAGGTCGCATGGAATACAGAACGCTGACGGGAACCGGCGCGACGGTCTCGCGCGTCTGCCTCGGGACGATGACGTTCGGGCAGCAGGTGGACGAGCTGCCGACTGCGCGAATGATCGACATGGCGCTCGACGCCGGGGTGAACTTCATCGACACCGCGGACGCGTACGTCGGCGGGTATTCGGAGGAGCTGCTCGGCCGCACGCTTAAGCGGAGGCGGGGCAGCATCGTGCTTGCGAGCAAGGTCGCGAACGATGTCGGCCCCGACGCGCATCTCGACGGAGGCCTTCACCGACGCCACGTCGTACAGGGCGTGGAGGCGAGCCTGCGGCGGCTCAACACTGACTTCCTCGACATCTACTACCTGCACAAGCCCGACTACAACACGCCCATCGAGGAGACGCTCGCGGCGTTCGATCAACTGGTGCAGCAGGGCAAGGTGCACTACGTCGGCATGTCCAACTTCGCGTCGTGGCAGGTGTGTGAGGCCAGGTGGAAGTGCGACGTGAACCGGTGGGCGCCGCCCGTCGTGACACAGGTACCGTACAGCCTCATCACACGCGGGATCGAGGAGGAATACGTCGCCTTCGTCAAGAAGATGGGCATCGGCGTCACGGTGTACAACCCGCTCGGGGCCGGGATGCTCACCGGGAAACACCGACGCGACGATGGCCCCGCGGAAGGCTCGCGACTCGCCACGAACGACGACTACCACGGCCGGTTCTGGCACGACGCGAACTTCACCGCGGTCGAGGGGATCGAGAAGATCGCGCGTGACGCAGGGCTGACGATGGTGGAACTCGCCCTGAGGTGGCTGGCATCACAGGATCACGTCGACTCGGTGATCCTGGGCGCGAGCAAGCCGGAGCACCTGGAGGCGAACCTCGCAGCCATCGACGGACGGCTGGATGACGCGACGCTGGAGGCCTGCGACGGGGTCTGGCAGACGCTGCGCGGTCCGCACTTCCGGTACAGCCGCTAGCGCTCGCGCTGCACGGCCTCACGCGCGAGCATCGGCTATGGTCGGGGTACCGCACGCGTAGCGGGTGGACCGGAGGCCGCCGATGCACGCCGACCCGAAGAACGTCGACGATGCCCGCGCGCGTTTCTGCACGCGGGCACCCGGCCCTCTGAGGCTCGTGGCCTGCGGTCTGGCGCTCGGGATCGTCCTGTTCGCCGCCCACGCGGACGCGCGCGTCCTGCGCGTTCCCGACGAATACGCGTCACCGCAGGCGGCGGTGGACGAGGCGGGCGCTGGCGACATCGTATCGGTTGCCGAAGGCGTGTACGAGCCGCCGCGTATGACGGAGAGCGACGTCACGCTGATGGGTAGCGGCGTCGGCACGGTCTTCATCCAGGAGATAGACATTCGCGGCGTGGACGGCATCGTACTGACGGGCCTCCGCGTGCGCGGCGGGACGAACGACCATCACTTCGGCATCGCCTGCGAGGACGCGAACGACATCGTCATCCGCGATGTTGCGATAGACGGCTTCCACCACGGAATCAGCGCATCGGGGTCCACCGTGCGCATCGCCGGGTGCGAGGTCAAGGACGCGTTCAACGTCGCGCTCTTGGTCACGCAGGACTCGGCGGTGCGCGTGGAGGACACAGTCGCAGGGGCGGATTCGGCGATCGGCATGCTCGTCACCGAGTGCCCGCGTCTCACCGAGGTGCGTCGGAGCGAGATCCGCGGCACGTTGCTCGTCGGCCTCCGCGCGGCGAACGCGAACGTCACGGTGCGGGACACGCGAATCGAGGGCAATCCCGTGGGCGTCGATGTGGTGTCCGGCCATGTGGACCTAGGGCGCAGTGACGATCCCGGGCGCAACGTGTTCCTGGCGAACGACGTCCTCGACGTGCTCGCCGCGCGCCGCGTCAACGTGCAGGCGTCTGGCTGCTACTGGGGACGCGGCGGCCGTCCCGGCGCCGATCGCGTGTCTCCTACTGTCGAGGTGTTCCCCTGGCTGGCGAGCGATCCGGCAGGCGCTCGCCCCGTGTCGTCGCGCTCCCGACTTGCGACCAACTGGGCGCGCCTGAAGACGCGCGGGCCGCAATGAACCGTGTAGGGGGAGCGTGACAATGCGAGTTCGGCCTCTGCTGCCTCTGTGCTTCCTCGTGGCTCTTGTCGGGGTGACCCACGCGGGAGCATCCATGCCGACCGAGCGCGAGGTGCTGCAGTGGGAGCCGACCGAGTGGGCAGTCCAGACCGAGGCCTACGATGGCAACCGGTTCGACATCGTCTCGCGCGTGACCTTCGAGCACGCTGGGAGCGATGAACGCCGTGTCACGGAGATGTTCACCACGCGCGACGGCGAGTGGCGCTTCCGCTTCACCGGCACGCGGCCCGGTTTGTGGACCTACCGATCCGCGAGCGATGTGGTGGCGTTGGACGGCCTGACCGGGTCTGTCCACGTGGCGCCGAACCACAACGGCGTTGGGTTCGTCACCAGCATTGGCTCCACATGGGCGCGCCAGGTGGGCGCCGATGGGCGCCTCGAGGCGTTCGTGCCGCAATACGTCATGTACGACACGCCCGACGCCTACCAGGACAACGCCGAGAAGATCGACCGCGACATCCAGACGTTCATGGTCGAGCACGGCTTCAGCGGCTTCCACACGTACGTGTTCGGGCGCTGGTTCGACATCGACCGCGAGCGCACGGACGAGATACCGGATGACCCGAATCCCGACCCGCGGACGTTCCACGCGTTGGAACTGCTGATTCGCAAGGTCCACGCGGCGGGAGGCGTCACGCACATATGGGTGTGGGGCGACGAGTCGCGGAAGCAGACGCCCATCAAGTGGGGCATCAACGGCGCGGTGGACAGGCGACTGCAGCGGTACATCGCGGCGCGGCTGGGGCCGTTGCCGGGTTGGACCATGGGGTACGGATACGACCTGTGGGAGTGGGTCGAGGGCGAGCAGTTGACGGAGTGGCACGCGTTCATGCAGGAGCATATGGGGTGGTCGCACATGCTCGGCGCGCGGGCGACGAAGAACACCCGCGAGCAACTCAGCGAGGACCTGAGCTACGCGTCGTACGAGCAGCATCGACCGGACTACGCGACGTACGTGCGCACGATTCAGGCGCGGCCTGGGAAGCCCGCCTTCTCCGAGGATAGGTTCCGCATACGTCCCAACTCGCGCTACCCGGAGAAGGACTACGACGAGGAGCGCACGCGCCGTGGTCTGTGGCATTCGGCGATGGCGGGCGGCGTCGCGAACATCTGGGGCAACCTCGCCGATGGGCCTGGGTCCGCGCCGTACCCGCACCCGGAGTGGTTCCGCTGCTACGCCACGTTCCTCGACGGGCGCTTCGCCGCGGATCTCATGCGCGCGCCTGAAGCGGTCGATGGGGGCGTCGCCCTGCGATCCGCAGACGGCGCGCGATACCTGTTCTACGCCGAGAACGTGGACACCCTCACGATCGACCTGTCCGCGATGCGCGCGCCGGCACGGGCCGTCGCCGTCGACGCGGTCGCCACGTATGCCGAACGCGATCTCGGGGTCCTGAGTCCGGGGCTGCACACGCTGGACATCGGCCGGGTGTCCGACTGGGCGATCGCGGTTGGGTACGACTGAGGCGCCGCGGCTCTAGCGCGCTCGGATCGCGCCCCATGTCGTCACATGGCGATCCCGCGGGCTGACGGCGAACGGCTCAGGACTTCCCGCCCACGTCGGCGCCCACGCCGCGATACCCTCTGGGGTCACCCGGCGCACCGCGCCGTTCCCAGTCGCGTTCATCACGTAGACCGCCATGCCGCCGTCGCGATCCGACGTGAACGCGATCTCCGAGCCATTCGGCGACCAGGCAGGTTCGTGATCCCCCGCCGGGTGGGCCGATATGTTCGACACCGATCCGCCACCGGCTGGGACGACGCAGATCTCGTGGTTCGCGTCGGTCGCGCCGCGGAAGGCGATCCATCGGCCGTCGGGCGACCACACCGGGTCCGCGCACGAATACGGCGCGCCCGCGAGGAAACGCAGGTCCGAGCCGTCGGCGCCCATGACCATGACGGACGCCATGCCGCTCCGGGTGGAAGTGAACGCGATTTCGGTACCGTCCGGCGACCAAGTCGGACACCAGTCTATCGCCGCGTGCGTGGTGATCTGACGGATGTCGTCTCCGTCAGCGGACATCACGTAGACGTCCCAACTCCCGGTGCGATCCGAGCTGAACGCGATGCGCGACCCGTCGGGCGACCACGCCGACTCCGCGTCCTGATCTGGCGAATCCGTGAGCCGCACAACGGAGCCGCCAGCGGCGGTCATGCGGAATATGTCGATGTTTCCGTGGCTGCTCGCCGTGTATGTCAGCGACGTGCCGTCCGGCGACCACGCAGGCGCAGCTTCGGCATCGTCGGACGTGGTGAGCATGGTGTATGAGCGGCCGTCGTCCGAGGCGACGGCGATGTCGAGATTGCCGTGTTCGTTCGTGACGAACGCTATCTGCGACCATGCGGGCGCGACGACGCACGACGCCAGGATGGTCAGTATGGCCGAAGCTCTGCCGAACATGCGGTCGACTCCCGGCGCTCGTCGCGCCTATGCGTCCTTGCATTACCACCGCGGGCGGCTCCGCGTCCCCGCTAGAACACGTCGCCTCGTATCCACCCAGCGAAACCGTCGATACGATACCTAGCCACGGTCGACCCACCCACCCACCCTGGCGCGCACCCACGTACGAGGCTAGTCACGACCGCGGGACGCTGCATACATCCCTTGCCCTTGCATGCGAGCGGATGCCCGCTATACTAGGGATGGGTAACCCCTCCGGGGGGATAGGATTTCTAGGCGGGAGAAGGAGCGGCTCTTGGCGGGACCACATGCTGGGGATGCGGCGCGCGGCGACGACAGTGGGCACGAGCACTCACATCCGCGCCGGGATCAGGTAGTCGCTCGACTCGCGCGAATTGAAGGACACGTGCGCAGTATACGCGAGATGGTGTTGGCCAATCGCGACTGCCCGGAGGTGCTGACGCAGGTCGCCGCGGTTCGCGGAGCGCTCCAATCCGCCGGGAAGGTGATCCTCGAAGACCACTTCGAGTCCTGCATTGTGTCGGCGGTAGAGCGTGGCGACCACGCGGCCGCGATAGAGGAATTCAAGCAGGCGTTCTCCAAGCTTGCGCATTAGCGGAGAGACAGCATGGCATCGCTCGCAACGGCGATCGTCTACCACGAGGGTGGACACGGCATTCTCGACGACGATCATGGCCACGAACACAAGCACGGTCACGACGCCGACAAGGGCCGTGGCCCGAGGCTGGTCGCGATGGCGGTCGTCGTCGTCGCCGTAGTGGCATTTGTCGTATGGCGCGTGATCTAGTCATCGCTCAAAGGTGATCCAATGAACGTGCCCGGACACGCGCCGGAGCCACCCGCCTGGGTGTCGTGGCTCCGCAAGGCATCCTTCCCCGGCAGCCTCCTGCTGCTGATTCTCGCGTCGCTCGTTCCCGCAGTGAAACGCGCTGCGCCCATCGACCCCGCAGTCGTCCCGATGCTCATCGGCGGCGCCGTCATCAGCTACCGGACCATCGTCGCGACGATCGAGAATCGCCGCCTTACTGCGGGCTCTCTCGTCGTGCTCGCGCTGATCGGCACGGCGTACGTTGGCGAGTACATCGCAGGCGCGGTCGTCGCGTTCATGATGATCGGCGGCGAGTGGCTGGAGGATCTGACGCTCGATAAGACCCGCAACGCGGTGCGCGCGCTCGTGCGGCTTACGCCCGACGAGGCCACCGTCCTGGAAGACGGCGAATGGCGCCTACGACCGGTGTCGGCCGTCGCGCCAGGCGACCGCGTTCTCATCCGGCCCGGGGAGGCCGTGCCGGTCGATGGAACGATCGTCGAGGGCGCCGCCGTCCTGGACGAAGCAACCCTCACGGGTGAGTCGACCCCGGTCGAGCGGACCGTAGGCGAGCCCGTCTTCGCGGGGACGGTGAACGCCTCGGGAGCCGTCGAGGTGACCGCCGACAAGGTCGGAGCAGACACCACGCTCGGGACGATCATACGCGTCGTGCACGAGGCTCAGGAACGCAAGGGGACCACGCAACGCGCGGCGGACAAGTTCGCGACGTATTTCACGCCGGCTATCCTGCTAATCTGCGTCGGCGTTTGGTTCGCGACGCACGACCTCATGCGGGTCATGGCCGTGCTGGTGATCGCCTGCCCGTGCGCGCTCGTGCTCGCGACGCCGACCGCGGTGGTCGCAGCCGTCGGCAACGCGGCGAAGCGGGGCGCGCTCATCAAGGGCGGGGTGGTGCTGGAGCAACTCGGGCGCGTGGACGCTGTGTGCTTCGACAAGACCGGCACGCTGACGCGCGGCAAACTCGAAGTCGCTGACGTGACCGCGTTCGGGATCGAAGACGCGAAGCGGGTTTTGGCGCTCGCGGCAGCGGCAGAGAGCCGCTCCGAGCATCCAATCGCACGCGCCATCGAGGACGCCAACGCGGACGGGCCCGCTATGGAGAGTCGCGCGTTTGGGCAAGCGTTCGGCGTCGGCGTACGCGCGGAGGTGGAAGGGGCTGACGTGTGGGTCGGCAACCGTCGTCTGCTGGATGAACTGGCCGGGGACGCAGGACACGATGAGGCCAACCGGTACCTCGCCGAACAGGAGCGCAAGGGACGGACGGCGCTCGTGGTGGCGCGCGACGGGGTCTGCATCGGGGGACTGGCCACCGCGGACGCGCTACGTCCCGACGCGCCCGACGCCGTCGCCGCACTGCGCGAGGCGGGCGTCTCTCGCGTCGCCATGCTAACCGGCGACCATGAGACGACGGCACGGGCCATCGCGGCCCAGGTCGGCATCGACGAGGTGGTGGCGCAACTCCGCCCGACCGAGAAGTTGGAAGCCGTCGAGCGAATGAAGGCAGAGGGCCTCGTTGTCGCGATGGTCGGCGACGGCGTCAACGACGCGCCTGCTCTGACGCTCGCGGATGTCGGCATCGCGATGGGGGCCGCAGGCACGGACGTCGCCATCGAGTCGGCCGGCATGGCGCTCATGGGCGAAGACCTGCGCCTTCTCGGCGATATGTTCGCCCTCGGGCGACGGACGCTGAGGATCATCAAGCAGAACATCTGGGTGTTCGCCGTCGGCGTGAACCTGGTGGGCATCGCGCTCGCGAGCGGCGGGTTCCTAAGTCCCGTGATGGCGGCGGTCGTCCACAACATCGCGTCGGCGTTCGTTGTACTCAACTCGGCCCGCCTGCTAGCATTCCGGGCGCGATGATTGCCGACGCCACGTTCGCCTGGGGAGCCTTCCGTGTCGGATTCACGCGCTGAGCCGCGCGCCTCGTGCGCCCACGAGCACCGGCCGCTGCACCAGGCCCACGCGCACGACGACCACGACGGTCATGGCCATCACCACCATCACGTAGACCTGCATCGGCCTCGTCAGCGGCGTGCGTTCTTCGTCTGCATCGTGCTGACGCTCGTGATGATGGTTGTCGAGTTCGCCGCGGGCATCATCACCGGCAGTCTGATGCTCATCAGCGACGCGGTGCACATGCTGTCGCACGCCGCGGCCTTGGGCATCAGCTTCCTAGCCCTGATGCTCGCGCAGCGGACGGCGGGGCAGGCGTTTTCGTATGGACTGTACCGGGTGGAGATCCTCGCTGCGCTGGCGAACGGCCTCACACTCGCCGGTTTCACGGTTTGGATCGCGTACGAGAGCGTTCAGCGCATCCTCGACCCGGTGGCCGTGTCGGCCGGTGAGGTGACGATCGTGGCGCTCATCGGCCTGGCAGTGAACGTGACGACGGCGTTGATCCTGTCGCGGGCGGGCCTGGAGGACCTGAACACCAAGAGCGCGTTCTTGCACATGATCGGGGACACGCTGTCCTCGGTGGCGATTGTCGCCGGCGGCGTGCTCATCTACTTCACGGGCTGGCGACTTGTCGACCCGATCCTGAGCCTGGTCGTGGCGTTTGTGATCGGGCGTTGGTCGTGGGGTTTGCTTCGCGACTCGACGCTCATCCTCATGGAGCGCAAACCGGCGCACGTGGATCTTGCCGAGGTGGCGGAGAAACTGCTCGCGGAGATCCCCGAGATCCGCGCGGTGCACGACCTGCACGTCTGGGAGATCACGTCGCAGTTCGTGTGCCTGTCGGCGCACATCATCGTGGACGACATGCCGGTGAAGGCTACGCAAGCTATCCGCGACAGCGTGAACCACGTATTGGAGCACGACTTCGGCATCGGCCACGCGGTGATCCAGGTCGAGTGTTAGACCCGACGCGCCCACGCGCCGTGTGCTAGGCTTTCCCCGTACCGCGACACCGACGCTCGCACGAGAACGGCGCCAGGAGGCCGGCGGATGAACCCAGGCTTCGTCATCCTGTTCATGGTGTTCGGCATGGGCCTGGTCATGGGAATCGCAGGCATGATCCATGACCTGTACGCGAAGAAGCACGGCCTGGTGAAGGGCGCCACTGAGAGCCAGCTCAAGGAGATTCGCGCGCTTCTCGAATCGCTGGACGATCGCGTCGCCCGCATTGAGGAGAACCAGGCGGAACAGCTCCTCGACGGGTACCGGTCAGACCAGGATCGCCTCCCCCGCGCCTGACGGGCCGCCATCAGCGCTCGCGCCGTGCGCGACCTACGGCAGACACTGTCGCATGAAAGCGCACGCGAGCTCGGCCTGTTCCAACGCGTACCCCAACCCCGCGTGGCGATGACCGGTCAGGACGGGACTGCACAGCTCGTATCCCAGATGTCCATCGTAGCCGGCGATCTCCTTGGCCGCCTTGAGGAAGGCTGGGTAGTCGCATACGGCAGGATGCGCCAGGCTCGTCGCCTGGTGGATGCGCCCGTCGCCGTCGCGCTCGAATCTCCCGCCGAAGTGGCTGTGCACGAGCAGGTCGCCGGTCGCCGCGATCGCCTCGCGGTAGTACGCCTCGGTGTGCTGTTGCATGAGGGGCGCGTCGAGGCACGCCTTCAGAGCCGGGGAGTTCACCTCGTGGATGAACTGCAGCAGGTGGTCCCAGTGCGAGGTGATCGGCGTGTGGTTCTGTAGGGCGAGCGTGACGCCGTGGTCCTGCGCCATGCGGCTGACTTCGACGAGGCATTCGCGCACGTACTGCCACCGTTCCAACGCCGTCGTTCCGGGGTAGCGGTGGTCGAGGTTGTAGCGGGCCACGTCGTACGTGATGCAGCCGTCTCGACGCGTGACGCCTGACCACGCGGCGAAGACGCGCACGATCGGCGCGCCGATCTCGGCGGCGAGGCGAATTAGCTCGCGCACCATGAGCATCTCGTTCTCGCGGTGCTCTTCGACGGGGCTCGAGAAGTCGTTGTAGGCCGCCACGCAAGACAGTTCCAAGCCGTGGTCGTCGGCCGCCGTGCGTATGGCCGATCGCGCCGCGGCGTCCAGGTCCAGCGGCGACCCGTGCGGTCGCTTCCCCTCGATCTCGATCCCGTCGTAACCCCACGCCTTGGCCTTGGGGAAGATGTCGAGCAGCGGCACGGCGTCGCCGCGGTAGTAGCCACCGCTCAGCGAGATCGTGTAGAGACTCACCTTCATCTCATCGACTCCTTGGCCCGGCAGCGCTTCGACGGTACGGCGCCAGTAGGTGGTTCAGGATGGCGACCTCGGCTTCCTCGCCGTCGCCATGGTCGCGGACGTATTCCCGGCTGAACTCCTTGAACTCGTCCAAGGTGACCGCGCGACGCTCGACGGCGGACAGGTACGCCGAGCCAATCGCCGCGATGATATCGGCCCCGAACTCGATGTCGAACTCCGGCCGCGTGTCCTGCGCGACGGAGTCGAGGCACGTCTCGATCTCCTCGCGGACGGAAATCGTCTCGCCAGGATACTCACGCAGGGGGACGCGCGTCTCACCGCCGTCCCATCTGAGAATGCGAATCTCACCCGCGCCGGTGGCGTCTATCACGCCGTCCTCGCCCTCGATGCGCAGGTAGCCGTCGCCTTGGCCGCCGCTCTTGCTCTCGTGCAGTCCGATCTCGCCGCCGCACCACGTGGATTCGAGGAACACCGTGGTCCACGCTCCCGTGGCTGGGTCCTCGAATAGGAAGCGCACGTGCGCGTCGTCGTCGACCTCCATGACGAACGGGTCGCCCTCCAGCACGCGATGGCGATGCCGCACGCCGATGCGGACGGCCTCTACCCGCGCAACCCGCAGGTGAGTTCCCAGCATGTACCACACGCCCGCCAGGCCGTGGGAGCCGTAGTCCATGAGGCATCCGCCGCCGTTCTCGAGGGCGCTCGCCTGCGACTTCAGCACGCTCGTCGCGTCGAGGAGCGACCCGCGTATCAGAGACACGTTGTGCACCGCGCCGATGGCCCCGCCGGCCAAGAGATCGTGGAGAATGCGGTACTTCGGATCGAAGATGTTGTCGTCGTTGAGTTGGCAGTGGACGCCTGGCGTCTCCCCGACCACCCGCGCGGCGCGGTCGGCCTCGATCCACGTGCGCGCCATTGGCTTCTCGACCATGCTGTGTACGCCGCGCTCCGCGGCGGCGATGACCGTGGGCATACGTCCGCGCGCGGTGGTGCACACGTCCACGATGTCGACGTGGTCGAGCAGCTCATCAAGCGAGTCACAGACGCGGAGTTCGGCGATGTTCTCGCGCGCGGCCTCCGCATGAGCGGGCGCGGCGCTCGCGTGGATCTGCAACGCCTCGCGGTACTTCTCGCACGCGGCGGCGGCTCGGGATGTGTCGAGGTCGAAGAACGCGGTCAGGCGCGCCTTGTCTAGTAGGTCGGGGTACGCGCGCAGATGCGCCCACTGGAATATGCGCCCTGTGCCGACGCCACCAACGCGCAGCGGGCCGACGCGTTCACGACCATCGTCACGTGGCGAGACCTGGTGCGGCATGTTCGCCTCCCTGTGGCGTTCCAGGTGTGTGGCGTCAGTCTAGGTCTCGGGGCGGGCGTCGGCAACGGCAGCGGCCCTTTCAGCGGAAGGGCCTACTCCAGCGCGTTGAGTTCCAGGGGATCCTTACGCCCTGTCGGGATGTCGCCTACTACTATCGTCGCCACGTCGATCGCCCACTCGTGGGTGGGAAAGTCGGCCATGAGCGACTCAGCCAGACGCCTCAACGTCTCCGGCGAGTCGCCCGCGGCAACCGAGTACACATCCTTCGCCATCAACGCCGTTAGGTCGATGCCGCCCAGGTCCACGGGCGACGTCGTGGCGATGGCCTTCACGATCTCGATGCCCGCCGGCCCGTACGCGCGCATCTTCCAGTCGGGGCCCGGTATCGTGACGGTGTCGCCCGCCCGGACGTGGTTTCCCTCGACGAATCCGTTCGGGTAGAGGACGTTCAGCGACCCATCCGTGGACAGGTTCAGCAGGATCAGGTAGCAGTCGGAAGTCGGGGTCAGCGTTAGCGTGAGCGTGTCCCCGATACGCAGCCGGCGCGGCGCCTCCAACCCAAGGCGTAGCGGCGAGTGGGGGTTATCCAGGATCGCGATGGCCTTCCGCGCGGAGGCTTCCGCGATCGTCCCGGCCAGCCGCGCGGCAATGGCGTCCGCGGCGGCCGCGACGGTGTCGTCTGTGGCCCGCGAGTATCTGAGCGCATTGCTCTCCGCGCCAGCATTTGGGTTCACGTAGCGCACGAGGAGGTCGACGGAGACCGTCGTCGCGTTCGCGCCGCCTAGTATGAGGACGCCGTCGGGCGGCTGACCTCCCCGCGCCAACCGCACATGGGGTTCGGCGGCGAGCGCGGCTTGGAGGGCCCGCGTTAGCCGGGCCACACGCGGATCCGAGGATGTCTGCTCGACGCGCAACATCAGTTCCGGCGGGCCTGCCACCGGAGGACGTCCACCCGGCGCGGAACGCGCCTGCATAGGAACGGTCGGGAGCGCGCGGGCCATGCCCCGATCGCCGACGAGACTGGCTTCCTGCGCGTACGCGTTTTCGCGCATCTTGCCGGCGGCGTGCGTGACCAGTTCGTAGGGCGTGACCCACCCATCTCGGTTGACGTCCGCCGTGCCGGAGAGGGCGCGGGCTATATGATGGGTCAGCACGCCCTGGCGGAGCGTGGCCGACTCCAGCGTGCCGTGCGGCCCCGGCTCCGAGACGATCAGCGTCACGTTGGCCGGACGTGATGCCCTACGAAGCACGGCTGGCGGGCCGCCGAGCGATTTGACGCGGTGCGGAGAGTACAGCGCCGGCTCAGAGGGCAACACGAAGCCACAGTCGAGGACTATGAGCGCCTCACCGACGTCGGCTACCCAACTCGCCAAGTCTGCGAGCGAAATCGCCGATCGGGAATCGGCGGGGCGGCCGTCCCACGGGTAGATGGCAAGCGCGGTCTCGCCGCCCGCAGCGACTGTAGTCCCACCGTGCCCGCTGAAGTAGATCAGGACCCGATCGTCTGACGCTGCCTCAGATGCGCGGTGGATGACGGCGCGGCGGATGGCGTCCCTTGGCGCGTCGGCGCCGAGAAGTAGGGACATGCCGTCGCGAGCGACACCCAGGCGAGCGAGCGTGTCGCGCATCAAGCGGGCGTCACTCTCTGCGCACCGCAGGTCGGCGATTTCGGCCGCGCGGTAGTCGTCCACGCCGACGAGCACGGCGCGCCAGCTCGCCGCGGCGGACGTCGCGAGGGACGCCATTAGCAGAATCAGCAGAAGACGACCCATGAGGTCTGTCCTCCTCTGTGTGGTCAAACCCCTTGGCATCCTACCACGCCGCGCGTTGTGCAGGCCGGCGCCGGTCGCGCGATGCACGCCGGCGCCGCATATGCTAGTGTCGCCCCGCGTCCATCCATGGGGCGGCAGAGCCGGTCCACGCGTGTCGGCCGACCCCCGCACGACAGGAGCACGTATGAGGCCTTCGCGCTGCCGATTGGTGGTCTGCTCGCTCGCACTGTTCGTGGCCGGGTTCTGCGCGCACGCGACTGTGCGCGAGCGAACAGACCCATTGATCGCCGCGCGCCGGATGGGGACGCTCACGGTGCGGACAAGGCCCGGCGCCCATGTCCGCGTGACGCAGTTGCGCCACGAGTTCCAATTCGGCACGGCGCTCAACGCCCGGGCGTTGACCGATGACGCCATCGCCGAGGCCGCCCGGGAGACGTACCTCGGCATTGCGCGGACCCACTTCAACGCCGCCGTGCCGGAGAACGCGCTCAAGTGGCGGTGGACGAACCCGGACGGCCCCGACGCGGAGTACGCGCCGGCCGACGCCCTCGTGGGCTGGTGCGTCGCGAACGGCCTCGCCTTGCGCGGCCATGCGGTCTACTGGGGACGCCCGATGAACAACCCGGATTGGGTCGTCGCGTTGTCTGCCCCTGAGCTACGGGCGGCCCTGGAGACGCGGGGCCGTAGCCTGACGGCGCGTTACCGCGACCGCATCCCGGAGTGGGATCTCAACAACGAGATGCTCCGCGAGAACATGTACGCCGACAAGCTGGGCGATGCCATCACCACCGAGATGTACGCATGGGCGCAGGACGGATCGCCCAGAGCCGCGCTCTACGTCAACGACTTCAACATACTCAACAGCATCGAAGTGGACGTCGAGGCCGGCGGCTACCAGTTTGCGATGCGGGCGGATGATCTCGACCGGTATATCGCGCAGATACGGGCGTTGCTTGCCGACGGCGTTCCCGTGGCGGGCATCGGGGTCCAGGCCCACATGTTCGCGGGGGTCGACATCGAGCGTGTGCGCGTGGCGTTGGACCGCCTCGGGGGACTCGGCCTCCCGATCAAGATCACCGAGTTCGATACGCCGGGCATTCTGGACGAGGGCGAGCGGGCCGAGGCCGTGGACGCGTTCTACCGCACGTGCTTCGCACACCGGGCCGTCACGGGCATCTACATGTGGGGTTTCTGGGCGGGGTTGCACTGGAGCCCTCACGCGGCTCTGTGGACGGAAGATTGGCACGCCAAGCCGGCCGCCAGAGCATACGAGGAGCTCGTGCTCGAGGAATGGTCCACCGCTTGGGAGGGTGAGGCGGACGCCGAGGGCTTCGCCGAGACGCGGGCCTTCTACGGCGCGCACCTGGTGGAGGTCGCGGGTCAGCACCGCGTGGTGGACCTCCGCGCGCGCGATGGATCGACTACAGTCGTCATCGCGCGGTACGACTACGCGGAGACTGAGGACGAATCCGAGGCCGCCGCGCTGTCGGGCGTCGACGCGCTCATCGGGCACATCCTCCAAGACCCGGCGGGCAAGGCGGTTCTGGAGAAGCACATCGGCGTCGAGGTCATCGCCAACCCGCGATTCGAGATGGCCAAGTCAGTCACGTTGAGTCAGATCGCGCAGTTCATGCCCGACATCCTGACGGAGCAGACGCTCGCCGCGATCGACGCGGAACTAAAGGCGCTCGGCTTGGGCGCACCGAAGCCCGTCGCGCGCGTGTACCCCAAGCTCTACCGAGATAACGCCGCGCTCCAGGCAACGGCGGATGACCCGACGCTGGATCAGGTCGCGCGCGTAGCGGGAGTGCACATCGGCGCTGACGTCTACAAGAGCCGGGAGGCGATCGACTGGGTAGCCCGCGAGTTCACGTCGATCACCTGCGGGCCGGCTGTGAAGTGGCCGATGATCCAGAAGGACGGCAAGCTAGGAGAGTACGACTTCGCCCTGGGCGACCGGATCGTCGACGCGGCTTTGGACGAGGGGCTGCGCGTGCGCGGGCACACGTTGGTATGGGACACGAACCCGCTGGGCTTTTACGCGGACGAACTACCGTCGCTCGTCGAAGCGGCGGCGGACAAGCCGTCGGCAGTCCGCGGCGCCATGCGCGACCACATCCACGCGGTGATGAGTCACTACGCAGGGCGCATACACACGTGGGACGTGGTGAATGAGCCGATGATTGGAGGCGCGCGCGGATCAAGCGACAACCTGTTCTACCGGCATCTGGGCGAAGACTACATCGCCGATGCCCTCCGGCTCGCGCACGAAGCTGACCCGGACGCCGAACTGCACATCAACGAGGCGTTCGGGAACTACCACGGCGAGAAAGCCGAGGGGTTCCTCGCGTTGCTGCGCGACCTTCGAGCGCAAGACGCGCCCCTGCACGGGGTCGGCATTCAGTCGCATCACATCAACGCGACCAAGGATCCGGCGGACCTCAAGCAGTTCATGGAGAAGGTCGCCGCGCTCGGGTTGCGGATCGAGCTTACGGAGTTGGACGTGCCGATACACCACTTCGCCGACGCGCATGATCCGTACGCGGCCCAGGGGGAGTTCTACCGCCGATGGTGCGAGGCGGCGCTGTCCGTTCCGGCGTGCCGCGGTATCACCGTGTGGGGCCTCGACGACTCGGCGACCTGGTACGATGTCCTGCCGCCGCGCATGAGCACGAAGCCCAACGCGCCGCTCCTGTTCGACGAGGATCGACAGAGGAAGCCCGCGTACTACGGCGTGCTGGAAGCGCTGACGGCCGCCGCCCAGCGGTGACCGTCGGCAACCGAAGCGGCTCCTAACGCGCCTTCATGGCTGCCCACTGCGTCGCGGCTTTGCCCTGCGCCCTCACGGCGAGCGGAAGCACGCCGTCCGCGTGGATTTGCTCCAGCTCGTTGGCCGTCAAGGCCCGGCTGTATACGGCGACCTCGTCGATGATGCCGGGCATGGCCTCAAGGCTGGTCTGCGCCTGGCCGATGCGGAACACCTCGGCGACCTCGTCCACGTCGCCGCCGGCAGCGGCCTCGGCGTCCAGTTGGCCGTCGACGTATTGGAACACGTCGGAGCCGTCGTAGCCCGCGGCCACGAAATGCCATTGGTCGATTTCCGGCACGAGTAGTTGCGCGCCGCGCGTGCCGGTCCATCCCCCGAAGTGCACCCATACTTCCACCTTGTTGGCCGTCCACTGCATCGTGTAGCCGCCCTGGTTCGCGGCGTTGCGTCGTCCGAACAGGTTCGTGTCTGCGGGGGCGGCGGTGGGGAATATCCACCCGACCATGGTCAATTCCTCGAGCAGGTTCAGGGCGGCATTCTCGGCGAACTCGACGCGGCCATCCCCAGCGAACACCAGGGCCCCACCCATGTAGCCGTCTGCGGTCCACGTCGCGTCGCCGAAGATGTCGCCAACGGCCCCTGTGGGGCTTAGATCCGCAACTGTCGCCCCGGCTCCCTCATCCATGGGCGCGTACAGCACGAGGTCATCCGTATCGAGAGCCTGGGCAGCGGCGGCCGCTCCAACCAAGAGCCCAACTACTATCCATGTCCGCATTCGGGTTCTCCGGTGATTGACTGTCCGCGGCAGTCTCCGCGCCGCGGCGATTCATGACGTGAGTAGGATACGTCCGTCGCCCGGGGGCAAGGCAAACGTGGTCCCGACATCCCCTGAGAGCGTATCGCGAGCGGAGGCGTCCAGCCGCACGACGTGCGGCTCTGGCGCCCCGGGCAGATTCACGACCACGGTAGCCGCTTCATAGCGCCTGCGCCATACGTGAGAGCGCACCTGCTCGCCTGGAGCCAGTGGTCGGCCGATCTTGGCGTCGTACTCGGGGTACCAGTCGTGCGCGTGGCTCGTGTCGTCCGCGAACAGGTAGTAGAAGTCCCCAACAATGAGCGAGAAGCAGAGCGACCAGCGCCTCGCGGCGGGATCTGGGAGTGGCTTCTGTCCGCGTTCCGCGTCGGCCGGCCATCCCGCGCCGCTGCGCTGCTCCTCGAATCTCTCCACCACGCTGATCTTGGGATGGCGCAGGAGCGTCTCGGTGTGCCGGATGTCCGCGATCGCTTCGTCCCATTCCGTGCGGCCGTGGCTCCAACCCGACTCGTACATGATGCCGTTGAGATAAGGGGCCGCGAAGTCATGCGCGCCCACCGCATAGCCCACGTTGGCGAGTATCAGGAAGTCGTCGCCCGTAGCGGCGCGGACGTCCCCGAGGAAGCTCACCCATGGCTCGGGCTCCTCGCGGAGATTGTCGTAGAATACGCCGTCCACGCCCGCGTCCCGCAGCGAGGCCGTCCACGCGACGACGCGCTCGCGGTACCGGGCGTTGTACCAGTCCATGCGGTACGTGCCGGGCCAGAACTGGACGCGTTCGCCGTCCTTGCGCATCCACCACGGATGGTCGGCCGGCAGCCACTTCTCAGACCACTCGTAGAAGTAGATCTCGCAGAGCACGACGATGTCGGGATTCAGGGCGCGAAGTTCCGCGACGGCCTCTCGAGCCCGCGCCTGCGAATCCAAGGTGAAACCGGTGGCGGCTCCAACGGGGTCGGCGTTGTATCGGAGTCCAAGCCGCCCGGGGCCTACGAGGGCGAGGTCGTGTTTGGCGACGCCTTCCAGCGAATCGTCGCCGCGCGTCGAGCGCCAGAGCATCGCCACGCGTGGGTAGGGCGTCTCGATGAACACGCTGGGCTCCAATCGCCGGCAGGTTCCCGACCGCGACCAGCATCGCGAGCTACAGGTCGGCGGCGGCGAGGATTTCGTCGAGGCGTTCCTCGAGGTGTAGCGCGTCGAACGGCTTCGTCAGGTAGCCGCACGCGCCGCGATCCATCCCGGCTTTGATGTCCTCGGGCAACGCCTTCGCGCTGAGGAATATGACGGGGATCGCGCGCGTGGATTGATCGCCCTGGAGGCGTTCCAGCACGGCCAGCCCATCGAGTTTGGGCATCATCACGTCGAGCAGAATGACGTCCGGCCGCTCTTCACGCGCCTTGGTGAAACCCTCGGCGCCGTCGTTGGCGTACAGAACTCGATAGCGATCGTGCTGAGCAAGGGACATGCGCACGAGCATCTGGTGGTCGGGGTCGTCCTCAATGAAGAGAAGGGTCCGCTGATGGCTAGGCAAAGTTCCTCCCGCATGTGGGGCGTAGCCACCGCTCGCGTCGCTCTGGCGTGTCGCGTTTCCCGGAGACGTGTCGCGAGGATAGCATCGGGCGGACACGGCGGCAAGGCGCCAGAGGCGCTGGGTCACACGGGGTCGTAGATCTCGGCGGGACCGAACGTCTCGGGAAACTCGGGGCGTAGGAACTTGCGCGCCTCCCAGCACATGGCGCATTTCTGCGGGTAGGCTTCGCGCGGCTCGTAGCCGCGTGAGCGGGCCAGGTCGAGGAACGCGTAGGGTCCCTCCTCGTATGCCATGCGCACCAGTTCGTTGTCGGTGTGGAGGCCGCGTTCCATCCACTCGATGAGCGACTTCTCGTGCGCGTCCCCGATGACGATGCCGCAGCACGTCTGGATGTTCCCGTACGGGTCGATGTGGATCTCCCACATGTCGTCCGCGTCGAACTCGGACCGGCAGTGGCGCGTCTGGTTCCCGCCGTGCCACAGCGGGTCGTCGGCGAGGTCCGCCAACGGGCGATCTGGGGACGCGGACGCCAGATCCTCGCCCGCCCTGCCGACGAACCGGGGTGGGTGCTCTCGGCTGTATTCCGCCACGCGCTCGGGGTCGCGTCCGATCTCGCGATACTCCTGCAGTCGTTCCAGCGACACGTTGGAGGCGGCGACGTTCTTCTCGCCGAAGACCTGCACCGCCCACCGGTACGCCCGCTCACGCCTCTCCGGAGGTACGAACCGCTGATGGTACGGGTCGGCGCTGATGAGCACGCCTGAGACACCGGTCTCCAGCAGTTCCGTGTACTGCGTCTCCGCGATCTCCTCGCTCTTGCACCACGACGCGTTCGTCTCGATGAAGTGGGGGGCCGCCCCGATCTCGTTCGCCGCGCGGCATATCGCCATCATCTCGTCGTAGTACATCATCGCCTCGCCGCCCGCGATGTGTATGCAGCGGTCCGTCTCGCGCAGTTGGCGCATGAACTCAACGCCGTCCTCGAAGCTCACGCACACGTCGGGCCGCTTGGGGCTGCAGTTGAAGAGACAGTGCTGGCAGGCGATCGTACAGCGATATGTGAAGAGCAAGCTCGCGACGTGCTTCAGCCCGATGGCCGCGCTGACCCCCGCTTCGGCGACGACCTCATCCACCGGGCGATCGCGAAGATCGGCGGTCATGCTCTGTGTCTCCATCTGCAGGCGGCTTGGGCCTACGCGCGGACCACTTCCAAACCGTCCGTCCGCAACAGGTGTTCGAGGAACAGCATCTCGTCCTCGCCCTGGCGCTTGACGCCCTCCAGCGGATACTCCCGCTGGAGCCACGAGTACTTGCCACTCGCGCTGGGGTTGAACGGGAGGAGGCTGATGCGCTCGGCCCCTGCCTCCAGCGCGTGACGTCCAATCCCCCGGATGGTGTCCGGCGACCCGTTGCAGCCAGGTATGACGGGCACCCGGACGAGCACTTCTGCGTCCATCTCGAGGAGATTCCGCAGATTCGCCAGGATGGGCTCCAGTGAGACGCCCGTGTATTGGCGGTGCGCATCCTCATCGGAGTGCTTGAGGTCGTAGAGGAACAGGTCGGTGACCGCGGCGATCAAGCGCAGGCGTCGCCACGGGGTCATGCCCGTGGTCTCGACGGCGGTGTGGATACCGTCCGCCTCGCACAGCCCGAGCACCGCCTGAGCGAACTCCCACTGGAGCGTCGGTTCGCCTCCGGTGAGCGTGATACCGCCGCCAGATCGCTTGAAGAACGGCGCCAATCGGGAAGCGCGATCAGCGATCTCTCCGGCCGTCGCCGTGTGGCCCTTCATCTCCAGGGCTCCGTGCGCGCAGGCGTCGATGCATGCCCCGCATCGCTGGCAGGCGTCGCGGTCGAGGTGGCGGGGGAGGGTCGGCACGATGCTCCGCAGGCCGATGGGGCACGCCTCGACGCAAGCCCCGCACTCCTGACACCGCGTCTCGTAGCGGACGACCTCGCGCGTGGCGCACACGGACTCCGGGCTGTGGCACCACAGGCACCGCAATGGACAGCCCTTGAGGTAGACCATCATGCGCAGGCCGGGGCCGTCGTGCGTGGCGATCTCATCGATGTCGAAGATCGTGCCTTCGACGGCGCGCAATGGCTCCTGCCAGGCGGTGTGCCTCGCCATCCCGCGACCTCCCTACAGCTCTAGTTCCGTGCGTTCGATAACCTCATCCTGCGCGTCGCGTGGGAGCAGCGTGAATGGGACGAGATAGCCCCCGATCCTCACGAACAGATCGGCGAAGTCGTCGGGCGTCTCCTGCGCCGCGCGCATCACATCGGCGCCGACGACGTTGACCTGTATCTGGTAGATGCCCAGGTCGAACGCGGCCTCCAGCAGACCCTTCAGGCGGTCGACGCCCTCGTCCGTAGCCAACGCGTTCGCGGCAAACCGGACGTTGAACGTCATGCCGCCGAGGCCGCGGCTGTGATCCAGCTCCGCCGCGGAAAGAAGCATGGACGGCGTGCCCTTGAGCGCGACGCCCGTGCACGGAGCCAGAGAGTTCGCCAGCGGGCTGCCGGCCTGGCGTCCATCCGGCGTGGCGGGTGTGTCGCGGCCGAAGCCGATCCACACGGTCCAGCCCAGGAAGCCCGGGAACACGGGGCCACCGAAGCGGTTGCTGTGCTTCTCCAGCCCGGAGCACCACGCGCCGGCGACTTCGGCGAACAGGGCGTTGATCCAGTCCGTGTCGTTGCCGTACTTCGGGCACTCCTTGAGGATGGCGGCTTGCAGTTGGTCGTCGCTCTCGAAGTCGGTCGAGACGGCGCGGCGGAAGTCGTCCAACGTGAACCGGCCCTGCTCCTCGACGAGCGTGCGCGCTGCCGCGAGGCCGTCCACGACGTTTGACACGCCCACGGCTTCCGGCTGGAGGAAGTTGTACTCCGCGCCGCCCGACGAGATGTCGGTCCCGGCCCCGAGGCAGTCCTGAATGAAGCAGGAGAGCAGCGGGAAGGGCCGGTGCAACTCTTCGTAGTACTGGTCGCGCAGACCGGTAGCGACGGCCTGTTCTGTCGCGTGCTCGAGTTGCGCCATGAACGCCGCCTTCAGGTCGGCGTACGTCTGCGGCGTTCCCGTGTTGGGACGTTCCTGCGCGCCGCTCACCGGATGCTTGCCGTCGAACATGGCGTACAGCAGACACATCGGGATGTTCACGTAAGGCCACGCCACCCACGGATTGGATCGGCCCATCACGGACGTCTCGGTGCAGGTGCTCGGCAGGTGGTCCACAGCGTGCTCCGCCGCAACGCCGTGCCTGCGCAAGCCGCTCGCGATGACGTCGCTGTGGAAGAACGACGGCTGCCCCTTCCCGTTCCGCAGCAGAGCGACGCAGCGCCGCACGAACTCCGGGTCCATGTCCTCGTGCCACGACACATCGACGCCGGGGAAGTACATCCCGACCCGTCCCGCGGACTCTAGCAGGGCGTAGGAAAGCGCGTTTGTGGCATCCTGCCCGTCGGGCGTGCGTCCGCCGATGACCATGATGAGCGCGCTCATGCTTGGGCCGTCGAACTCGTTGCACTTGATCGCGAATTGGTCGAGAAGCGCCTCCAGGCGCTCGTCGGGGAGGATGCCCGCCGCGCGGTCGCGCGCGTAGTAGGGGTACAGGTATTGGTCCATGCGGCCAGGGCCGAAGCAGTGGTGCGACACGCCCGCCTCCACCGCCACGGCGAGGAACGTGAACCACATCAACTGGACGGCGTCCTGGAACGTCGTCGCCGGCTCGGTCGCGATGCGGTCGCACACGTCGGCGATGTCGCGGAGTTCAGCTTGCCACTCCAGGTCGTCCGCAGTCGCCGATGTCTCGCGGGCGAGGTCGGCGTAGCGCCGGATTAGGCTTTGGCACGCGTCGATCGACGTGCGCGCGGATTGGTAGAACGCCTGCCGCTCCGGAGTCGCGGCGTCCACGGGCGATAGCGCGGCGGCGAGTTCGTCGATGCGCGCCGAGATGGCGCCTAGACCATCGCGGAGGATACTCGGGTAGTCGAGGCCCATATGCCCTTCGGACGCGCTCACCCAGTAGTTCTGCGCGCGCAGGTACGCGTTGGCGTCGTTGAGCTCCTGCTGCGCGTCCTCGTCGAGATGGGAACTCGGGTGCCAGCCGACGAGGATTTCGCCCGGTCGTATGCGTATCGGCATGCTCGCGAGGATGTGCGCCGTCGCGTGGGCGACGCGCCGCCCACGATGCGGCTCGCCCTCGGTCTCGCGGAACGACTCGGCCGCCAGCGTATTGCGCGCGTGGTACGCGCGGGCGCTCTGCTGGACGGTGTCGCGCAGTGCGGCGGTGGCTTCTCGGAACTTCACGGTGTTCCTCCTCGTCCGGGACGGTGGCGCAGTACGGCCCTACCCCATGAATGACCAACTCCGCGGCGGTACGCAAGCGGATTGCGCGGTGTGCGTTCACGGACAGGTGGGCGGCGAGGATGATGTGGCGTCGATGGCGTGATGAAGTGACGCGGGACCCCACCTCAATCCTCCCCTGCCAGGGGAGGACGTTTGCCCGACCCGCCAACTTCCCATAGCCGCCGATGCTGCAGGCGCCATTGCGTGCGGGCTGTCTCCTCAGCACAATGTCGCGGAGTCGCCGCATCCCCACGCGTGAGGAGCAGGCTGTGAGTGGAGCGCTGGACGGTCGCGTCGCAGTCGTGGTCGGAAGCAGCAGCGGGATGGGAAGGGCCACTGCGCTCACCTTCGCCGCGCAGGGCGCGAAGGTCGTCCTGGCTTCACGCAACGAGGATGCGCTGAATGAGGTAGCGGTCGAGATAGGCGAGAACGCTCTCGTCTGCCCAACGGACGCGCGGGATGCGGACGCGGTGAGCGGGATGGTCGCCACCGCGAAAGAGGCCTTCGGCCGCGTCGACATCCTCGTCTACTCGACAGGGACGAACATCCCGGACCGAAGCGTAGAGCGCCTCACGACCGACACGTGGGACATGATGGTCGCGACGAACCTCAACGGGGCCTTCTACTGCACCAAGGCGGTCGTGCCGATCATGCGCGAACAGGGCGACGGGACGATCATCTACATCTCCAGCGGCTGTGTGCAGTTCCCAGACACCTCTGGCGTGTCCTACCAGGCTACGAAGCACGGCATGAAGGGCCTGTCGTACGGCACGCTCAAGGAGGAGAAGGAGAACGGCATCCGCACCAGCGTGATATTCCCTGGGCTGTGCGACACGCCGTTGGTAATACAGCGTCCCGTCAAGACCCCGGACGACGTCCTCGCGCAGGCGCTCCAGCCGCAGGATGTCGCGGACGCGTGCCTGTACGTCGCGACGTTGCCCGCGCGGGCGTGCGTGCCGGAGTTGGTTCTGTTGCCGGCCGGTTTGGCGTGATCGGCCTTGACGGGGCGGGGGTCATCGGATGAAGAGCACTGGGCATACGCGCTCCTCCGCGACCGCGTCGAATTCGTGGTGATCGGATGTCACGAGGGTCGCCCCTAGTCTCTGCGTGAGCGCGACGGCGAAGGCATCAGCCAACGACATGCGGCGATGGGCCTTGCGTGCGGCAGCGTGACGCCAAAGGTCGCCGTCGAGATCCTCGCGTATCTCGACGCCAGCGTGTTCGATCAACGCGACGGCTTCGTCAGCCAGGCGGGTGGGGCCTGGCGGCGCGCCTCGTCTGAGCGCGTCGTAGTAGACCTCGCACACGTTGACGGCGTGCGCGTACGAGCGGTTGGCGGCGTCGGCGAGGAGGCCGCCGACGACGTCACCTCCAGGCTCGCCTCTCAGGTAAGCGATCATCGCGCACGCGTCTAGGACCAGAATCACCGTCCCCGGTCCTCGCGGGCGATTTCATCCTGCTTCTGCCGAGCGAACTCGTCGCTCGGGGTGAGCGCGTCACGGAGTTTACCCAGCCCAGCATCGACTCGAAGTCGGTGTTCCTCGCGCGCCTCGCGGGTGTCGCGCCACCCTGACCCATCTGGCGGGAGAGCACGCCCTATCCGGTCGCGGAGTTCCTGTTCGGACGGGTCGTCGTCGAATACGCCAGCGCGGGCGAGCACCAGCAGTTCTCGTAGGGTCCACTCCTGGTCGCCGATGCGGCTCAGCGCGGCGTGGATTGCTGTCAGTGAGTCGACGGCCATCTCTACATCCTCCGTTGCGCATGACCCCAACAGTATATCTCAGTGCCCGATCGCGTGCCTCGCCCTTGCGGGGCCGCGAACTGAGCGCCATCTTGTACCAACCCGGTGGCGCCAATGCGGAAGCACGACACCAAACGCGCAACCCCTACGCCCGTTCGCCTGTCGTTGCGAGCGACGGCGCTGGGCGCCCTCCTCATCCCGCTCAACTGCTACTGGGTGACGCTGTGTGAGATCGTGTGGCCGACGGTCCACGCGACGGTGCTCTCGCTGTTCTTCAACGTCGTCTTCTCGCTGTTCCTCGTCTGTCTCGCCAATCTCGCGCTCGGCCGGTGGGCGCCCAAGCACGCCCTGCGGCCGGGTGAACTGCTCGTGGTGTACGCCATGCTGTCGGTGGCGACCTCGCTGTTCGGCCACGACATGCTGCAGATCCTGTTCCCGCTCATGAACTACGCGGAACAGTACGCGACGCCGGAGAACGACTGGGCGACGCTCATCCATCCGCATTTGCCCGGCTGGCTCACCGTGTCGGGAGCGGAGGCGCATCGCGGCTACTACGACGGCCAGTCGAGCTTCTTCGCCCCAGCGATACTGCGGGCGTGGGCGGCGCCGTTGGGGGCGTGGGCAGCGTTCGTCGTCACGCTGTACATCGTGTTCCTGTGCATCAACACGCTCATCCGGCGCCAGTGGACCGAGCACGAGAAGCTGTCGTACCCCATCGCGCAGATACCGGGGGAGATGCTGCAGATGCAGCAGTCCCACCTGTTCCGAAACCGGTACATGTGGTGGGGCTTCGGGCTTGCAGCGGGGCTGGACGTGTGGAACGGGATCGCCACGCTGTGGCCCGTCGTGCCGTTCGCGCGTTTCCGGTGGGAGATCGCCCCGCTACTGACGGCGCGTCCGTGGAACGGCATCTCATGGCTGCCCGTTCGCGTCTACCCGTTCGCCATCGGCCTGGCGTACTTCATGCCGCTGGACCTCGCCTTCTCGACGTGGTTCTTCTACCTGTATTGGAAGGCCACGGAAGTCATGCGCGAGGCGATCGGCGTCGCGCGACTGTCCGGGGCTTACCTATCGGATCAGTCGGCGGGAGCCTGGCTTGGGATCGGCCTCTATGCCCTGTGGAAGGCCCGATACGCGTTGGTCAGGTCGTTCCGCGCCGCGCGGTCGAACGTCGACACGCCCGAGGAGCCGATGAACCACCGCGCGGCGTGGTTGGGACTTGCACTGGGATCGGCCTTTCTGATCGGCTTCATGACGCGGGCAGGGGTGCCGCTATGGGCCTCCGCGGCCTTCATGGCCGGGTACTACACACTGTCCCTGTCGCTGACGCGTATGCGCGCAGAGCTAGGGCCGCCCACGCATGACCTGTACTACGCGGGGCCGGAGCGGCTGCTGGTCTCGGCCGTGGGGACGCGGCCTCTGGGCCCTCGCGGCCTCACTGGGTTCAGCCTGTTCTTCTGGGCCACGCGCGATTACCGCTGCCACCCCATGCCGCACCAACTGGAGTCGTACAAGCTCGCGGAGGCAGCGAACGCCTCACGCCGCGGCCTTACCGTCGCCATGATCGTCGCGTCGGTCGTCGGCCTCCTCGCCTGCTACCTGGTAATCCTGCCGCTCTTCTACCACTACGGCAGCGCGTCACAGGTTACGGGGTACTCCGAGCATCTCGCGCGTGAGGCCTACGTCCGACTGGAGTCGTGGCGCACGCAGCCGAAGCCCACCGACTGGCCGGTCATGCGGCAGCTAGGGGCAGGACTCGGGTTGACGGTGGGACTCATGGCCCTGCGGCATCGGTTTCTGTGGTTTCCGTTCCATCCCGTGGGCTTCGCCGTCGCGGGCAGTTGGACCATGAGCTGGATGTGGTTCTCGGTGTTCATCAGTTGGGGACTGAAGCTGGCGATCCTGCGGTCGGGCGGCATCGGCCTCTACAGACGACTGGCCCCGTTCTTCGTGGGCCTGGTGTTGGGCCAGTACCTCGCCGGAGGGGCGTGGACCATCATCGGGAACGCGCTCGGGCGACGGGTCTACGGCTTCTTCGTGGGGTAGGGCACGATCAGCGCCCGGGCACAAAAACGGCCCCGACATTGCCGGGGCCTCTGGGTGGTATCGTTCGGATATGCGGTAGATCGCTCACGGGTGCAATCGGCAGGAGCCCCCGGAGGGCGGCCGCTGCGTAGAGACGTTGCGTATCCCGCTGAGACCATCATGATCATACCACGCCAATGTTGGGTGTTATGTCCGGCAAAGCCTGAATTGGCGCGACAGGCTGTCGGGTAAAGCCGGTTTAGGCGGCGAGATGCCCCGGTATGCTAATCGCGGTCCCGCAAGATCAGGAGGTACTGCCCGGCTTGCGAGGAATCCTCGGCCACGGGCGAGAGAGCGGTCACCAAGTCCAAGCCTTCGTGACTGGCGGCGTTCAGGAGTTCCTCGATGTTCCCCGCGGAGGCCTCGTGAACCGGTATGGCCGCGACGTGGTAGGGGCCGCGCACGCCGTCGGCGCCTTCGGAACGCATCCTGACAGTGACGGGCGAGGTGGCGCCGGGGACAACGGTGACGCTGATCGCGGTCCGCGACGCGTAGCCGTCGGCGTGGACGTCCATCGCGTAGGCGCCTCGCGCCAGCTCGTCGAACGCGAAGGCTCCCTGGGCATCTGTCGTCCTGGCGACTGGGCCGCCAGGACTCTCAATGACAACTGTCGCGCCGGCGATGGGCTGCTTGCCGTGGATGGAGGTGATCTCGCCCTTGATGCCGCCTGTCGCTTCGGGTCGGTCGCTCTGTGCTTTCACCAGCTGTGTCACTCCCGCCGCGATGCCGACCACCACGACCGTTAGCGTCAAGTACCTCGCGATGCTGTGCGCCCCGAACTCCTCGACAGTGGTACGCAGCCGTACCGCTACGATAGCGATAGGAGTACATGCCCGCAAGCACAGTTGTTGATGCCTTACGCCAGCCAGGGCGCGCGCGTTCGTCCTGACCGGTCGGCGCGGCGCGCGCTCCCGCGCAAGGGCCTCTAGGGTCGCGCGCCGAAGCCGCTCGACGCCCATTCCTCGGTAGCGGGAGTCCACTGACCGTAGAAGGCGCGCTGCGCCGGGCTGTCGTGCTTGGCGAGGCGTTCGGGGATGAGCACCCAGTTGGTCAGTGCGGGGCTCGTCTCCATGCTGAAATACGTGTGTTGCGTCCGACGGCCGGCATCGGTGGCGCCGGCGAGCCGCGTGTGCAGCGTGGCGATGTTGTAGATGATCCCCGTTCCCGCAGGGCCGCGCAGCGGGAGGATGCGGAAGTCGTCGCCCTTCTTCTCGCGCGCCTCCTCGATCGACTCGCAATGGAGGCTGTCCGGGACCACCGCGAAGGACGGCGTGTCCTTGGTCACGTCGGTCAGGTAGTGAATGGAGCATCCGTACCGACAGCGGTACGGGTGGTCTGGATTCCAGTTCTCCCGCGTTACCTGAGGTCGGTCCTGATGCCATCCCATGCCAACGTCCGTGCCCGTGCCGTCGGGAGCGTCGCGGAAGTCGAACTGGGCGAAGCGGATGTCCGCGCCGAGAATGGCTTGCAGCAGGGGGTACGTTCCCGCGCTTTGGACGAAGCCGTCGAGTTCGGGGTGGTCGACGAGTATCTGACCGTGCGAGCGCAGCGTTCCGCGGCCTACCCCCCATTCGTCCGGCCGCTCCTCCGCCGAGCGATCGACGAAGTCGTTGAGGTAGCGCACGTCCTCATCGCTCATGGAGTTCGCGATGACTGCAAAGCCGTTCCCGCGGAAGAACTCGAGTATGTCGTCGTGCTGGTCGGCGGCAAAGGTTGGGTAGTCGGTCATGGCGCCCCGTGTGCTCCTGTGATCCGCGAACTGGCCGCTCCGGTACGGCCGCCCCGGATCGTACAGGATGGTGTCACGGCGAGGAAGCGGGCCGCGCGCCGGAGGTCGGTTCGGACGGCAGGTAGGGCGCGGCGATTCGGCGGAACTCCACCAATTCGGTACGCTCTCGGTCCTCGTCCCACCCCAACTCGGCGGCGAGGAGCCGCGCCACCGTCTTGCCGGCGTCCATCGCGGCGGCGGCGTCCAGCAGTAGGGCGCGCGTGCGGCGCGCGAGGACATCCTCTACGGTGCGCGCCATCTCGTGGCGAGCGGCCCAGACGGCATGCGCGTGGGTGTAGGGCAGGTCGGGATGGAGCTGCGCGGACAACTCGGGCCGGTCGCGGGTGAGTTCACGCAACGCCGCAGCCTCGCCACCGTAGAGCGCCTCAACATCGGCGTTTGACTCAGCGCGTGGCGCAGCTCCCGCCGCGCCGTGGAGCGCGAGCGCGTCCGTGAGGCAGGGGCGCCGCGCAAGCCCGGCGACCGCCGCGCCGATATCGACGGCATCCTGCGCCACCTTCCGATACGTCGTCCACTTGCCCCCGACGACCGTCACGAGGCCTGGCGTCTTCTCGCTGACGCTGTGTTCCCGGCTGATGGACTTCGTGTGCCGCCCACCGTCGTCAGGGCGCGCCAGCGCGCGGAGCCCCGCGAAGCGGCTCAACACGTCCGAGGCGTCGGGCGCGCGATCGAGGTATTGGCTCGCGTGGCGCAACAGGAACGCCTCCTCGTCGGGGCTCGGCGCGGGGTCGGCGTCTGGCTGTGGGACTTGCACGTCCGTAGTGCCCACGATGACGCGTCCGAGCCACGGCACGGCGAAGAAGACGCGGCCGTCGTCCGTCGTGGGAACCATGAGCGCAGCGGTCGAGCCGAGGGAGTCGCCCGGCAGAACGAGATGCGACCCCCGACTGAGCGTCACGGATGGCCTGGCAGGCGCCGACCCGAACGACAAAAGCTGATCCGCCCACGGCCCAGCGGCGTTGACGACCACACGCGCTTGGAGTTCGCGCGTATGCCCGGTCTCCGTGTCCGTCGCCAGGACGCCTGCGACACGGCCCGCGCTCGTGATGAATCCGTCGACGCGGACGTAGTTCGCGACTATCGCGCCGTGCTCCACGGCCGTCTGCGCGAGGGAAAGGGCGAGTCGCGCGTCGTCGAACTGTCCGTCGGAGTAGATGACTCCGCTGCGCAGACGGTCTCGACGCGCGTTCGGGACGCGCTCCAGCACGCCCGCGCCCGACACTATCCGTACCGGTGGGAAGGCATCCCGGCCCGCGAGGGCGTCGTACGCCCGCAAGCCGACGCCGTACGCGAGCCGCTCCCGGACGCCGTAGCACGGGATGACGAAGTCGAGCGGCCACACCAGATGCGGCGCGTTGCGGTGCAGACGCGCCCGCTCGCGCAACGCCTCGCGGACGAGCCGCACGCGCCCTTGTCGTAGGTACCGGACGCCGCCGTGGATGAGCTTCGTGCTCCGGCTCGACGTGCCCTGCCCGAAGTCGCCTCGTTCGAGCAGTAGCGTGCGGTATCCGCGGGTCGCGGCATCCACAGCGACGCCTAGACCCACACAGCCTCCGCCTACGACCAGGATGTCCCAGGGCCCGTCGTCGAGCGCATTGATCATCGTGTCGCGGTACACGGCGCTTGCCTCGCCACGGTAACCGTCGCCGCCGCGGGCGGCGTTCTACCGCAACCGTAGCCCGTCGCGGGAGGATAGGGGGTAGCGACTTACGTCGCATCCTGGAGCGCGGACCATGGGAGCTCGCCGCCTGGCATCGACCGGCGTCCTACTGGTACTGTGCACAATCCTGGCGTACGCCCCTGGCTGCGGCGAGGATGACGAACCTGCCCTGCACGATCCCCTGCTGCTCGTGGAAACCGGCGAACCCGACATGCCCGCGCTGCTGAGTCACGCGGCCGGCGATGTCCTCGCGCCGCTCAACGACGCGAACGGCGCGACCATTGGCGCGGTCTACCTGTCGCCGGAGGCGGGCTCCCTCATCGTGTGGGTGGACGCTTCGGGATTGCCGACGCGTGCGCATGGCGACGGCTCGATCGTCCTGCTCGACAACTACGGCGACGGAGCGGTCGACATCGCCATCATCTCGCCGGGTGCCCGGACGCAGCTCCACCGTCGGCTCCCCTTCCCGACCGTCGGGCCGCCACCCGCGCCGCAGGCCCCCGACGATACACTGACGCGTGATCTGCGGGACGCCGCCCGACTCCTTCGCGCCGTTGGGCTCGTCGTCCGCGACGTGGGGCCGTCGCTGGCCCACGGCGCGCGGATGCCGGTCTTCGGCGCGGCGTCGGACTCGAAGTTGGTCGCTCTCGCCATGCTGCTTGAGTCCCGCGCCCCGACCGAGGTAAGCCGCGATCCCGACGCCGCCGCGCGCCTTGCGACCACCATCGGACGCGCGTTGACGGCGCACGTCGCCGATGCGGCGCGCGCGCTGGCCACGCTGCGTATCGACACGGGGAAGATGGCGCGCATACTCGCGAATCCGGCTGCCACCATCGAGTCAGACTTTCCGGCGGACCTGCGCCTGACACGGATCATATACCGTTCGGAGCGCCTGGATGGCGTCGGCGCGTTCGTCATGAACCACGACGGCTCCAGCTCGCGCCGGCTGAGCGACACGGGTCGCTTCTCCGGATGGTCGCCCGACGGCCGATACGTCCTACTCGTCGGCCACGACATCTACGTGCACCACCTCGACAGCATGTCCGAGAGTAACCTAACGCGGGATGGAGGCGAGTATATTAGCGCCTGGTGGTCTCCCGATGGATCACACATCGCGTACACGCAATCCGAGGACATCCACGTCATGGACCCGCAAGGCGGGGCCCGGCGCAACCTGACGAACGACGGCGAGCGCTACACTCGGCTCTCCTGGTCGCCGGACGCACGCCAGATGGTGTTCCTCTCGAATCGCGACGGCAACTCGGAAATCTACGCCATGGACTTGGACGGCGGGAATCGCCGGAACCTCACGAACAACGCCGCTGAGGACACGTTCCCGCGGTGGTCGCCAGACGGCCGCCACATCGGTTTCTACACGGAACGTGACGGCAACGACGAGCTGTACGTGATGGACGCCGATGGCCGCAATCCGCGCAACCTCAGTCGGCACTCGTCTGGCCTCGACTGGGGGCTGTCCTGGTCGCCGGACGGACGGCGGATCGCGTTCACGTCGATCCGAGGCGGCCCTCGGGAGATATACGTCGTCGATGTGGATGGGGGCGAGCCGGTCAACCTGACGCGGAACAGGCGCATAGACGAGAACCCCTCGTGGTCTCCAGACGGACGCTACATCGCCTATAACTCGGACCTGGGCGGGGAGGAGGCCACGGGCAGCGGCCAGCGCGATATCTTCGTCATGGAGGCGGACGGGTCGAACCCGCGGAACCTGACGAACCATCCCGCGCACGAATACTCCGCCTCCTGGTCTCCGCGATAATGCGCACAGCGACCACTCATTCCCCGCCATCTACCCGAGTCCCGGCCCTTGCGCTGTGCGTCCTCCTCGCGTCCTGCGGCGGGGATGTCGACGACGACGCCATGTATGGCCTGCTACCCGGCGTCGTGGTATCCGAGACGGACGATCCCTTCATGCCTGTCGTCGCAACTCATGAGGGTGGTGACGCCTTCGCCCTCCTCACCCAGCCGGGAGGGGCCGTGACCGCGGCAGCGTATGTCGCCGCGGACGGGGACGCGCTTGTAGTCTGGGCGGGACGGGACGGTGCGCCATCCCGGCTGCAGACTGAGAACGTGGTAGCCCTCTTCGACAACCACGACGGCGCGACCGTGGATGTAGGCGTGGTCCGGGCCGACGGAGAGACGGCGATCCGTCGCGGCCAAGCGATGCCGCAAGGCGCCGCGCTCGGGGACGCGAGAGCGGTGGCCACGGCGGCGAACCGGGGGGGCCAGGCGCGTTACGGGGCCCTTCTTGTGCACGGCGCGGCGCACGCCGTGCGGAACGCGCTCGCCGAACTCGACCTCGAGAGTGTCGCCAGCGCGGTCGCGCAGGCCCGCGAGGCCGAACTGCTCCACGCGTTGGCAGAAGCGACGGATCCTCTCGTAAGCTCGCCGGGCCCCGCCGCGAGCTTGTCGCTGTCGCTGGCGGTGTTGCGGATCGCCCGAGCGGGGCTCGGCGAGGCGGATGCGACATCCACCGATGCGGACGCGACCGTCAGGCAGATGCGCGGCGTGCTACGTGGCGAAGTCGGCGCCCCTCGCGGCCAGATTGCGTTCGTCTCGCTGCGCGGCTGGGGATCGAACATCTACGTTGTCCCCGCGGCCGGCGGCGATGCGCAGATGGCGCCCTTGCCCTGGGGTGGGGATCGCGAACCGATGCGGATGGAATCGCCCACGTGGGCGCCCGACACGCTACGGCTCGCCTACACGGCCCTGGGTGATGGCCGCGCGATCATGGTCTCGGATGTCCTTGGTCGGCGGACCGTCAACCTGACGCGCCACGACGCCGCGGACGCCGATCCCTCGTGGTCCACCCGCGGCGACCGGATCGCGTTCGCCTCGTCGCGGGATGGGCACTCCGAGATATACGTCATGTACGCGAACGGCGCAGGCCGGCGGAGCGTGACGCGGAGCCCCGGGACGGATGCCCAGCCGTCATGGTCGCCCGACGACACCCGCATCGCGTTCGTCTCGCGACGCGACCGCGCGCTAGGTCGGGAGGTGTTCGTGATGGGCGCCGACGGCAGTGACCCCACGGCGCTGACGAGACATCCCGCAGACGACTCCGAGCCCGCCTGGTCTCCCGGCGGTTCTCGTATCGCGTTCGTATCGCGCCGCGACGGCGCCAGCGAGGTATACGTCATGGACGCCGACGGCGGGAACCAGCGCAACCTGTCGCGGAACGACGCGGTGGACAGGTCGCCGACGTGGTCGCCGAGTGGCAACTACATCGCCTTCATGTCGAACCGCGATGGGAACAGCGAGGTGTACGTGATGGACGCCGACGGCGGGAATCCGCACAACATCACGCGCCACCCCGCTGCGGACTTCCACCCGAGTTGGTCGCGACAATAGCCGCCGATGCCGACGGCGTGCATCCCCTCCGCGTGTATGGACACCACCCATATCGGGGCCCCGGAGAGCGCGGAGTGTCATCACAAGTCATCCCCTTCGAACGGGGACACGCGGAGCAGGCTGTCGAGATGGTTGCGGCGCGGTACCGCGCGGAGCGCGAGATCCTGCCGCTGATCCCGGAACGCTACACCGACTCGGAAGCGATCCTGCCGCGGCTCGTCGAGTTCGCCGCGTCGAGCCCCGGCGTGGCCGCGATGCGCGCCGGCGAGTTGCAGGGGTTCCTCATCGGCATGAGGATCACATGGCGTGGCGGTCTGACCGCCTATGTCCCCGAGTATGGGCACGGCGCCGACCCGGACCGCGCGTATACCCTGTACAGAGCGATGTACGCCGAGATGTCCGGGCTGTGGGCGTCGGAGGGGCGCCGCGATCATCTTATCGCCCTTTTCGCGCACGACCGGCCCGCCTTCGAGGCGTGCGTCTCGCTCGGGTACGGCGGCGTTGGCATGGACACGCTGCGCGGCCTCGACCCGATTGCCGAGGTCGCGGACGTCGAGATCAGGCGAGCGAGCGCGGCCGACGTGGGGCAGATCGCGCCCCTGGAGGCCGCGCTGCGCGACCACCTGGCGGAGCCGCCGACATTCCTGCCGCGCGACCCGGAGGAGCCGACGCACCTTGGCGCGGAGTGGCTGTCGGACCCGCAGCGCGCATTGTGGCTCGCCTACCGACACGGCGCCGCCTGCGCGTTCCTATGCATGGACCCACGCCCGGGGCAGGTGCTACCGACGTCTGACGACAGCACCGTGTCCATCACGGGCGCCTTCACGACGCCGGGCGGCCGCGGCTCCGGCGTCGGCGCCGCGTTGCTGAACCGAGGCCTGTCCTGGGCCGCCGCTGAGGGGTACACGACGTGCGCAGTGGACTTCGAGGTCGCCAACATCCCCGGCGCGGGCTTCTGGCTGGGTCGAGGGTTCAAGCCGGTGGCTCAGGGGATGTACCGCCACGTCCACGCGCCGAGGCAGTGAAATCGGCCAAGATCCGTGCACCGTTCGCCGCCTCTCACGCACTACCTCAAGATAGGAGGAACGTGTGATGGAATACGTTGAGCTCGTTGTCCGCTCCCGCTCCGGTGACATGGACGCCTACGGTGAACTCGTGAAGGCGTATCAGGATATGGCGTTCGGCTACGCTTACAGCCTGCTGGGTGACTTCCACCTCGCCGAGGACGCCAGTCAGGAGGCGTTCATCGAGGGCTTCCGGAATGTGGCGGACATCCGAGAGCCCGGGGCGTGGCCCGGCTGGTTGCGTCGGATCGTCCATCGGCAGTGTCTGCGCGCACGCACGCGACGCCGTCCGTTGATGGAAGCGCTGGAATCCGCGCGCGAAGTCCCGTCCGGCGAGCCGATGCCCGATGCCGCCGCCGTTCACGCGGAGACACGGGAGCACATCGCCACGGCCCTGCGCAGCCTGAGCCCGCAGGAGAGAACGGCCGCGCTGCTGTACTACACGGGCGGCTACGGACAGCGCGAAATCGCGGAATTCCTGGGGACGACGACCCACGTCATAAAACATCGTCTCCGGTCGGCGCGTCAGAAGCTGCGCCAGAAGGTTGCCGGATACATCGGCGACTCCCTGGGCGATTCAGTCGGCGCCGTGGCCCCCTCGCAGGACGGGGCATATTGCGATGCCGTGATCCAACGGATATCCCGGGAGACCCGGGCCGGGTTGGTGATGCCGCCAGCAGCGGCGATGGGCGTCGCCGTCGCCGGGTAGGCGGCCCCGCAGGAAGCTCGATCGCGTGAACGCAGGCGTCGCCGCGGCCGGCGCCTGCATGCCGGGTTATCTCACTGCGACCCGAACGGCCGCGGCACAGTGTCCACAACGAGGCGTGGTAGTTGCGTGAGTTCGGCCTCGCGGGCGGCGTCCTCCCGCAGCGTGACGCAAGCGATGCCCCATCGGTTCGCGTCGCTCATGTTCGGCGGGCTGTAGTGCCACGCGTGCGCGTGCCAGATGACAGCGTCGCCGGGCACCAGTTCGACGTGCGTCGGATCGACACCCTCTAGCAGCTCACGCGGCAATTCGGAGTGGATGGCGTCGTCATACTGCACATGGTCGACCACGGGGCCGAGATGGCTGCCCGGCACGAACTGGAGGCAGCCGTTCTCTCTGGTCGCCGCGTCCACGGCGAGCCAGATAGACACCGCGTCGCGGTAAAGAGCCGTGCGCCCCTTCTGCGACGGATGGAACGTCCAGAGCCCGATGTCCTGATGCCAGGGCGTCTCCTCGCCGACCTTCCCAGGCTTCGTGAAGACGGAGTCGAACCACAGTCGGATGTCTCCGCCGAGGAAATGGCGGTTCACGTCGATCACGCTGTCGTGCGTGAGAAACGCATCCCACAGACCGGCGTCGCGCCTGGCGTACTGGCCGATCTTGCGGAAGCGTCCCTGGCCCTGAATCGCCGCACCGTCCTTGCGGCTCGCGTCACGGCGCCACGGGGCGTCGGCGTCGTCCTCGTCCAACGCGGCGCCAATGCGGGCGCGTATCACCGCGAGTGACTCGGCGTCGATGAATCCGCGGGCGACGCAGTACCCGTCATCGTCGTACTGGCGCAGTTGCTCGGGGCCGAGAGCGTAGGGCATTGCGTTTCCTTCGCGCACTGGACGCGGGGACGTGGGTTCGGCGCGCCGCGTTGCCAGCGCGCACGTTCGCTGGTTCACTACCGGGCGGGCGACCCAGACCCATCGCGGGACAGCGTACTGAGGGGTCGACGACGGCGCAACGCCTTGTGGGGCCGTCGACCGGGGTCGACAGGCGCGTGGGCGCGCCCACGAACGCGTCCGCGGCGAGCCGGTTCCCCTGCTGGGCGGAGGGCGTCACCCCACCTCGGATGGCTTTCGACGCCTCCGATCGGCGCGTGCCCCGACACCGCGCGGCCCAGAATCAGGGTTTGCCTTATGACACGAGCCCGCCCACCTGGGATATAGTTTGGACTAGACTCGCGCAGGTTGAGGCGCGAGCGACGGGAGTAGTAGCGTTCACGAACGCACCGGGGATCGACTATGGAACGTGGATATATGGGTGTGGCGAAGGGGGCTATCGCGTGCGCGTCGGCGGCCCTTATCTTCGGGTGCGGCGCTGTCGTGCCCAGGGTGGAGTACGTCGGGGGCGCGGAGACCGAGGCTCCCGCGATACAGCCGCTAGCCCTGCGAGCAGCGGCTGAGGCCGTTCCGAACGACGAGCGCGTCGCCGAACTCGCGGCGCAGTACTACGGCGTTGAGGCCAAGGTCGAAGGGCTCGTCACGGACGTCGAGCTGCTCGACCAGGGCCAGACGGACATGCAGATGAGCCTGCGCGCCGTCGAGAGCAGGTTGGGCTCCGCCGAGAATGCGATCGTCGCGCTGGCCGACAAGGTGCTCGCGCGCTTCGACAGCTTCGAGTCGCAGATAACCGGCCTGCGTGACGCCCTGGAGCAGCGGACGGCCCCGCCAACGGTCGCGGCTCCCGCGGCTGTGGCGAGTCCGGTCATGGAGCCGACTGCGGAAGTCATGAGCGCGGTTCGCGACTGGAGCGTCGCCTGGCAGAACGGCGCGGTCACCGAATACATGGACTGGTACCACCCGCACGCCGCGATCACGCGCGTGAGCGTCGTCAGCAGCGGCGCCGGCGCCAAGAGCGCGCTGGGCGCGGACGCCCTTCGCGCGAGGATGGAGCGACTCCGCGCGCGGTATACACGCGTCGCGGTGGACATCGCGAACGTCCAAGTGACCGCCGACGGCGACCGCATGGTCGCCCGCTTCCGCCAGGACTTCACTGCCTGGACAGGAGACCCGAAGGCGAAGCCAAGCTATGTCGACACGGGCACGAAGACGCTCGTCTTCGTCCGCTTCGGCGGCGAGTGGCGCGTCGTCGAGGAGAGCTGGACGCCGACTATCTAACGCCGGCACGCATACCGACACGCGGGGTGGACGACGTCAGGGTCGGACGCCCCGTTCGCGCTTCAGGGACCCGCGTGCCGGCGATGGACATTGGCGAGCCGCCCATATGCCGCCCACGTCGCGCGCTTCACGGAAACGGCCACAGCAGGTCGTATCCGACAACCATCAAACCCGCATCGACCAAACCGTGGCTCCACCACGGGCCGTATAGCGACCCGCTCCTCTGGTACATCCACGCCCATGCCGCCCCTCCGACAGCAACGCACAGTGACAGCAGCGCTGCGGCGCCCCACGAGCCCCCCGTGAGCCGCCCGACCAGGATCACGTGGTGCCCCGTGAAGGCGACGCTGGAGACCACACCCGCGAGCAGCGGAGCGCTCTGCTCCCGCAGCCGGCCGAAGATGAACCAACGCCAGTAGTACTCCTCGAGGAGCGAGTGCGCGATGCAGTAGAAGACCGCCACACACAGGAAGCCGACGGGCGTGGCGACACCCATCGGTTCGAGCCGTTCACGGAGTCTGGCCGCGGCGCCGACCAGCATCGGCGACGACCGCATCGCGCCGAAGTAGAGGGCAAGCAGCACGCCGAGCACGGCGACGCCGAACAGAGTCGCCGACCCCGATCCCTGCCCGCGTGGGGCTGTCGGTCGGGGCCAGCGTCCCTCGACCCATCGCAACCACACGACCGGCAGACCGAACTGGGCGACCTTGCCGACAGCGTAAGCGAAGCCGGCCTCCTGGCGCCCTGCCAGCGCAACGAAGTACACCCATGTCATGGCTGACGGAAAGACGCACGCAACCGCGACCCCAACTAGTTGGCGCCTGCGGCGAATCGACGCGCGTCCATGGGACGTCGCCATTGAGGACTAACCATGCTCGGCTGTGGGGCGTTCTCCGCCCATGCAACGGCGCGTCGTCGCGCGACGGCCGCCTTACGCGATGCGCGCCTCGACGACCTGTTGGATTTCCGCGAGGCTGTCCCACTCGCTGCCCGGCCCGTCGAAGATAAGCGAGTAGGGGCCGTCGAATTCAGCGTCGCGGGCGAGGTCGAGGCAGCGATCGAAGTCCGCGCGCTCCATCTCGCCTGCGGCGGGATAGTTGGCCTTTGCGTGCAGGACGTTGGCATGCGGCACGATGGCGGCGAGTTCGTCGTACTTCGCCTCGCCCCCGTAGTTGCCGAAGTCCGCGCACAAGCCGACATCGCCCTCGCACAGATCTAGGATGGCGAGCACGTGCGAGGCCCGCTTCGTCAGCGCGCGGAAGTTCTCGGTGTTCACCTGCACCCCGACGTCGGCGCCTGCCTTCGCCAGCGCGCTCAGGTTCTCGGCGCTCAGGCGAATGGCCGGATGGTCCTTGGCGTCGCCGTTCCGCGCCTCGATGTCGGCATCTCCTGCGATGACCCGGGCGTGCGACGCGCCAACCTTACCCGCGATCTCCAGCCAGAAGCGAACCGTGTCGATGTCGCGTTCGCGCTCCGCGGCATCCTCGCGCGTGATGTCTGCCGTGTCGACGAGGAGGCTGTACAGCTCCACATCGGCATCCGCGAGCGCAGCGCGGAACTCCGCGATGTACGCGTCGTCGACCGACGGGAAGTGGAAGTGGCACACCTCGAGCGTGCCGATGCCACGCTCCGCGAGCATGGCAGGCAGTTCTAGGAGAGCGATCTCGCCGGCTTCGTCGACGTTGGGCGACATCGTGGCGGAGCGATGCGCGTCCTGTTTGTACATGGGGCCGAGGACGCGGTGTAGGGTCCACGAGGAGGTCGATAGTCGTGACACGGGCGGGTCCTCATCCTGATTTGGCGCCGGGCGCGCGACACTCGAGCTACAACTTCGCTCGGAGTTACAATAGTCCTCGCGTGGCGCCGCCGCAACGGCCGAGGGTCCAGTGACAGAGAATAGGCGGAACGCGTGTGGCGCTCGCGCGTATGTACTGGCAGTATCGGCCTTTCCCCGCTCACGGGTATTGCTGTCGATGTCGGTAACAGGGGTGGCATCGTGACGATTTTTCCGCGGACAACCGGGAGGCGTCCCGTGGCTTTACGACATATCGCCCAGGTAGGCGCGTGCGCCGGCGTCATCGCTCTGTCGGCGGCCGGCGTCGGTTGCGGCGCGGCGGCCTCCGGGCTCGCCCCCGCGGACACGAGGCTGGTGACGCGCGTGGAGTCCGCCATGCCGGCGGAGGCGGGAAGGGCTCCGACGCGCGCCGCTCGCGAGCGAGCGCTACGCCTTGCCGTAGCCAGGCTCCGCGTCGCCGTGGCGCGGATCGAAGGAAAGCACCTCGTCACCTCGGCGACCGCGCGTGCGCTGTCGAACCGGCTCGATGCGGTCGAGCACGGCATCGAAATGCTGGACCGCACGACGGGTTCGCGAGAACGGCGGCTCGAGGGTTCGCTGTCGCGGCTGCGCGAGCGGGCGGGTGTTGAGCCTGTGGAGTAGAGGCCGCCCAGAACGCCTGGGCGTAGAATCGGTGTAGGAATGAGAACGGCTCCCAGGGATTTCCCTGGGAGCCGTTCCGCGTTCTAGCGTCCGATGCTGCGTTACTTCCGCAGGTCGGCCCAGACCGTCGCGAGCTTGCCGCTGGCTTCCACCGCGGAGCCAAACTCGAACGGGATTTCCAGGATCTCGTACGTCGGGGGATCGGTCTTGCTGGCTTCGTGCGACTGTCCGCTGCCCTGGTCGGTCCAGGAGTCGAAGTCGACCATGTCACCGATGTCCGCGCCTGCGGTGCGCGCGACCTCAACGCCGTTGATCAGGACCACGCAGCCGTCGTCGTAGTCGACGCCGACCATGAGGCTGCCTGCGGAGTCGCCAGCGCTGAAGGAGCCGATCATGTAAACGGCGGCGTTATCACCGTCGCCGATTTCGGTGTTGTCGTCACCGTCGCCGTAGCCAACGCCGTTGGTTCCCTCGGTCCAACCAGAGGCATCAAAGCCGGGGTTCGCCCAACCATCGATGGTCCCCGTGGGCTGGATCGCCATGATCGGATCGCCCTCGTCGAACACGACCGTGCCGTCGATGCTCACCTGGACGATGAGCGTCAAGTCGCTCGACCCAGGCGAGTCATTCAGGGCGGCCCCTGCGATGGTGTTCGCGCCCGCGTTGAGCGGCGCCGTACCGGTGACTTCCATCTGCGCCGACGCGGCGAAGGCGACTCCGCCTGCGAGCGCGATGGCCAGTGCATGCTTCATCATATGGGCTTTCACCCCTTCTTGTGATTACTCCACGGCGCTCCACGCGCCGGGATACCTAGTAGCGGCGACGAATGTCGCCCCAAGTCGTGACAAGCCGGTCCGCCGCATCGACGGCCAGGATGCTGCCGACGATCCTGACGGGAGCCTCGACGGTCTCGTACGTTGGCGGGTCGGTCTTGCTGGCTTCGTGTGACTGTCCGCCGCCCTGGTCGGTCCAGTCGTCAAAGGTTGGGAATTCCTTGGTGTCCATGCCAGACGCGCGCGCAACCTCGACGCCGTTGATCCAGATGACACATCCGTCGTCGTAGTCGGCTCCGAGGATCAGGCTAGTTACCCCACCCGTGCCCGCTACTTTGAAGATGGCGCGGCTGTACACCATGGCGTGCTGCCCGTCGCCGATCGTCGTGTTGTCGTCGGCGTCGCCGTAGCCGATGCCGTACTCGCCGTCTTCCCAGTCATCGTCGTCGAAGTTGGGTTCCGTCCACCCGGCCGGGTTCGCGTCGTCGGGGATGTTCTCCTCGGGCACGATGACCTTGCAGATGTGCTCCTCGTCCAACACGATGTCGTTGCCGACCGTGATTTGGACGATCAGCGTCAGATCGCTGCTTCCCGGTGAGTCGTTGATTGCCGCAGCCGCCAGGACATTGTCGCCGTTGGCGATGGGCACCTCGACGCCGTCGGCGAGCGTCAACGCAGCGTGCGCCGAGTGCGCGGCCAGAAGCAACGCCGCAAGCGCTGCGCCTCCCTGCTTCCAAGTCATGACGTCCTCCCATTCCATGTGCGCCGCGATCGCGCGTGGCGATCGCGTGTCGTCGTCCGTGTAGCTTGCCCGTAGGATACCGCGATCCGCCCACGGACGCCAACACGAACACGCCTCGCCCACGAGCCCGAAGTAATCCACCGTAACCACACGCCGGCTGGATGCATCTTCTACAGGGGCGGAGTCCGTCGGAGGGCGCCCGTGCATCCGCGGGTCCGGTAATGTACGCCGATTTCGCGATGACACGTTCTCCGATTGACCGTCGTCGCCACCGTCACACTCCTAGCGGAGGCGTGGACACGATTGGGTACGGACGCGGAGGACAGATGCCACTCGACGCGAGCGCCCGCCGTCGGCGGGCGTCGCCCACGGGACACATGGAGATCGACCATGACACCTCTCGGAGCATCGTGGCATTACGCGCTAATAGCTGGCGCGTCGCTCTGGGTCGCCGCCGGCACCCAGGGCCACGCAGACCAGGCCCCCTCACACGCGACGGGCGAGACGGGCTCCCGCCCCGCCGTTGTCGCGCCAACACAGCATGCGGCGGCCCCTTCGGAGGCCTGGCTTGCGGACGATCACGCTCCCACGTGGTCGCCTGACGGGACGCGCGTCGCGTTTGTATCCGATCGTGACGAACCCGGTAACCGGGACATCTATACAGCCTACACGGAGGGCTCGGCCCCCGTACGGGTGACTACCGACGCAAGCGTGGACCACCAGCCGGCATGGTCGCCGGACGGACGGCGGATCGCGTTCGTGTCGAATCGTGACGGATCGTATGACTGGGAAATCTATGTCGTGGACGCCGACGGCGGTACGCCGAACAACGTCACGCGTCACGAACGCGGCGATCAGCGGCCGGCATGGTCACCGGACGGGAAGCGCATCGCGTTCGAATCCAACCGCGCCGGACACGCTGACGTGTACGTCGTAGACGCCGACGGCGGAGAAGCCACCCGACTGACCCGCGACGGCGCCGACGACCTGCGTCCTCAGTGGTCACCCGACGGCGAGAGCATCGCGTTCACGCGCGGGGACATCTTCGTCATGGACGCCGACGGGTCGGGCGCGCGGAACGTGACGAGCACGCCGGGCTATCACGCCGATGTCGCGTGGTCGCCGGACGGCCGGAGCATCGCGTTCATGTCGTTGACGGCCACGCCGGGCAATTGGGACGTCGGCGTGGTCGCCGTCGACGGCGGGCCCGCGCGACGCCTGACCAAGGACGGCGGCCGCGACTCACGGCCGGTGTGGTCGCCGGACGGTGGGCAGATCGCGTTCGCCTCCGACCGGAGCGGGTCGCCCGAGCTGTTCGTCATGGACGCCGACAGCGGCGCGCCCACACGCATCGCCGCACAGCCACTGTCCGCCGACCCGTTCGCGTGGTCGCCGGACGGCGGGCGTATCGCGTTCGCGTCTGGCACGTACGGCGCGCGGCGCATCCTCGTCGTGGATGCCGATGGCGGCGGGTTGCGCGCGCTCCTCAGCGAGGACCGGGACGCGCTGTCGACGGTCGCGGCGCCGAAGTAGCACGCGCGATCACAGTAGCGATGCGAGGGCCGCCCGTCGGGCGGCCCTCGCCACGTACGGCGCGGCGCCTCGGGGTGTCGTATACTGGTCGGTGACCATGCCGTCGGCCGGTCGAGGATGGACTTCGCGATTGGCGCGTGATGCTCGAATGGCTCATCATCGGCGGCGGGATACACGGCACTCACCTGTCTCGGGTTCTCACCGCGCAGGCTGGGGGCGACGCCGCGCAAGTGCGCGTGTTGGACCCCCACAAGGAGCCGCTGCAGCGCTGGCGTGAATGCACGCGGAACTGCGGCATGGAGTTCCTCCGCTCCCCGCTCGAAGACCACATCGCGGACGATCCGCTCAGTCTCTTCATCTATCGACGGGATCGCGGCACGCACTCGACGACCCACCTCGGTCGCACACGAGGGCGCGCGGCCTTGACGGTGTTCAACGACCACGCCGACGACGTCATCCGGCGCTCCGGCCTGCGCGACCTTCGCTTGGTAGGCCGCGCGACGGGTCTGACCAGCGTCGCCGGGGGTCTCGGTGTTGATTCTGACGCCGGCCGAATCGAGGCCCGGCGTGTGCTGCTGGCGATGGGCATCACCGAACAGCTCCGCTACCCCGACTGGGTCGCGGCCCTGCCCGCACACCACTACGACCATGTAGGCGCCCCGGGATTCGACGTCGCCGGTGTCGGGGCGTGGGAGCACTGCGTCGTCGTGGGCGGCGCGATGACCGCCGCGCAGACGGCCGTGGCCCTGTCCAAGAGCGGTAGTGGCGAGGTCACGCTGCTCTCACGCGGGGAGTTGCGCTGCCACGACTACGACACGGACGCCGAGTGGATTCGCCCCACAGGGCCCGCGCGCCTCGCGGACGAGCCGGATTTCGACCGGCGTCGCGCCATCGTCGAGTCTGGACGGCACCCCGGCTCCGTCACATCCTCCGTCGAGGCGGCTGTGACGCTCGCCGTCGGGCTCGGTCGGCTTACGCATACTGTCGCCGACGTGGTGGCAGCGGAGGCGCGGCCGGATGGCGGGGTACGCCTGCAGTTCGCCGATCGAGATTCCATCAATGCGGATCGTCTGCTCATCGCGACGGGCTTCGACAGTCGCAGGCCTGGCGGAGAGTGGCTGGACGCGGCGGCCGAGGAGTTGGGCCTGCCCACAGCCTCCTGCGGTTACCCTATCGTCGACGAGAAGCTGGAGTGGGGCTCGGGAGTGCACGTGTGTGGGCCGCTGGCGGAACTGGAGCTTGGGCCAGCCGCGCTGAACATCGCCGGGGCACGGTTCGCGGGGAGACGGCTGGCCGCGGTTGAGTCGACGTAGCGTTTAGCGCGTCCACCGCAGCCAGCGCGTGAGCCATTTGTGCACCCTCGGCGTCAGGCGCGTGCGACTGTACATGTCGGCGATGTGCTTGATCGCCTCAGCCTGCGTAGGATACGGATGGATGACGCTGGCCAGCTTCCTGAGGCCGACGCCAGCACCCATGGCGACGGTGACCTCGCTGATCATGTCCCCCGCATTCCGCGCCACGATCGTCGCCCCGACGATCTTGTCAGAGCCACGACGCACGTGGATCGCCGCCACGCCCTCGGTCTCCCCATCGACGACGGCGCGATGCACCTCGGTAAACGGGCGCTGATACGTGTCGATCGCCACGCCGGCCTCAGCGGCTTGAAGGGAGGTCAGACCCACCGTCGCGACTTCGGGATCGGTGTACGTGCAGCGTGGGATGAGCAGGTCGCTCAGCCGCTTGCGACCTCGGAACAGAGCGTTCTGGATCACGATGCGCGCCGCGGCGTCAGCGGCGTGGGTGAACTTCTCCGACATGCAGACATCGCCGGCGGCGTGTATGGCGGGGTTCGTCGTGCGCAGGCGGTCGTCCACCACCACCCCGTCACGGGCGTCGTATTCCACTCCGGCCGCGTCCAGCCCCATGCCTTCGACGTTCGGCGCGCGTCCCGTGGCGACCAGCACCTGATCGACGACGATCGCGCGCTCGTCCTCGCCCACTCCAGTCGTGACCGTCCGCGCGTCACGCGTGTTCTGCACCCGTATCGAGGTGACGCCCAACTCAACCGACACACGGTCTCGTCGCAGGGCGCGATCCACAATCTTCGACGCGAAGCCGTCCTCCTTGGCGAGGAGCGTCTGCCCGCGGTGGAGCAGCGTGACGTTGCTCCCCAGGCGGGCGAACGCCTGCGCGAGCTCGCAGCCGATGGGCCCGCCGCCTATGACGGCGAGGCGCGAGGGGAGCTCGGTCAGGGAGAATACCGTCTCGTTCGTCAGGTAGCCGCACTCCTGAACACCAGGAATGTCCGGCACGGCTGCCCGCGCGCCGGTGGCTATCACCGCTTTGCTGAAACGCAGGGCCTTGCCTTGGACCTCAACTACGTCAGGGCCGGCGAACTGGGCTTTGCCTAGGTAGACGTCTACCCCAAGATCGCGGAACCGGGCGGCCGCGTCGTCTGCGCTGATATCCGCGCGCAGACGGCGCATTCGCTCCATGACGTCTGGGAAGTCCACCACCACCGCGCCTGACACGGTGACTCCCAACGACGTCACACGGACCGCGTCCGCAACGGCGCGCGACGACCGTATGATCGCCTTGGACGGCACGCAGCCGGTGTTCAGACAGTCGCCTCCAAGCAGGTGGCGCTCGATCAGTGCAACCTTCGCCCCCAGCCCCGCCGCGCCGGCCGCACACACCAATCCCGCCGTGCCCGCGCCGATCACGACTAGGTTGTAGCGACCGTCCGGCTTGGGGTTCGTCCAGTCCGGCGGATGGACGTTGCTCAGCAGTCGGGCGTTGTGCGGGTCTTGCGGCAGCATTTCCACTCGGCGAAGGACTCCTCGGCGAGCGAGGTCTCAGGGCCGCGCGGCCTGGCCGATGACGCGCCCCGCACGCCGACGGAAGACCTCGAGGTAGGCAGCGTCGCGGGTGTGCTCGGTGAAGCTCGGGACGATGGCCTGTTCGAACTCGTCCAGCATCCCCGACGCGCGTTCTCCCAACGGGCCGCCGGCCGTGGCGACATCGCGGAGCATCACGAGGTACTCGTAGTCCTCCATCGCCTTACGGATGATCTCCCACCGAATGGAGTCTACCGGCTCGTGGCTCTCTGAGGGCATCCGAGGAGGATAGATGACGTAGCTGTCGCCGGCCTGCAGGGAGCCGCCCGTTGTGTTGTCGTACGGGTTGTACGCCTCCGCGCGGTAGTTCGGCTGATGCCATCCCCAATGGTTGAGACCCCAGTGCAGGAAGCCGGGGATGCCGTGCTTAAACGCCAACCACGTGAATATCCGCGTGCGGATTAGTGGGTAGTCGATGAAGCGATTCGGCCACGCCCCGGTCGGGCCGCAGCAGTAGTAGAACCATACGTCGTCCTTCGTGACGCCCGGCTGCTGCGTGAACTCCTCGTAGGCGCTCTCCAACGGCACTGGATGGTCGATGAACGGCGCGTACTCCGCCCGTCCCATCGCGTCGATGAGGGGGATCTCAGGCGCCGTCCCCTTCACGAACTCGGCCAGATCCGTGTAGGCGTCGAACTGGTCGCCGTGCGGTTCGTCGGACAGGTGGAGGCAGAAGCGGTCGAGCCAACCTCGCTCGGAGAGGAAGGCGCACAACGCGGTCAGGAACTGCTTGAGGAAGGCGCGGTAATCGTTGTCGCCAGTGGAGGCGAAGACCTTGCGCTCGACTGCGTCGCCGCGACGTATCGCCACCGCGGAGGGCCGGGTCGACCCGCCCGCGAGGTGGCCGCCCTCGATCAGCCTGAACCCGTGATCCAGGAAGAGCTCGATCCATCGCGCTAGGTTCGTGAAGTCGAACGCGTGTTCACCATCGGACGGCGACGTGATGTCGATGAGTTGGTCTTGGGCGCGGCCGTCGATGACTCCGCCCGTGCTCGCCATGGGGAACAGCGGCGTCAGGACGACGTTCTGCCGATGGCCCGCGAGGTTCCGCGCGTAGAGCGCCATGACGTCCCAGAACTGCTCGGTCAGGGGTTCGACGCCGTGGAACTTCAGGATCGGGCCCGGCAGCAGCCAGTTCGTCATCAGGAAGTCGGACTGCTCGGGAAGGGCGAACGGGGCGACGCGCACGCCGAACGGAATCTCGCGCGACCCGGCGCGGCATTCCACGCGCACGACGCCCGCGTAGTCGCCCGGAGCGACGTCTCGCGGCACGCGAACGCGTACCCAGATGCTCAGCGTGTGCGGGAACTCGACGCGGCCTACGCCTCGCCACGGCGCCCGTAGGAGGGGGTCGGGATAGAAGCCCGGGGCGGATCCCTCGAGATCCTCGGGCGCGTTCCCCGCGGAGTGCCAATGCACCGGCACGTACTCGGGATACAGGATGTCGATCGCGCCGGACGGAATCGTCGCGCCCGACCGGCCTGCGAGATCGGAGGCGCTGGCGCGAAGGTCGTTCAGGTCGTCTGCGACGCCATGCAAGCCTATCTGGAAGGCCTCGACCTCGCCTCGCGCGGCGTGTAGGAGCGTCGGTTGGGAGCCGTAGGTTGGTATTGCTTGGTGCGGGAAGATTCGGGACATGCAGCCCTGCGTCCACACGGTCAGCGACATGCTTCGGCCTTCCTGCGTTCGGCGTGTGTCTGGGCATCATGCGGCCTCGTCGTCGAGGCGGCAAGCACGACGCGGCGATAGGGTGTAATCTCTCCGCGCGACATGAACCACGGTCAGTCCCGAGAAGGAAATCAGACCATGTCAGGTGAGTGGATCGAACTGTTCAACGGCGAGGATCTCACGGGTTGGCACATGCGGAACACCGACCGTGAGCACACGTGGGAAGTGAACGACGGCGTCCTCGACAACACCGGGCACGGCGTCGATATCGTCACCGACGCGGAGTGTGGCGATCACGAACTGCACATCGAGTACAACGTGCCGGAAGGCAGCAACAGCGGCATCTACCTGCGCGGGCGCTACGAGCTGCAGATACTCGACAGCCTAGGGCAGACGTACGACTACCCGGCGGAAAACGGCGCGCTGTACAACCAGAAGTGCCCCGATGTCGAAGCCAGCAAGCCGGCCGGCGAGTGGCAGACGATCGACGCGACGATCAAGGGCATGACGCTAACCGTGCTCCTAAACGGCGTGAAGATCCACGACAACGTGACCATCGACGGGCCGACGGGCGGGCAACTGGTCAACGATGACGCGCCCACAGGCCCGCTAATGCTTCAGGGCGACCACGGGCCGGTGCGATTCAGGAACATCCGGGTGCGGATACTGTAGAACATCGGGAAGAGGGGATCGGCTTCGCGATCTCCCTCGTCGCAGTGCCCTTGCCACCCCGGCCCCTGGCCGCGTCGGGCGCCGGCGACGTCGCATGTGCGGCGCGCGGTCAGCGCGTTGTATCCGTATCGGAGCCCGAACGGCCCAAGACGCGGGTCACGTGGGCCGGCGCCGGCCCACGTGACCCCGCGTGAAAAGGCGCTAGTCGGCCGTGAAGTCCGCCTCGTAGCGTGCGAGGAGGGCGTCCGGGTCGTTGGGCATGAAGTAGAGGATCGCCGTCGACTCGATACCGTTCGCCGCAGGATCGTAGTCGAGCGACAGATCGGGCAGGAGGTGCAGGCAATCGTGCCACCCTTGGCCGATGCCCACGCACCGACGATAGCCCCACGCCGCGAGATGCGCTCCATCCCGGGAGACGATGCCGACGAGACTTCGCGTGGGCCGGTCGTCGCTGTTGCCCCAGCTTGCCTCGGGTTGACCCGGATGATCCATCCACGCCGGCACGTAACGCTGCACCCACGGCGGCGAGTTCTGCGCGTGGTCTGCCGGACTCCGGGTGTCTGGATGCCGTTGCGTGTCGGTTAGCCGTGCGAACCCGGCGTCCGTGACCACGAAGCAACGACTGACGAAGTCGCGGACGAAGTGTCCACGGTTCCCAAAGCTGCTCGAACGGCGGAACTGCCAGCACGCGTTCACACGCCGCACAGAGCGAACCGACTGCTCGTCCGGCCCTGCCACCGTGAGGCGCATGACCACGTGGTCGACGCCACCGGTTAGGTGTGTCACGAGTTCGAGGTCCGGCATGTTGGCGTGCGTGTGTCGGAACCGCAGACTGCCATCCGATTCCTCGTGCGTCTCGCCGACGCCGAACTTGTCCTCGTAGCACCACAGGTCGCAGACGAGATTCGGGATGGCCGGGACGGTGATTCTGGCTAGGCTGCGAGAGCCGCCGCCGTGTGCCTCGACGACGCCGTGCAGTTGGATCAGTTCGGACATCGCGTTGTCTCCGCAGACTCACGGCGCCCGACGCAATGGTCGCGCGTGCACGCGGACGCCGCGCCTCGGAGCGCGGCGTCCAGAGTTCGTTGGTGCCGCGTTCGCGGCCTATTCCTCGGCGTCGCGGGCAGAGGCGAAGAAGACGCCGCCTCCGTCGGTCCCACTGAGGATGTTGTTGCCCGAAACGTGCATGGCGGTGACCGTCGAGTTTAGCAGACCCTCGTCGAGCCGCGCCCATGTGTCATCGGGAAGCAGTCGCCGCACGCCGCCCCCGGCGGTGCCCGCGAAGATCGCCGACCCGATCTCGGCCAACGACGTGATGGCCTCCCCAGTCAAGCCGTCCGGCAAAGCCTTCCAAGTGCCGCCGCCGTTGGTGCTGCGGAACACCTGCCCATCCTCGCTGCCGGCGTACACCCAGTCGCCGAGGAGTTGCATGGAGAGAATCGCGCCGTCTGCCAGGTCGGGCCCGACCTTCCCCCATGCGGTGCGTCCGGGCGACAGCCGGTAGATGTCGCCACCAGACGTGCCTGCGTACAGCACGCCGCGCGCAGATCCGAGGCATCGCACCTCGTCGTCGCCGAGGCCGTCGTTGGCCAGTGTCCAACTCTTGCCGCCCGTGACCGAGCGGTACACGCCACCCTTCGTGCCGGCGTACATGACCGCGCCCACAGGCTGCACCGCATGGACGAAGCTGTTGTCCAGGCCGTCACTGATGTGCTCCCAGTTGTCTCCGCAGTCAGTGGACTTGAACACACCATGGCCGTTGGTTGCGGCGTACAGGACCTCGTCGAGTGAGGCGATGCTCCACACGGTGTACTCGCTGAGACCCGTTTGCGCCGTCGCCCACGTGGCTCCCCGGTCGTGCGAGGCCGCGACGCCTGCGTTCGCCATCCCCGCGAGGAGGCAACCGTCGGTGTCTTCGTTGAGGCACATCACCGAGCCGCCGTACGGGCCGTCCATGGACACCCACGAGAACGCCGTCGCGTCTGCGGTCTCCTTGTCGGCTTCGTCCTGCGCCATTATGGCATTCAGAACCGTGGTCGCAGCGATCTTCACAGTGACGTCTTTGTGATCTCTGGCCTTGATGACGTACGGAGCGACGGGGGCTCCGATGCGTATGAGCGCATCACAGGCGGCCTGTCGGATGGCGGGGATCTCGAGCGCCTTGGTGAGCGTCGGTCCCGATGCCGCTCCGGCGGCGACGAGTTCCTCGATAGTGGCTGCTCGCTGAGTTTCGTCCTGGAGCCTCGCTAGGGTGGCCTTGTCCCCGCCGCCAGACGACCCACCACATGCCCCGAGAAACAGCGAGGCGAGGCACAACAACACGACCCGTACGTATCTGGCCTTCATGGCTCTTCTCCCTATCCGGCGCGCTTCGGCCTGCCGGCTCGCGCGCGCCGGGCAAGTCTACGCGACCGAGCACACGACCACAATAAACCTGGCGCGTGTGTCAGGCGCGCGTTGGGACGTCGTGGGTCGGGCGCCGACCCTAGTGGCGGTTGCGTATCGACAAGTCGTCATGTTCCGAAGGGATAGCCCCTGCGGCATGGCGTTGGTAGGGCGCGGAGGCTATGACTGACCGCGGGCGCGACGGCGGCACGACCACCGGGGGCAGGCGTCGGGCAGGCGCAGCATGGCAGGATAGCATGTAGCGACACGGCGTCCCGAGGCGCGGGAGCCGGGGCTGGTTCAGCTAAACGTGCCGCCGCTGAGCCCGCGGCGTTCCGAGCCCGCAACCGTCGCGCATCGCGACCAGACCACGAGCATGGACGACATGAGCCGATACACGCTACATGAAGCGCCGAACGGCGTCGCGCTCGCCACACCCGACGGCCGGACGGTGTTCCACTACCTGACCGAGGTCCCGCCCGATAGCGGCCTGGCTGCGAACAGCGCGTGCTGCTTCTACCCACTGCTGACGCCGTCGGGTCAGGATGTTGTGGAGATGGCGCCCGACGACCATCCGCACCATCGAGGCGTGTTTCTCACTTGGCATTCGCTTTCGTCCGGGCGCTGCCGGGCAGACTTCTGGGGGTGGGACGAGTTCGCGCCGACGCGCGACCGCGTGATCGTGAACCGTGGAATCGACGCGACGCACGCGGACGCCGATCGCGCCGAACTCCGCATCGCGAACGACTGGCTCGCCGGTGGGCAGGCGATGATCTCCGAGGAACTCACCGTGGGCGTCTCGGAAGCGCGAAACGCGTACGTGATCGACCTAGCGTACGCGCTGACTCCGGCCACCGACGTCACGTTGGATCGTGCCGCCTTCGGCGGCCTGTGCGCCAAGTGCCGGAAGGACGGCCAAGCTACGTATCGGAACTCACGGGGAGTGGTCACGCTCGACGACCCCCACTACCTGACGCCCGACACTGGGTGGCCGTCCGAGCCGTGGTACTCCTACGCCATCGCGCTGAAGGACGGCTCGGGCGCGGAACTCGCCGTCATCGACCGTCCCGGCAATCCGCCGACGCTCTGGCACAACCTGGCGCCGATTTCGATGGTGAATCCGTGCATAGTCGCGCCTGGCGAGGTCGCACTGGCCAAAGGGCAGACGCTCAGCCTGCGCTACCGGCTCGTCGTCGCCGATGGCGATCTGGACGCCGGTTGGCTCGATGAGTTGGCTCGTGACGGGATGTAGCGAACCCGGGAGGGATGCCGGCCGTCTCTAGCCGAAATACTCCGCGTAGAGCGACCGCACGGCGCGCGGCATGTCCTCGACCTTCACGCCGTACATCATGCTCACTTCGCTGGAGCCCTGGTTGATCATCTCGATGTTCACGTTGGCGCGCGCGAGGGCATTGCAGGCGCGCGCCGCGACGCCCACCGTGTGGCGCATCCCCTCGCCGACGATCATCACCAGCGACAGCCCACGCTCGACCGAGACGTCGTCGCCCGCCAGTTCGTCACGGATGCGGCCGACGACGCGGCCCTCGACATCGGTCGGGAAGAACGCCTCCCGGACCAACACGGACATGTCGTCGATCCCCGACGGAAGGTGCTCGAACGGGATGCCCTCGTCTTCGAGGATTGTCAGCAGACGCCGGCCGAAGCCGACCTCGCGGTTCATCAGGTACTTCCGCACGTAGATGCTGCACACGTCGTCCATCGCCGCGATGCCCACGGCGGGGCCGTTGTTGATGGGCCGTTCTACGACGATGCGCGTGCCCAGGCCGTCGGGGTTGTTCGTGTTGCGGATGTGGATCGGTATCCCCGCGTGGAATACCGGCATGATCGCCTCATCGTGGAATACCGAGAAGCCCGCGTACGCCAACTCCCGCATTTCGCGGTAGGTGAGTTCGCGTATCGGCGTGGGCTCGTCGACGATGTTCGGGTTGGCCGCGAACACGGCATCGACGTCGGTGAAGTTCTCGTAGACGTCGGCGTTCACGGCTTTGGCCAGCACCGCTCCGGTGGTGTCTGAGCCGCCGCGCGGTAGTGTCACCAGCTTGCCGCTCCGTGCGTAGCCGAAGAACCCTGGAAACACGGTCACGCCGGGGCGGTCCGCAAGCTCGGCTAGACGTGGGTAGCACTCGTCCAGGACCTGAGCGTTGCCCGGCTCGTCGGATAGCACGAGCCCCGCCTCCCTCGGCCCGACGTAGTGCGCTTCGAGGCCCCGCGCCGTCAGGCACTCCGCGACGAGCCGCGCGCAGTTGTCCTCTCCCGCGGCCTTCAAGGAGTCCGTGAACAGATCCTTGTCGTCGCAACTCTCCGCGAGGCGAGAGCGTAGATCGGCCGAGATCGGGTCGATGCGCGCCGCAGGCACGCCCAACCCCTCGGCTATCTCGGCGTAGCGCGCGACGACGGCGCCGAGCGCGTCGTCACAGTCACCGTTGGACAAGCGCGCCTGCGCGAGTCCTATCAGAAGGTCCGTGACTTTGGTGTCGTCGGAGTGGCGTTTACCAGGCGCCGAGACGACGACTATGCGCCGCTCTGGATCGGCCTGGATGATGCGACATACCGCGTCGATCTGCTCCGCCGTGGCGACGGAGCTGCCTCCGAACTTACACACCTTCATGCGACGACTTCCCTTTGCATAGCGTCTCTGTGCCGGGCGGGCGCCGGATGCGCCGGACTGAAGTGTATCCCACGCCTGCACACATTCAAGCGCGGCGCGCAGGTCGTGTACTTGACCGCTGATGGGATTGCGCGTGGAGCGTCCCACACGTTGTCAGGTCGAGGGGCATCGCGACGCGGCCGAGCGTGCTGCGCAGCGGCCGGCGCGCGAGTACGTAGGCACGCAGGCCGGGGCACTGGCAGCGCGTGTGAAACACGGGGCCGTGCGCGGCTCCTAGCGAGCCCGCCGCCTTCCCGCGACCACCGGCACAGGATTCAGAGCCGGCGCGACGTTGGGGTTGTCGCGTTGCGTCTGGTACGCCCAGTCGAACGTCACGACCAGCGGCTCCGCCTCCGTGACGCGGACCTTCGCGTAGTGGCCCTCCGGCGTGACGAACGCGTACACGTGCTCCGCGACGATCTCCGTCGAGAATACCGTGTAGCCCTGTGTGGGTACTGAGTCGATGGACCACAGCTCCTCGTGGAAGCCGAGATCCTGCATGAGGACGTCTTCGTGGTCCGAGAAGAAGTACGGGATGCCCGCCTCCGCGTCGAACCAGTACGCGATGTCGACGTCGTCGTCGAGCCAGTTGTCACCGTCAGCGTCCCAGTCGACCGGCCCGTCCTCCGCCTCGGAGAACCGGAAGCCCGACGCCTCCGGGTCCACGCCGAACTCGTGCAGCTCTACGCCGTCGCCCTCGGGCCGCGGGGTGGACTCGGCCGAGTCGCGACTGCGGTCACTCGCGTTCCCGGCCTCATCGATGGCGGCAACGGCGTAGTAGTACGCGGTCCCGTTCTGCGGCGTGTCGTCCAGGTAGTCCGTCGCCGCAGGCCCAACGGACCCGATGACGGCGAACCCCTGCCCGGCCCGTCGGCTGCGGAGGATGTCGTAGCCGTCCAGGTCCGGCTCCGGGTTCGCGAGCCACAGAACCACGACCTCGCCATCGCCCGTGATGACGGACACTCCGCGTGGCGCGGACGGCGCGTCCAAGTCAGCGGCGCCGTCCAAGCGCGCTTCGAGATCCGCGATCTTCGCCCTCGCGGTACCCAACTGCGTTTCGAGTTCGCGGTATTCGACTGTGTCGGTGGGCGATGTCCCATCGCCGCAGCCCAGGGCCAGCAAGACAACCGACAGCAAGGCAATGTGAGCGGCGCGCAAGGCAGCGTCTCCAGATACGGGAACGGGTGACGGCACGTCGGCGGGGCCTAGCGAGTCCCGGCATCGCGGTAGCGCGTGGCATACATCGCATACCCCACGTCACGGACTGCGCTGATGGTCTCAGGATACGGCGTGTCGGCGATGTCGAGGAAGCCGATCTGGTAGTTCTCGCCGTCGCCGCGCCCGGTCGTAGCCTGGTCGCCGAACTGGAACCAGTGCGTGCCCACGATGTGTGGGTTGGCCAACGCTCCGTTCACGTAGTCGCGGTACGCCTCCGCACGGGCGTCCTGGCTCTCCGTGGACTGGAGGCCCGTGTGGAACATGCCGCGGTCCAACGCGCCGAAATGGAACTCGCCTATGATGATCGGGATGTCGAGATCCAGCGGCGGCGCGAAGTCGGCCACGCTCCGGCGGTACAGGTTGTACGCCACGACATCGCAGTGCTTCGCGGCGGCCTGCACGGCCACCGGGTTCGCCCACGCGAACCGACAGCCGAGGTATAGCTGGTTGGGCGCCACGCGCTTCAGCGCCTCGCGGATGACGCGGAAGTACCGGTCAGCGATCGTGGCGTTGATGGCGCGCAGGTCGTCGCGCGCGGATTCCGTCGGTGGCTCGTCACGCGACGACAAGAGCGCGTCCCACGACCCGTGCTCGACTCCCCACGCCTCGTTCAGCGTCGCGATCTCCCCATGCCGCTCCCGCAGTTCCGACACCGCCGCGATCTTCGCCGGCTGGTTCGGCGGTGACATGAGCGCAGCGCTTGCGAGGGCCGTCTCGTCGCCCCAACTCAGTTCGTTGTCGACGAAGTAGCCGATGCACCACGGGTCGCCCGCGGATTGGTCCGCTTCACGCTCCATGCTCTCCGCAATCCCAGCGACGAAGCCGTCGTCGAAGGGGTCGGGGAACTTGCGCCAGAACCCCTCGCTACCCTCGATGTCTCGGCCGCGCGTGTTCAGTGTCGCCACGTAGGGCGTTCGTCGGAGTCGGTAGATACCCGGGTCGGACCAGTTCGCGATCGTGTTCAGACCCCAGCTACGTAGACGCCGGTGTGCGCGCTCCGCGAACAGCTCGCGCCAAGCGTCGCCGTATTTGCGCGCCAGGTTCGCCGCGCCGAGGTTGTAGTCACGGTATCCGTCCCGCCCGGCGTAGTACCCGTGCGGGCCCCAGTTGCCCCAACCGTAGAACGCGGCGAGGGGAGATGTCTCCACCGGCAGATCGGCGAAGTAGTGCTCTCGATCCGTGATCGGCGTTGTCCCCGTCGTCGGCCGGACGCAGTCGACGCCGTGCGACCAGAACAGCCGCCCGTTCGGATCGACCAGCCACCACTTGCCCTCGACCTTTTCGACGCGGAAGAAGCCGGTCGCGTCGAGTTGCGGGCCGGCTGCCCATCCGCCGTACTCGTCGCGCTCGTCTGGGCCAGGCTTCGCGGCAAGCTCGGTGTCCTCGGCCTGACGTCGCGACACCAGGTCCTCGTCTGAGTGCACCTTGCCCGGCCACTCGGCGTGCGCGAACTGGCCGTACCGGTCGATGAACGGGTAGAAGTCGTCTACGGGCATGTCCAGCCACTCAGGCTGCGCCGCGGCACCGGCCGCCGTCACCGACATGATGTCGACGACATGCGCAGACTCAAGGCCCGCGTCGTCCCGTGTGGTGAAGATGATGAGCTGCGTAACCACCGACGGGTCGATGCCCTCGCTCTTGGAGAATCCGCCGGGAAAGCCGCGCATCCCGTACAGCCCTTCTGCGAGGGCGCCGGGCAAGACTCCCCGCAGCGGCGTGTTGAGCGTGATCACCGCTCCTGGCGGCACGGTGGCCCGGGTGGTCAGGCTGTTGGTAGCTCCGTCGCCTCCGGGATTGTCGACGCGGCAGAACACCACGACCGAGTCCTCGCCCGAGTTCCGCACATCCACCTCTATCCGGGCATGCTCGGACAGATCCCACGCCGCCGCTGGCGTGAGTCGCACCCCCGGCCACCGTCCCCGCGCACCGGTCTCGAACCGCAGCCCCCCGCCGGGCAGCGTCGACATCTCGACATCCTGCGCGGCGACCTGGGGGAGTTCAGCCTCGTCGGTGAAGGCGAAGAGGACGCGGTCGGATGCGCTCGCGATGACCGCGACGGCCGTCGCGCACGATAGGCTAAGCATCTTCAGTCTCCAGCGTCGCATACTCGTCCTCACTCGTTCGCGCATGGGTAGTGCTCGTCTGGCGCGTGAGCGGCCGCCATGCCGCCATGCCGCCATGCCGCCCGGCGCACGACTATTGTACATGTGCCCAAGTTTGCCGCGCGGCGCCACCTGCGCGGCCTATCGCGGCGAGGGAGCGCGAGCCAAGAGCTGTGTACGCCACGAGAGGGTCCGGCGCCCCGCGTGTCCGACGCCATTCCGTGGCAAGCTCACGGCGTCCATCGTGAGGCGCTTGCCCCGCGTTCGCGGCGCTCGCGGCGGAGGAACGCCCGATACGCCTTGCGACTGGCCCGCGTGTCGATCCGTCGCACCGCCTTCGACAGGGCGAGGCGGTCCTCTGCCGGGTGCGTTCCCAACGCGGCGATCAGCGCGGGAGTTACGGCGCGCATCTCCGGGGAGTCTCCCAATTCACGGCTCAGGTTCAGGAGTTCGTGGTCCGCGAAGATGGCCGTCGGTCTGTCTTGGCCGGCCGACAGACCGGTCAGTAGGGCGAGGACCCCAGGGAGCCGGTCAGGCGCGATGGCAACGATCGCAGCCGCGACCGGAGGCCGCTCGGAGTTGTGCTCGTGCAGGATGGCAAGGAGGCCGTCGACGGCCGGCGCCGCGCGCGGGCCCAAGTCGCGCAGATGTTCGACGGCCCGCGAGGCGGGCCCTTCTTGGTCTCCACGGACGGACAGCACCAGCGCGTCGAGCGCGCCGACGTGCGGTCGTTCAGACACGCGAGCCAACGCCCCCGCGATCTCTGTTCGGTCCGCGACCCAGAGCCACCTGCCGTCCAGTTCTACCCAGTAGCCAGGGACGTCTGGATGCAGTAAGCGCTCCAACTCGTCCGCGGCCGCAGCCGCGTGGACGCCCAACATGCCCGCGGCTTTGGTAGCGCTTGCGGCAACTCTCGGGTCGTCGTCCGTGATCCACCCACACACGGCCGCGATCACTTCAGGTGTGGGCGCGTCGATCGACGCCAGAGCGGTCAACAGGCTTTGACGGTAATGGCTTAGACGTGGCGCGTCACGCAGCGCGGCCAGCAGGATGGGCGCGATGCGCGCCGGCAGCATGGAATCCAAGGCTCGAGAGTCCGTAGGCTTCTCGGCCTTCGCCATCCAACGGCGATGAGCCAGGGCGCTCGCGGCGCGGTCCCTCGAGGCCCGCGGGTGGACATTATCGCCATGGACTATGATCTCGGTCAGGGCGTCGATCACGGCGTCGGTGTCCCACCCCGCTGTCGTCGGGTCGACTCGGACTCGCGCCGACCTACCCTCTCGGAAGGCGGTGATGAACTCGTCGGCCCCCACAACTGTGTCGGGACCACGTCCGGTGGGTTCGCTGCAGCAAGACAGCGCGAGCGCGAAGGCCGACGCGAGAAGCGTTGCACGACACGGCCGCGATGAAGTTGACATGCGCGCCGGGGCTCCGTTTCAGTGGGTCGACTCTGGCGCTAGGCGCCTCATTCCGAGCCGCTCTCCCGCGCCTCGATGCGTTCGCGGCGCACGAACGCGTTGTATGCCTTCCGGGCCGCTGGGCCGTCGATTCGCCGCAGGGCCGCGGCGAGCCCGGCGCCGTCCGACGCCGGCCGCGCCTCGAGAGCGGCGACGAGCGTTGAGACGACCGCAGGCGACTCTGGCAAGCGTCCAGGCACTGGACCGTCATTCTGGCTAAGGTTCACGAGTTCCCGATCGGCAAACCTGGCGTCGGTTTCGTCTCCCGACACAGCCAGGTTCGCGAGCAGGGACACGACCGTAGGCAGCAGCGCCGGTGAGGTGGCGACGACGGCCGCGGCCACCCGAGGCCGGCGCAGGTCCTTCTCGCGCAGGATCGCCATGAGATCGTCCGCGGCCGGCCCGGCGGCGGGCCCCAGATCCCGGAGTACCTCTACCGCGCGCCTGGCGGGCCCGTCGTTTTCGCCGCGCGCGATTTCTGTCAGCACCGCGAGCGCCCTAAGGCGTGTGCCTCCGGAGATGCCGACAATTGGGACAACGAACTCGGGCACGCCGCGTGGCGGGCCTGAGCCCCCCGCGCCCTGCCGGGAGTCTTCGCGGTGAATCCACTTCAGACCTGCGACCAGTTGGTCGACCGCGCGGGCGACCTGTACATCCTCGGACGCCGCGCGGCCCACCAGCGTGGCGAGAACTGCGGGCGTCCGGTCTGGCGCAACCGCGACGATGGCGCCCACTACGCGTAAGACGTTGACGTCACCGTCGGCCAGCGCGTCCATGAGAACGTCGGCAGCCGGCCCGGCCCGCGGCCCGAGATCCCCCAGATGCCGAATAGCGCGGTCCCCGGACCCCTCGCTGCGTGCGGCCTGGATCAGCACGTCGAGCGCTTCTGGGTGAACGCGCTCCGACACCCGGGCCAGCGACGCGGCGACTTCCAGCCTTCCGTCCCACCGAACGCCGGCGCCGTCCCAGCTGACCAATCGGCGGATGCCGCCGGCGCCCAACATCCGCTCGAGGTCGACGGCCAGCTCCGCCGCGTGGTGACCCAACATGCCGGCAGCCTTGACGGCGTCCTTGGCCACGCTCGGGTTGCTGTCCGTGAACCCTCGCCGAACGGCCGCGACGATCTCCGGCGTGGGCTCGTCGATGGGACCGAGCGCGAGCAACAGCGCTCCGCGGAACTGCGGCCATTGTGGCGTGTCTTCCCTCAACGCCGCCAACAGAATGGGCGCGATACGCGCTGGTAGCATGAAGTCCAACGCACGCGAGTCGCTGCGCCTCTCCCACTTCTGAATGCCCCAGCCCATGGACAGGTTCAGAGCGGCGCGCGTTCGGCGTTCCTCATCGTGGGCGATGACGTCGACGTACGCGTCGATGACGCTGTCGTTGTCCCACCCGGAGTCCCGGTCGTAGCCCCTGTACCCTGTCGGCGCGCTGCGTCTGATCTCGGCTACGAGCTTGTCGGACGCCTTGCGACCCGCCGGCCTGCAACTGATGAGCGAAAGCGCGAGAGCCAACGCCAGGAGCGTGGCAAGACGGCTGCGGGACGATGATGACATGTGCGACGTAGCCCCTCTCAGGCGGGTCGTTCGCGTAGATCGTCTCTCTCGCGCACGGCTTCGGGTCGCATCGTGCCGAGCAGCAGGGACGAAGCCACAACAGGCGTCAGGGCCATGCCCGCCGCCTGGCAGTACTGCGCCACCTCGACGAGCCCCTCGTAGCGGTTGTCCCAGACGGCGATCGCCGCCACGACGCCGAGGGTCATCAGCGACATTACGATGGCGGCATGGAGTAGGACTGCCAACCCGGTCGTGCGCAGCAGCGAAGCTCGCCGCCACCAGCGCACAGCGCGGTCCATCGCGCGAAGCGCACGCGGATGCCTGCCCTGCGACACCCGGAACGCGATGACGCACGCGGCGCCGGCGACGATGATCTGCGTGCCGACAAACGCCGCGACCATCTGTTCGTAGGTCGCAAGCGCGTGCCACGCCAGCCCTGCGGCGAGCGCGCCAAGAAGCCCGGCAACCACCCCGACTAATGTCACCGAGAGCAGACCGACGAGCATCCATCGCAGACGCCGCGTCCACGCCATCGCCGCCTCTCGGTCAGACGCGGGAGAACGAGCTACGGGCCTGCGTCCGCAGTGCGCCCACTGCAGGAGGGCTATCGTTGGTCCGACGACAGCGAGCGCCACGAGCGCGAGAACCCCAAAGAGGTCGGTGAACACTGTCGGCCCGCTGGCTTCGTGCAACTGAGCGAGGGAAGGAGGCAAGGGCGCGAGCGACGCAACACCGACGACGGCCGACGCCCCCACAAAGGCGAGCCGTGCGCGACGCGAGACCACCAGCGCCGTGCGCCTGCGAGCAACGAGAAGGCCGATGCGCGCGACGAGCCGACGCGGGCGAGCGCGAGACATCACCGCGACAGCGGCGAGCGCGGCCAGAGCCCCAGATCCGGCAACAGCCATCACGGCGGCAAACACCGATCCGGCGGCGACACCCGTCGCCATGAGAGCCAGAGCCGACAGGTCCATGACCACCGAAATCGACGCAACGGTGGCAGACGCAGCGAGGGAGCCCGCCAGCATGCGGCGCATCCTTCGGCGCCACACGCGAGCGGGGTCCAACTTCGTGTATTCCGCGGCCATCGCACTTGGCGACCCTACGGCCGCGATCGCGTCCACTGCCGCCCGTTCCTCCGCCACTCCGTCGGCGACGCGCGCGGCGATCCCCTCGCGCACGTGCGTCTCGAGTTCGTCGATGTCCTCGAGCAGAATCTCGTCGTGTTCGGCCAGGGAGCAGCGCCAGAGGGCGATCTGATCGGAGGCATCGGCCGTGATCGCGACTGTGTCGTGCGCCATCTATCTTCCACCGGAACCGATGTGAACAGTCAGGCGCGGGATACCGGCGCCCTGCGGTCTTGCCTACGGCGCAGCGCGCTACTCCGCGAATCACTGTCCCGCCACAGTAGCCAACAGATCAGCGTGAGCGCGAGCACGGGGGCGCCGTTCGCGCTCGCGTGTGCCCAGTCGCGCTCAATGTCCGGGGCGCCGCCGTAGCGCATCCCCGCGAAAGCGTCGATCGCGAGGAGATACAGCGCGTGCTGGATGCGCACGCACACGATGTAAGCCGTGGCCGCGACCAACCCGGAACGCAGCAGGCCCGCGGCGAACCAACTGAGCGCGACGTCCAGATGCCGCGTTAGAGGTAATCGGCGGCGGCCACTGGCCACTGCGACAGCCGCGGACGCCGCCATAGCCGTCACGATGTACGGCGCGCCGTGCGCGAGTGATATCTGGCCCAGCGATGCGCCCGAGTGCCACGTGAGATCGGCGGCGATCCGGCCAGCGTGGTGCAGACACGGGGCGATTAGCGCGACCACCTGGCCGGCGAGCATCCACCGAACGCGGCGCGACCACAGAGGGTCGTCGCGATCTGCCAACCCCGCGCGCCTCTGGGTCCGTTCCCGATGCGCCATCCACAGCGCCACGGCGATGAGTATCGGTGGCAGTGCGATGTAACAGGCGCCTTGGAACGTCCCCGTCGCCGCGCCCCTGTCGAGTGTCCGCCCGGCGGTGTGATGCGCGACCTGAAGGATCCGTCCTGACCACTGCAGGACGCCGACGAGCATCGCCACCGTTGCGGTCGCGATCGCCCAGGGACGCGCCGCCAGGAAACCCCACGCTCGCGCCAACGCGGCCCGCTCCTCCGACAGGCCGGGGCGCGGGAGCACGACCGCGGACGCCAGGAGCAGCGCGAGACAAGCGATCGCGAAGGCATAGTAGATGCCGACACTCGACCCTGGGCCCCAGCCCGCTGCGAGTAACGGAACGCGCGCGCCGTGAACCGCCACGAGCACGGCCACGGGGCCGATCAGGGCGCCGGCGAGCATCCTCCGCAAGCGCCGCCGCCACACGCGGTTGGGGTCGATCTTGGCGTATTCGGCGGCGATGTCGGCGGGCGTACCCAGATCGCGGATGGCATACGCGGCGGCCTCCGACTCGGGCAGGCCCTCGGCAATCTGCGCCTCGACGGCCGTGCGGACGTGCGCCTCCAGTTCGTCGAGATCATCGCGGAGGAATTCGTCGTGCGCCAGGAGCGAGCGCCGCCACGCCGCGATCTCCTGCGCTGAGGTCGCTTGCGGGTGGCTCATGCCGGTCCCCAGACTTTCTCCAGCGTCCCGTGGACGGCGCCCCACTGCCTGCGCTCGGTCGCAAGGGCTTCTGCTCCATCGCCATTGATCTGGTAGTACCGTCGGCGACGTCCGGCGTCGGACACACGCCACTCCGAGACGATGAGTCCATCCGCCTCCAAGCGTCGCAGGACCGGATACAACATGCCGTCCGTCCACGCCAACTCGCCGTCAGACAGTTCCCGCACGCGCTTGATGATCTCATAGCCATAGCTCTCGCCCTGCGCAAGGATGCCCAGGATGAGCGGTCGGGACGACGCTGCGACGAGATCCTTAGTGACCATTTGCTCCCAACGTGGCTCCGCGTGGGCGCGCCCAATACATAGCAGCGCAAGGTATGGTCAGGATAGCTAGCAGTTCTATGTATGTCAAGGTTGGGCCCCTGCCCACCGTGCTCGCGGTGGGCTATGTCTTGCGCGGCGACGGCGGCGGACGCACGCGAAGGCATCCAAGGGTAAGGGGCCTTGCCGACCAACCGAGACAAGAGCTACGGGACGCGCGCCAGACCGACCGATCAGACCGGAACGGCGCGGTTCACCGTACGTGTGCTCGGCGTCGGGTCGGTCCTGATCTTCGCGAACTGCGCCTGGCTCATCGCGACAGAGAACCACGTCGTCCACACGGGTGGGCTGTCCGTCTTCTCGATCTTTCCCACGGTGCTGTTCACGCTCATCGCGCTGACGCTGCTCAACTTCGTGTTGCGCCGTCACGCGCCTGCGCAGGCCCTCAGCCCGTCGGAACTCGCCACCGTCTACGTGATGATCTCCGTGGCGACGTCGCTCGCCGGTCACGACATCGTCAAGCAGCTCGTGCCGCTCATGGGGAACGCGTTCTGGTTCGCCACGCATGAAAACGACTGGGCGGCGCTGTTCCAGGCGCACCTGCCGAGCTGGCTCACCGTCCGCGACGAGGCCGCGCTGACCGGCTACTACGAGGGCGGCGCGATGCCCTGGGACGCCGACATCTGGCCGAGTTGGGCCGCGCCGTTCCTCGCGTGGACCGTGTTGGCGTCGGTGGCCCTGTTCGCGATGCTGTGCGCCAGCATCCTGCTCAAGCGCCAATGGATGGACCACGAGAAGCTGAACTACCCCATCGCGCAGATGCCCATCGAGGTCATCGGGTCGGGCGAGACGCTGTTTCGCAGCCGCCTGCTTTGGGCGGGATTCGCGGCCGCGTTCGGACTGGAGCTGATGGCGGGGCTCAACTTCCTCTACCCCGCGGTGCCCATGTTCAAGCTGAAGTACAACCTGGGCCCGCTGTTCGTCGAAAAGCCGTGGAGCGCGATGCACGGGGTGCCGTTGCACTTCTACGCGTTCGCCGTGGGCCTGGCGTACCTGATGCCCGTGGATCTGTCGCTGTCGTTCTGGGTGTTCTTCGTGGGGTGGAAGGCACAGCACGTCATCGCCGCGCAGATGGGCTGGCCGCCGAGTGACCCGTGGCACGCCGAGGGACGCGCGGGCGCGTGGCTCGCGCTGGCCCTGATAGCCCTTTGGTCCGGGCGTAGACACCTTGGGCGCGTCGCCTCGACAGTGTTCGGAAGGGGCGCCCGCGACGAAGACGCCGGTCTGTACCGTTTCGCGGCATACGGCCTCGTCGGCTCGGGTCTCTTTACGCTGATATTCGCCCGAGCGGCGGGACTGCAGGTGTGGGCGGGCCTCACGTACTTCGGCATGTACATGGCGTTCTGCATCGCCATGACGAGAATGCGCGCGGAACTCGGCCCGCCAACGCACGAACTCCACAACGTCCGGCCCGACAGGATCATTGTGCTGTTCGCCGGCACGCGCGCGGTCGGCGCGCGCAACCTCACGGTGATGCGCCTCTTCTCCTGGCTCTCCTACGGGTATCGCTGCCACCCTATGCCGCATCAGATGGAGGGCTTCAAGATCGGGCAGCGGTTCGGGACGCGCGACCGTCGTCTGGTCACCGCGATAATCGTCGCGGGAGTGCTCGGCGCGGTGTTCGGGATCGGCATGCACATCCTCGTCGGCTACCTCTGGCGGCCGATCTACGTGATGGGCGGCCCGTATCGCAAGCTGGGCAGTTGGCTGGCGAGCCCGCAGGATCCGAACCTGTTCCAGTCGGGCCGCGTGCTGTTCGGCGGCGCGGTCACCGTGGGTCTCGCGGTACTGAAGCGGCGGTTCGTGTGGTGGCCGTTCTACCCCGTCGGATACGCCGTGAGCTATGGCTGGGCGATTAGTTGGATGTGGTTCTCGATCTTCCTCGGCTGGGCGGCGAAGCGGCTCATCCTGTCCCTCAACGGCATCGGCGGTTACCGGCGCGCCATCCCCTTCTTCCTCGGATTGGTGATGGGGCAGTTCGTCGCGGGCAGCGGTTGGTGCCTCGTGGGCGTCGTCATCCGGCGGATCGTGTACAGCCCCTTCCCCTGAGCGCGCGGCGACCCGTCTTCGTGGGCTATGAGTACACGACGGCGCCCGCGCGACGTCCCGGCAAGCTGACAACGACGGCGCACGCCGTATCGGAGGGGAGAAGGCCGATGGACTCACGAGAACGCTTCCACGCTACGTTCGATTACGGCGACCCGGATCGCGTCTTCATGTATCCGCAATGGACGTTCGGCGAGACGCGTCAGCGATGGCTGCGCGAGGGCATGCCCGCCGACGTCCACTTCAACACGTACTTCGGCTACGACCGCATTGAGACGATCCCCATCAACACGGGCCTGATCCCCTCGACCGAATCGACGGTCGTCGAACAGACCGCGAACTGGCGGATCGTCGAGGACGAATTCGGCGGACGGACCAAGACATGGACCGATCGCGAGATCGGCATGCCGCAATGGATCACCTACCCGGTCCGCGACTGGGACACGTGGAACCGGTGGAAGGCCCGTCTCGACCCCGACAACCCCACCCGATACCCGGAGTATTGGGAGCAGCTAAAGCGGTCGTATGCGCAGCGCGACTTCCCGCTGGGCATAAACGCAGGGTCGTACTACGGGTGGATTCGCAACTGGGTGGGCATGGAGCATCTCGCGCTCTGGTACTACGATCAGCCCGACCTCGTGCACGACATGGTGAACACGATCGCGGACTTCATCTTGCGCGTGAACCGACGCGCGCTCGACGAGATCCCCGACATCGACCACGCCGTCATGTGGGAAGACATGGCGATGAAGCACGGGCCGCTCATATCGCCCACGCTGTTCAAGGAGTTCATGCTCGAACCCATGAAGCGCGTCACGCGCGAGCTGAACGACTACGGCATCCGTCTCATCATGGTCGACAGCGACGGGAACCTCGACGACCTGCTGCCGCTCTGGCTGGAGGCGAACGTCAACCTCATCTACCCGATCGAGAGAGCCGCCGGGTGCGACGCGGTCCGCTACCGAGCCGAGCACGGCAAGGAGCTACGGATGTTCGGCGGCATCGACAAGCATGTCTTGCGGGACGGCCGCACCAGACAGGACATCGAGAAGGAAGTGCTGGCCGTGGCGCCGTTGGTCGAGGAGGGCGGCTTCTCGCCGTGGGTCGATCATGCCGTGCCGCCGGACGTCCCGTTCGAGAACTTCACGTACTACATGGCGCTCGTCCGCGAGATATGCGGCGAGTAGCAGGCGAGGGCACAGCGCTTCCGTCATGACGCCATCGCGCGTACTCTACCGACCGACGACACTTGTTGATCGGCGAGCGGCGGGAGAGTTACGCGATGGCAGGGCACACCTACCGGGTCGGAATCGTGGGAGCGGGCGGCATCGCGCGGGCGCACGGCGCAGCGTGCCGCGCGGTCGATTGCGCGCAACTGGTCGCCGTATGCGACGTGTCCGCGGAGGCCGCGGGCCGCTTCGGCGACGAGTTCGACGTGCCGAAGCGCTACACGTCCCTCCCCGAGATGCTCGCGTCCGAGGAGTTGGACATCGCCGTCATATGCACCTGGGGCGCGTCGCACGCCGAGGTCGGCATCGCCATCGCGGAGTCGCGCCGCGTACGCGCGATCCTGTGCGAGAAGCCGTTCACGCTAACCGGTGACGAGGGAGCCCGGTTCGTCGCGGCAGCGAAGGCGAATGACACGCTCGTAGCCGAGGCGTACAAGTTCCGGCACCACCCGATGCACCTCAGGGCGAAGGAACTCGTCGACGAGGGAGCCATCGGCGACGTGACGGTCATGCGCAGCACGTTCTGCATGGCTGGGAACCCGGCGGATCGTCAACCGGACGCGAACTGGCGATGGAACAGGGCGAAGGGCGGCGGGAGCATCTACGATCTCGCCTGCTACAACATCCACCACGCGCGCTGGATCGTCGACGCCGACCCCGTCCGCGTCTTCAGTTCCGGGACGTTCGGACCGGAGGTGGATGACGCCACCTTCACGCAGCTGCTGTTCCCTGACGACAGCGTGGCGCAGATCAGCGTGGGCTGGACATCGTGGGACGCTCACTACGCGGATATCTGCGGGACCGACGGCATGATCCACATCGACCGTGTGTGGAACAACGAGAACTCGCCCACCGCGCTCGAGGTCCGGCGACGCTCCGGCGTGGAGCGGATCGAGTTCGAGCCCGTCTTCCAGTTCGAAAACCAGTTGCAGCACCTGTGCGACTGCTTGACCACGGGCGCGCCGCACCGCATCTCGCCAGAGAACAGCATCGGACAGATGCGCACGATCGACGCGGCGTTCGAGTCCATCCGGACCGGCGAGGCGATCGCCCTGGGCCCCGCGGAATAGACCCGCGCCACAACCCACGTTGGAGCAACGCCACATGATCCTGTCGAGCGCGGCGCTAGCGGCGCCCCTGTTGGCCGCGGCGCCCGGGGGTGTCCAGGAGGCGCGCGTCTTCGAGGGTGAGATCACGAAGATCGCGAGACTCGAATACCTCCTCCATTTGCCCGCCGACTACGACGCCGACGGCGATGCCTCTCCGCTGATTCTGTTCCTACACGGGGCGGGAGAGCGTGGCGACGACCTCGAGAAGGTGAAGGTGCACGGTATCGCCAAGATCGCAGAGGCGCAGGCCGACTTCCCCTTCATCGCTGTGTCCCCGCAGTGTCCAACGCGGTCGTGGTGGACGGGCGAGGTGGAAGCGCTCGAGGCGCTGTTGGCCGAAGTCATCGAGACGCACAACGTCGACGAGAGTCGCGTCTATCTCACGGGTCTCAGCATGGGCGGCTTCGGGTCGTGGGCTCTTGCCATCCGCAATCCGAGCCTGTTCGCGGCCATAGCCCCGGTATGCGGAGGGGGCGAGCCCGAGAAGGTCGCGGCGATTAAGGACCTTCCGGTGTGGAACTTCCACGGCGCGAAGGACACCGTGGTCGAGCCCGAGCGGTCTCAGACGATGGTCGATGCCCTCGAAGCGGCGGGCGGCGACGTGAAGTACACCCTACATCCCGAAGCGAACCACGACTCTTGGACCGTCACGTACGACAATCCCGAACTGTACGAGTGGTTCCTGAGTCACCGAAACGTGTACTGAGCGGGCGTCTGCGCGGCCCAGCGATGCCATGACTCATCACGACGGCGGCAGTTGGGCGATCCCGGCCCAGAACTCCACGACGCGGCGCACCGCCTGTGTGAACTCGTCGAGGTCGATTGGCTTGACGACATAGGCGTTTGCGCCGCCGTCGTAGGCCGTGGCCACGTCGCGGATCTCGTCGGAGGTCGTCAACACGACGACCGGAATCCGCTTCAGATCCGGGTCCGCTTTGATCTCCTCGAGCACCTGGAAGCCGTTCTTCCGAGGCAGGTTGAGGTCGAGCAGGATCAGGTCGGGGTTGCCCTCGCCGGGGCGGCCGTCTGCGGGGCGCAGCTTGGCCAGCGCCTCGACGCCGTCCTCCGCGACGGTGAGTTCCGTCTCGACATCGGCGTCGGCCAAGGCCTCCTGCGTGAGGTCGACGTCGTCTGGGTTGTCCTCGACAAGTAGAACTCGTAGCGCGCTCATTGGTCTATGCCTCTTCTCGTGCGTCCTCGTCCCGCCCAGCCTACGGGCGAGGGATGGTGAACCGGAACGTCGCGCCCTCGCCGGGATCTGACTCCACCCAGATACGTCCGCCGTGGCGCTGTACTATTTTGCGGCAAATCGCGAGGCCGATGCCCGTCCCATCGTAACTCCCACGGCCGTGCAGACGCTGGAATATCTCGAAGATCTGCTCTGCGTACTCGGGCTCGAGGCCGATGCCGTTGTCGGCCACCGCGAAGGCCCACGCGCCGTCCTGCTGCTCCGCCGACACGTGCACTCTCGGGGCCTCCTCGCCCGCGAACTTGACCGCGTTGCCGATCAGGTTCTGCAGAAGCTGCGCCAGCTGCCCTTCGTCGGCGAGAATCCGGGGGAGGGCATCGCGAGTGACTTCCGCGCCGACCTCGTCGATCCGGGCCGACAGGTCGGACACGGCGCCGTCCACGACCGCCCCAACATCGGCCAGCGTGAACATCTCGCCCCGTGAGCCCACGCGGGCGTAGTCCAGCAGCGACAGGATCAGCGCCTGCATCCGCTTCGTGCCTTCGACCGCGCGCCCGATGTAGCGGACGCCGTTCTCGTCGAGCGCGTCCGAATACCGCTTCTCCAACATCTGGACGTATCGCGTCACCGAGCGTAGCGGCTCTTGCAGGTCATGGGAAGCGACGAAAGCGAACCGTTCCAGGTCTGCGTTCGACTCCGTGAGCTGCGCGTTCAGCGACCGCGTCTGGTCGTACAGGAGCCTCACCTCGAGAAGGCCGCGTATGCGCAGCATGGCCTCCATGAGGTCGAACGGCTTCGTCAGGAAGTCGCGCGCCCCGGCGCGCAGCGCTCGGTAGCGAACCTCTCGGTCCTGGTACGCCGTCAGGACGAGCACCGGCAGATAGGCGTCGTCGCCGTCGATTGCACGCAAACGCTCCATCACCTGGAAGCCGTCCAGGTGCGGCATGTTAAGGTCCAGCGCGACCAGGTGCGGACGCCACTCCCGGTACAGGTCCTCGACGCGACGCGGATCGGTCAGGCTGCGGACGTTGCGGTACCCCTCGTCGGACAGCATCTCCTCGAGCAGTTCGACGTTGGCGGGCTCGTCGTCCACAATCAGAAGCTTCGCGTCAAGGATGGCTTCGTCGGCGATCAATAGGCTTCCTTCAGGTCAACTCGCTATGCCGTCGCGGTCCGGGAATCAGGTGAGGATCATGCCCGCCTTCGTGGCGTCGAACCCGTCGGGGAACACCGTCCCCTTGTCGTACCGTGCGCGTCGGAACCACGCTCCCGACAGGTCCGCGCCCTCGAGGTTCGTTCGGCAGAGGTTCGCCTCGGTCAGGTCGGCCCATCTCAGGTTGGCCCTGCTCAGGTTCGCATCCATGAGACTCGCGCTATCCAGCACCGCCCCCTTCATGGTAGCGCCGGACAGGTTCGCGGCATCCAGCAAGGCGAACCGCAGGAGCGCCGCCGTCAGGTCCGCGCTTCGCATGTCGACGCCGTCCAGGTACGCGTCGCTGAAGTCGGCGCCGGTGAGGTCGGCCTTGCTGAACTGCGCGCTCGCGAGGGACACGCCACGCATGTTCACCCATCGCAGCTCGCGTCCCGCGAAGGAGAACTTCGGATGGATGGCGAACACGCCGCTCGCCTTGAGGTCGAACCCCTCGGGGAACCTCGTTCGCGTGTCGACGATCGCCCCTCGCAGGCGGGCGCCGTCGAGCTGGGCGTCGCGCAGGTTGGCGTGCTGTAGGTACGCGCCACGCAGGTCCGCCTTGCGCAGGTCCGCCCGAGATAGGTCCCGCCCGTGCAGATCGAAGCCCTTCAGGTTCGCGGACGTGAGGTCCGCGGTAGGCCCGATCTGTGTCGCGCCCTCGGCGACCGGGTCGACCCGGCGGGGGAAGTGCGTGTCGGCGTCGTAAAGCGCTCCGTGCAGGTCGGCCCCCTGCAGGTCGACTTGCCGCAGGTCCGACCCGCACAGGTCCGCCCCTCTCAGGTTGGCGCGCAGGAACACCGCCCCGTGGAGCACCGCGTCTCGTAGGCGTGCGTTCTCCAGGTTGGCCTGACGCATCGCGGCGTTCTCGAGGTTCGCGTCGCTCAGCCGGGCCCCGGTCATGTCGGCGCCGCGCAACACTGCCCCGGTGAGCCTCGCCCCGTCGAGGTGCGCGTCGTTCAGGAGCGCGTCCGCGAGATCAGCGTCGCGTAGGTCGGTCATCTGCAGGTTGGCGTCTCGGAGATCAGCGCCGCGGAGAGATGCGTGGCGCAGGATCGCGCCGGGCGCCAGCGTCCTGGGCGCCATCGCGTCGTCTAGGTCGGCGCGCTGCAGGTTGGCCCCGTGGAGGTACGCGTCTGCGAGATCGGCGCCCTGGAGAACCGCGCCGGTAAGGTTGGAGCGAGACAGGTCCGCGTCCGTGAGGCGCGCGGAGCCGAACCGAGCCCCCGCGAGGTTCGCTCCCGCGAGGATCGCCCCTTCCAGGTCGCTCCCGTGGAAGTTCGCCCCGCCGAGATCGCGGCGCGTGAGGTCGACGCCCGCCAGGTCACCGTCCGAGAGGTCCGCTCCCGGCCCGAAATCCGCGTTCTGCATCATGTCACCGTTCTCGCCCGGGCGAGGCGCAGCCGCCGGCCGCGTCTCGCAGTGGGTCGACGCCGGGCGTGCATCCCGCGCGGCCGACGGTTCGTGTCGTCAAGCATCTCGCCCACTCCCGGCGTCGGCCGTCGCTCCCGGGGTGAGGAACGTGTCGATCGCGTCTATGAAGGTGGGCACATCGATAGGTTTGGTGAGGTACCGCGCGAAACCGGCCGCCAACCCGCGCTTGACCTCGCCGGGCATCGCATCCGCGGTGAGAGCGAGTACGGGAATATCGCGCGTTTCCTCCCACGTCAACAGCGTCTCCAGCGCCTCATAGCCGTCCATCCCCGGCAGATGGATGTCGAGCAGAATCAGATCAGGGCGATGGGCGTGCGCAAGCTCCAGGCCGAGGCGCGCGTGCGGCGCGGACATCAGCGTGATGTCGGAACGCTCGGACAGGATTTCCCCCACGAGCTGAAGGTTCGCAGGGTTGTCCTCGACGTAGAGGACGACGTACTCGGCCCCGCCATCAGCCGCGGGCGCCGCCGCGTCCGTGTCGGCGCCGGCTGCCGGTTGCTCCGCGTTGGCGCCAGGCGCGTTGGCCGCTGCGGGCAGATCCACGTAGAAGCAGCTGCCTTCCGCGGATGTCGTCTCGATTCCGACGGACCCGCTCATCGCTTCCATGAGCCCCTTTACGAGCGCCAGGCCGATCCCCGTGCCTTCGACGTCCGTCGTCTCCGCCCCGAGCCGCGAGAACGGCTCGAACAGTTCGTCGAGACGCTCGGTGGGAATGCCCGGCCCTGTGTCAGAGACGCGGACGCGCACATGTCCGTCGGCGCCGTCGGCCCACGTGACCGAGACCGTGCCACCCTCGCGGTTGTACTTGACCGCGTTGGACAGGAGGTTCAACAAGACCTGCCGCAGACGCGTCCTGTCGGCGACGACGTCTCGCGGCGGACGGTCAGCCATCCCGGTCAGTGTGATGTCCCGGTCGTCCGCCAACGGCCGTATCGTCTCGACGGTCTCGGCCACCAACGCGCCGAGACCCACCGATTCGGTCGAGAGCGAGAGCCGGCCGGTTTCGACGCGCGCGAGGTCGAGCACTTCGTTGATCAGTTCGAGCAAGTGACTCCCGCCCCGCAGGATGCGGCTCACCCGGTTCCGCTGGGAGTCGGTGAGCGTCGCGTCCATGTCGAGCAACTGGGCGAAACCAAGGATGGAGTTCATCGGCGTGCGCAGCTCGTGGCTCATGCGCGACAGGAACTCGGACTTGGCCTGATTCGCGCGCTCGGCCTCTTCCTTAGCGCTCTGCAGTTCCACGGTTCGCTGTGCGACCTGCTCTTCCAGCGTGTGCGCGTGCGCCTCGACCTGCTCGTACAGCTCCCGGCGCTGTCCGTCCAGCGCCGCGAGATCCGACACCATGCGCGCCAGCGCGTGGCCGACGGCGTCCTTGTCCGACTGCGGCTCGACGCGCACGGTGAGGTCGCCCGCAGCGATTTTCCCGGCGACATCGGCCGTCCCGCGCAGCGACAGGACCATTTGCGCGAAGCTCTGGGCCAGAGCGCCGATCTCGTCCTTGCGACCGACGAGGGGCACATCGAAGGTTAGGTCACCCTCGGCAATTCGCCGTGAGCCGACGGACATCTGGCGCAATGGGCCGGAGATGGACCGCGTGATGATGACGGTCATGCCGGCTAGCAGCAGCAGCGCGGCCACGGAACTCACCGCGATGACATCCTGCGCTCTGCGAGCTGCGCCCTGCGACCCCGATTCGCGTGCGAGAAGCCGGTCCTGCTCGGTGGCCACCATCTCCACGATGGCCGAGCGAGCGGCGTTCATGGCCTCCATGCCGTCGCGGCCCGCGAGAAGGCGCGACGCCTCGGCCAGGCCTTCCGCATCCCGCACGGCGTGGGTGCGCTCGAGGGACGTGAACACGGCGTCGAGCGTGGCCACAAACGCCTCGAGTCGTTGTGGCAGCGTGGCGTCGCGCCGCGTCAGGCGTATGAGCCGCTTTAGAGTCTCGTGACTCTCGCGGCGGTTCGCCTGGTATTCCTTGACGTAGTAGATGTCGCCTGCGATCAGATACCCGCGACTCGCCGTCTCGGCGAAGTGCAGTTCGTACAGGAGGTGGTTTAGCTCGTGGAGCACCTTGCGGCTGTGGAGGGTCCGCTCCGAGGAGGCGATGAGCGTACCGGTACTTCGATACGCGGCAAAGCCAATGACGACCAGCGCCAGTAGCGCCAGCCCGTAGCCTGCGGCGATTTTGGTCCCAACGGACCGCATCACGCCTCCCTCCGAAGTACGCACGGCGGGCGGGGGATTGAATATGAACGGGTTGAACTAAGGCCACCGCTCCCGCCGGGGCCGTGATGGGTCTCAGTATAGCCATCGGTGGGGCCGTGACAATGCCGGGGCGCCCGAGGCGGTCGCGGGTACCCTTCGTTGGACGGGGGTCACGTTGCGAGTATGCTCTTCGCACGACGAACACGAACGCGCGGAGCGCACGCCGCCGCAGCGCGCATACCCCGAACTCGACCTACAAGGCAGGAGGGCTACGGCATGCGGGTACGATGGGCGATTGTCGTGGCGCTCGCGGCCGGCGCGGCGATGGCGTCGGCGCCCGGGTGCGGCGCGAGTGCGGAGCGTAGCGCCATCCGCATCGGCGTCGCGGCTCCCCTTACCGGCAGCGCCGCCGTGCTCGGTGAACAGATGCGAATGGGCGCCGGGCTCGCGATGGTGCGCCGGAACGCCAAGGGCGGCATCGGCGGGCGTCCGATAGAGTTGGACTACGGCGACGATCGCGGTCGGGAGTCCCAGGCGGTGGTCGTCGCGGAGAGATTCGCCCGCGACCCGGGGATCGTCGCCGTCATCGGTCACTTCAACTCGGTCTGCTCGTTGGCCGGGAAGCCCATATACAGTGAGGGGGGTGTCCTGCAGTTCTCGCCCGGCTCGACCAACGTCGATGTCTGTCGCGGGTCCGACTGGACGTTCCGCAACCTCTACAGCGACGACTACCAGGGACAGTCCATCGCGCGCTACGTGTCCGACACGCTCGGCATGGAACGCGCCTCGGTGCTGTACGATAACGACGACTACGGCATCGGCCTGAAGACCGCGTTCTCCGACGAGGCCGACCGACTGGGTCTGACCATCGTAAGCGAGCACGCCTACGAGCGAGAGATAACGCTGGACTTCTCCGCGGCCGTCGATGACGCACACGCCAACGGCGCCGAGATCATCTTCGTCTCCGGCCTATACAACGAGGCCGCGTTGATCGCCGTGACCGCTCGTGAGAGAGGCATTCTGACGCCGTTTATCGGGGGCGACGCGGTGCTTTCCGAGGCGTTGTTGGACGTTGGCGGGGACGCCGTCGAGGGAATGCTGATGACGACGCCGTTCATCGTGCACCCGGACATCGGCGGACAGGAAGCGCAAGACTTCGCGGCAGCGTTCGGCGAGGCGTACGATCGCACCGCGGACACCTGGGCCGCGCTGTCGTACGATGCCGCCAACCAGTTGTTCGACGCGATCGATGAGGCGGGCGCCGACCGGACGGGAATCCGCGACTACTTTGCGCGGATGACGACGCCCGAGCGCGCGTACCACGGCGTGACCGGCGCGACGTACTTTGACGAGAGCGGCGATTGTCTCAAACCGGCATACGTCGCGGTGGTGCGAGACGGCGAGTTTGTCCCCGCGGCCAGGCAACTCACGACTCCGTAGCCGCGAGCCACGCCCTTCTGCGTGGGAGCGCCCTAACGGCGCGCTCGGGGCAGGAGCATCCCCGCAGCCGCTGGGTCGCAGCCGTCAGGTAGTTGCGTGTCGCCGTCATACCGCGCCCGTCGTAGCCGTGTGTCGGCCATCCGCGCCCCTGTCAGATCGGCTCCGCACAGATCCGCCTCGGTGAGGTCGGCCCACGCAAGGTCGGCGTCGCGCATGACCACGGAACGCAGGCTGGCCCCGTGGAACACCGCTCCGCGTAGCGCCGCGCCGCCCATGGTCGCGCCGTTGAGTTGGGCCACGCGCAGGTTGGCCATTTGGAGGTCCGCACGCGCCATGTTGGCCTCGGCGAGTAGCGCGCCGTTGAGATTCGCTCCGGTCAGGTCTGCCGCCGTGAGGTCCGCGGCCTGCATGTCCGCTTCCTCGAGATCTCGCCACCGCAGCGCGACCTCCGACAGTCGAACTCCTGGGCCAATGTGGCGCACGCCCGCGGAGGGGGCGTCGAAGTCCTCGGGCATCGCCGTGGCGTCATCCACCAGAGCGCCGACCATCTGGCACTCGTCGAGGGTCGCGCGCGTCAGTACGACGGCGCGCAGATCGGCGTCCCGCAGATCCGCAGCCGTCAGGTCCGCTCTCGACAGGTCGGCGCCGCGCAACGCGACGCCACGCAGGTCGGCCTCCACCAGCGATGCCCCGGGTTCGATGAATGCCATACCGTACGCGGCCGGGTCCCTCTTAGCCGGGAAGACGGTCTCCTTGTCATGGATCGCCGCCGTCAGGGAGACCCCTCTCAGATTCGCCCCGTGCAGGTTTGCGCCGCGAAGATCGGTCAGTGTTAAGTCGGCGCCGCTCAGGTTGGCGCCCCGCAAGTCCGCGCGGTGCAGCCGCCCGCCTGTGAGCGTGGCGTCGCGCATCGTCGCGCCGAGCAGGTTCGCGGCATCTGCCCTTGCGTCGGTGAGGTTCGCGCCGTCGAGCGTTGCGTTCGCTAGCCGGGCGTGACCCAGTTGCGCCGACGACAAGTCCGCGCGTGTGAAGTCCGCGCTGCGCATGTCCGTCCACTGCAGGTCGGCGCCGCACAGGTCGGCCGATTCGAGCGAGGTCCCGTGCAGGACCGAGCCCTGGAGGATCGCGCCGCGCATTTGCGTGCCCACGAGTTGCGCTGCGGAGAGATTCACGCCGTACAGGTACGCCTCTCCGAGGTCCACGCCGTTTAGGTCGAACCCGGCGAGGCTTACCCGCGACAGGTTCGCGCCTCGGAGCGCCGCGTCGCGCAGCCCGAGTTCGTGTGGTCGCCCACCGGCGCGCAACGCCTCGACGATCGCGTCGGTGGTCGAGGCGTCCGGGCCCGCTTCGTGATCCCCGTGCACTGACATCGGTCGCGCGTCTCCTCTTCCGGCGATCGTGGCCTGCCCGCGTGGTTGCAGACCATATCACAGCCACACGGAGCCGTATAATAGGCGGGCGCGTCTCCCGGGCCCGGAGCGCGGACAGCCTCTACGGCGCGTTCACGCCGAACACCGGCGGGAGGCCGCTCGGGACGCTTTCGGGCACGGTCAGCAGCATGGGATCGAGCAACGTGCCGGGGTCGGTCAGGCTCTCCATGAACGCGACTAGCGCGTCCATCTCGACCCGACTCAGGCCGAGCGGCGCCTTGAGGTCCGGGTCGAGCATGTCGTCCGTCACCGACGGGTGGCGTGGCTGCGCGCCATCGTTGTAGAACTCGACGACCTCGCGGAGCGTGTCGAGAACGCCGTCGTGCATGTACGGAGCCGTGAGTTCGATGTTGCGCAGCGTCGTCGTGCGGAAGGCGTAGCGATCCTGCGGGTCCAGCGTGTGCTCCTCACGGCCGAGGTCGTCGCCGGGGATGATGTCTTTGCCCTCGCCCTCCTGTGGCGCCCCCTGCACGACGAAACGGAAGTCACTGAACATCGGGCCGCTATGGCACACGGCGCACTTCGCCTTCGTGTGGAACAGCTCCAGGCCGGCCAACTGCTGCGCCGTGAGCGCCGAGTCGTCGCCCTCGACGTAGCGGTCGTAGGCTGAGTTTCGCGTCACCAGCTCGCGCTCGTACGCCGCGATGGCCCGGCCATAGGTCGACGGGTTGATGATCGCGACGCCGGGGTACACATCGGCGTGTTCCGCGAACGCGGCGGCGAACAGCTCCAGGTATTCCGGGATCGCGCGAAGCCGGCCCAGCACGTTGCTGAGCGACTGATCCTGGGCCTCCTCCTCGTCGCCGCGATACGCGTCCCCGCGCATCTCGACGCGCGACGCGATCGGCCCCTTGGCCTGATCCTCCAGCCCGCGAATGCGCCCATCCGCGAACATGAAGCCCATCCACGAGGGCTCCCCGAACTCGTCCTCGTTGAACGCGGTGTTGAACACGGTCGGGGAGTTGCGCGGCTCCAGCTCGACCGGCAAGCCACTGACCGCTGAGTGAGAGACCACGCGGTCCGCTCCCAATCCAACGCCGCTCGCGCCCGCGCCGAACTGCCGATCGTCGGCGAACGCGAAGTCGGGGTGATGGCACGTTCCGCACGCGGTGTCCTTCTCCCCGCTCAGGATGGGGTCGAAGAACAGTAGCCGGCCAAGTTCGATGCGCTTCTGGTTCGGCCCGTTGTCGAACGGGTAGGGGATCGGGCCGAGGGGAGTCAGGCTGAACCGCACGCGCGGGTCCGTCTCCTCCATGTCGACCTTCGCCGCCTCGTCCTCGCCACAGCCAGCCACCAGCCCCACGAGCAGGCACAGGCCGACAGTCACGCGTCGCGGCCAAGCGATGGGGTTGGCAACGGACGGCACGGGTCGGGCCTCCTCGACGCGCAATATACCATGCGCCGCGCGGGCGTCGTCACGTGATGTCGACGCTCAGGCCGTCCTCGCCGACGAGGACCTCGCCCCCGTACCCCTCGCGGATGGCATCGCCCATGCGTACCGAGTCACGTGGATCTCCCGTGATGTCCTCCATCACGAGATGCTTGATGACCACTCGCTGCACGTTCGCCTCCGTCGCCATCGCAGCGAGCGTCTGCGGGTTCGTGTGCCACGCTCCCCACGGCTGTGCCGCGAGGAACTCCGCGGTGCCCGAGCACTCCGACACGAGCAGGTCGGAGTCGCGGCAGAAATCGGTCAACGCCGGTGACGGCGGGCCGTCGCCGGTGATGACGACGCGCCGGTCGCCGACGTCGACGCGATACGCGAGGCTGGGCATACCCGCGTGCTCCGTGAAGATCGTCGAGACCCGGTAGCCGCGCTCCTCGACCACGACGCCCTGCGCCGCTACGTCCACGACATCCGGGTCCAGCAACGACGCGTCTTTGCCGTGTCCTACCCGACTGGTGATGTCCTGCTCGAACGGAGGTCGCACGATGCGCTCCACGAACTGGGCCGTGCCGGTAGGGCCGTACACGCGTAAAGGACGCGCGCGGCCGTTATTCCAGCCGACGAACACGAAGTACGGCACGTCCGTGACGTGGTCGAAGTGCAGGTGCGTGAGAAGCAGTCGATCCACCGTCTCGGCCGGGACTCCGGCGCGCGCCAGACCCGTGCACGCCGACCGGCCGCAGTCGAACATAAGGACGTGGTCGTCGACGACGAGGATCTGAGCGGGGCCGCCGCGTCGAGGGTTGTTCCGGACCGCCCCGCTGCCGAGAAGAACGAAGCGGATGCGTGCGCTCACGCGTGCCTCCTTTTGGTGTACGAGGCAGTATAACCGCGCCGGGGCCTTGGGGGCACGGCCCGGTGTCGACCACCTTCAGGCCGCGGAGGCGCGTGGTATACTGGCATGGTGACCGACCCCCGCAACATCGTGGCGCCGCCTTCGTGACCCAGCTAGCCCGCAAACTGTCTGCGCCCCAGGCCCCGACATGGCGTTCCATCGCCTTGGGGGCGGCCCTGATCCCGCCCAACGCGTACTGGCTGATGCAGATCGAGGGCGTGTGGAATACCGGGCACTCCTCCTGCCTGTCGCTGATGTGGCACGTCATCGTGAACCTGCTGCTGCTGATGGTCGCAAACCTGGGCATCAAGCGACACGCGCCACGCCATGCGCTCACGGCCGCGGAACTGCTGACTGTCTACGCCATGCTGACGCTCGCAGGAGCGATCGCCGGGCGCGATTCGTACCAGATACTCGTCCCCGTGATGGGGTGGGCGTTCCACTACGCGACGCCGGACAACGAGTGGGCGGCCCTGTTCCACCGCTACCTGCCCAAATGGCTAACCGTGCAGGACCCTGTGGCCCTGGAGGCGCTGTACGGCGGCGAGTCCACACTCTACGTGACGGAGAACTGGCGTCCGCTGGTCTCGCCGGTGCTCGGCTGGACGGCCTTTGTCGGGCTGATCGGGTGGGTGCTGCTGTGCGCGAACGTCCTCATCCGCAAGCAGTGGACGCAGCGGGAACGACTCAGCTATCCCATCATCCAACTGCCGTTGGCGGTCATTGAGGATGGTGGACGCACGGACTTCTTCCGTAATCGTCTCCTATGGATAGGCTTCGGCATAGGGGGCGGCATCGACCTTCTCAACGGCCTCCACTACGTGTGGCCGCACGTGCCGGGCATCCCGGTGACGTACCTGGACCACAACCTGGGCGCGTTCTTCACGACCAAGCCCTGGAACGCGATGGGGAGCATCCCGTTCCCGATCTACCCGTTCGCGATCGCGTTGGGCTTCTTCTTGCCGCTGGACCTCGCGTTCTCGACTTGGTTCTTCTACGTCGTACGGAAGTTGCAGCAGGTGCTCGGCGCGGCGCTGGGCATGCGCAGCCTGCCGGGCTTCCCGTACCTGAACCAGCAGTCGACCGGGGCTTGGCTGGGGCTCTTCTTCGTCGTGACGTGGCTGGGTCGGTACCACGTGCGCGACGTCATGCGACGCGTCTTCCTCAATGCGCGGGACGTGGACGACGCGGACGAACCGATGCCCTACCGCGTGGCCGCGATCGGCTTCGCCGCCGGATTCGTCGTCATCGGAGCGATCTGTCTCCGCATGGGCATGAGCCTTTGGATTCTCCCCCTGTTCTTCGGCATCTGGATGATGCTGTCGGTTAGTATCACACGCGTGCGCGCGGAACTCGGCCCCCCGACGCACGAACTGGTCGGCATGAACCCCGGCAACCTGATGGCCGACGTCGTCGGCACCCGGCGTCTGGGCGCGAACAACCTTGCCGTATTTCCGCTGTTCTGGTGGTTCGCCGGCCGCGGGTATCGAGACCATCTCATGCCGCACCAGCTCGAGAGCCTGAAGATGGCCGAGGTGCTGCGCATACGCACGCGGCGTCTCGCGGTCGCGATGACCCTGGCTGTGGTGATCGGGTCTCTGTCCGCGTTCTGGGCGCTCCTGCATCTCTCCTTCGAGACGGGACTGCGGAACGTCCCGATCGGGCACGCATCCGGCGTGTGGCGTGCGTTGGAACTGCGCTTGTCCGTGCCGCAAGGACCGGTGAAGGGCGCCGGGCTGTTCATGGTGATCGGCGCGATGGTGACATTCGGGCTGATGTTCTTGCGGACCCGGTTCCTTTGGTGGCCGCTGCACCCGGCGGGGTACGCCCTGTCGATGAACTTCGGCATCGACTACATCTGGTCATGCCTTATCTTCGCGTCCATCGCGAAGCTACTCGTGCTTCGGTTCGGCGGGATTAAGGCGTACCGCAGGGCGCTGCCGCTGGCGTTTGGCGTGATCCTAGGGGAGTACGTCGTTGGCGCTGGCTGGAGCCTGCTGGCGACGATCATCAAGCGGCAGATGTACGACTTCTACTTCGCGTAAGCGCGCACATGGCGCCGGCGCACCGTTCGTCGAGCTCGGCTATGCGCCCGAACGCGGCCGAGGCACGCTCGCGCCACGCGCCGTCTGCCGGTAGATCCTCCTCGCTGTGCAACTCGTCGAAGAGCGCAGCTCCGACATCCGCTGCCTCGGCTAGCAGCGGGACACAGTCGTCGAGAGCGCGGAGGGAGGGATCTTCGTCCGCCCACCGGCGGAACACGCGGGCCGCGGCGGCGCGCCCTCGCATGACCATATCGGCCGTCGTCAGCAGGACGCCGTACACGTTCCACCAGTCGTAGGCGTCGTCTGGCCGCGGCATCTCGGCAACCGCGGGGTAGTCGAGCGTCGCCAACCCATCAGCCAGGTGGCGCAGGGCCGCAATGCCCATGAAGTACGTGACACCGCCCCAGTAGTCGATTCGATGAGGAGCCGCGCGCATCGCTGTGACGGTCGCGCGCAGGACTGCGAGTCGGGCGGCGAGTGGAGCGGGCGTGGCGACGCGGGGTCCCAGCACGAACAGCGGACGCTCCAGCCAGAACGCGTTCCGCTCGGTCAGGAGGCCTCGCACGCGTCCGTTCCATGGCCCGGTATCCTCGCGGCCACAGTCGCCGCGCACGTCATGCCACCGCGTTCCACCCGAGGCGCCGTAGCCGGCGAGGCAGACGGTCGTGGCGTGATCGTCATAGCCGACGGCGATTCCCCAAGGCGGGCAGCCGTACGGCTGAGCCGCGCCGCCGGTAGGCACGGCGCGTCCGGCGTCGATCTCGGACCTGACGATCCCGCGCGCCTGCTCGAATGACTCTGGGAAGGCCCACTCACCGTCGAAGCCGTAGTACCGGGCGCCGTCGGTCAGCACATCCTGCGCGGCGGCGAGGTAGGTCACGTCCTGATACACGTCGCTGCTCACCGCTGCGAACGCGTCGGTCGAGGCGACGAGTAGTTCGTCGAAGTCCACCGGCACGCCGAGCGCGGCCGAAAGCGCCGCGGCAAGCGCCCGCTGGGACGCATCCCAGTCGACGCCGCACACGCCATCCCAGACGCCCTCGATCCAAGTTCGCGCCCCGTCCCGCTCCGTCTTGCACGCCATAGTCGCCTCCCGCCGTTGCGTCCATCGTGCACGTATAGAGCACGCATCGGCGCCGGCTGAGGTAACGACTATGCGCCCGCCGCGTCGAGCATCTGTCGCACGACGCGGTTCGGCCGCGCAATGTCCTTCGCGGCTCCCACCGTTACCGTGGGGATCGCGCCGAGCTTCTCGTGCACGCGCATCCGCGTCGCGGACACGGGCGAGTCGCCGTTCAGGCCCGAGTATCCGAACGACTTGCACCAGTTCCCGAACAGGAACTCGTTCAATGGGCAGAGGCCCTCTTTCTCGAGCCGATCGAGACCTTCGTCCGTGGCGTGCCAGCTTCGGAACAGGTGCACTTGGGCGAAGCGCTGGTGCAGGGAAGTGATCTCGTTGCGCCCCTCCCCGCCCACGACGAGGCCGAGGCGAGCGACATCGCCGATGAGCCGTCGCATACCCTCTGTCGACGTCATGTCGTCGACGAGGCAGTTGTGCAGGTTCCACGAACACAGCGTCACGTCCAGGAACGCCGCGGACAGATCCAGCGACTCCGCTGACTCCCGCACGGCCTGCGACAGGATCGACCTCCACGTCCCGAGCCCAGGGTGGATCTTCACCATAGTCTTCTCCGACCGATGGAGGAGACGCCCCGCGTTGGATTCGGGCACTGGCTTGCCCGCCCCATCGACCCACGTCCAGCCGAGGACGCGCTTGGAGTCCACGGCGCGCTGCTGGAAGTCGCGCACGCGCGTGTAGACCGGATGCGACGGGTCCATATCGATCGCGTTGAGGTGCGGCATGACGTGGAACCCGGCGTTCTGTGCCGTCTCGATGAAACCTCGACCGGTTTCGCTGGCCTTGTACGTGGGGTAGTTCTCGTCGTACGCGTCGGTGCGCCAGTCGGGCATGTGGAGGAGGACGCGCCCGGCCGGCACGCGGGCGGCGATGGCGTCGAGGATGTCGGGCTTCGTCGGGCACCAACTCACTGCGAACCGGATGTCGTCGAACCAGTCGGGGAGCGGTTCACGGGCCAGGTCGTACGCCTTCGCCATCCACGCGCGATACGTGGCGGCGGGAGTCTCCCAGTCGCCCGCGAAGGTGTTTATGCGCCACTCCAGGTTGCCGGCGCTCAGGTTGGCGTCCATAGGACCGTACGTCTCGGTGTCGAGGCCGAGGGTATCGTGCGTGTCGCGTGAACCGACGTGCAGAGCCTTGTACCGGTAGCGGTCGTCCTCGGCGCGTACCCACCAGCCGCCACCAGCGCCCTCGAGGATCGCGAGTCCGGCTTCCCACTGGTGCGGCCACTGCCAGTGTGAGTTGCGTATGAGTGGGTCGTCGAGAGGGAGGCGCACGCCCTGGAAGAACGGAGCCACGAGCTTGAGGGACTCCGCGATGCCTCCTATAGGAAGGCGGCACGCGCGCAAGCCAGGCCGCGAGGCGTATCCACTCGGCTCCACGACCATGTCGCCCGTTTCGACATCCTCGGAGACGCGGATCGCGCCGTCGCCGTGCCAGCCTTCGATGCGTATTTCGGCCTCGGTGTCGCTACGCGGGAGTACGTAGACGCGATCGCCCATCTCCCGGCCGATCGCGACGGCCTCGCCCGACGCGTAGATGAGATACATTGGGGGGCCGTCGTCGGGCGCCGGATCGACCAGCGTCTGTCCGTCGGGTCGCGCGCTGAGGGATGTCAGGACGCCGTCTGCCCAGGTGGCCCTAAGCGTCCGCGTCGTGACTTCGATCTGGTTGTCCCTCACACGTACCATGGCGCCTCTCCCTTTTGACCCAGAGTCCAAGGGCGGCAATGGCGTGCGGGATGTACAGACACGGCGAGAGCTTGGTGGGAACCACGCTAACGATAGCCACGGACTCGGCGCCCATCAAGGCACGGCACGCATAGTCCGCGCCACCGGACACCGACGCGAGCGCGGACGACGGGGCGCCGGATTACGGCCGCGCGCGGTTGTCGCCGTGCGACTTGTCGGGGCGCGGAGGTATGACCACCTCGGGCACCGGCTCCGTGCGGATGAGGTTCTGTAGATGTGCGATGGCGGCGTCGAGTTGGGCGTCGGCGCCGTTGTAGGTCGCGTGCGGCAGGTTATCCACGACGATGTCCGGGTCCACGCCGTGACCTTCGACCATCCACTCGCCCTCGGGCCCGAATACGCCCCATTGAGGCACAGCGGCCAACCCGTTGTCCACCTGCTGTGTGTTGAACGAGAGCCAGATTTCGCCGCCCCACGTCCGCGTGCCGATAACCTTGCCGATGCCAAGCCGCTGGAAGCCCTCCGCGAACGCCTCGCCGTCGGACCCGGTATTCCCATCGACCAGGGCGACGACGTGCCCGCGGAACGCGTACTGCATACCCCAGGTCGGTCGGCCGACGCGCCCGGCCCAGTACATCCACGCCTTGCGCAGAAGCCTGCTGAGAATCCAGCTGTCGATGTTCCCGCCGCCGTTGTGGCGCACGTCGACGATGAGCCCCTTCCGGTCGAACACGGGGTAATACTCGCGCGCCCACTGCGCGATATCGCCCGAGCCCATCGCGCGCAGGTGGACGTAGCCGATGTCGCCGTTCGATTTCCCGTCGACGAGCTGCCGACGCCGGTACTCCCACTCCCCGTACCGCAGGTTCCGCTCGGCCCACGGGGAGATGGGCTTCACGACGACCCGGTGGGTTTCGGCCTCTGCCTCCGCCTCCTCGCCCACGGCGGCGCGAACGGTGAGTAGTGTCTGCCGCCCCGCCTGACTGCGCAGCGGGACCGAAATGTCCGGGACCGATAGCGCTGCAACGCCGTTGACGGCCTCGATGACGTCCCCTTCGGCCACTTTCACGCCCGGCTTGGCCAGCGGCGAGCGCCGGCCGGGGTAGTTCGGATCCGACGCGTACACGTGCTCGACGCGGTACCCGCCAGCGGCCTCGTCTCGCGCGAGCCGGGCTCCGAGCCTCGCGGGGCTGACCGAATCATCGCCAGTGTCGCGGTCTCCGCCCCAGAGATAGGTGTGGAGCGCCGACAGTTCGCTAACCATCTGCGCGATGACATCGTTCAGCTCGGATCGGTGCGTCACGCGGTCGACGAGGGGCATGTACTTGTCGAGCATCGCGTCCCAGTCGACGCCATGCATGCCCGGGTCGTAGAAGTAGTCGCGATGGTATCGCCACGCCTCGGTGAGAATGAGGCGCCACTCCTCGCGTGGGTCGACCGAGAACGTCCAGCCTGACAGATCCACTTTGGTGTTGTCGAGATCAGGCGCGGACGTGCCCGCGTCGAACACGTGATACGCGCTGCCCTTGCGCGCAAGGATCTTCTTCCCATCGCGCGACAGCTCGTAGCCGTTCATCTCATCGAGGACGGTCTTCACCTCGATATCGTTGTTCTTGATTTCCAGCGCCTGCAGCTTCTGCGTTCGCGCCTCCGGATTCCACGCAAGCCAGAACAGGTGCTTTTCGTTCGCGCTCAGCCCGCCGTAGTTCCCCGGCTTGACGGGCGCCTCCAGCACGCGCTCGTTCATTCCGTCCAGGGCGATGACCACAGGATCGACTGCGTCCTCGTCCTCCTCGCCGTCGGCGTCGTCTGCATCATCTTCGGCGTCGGGCGACTCTTCGTCGGTGTCGACGCCGTCGTCCGAAGCTGTCGCCTGTGCGTCCTCCTCGTCGTCTTCGTCGTTGCTGTCGTCCTCGTCGCCAGCGTCCTCGTCGGTTTCGGCCTCCTCCTCAGCCTTCTTCTCGGCGAGGTACACCTCGTCGTCCTCCTCGAACGGGGACCGGTCCTCGCCCGTCAGAGACACCATGTAGAGCTTGGTCGTGCCGTCGAAGTACGGCTCAGGCTGCCGTGGTCCCCACGGGCTGCCGACGCGCGACTGGAAATGCCTGTCGGAGAGGAAGTACAGCCATTTCCCGTCCGTGCTCCACGTCGGTGAGTAGCTGTCGACACGGTCACTCGTCACCGCTGTCGATGTCGCATCCTCCACCGCATACACGTGGATCTGGGGGTAGGAGTTGTCCGCCGTCATGACGTATGCCAGCCAGCGGCTATCGGGCGCCCACCGGAGATCCCCGATGCCGTCGTTCTGGTTGCGCGCGATCTCCGTCCGGGTCTTCGCCTCCACGTCGAACAGCCATGCCACGTAGTTCTTGTCGCGGTACGCGATCCACTTCCCGTCCGGTGAGGGCGTCACCTCGTATCGGAAGACGTCGCCGTCGGCCGACAGTTGCTCAGGCGTTCCGATGCCGTCGCTCGGGGCCGTCCACAGTTCCAGCTCGCCCGTTTCGTCCGACAAGAAGACGACCTCGTCGCCTTCGGGCATGAACATCGCGCTGCGATACCGTGCGCCTTCGCGTCGGGCTACCTGCGCCCGCCGTCCCTTCTTCGCGGGCGTCACGAAGACGCGCCCGCGCGCCGTCAGGGCCACGCGGTCGCCGTCCGGGGAGATGTGCGCGGAGGTGACGTAGTTCATGGGCTGCTTGACCCAGTTCTCCCGGGTCGCATCGAAGTCTGAGACGAGCGGTATCGGCACGACCCGACCCGTGTCGGTGGCGATGTCGTACACCCGTAGGTCGGCGCCCAACTGATACACGATCCTGCCGCCGTCGAGGTCGGCTCCCTGCGCGTCCCAGCCTGCGTGCGTCGTGTGCTGTTGCGCGTCTGTCCCGTCGGGTGTCATGGACCACACGTTCATCGACCCGTCGTCGCCACGATCGGTCAGGAATAGGCGCGCCCGTCCCACCACATTGGGTCCTTGCTCGTGCCGGCGTAGTCGGATGTGAGCGGCTCAGCCTCATCCGTCCCTGCCGTGAAGCGCCACAAATTCTGCGCGGTGCCGCCCTTGTAGCGCTTCGCGGGGCTGCCCTGGAACGACAGCCGCTCGAAGAACAGCGTCGCACCGGACGGGTCGAAGACCCCGTTCGCCGCCTGATGCAGCGGGAGCACGTCGATCGCCGCGGAGGCAGGATCGACGGTCGCCAACTGCCCGTTAGGCAGCGAGGAAAACGCGGATGTCGTGAACAGGATCTGGCCCGACGGAGTCCACCCGCGAACGAACGCGCCCTGTCCCAGGTGCGTCATCCGCCCCGGCGCTCCGCCATCGACGGGCATCGTGTAGACCTCGGCAGGCCCTTCATAGGACGCCGTGAACGCGATCGTCGCGCCATCTGGCGAGATGGCGGCGCCGTACTCGTCGTTGGCGTGCGTGGTCAGGCGTTGGGCAAGGCCGCCCTCGATGCCGACCCGCCACAAGTCGCTCTCGGCGGTGAAGACGATCGTGTCGCCGTGGATCGCCGGGCCGCGGAAGTAGCCAGGGCCGGCCGCTGCTGCCGTCCCGACGGCGACGAAACACGCGCATAGCCAGTGGACGATGATCTTCACGTCAGACTCCCGGTTGGGCGTGCGTGCGCGGCGTCGGGTTCGTGTCGGACAGACAATGCGTGTCGCGCGCGTCGGCTGTCAAGTTGGGATGCCGGAGCCCATCAGTCGACGAGTGCGGTCGTCGTGGGGGACGTGTAGAATCGGGCAATGCGACCTCAAGCGCGCGCCCAGGAGCCCGTCGTGAACAACGGAGACCGCCCGCGCCCGAACATCCTCTTCGCTATCGCCGACGACGCCTCCCACATGAGCGCGTACGGCCACGACTTCCTCCACACGCCGCACTTCGACCGCGTCGCCGCAGAGGGGGTGCTGTTCACGCACGTGTACACCACGAACCCGAAGTGCGCGCCGTCGAGGGCGAGCATTCTCACCGGCCGCCACACGTGGCAATTGGAGGAGGCGTCCTGCCACTTCGGCATCTTCCCGTCGAAGTTCGCCGTGTACCCGGACCTGCTGGAGGCGGCTGGCTACCACGTGGGTCACACCGGCAAAGGATGGGGACCAGGCGACTACGAGGCCGGTGGATTCACTCGAAACCCGGCGGGGCCGGCATACCACGGCGCGCAGCTCGACCCGCCCACGACGGGCATCAGCAAGAAGGACTACGCCTACAACTTCGACCGCTTCCTCGACGAACGACCGGACGGCGCGCCGTTCTGCTTCTGGTACGGCGCACACGAGCCGCATCGCGCCTACGAGCAGGGCTCCGGCGAGCGCGCCGGCAGGCGGACGGCCGACATCACCCCTCCCGCGTACCTGCCGGACGAGGAGATCGTGCGCAGCGACCTGCTCGACTACGCGCTGGAGGTGGAGTGGTTCGACGAGCAGCTTGGGCGCATGCTCGCGAAGCTGGAAGAGATGGGCGAGCTGGACGACACGCTCGTCGTCGTCACGTCCGACAACGGCATGCCGTTCCCCCGTGTGAAGGGACAGATGTACGAGCAGGACTTCAACATGCCGTTCGCGGCGCGTTGGGGCGCAGGCGTCGAGGGCGGACGTGTGGTCACGGACTTCGTGAGCTTCCGCGACATCGGACCCACTTTCCTCGAGGCCGCCGGCCTCGGGCCGCACGAGGGCATGACCGGGAGCAGCTTCCTCGGCGTCCTGACATCGGGCGAGGACGGACGCGTGGACGCGTCGCGGGACCACGTGCTCATGGGCCGGGAGCGCCACGACCTCGGCCGAGAGGGCGACCTCGGCTACCCGGTGCGCGTCATTCGCGCGGACGAATGCCTCTACGTCCGCAACTACGAGCCCGACCGGTGGCCGGCCGGCAACCCCGAGACCGGCTTCACGAATATGGACAGTTCCCCCACCCGGACGCTCATCCTAGAGCAACACGACGCGGGCGAGGACACGTACTTCGACCTGGCGATGGGCAAGCGCCCTGCCGAGGAGCTGTACAGAGCCGAGGACGACCCCGAGTGCATGCACAACCTGGCGGCGGACCCAGCGCATGCGAAGCTCAAGGAGCAACTGCGAACGCGTATGGAAGCCGAACTCGCGGAGCAGTCCGACCCGCGGCTCCTCGGCAAAGCGGCCGTGTTCGACACCTACGAGTACGTGGGCGACTCGTCGCATTCGTGGAAGGCGTACGTAGCCGGGACGTGGAAGCGCCCGAACTACTGACACGCCGCGACACATCCACCCACCAGAACCGGCCATCGCATCCAGGATAAGGAGCTAGCCCACGTGGACGACCGGAGGACATCGCGCGGCCGACGCCTCCTGACCGTGATCGGTCCCGGTATACTGGTCGCGGCGACGGGCGTCGGCGCCGGCGATCTCGCCACGGGCGCCTTCACCGGCAGCCAGTTGGGCACGGCCGTCCTCTGGGCCGTGGTCGTCGGCGCCCTGATGAAGTATGTGCTGAACGAGGGTCTGGGCAGGTGGCAACTGGCCACGGGTGAGACGCTCATCGAGGGGTCCATACGCAGGCTCGGCCGGGGGATCGGATGGGCGTTCCTGCCGTATCTGGTGCTGTGGTCGTTCTTCGTCGGGTCCGCGCTGATGAGCGCGTGTGGCGTCGCCCTGCATGCTCTGATTCCGGTGTTCGAGGACGCGGCGCGGGCGAAGGTGGTCTTCGGCGTGGGCGCCAGCCTGCTCGGCCTGGTGCTGGTCTTCCTCGGCGGGTTCCGCCTGTTCGAAAAGGTGATGGGCGTCTGCATCGCCATCATGTTCGTGACCGCCATAGTCACCGCAGCCATGTTGTGGCCCGGCATGGGGGCGTTCGCGAGGGGCCTTCTGGTTCCCACGATCCCCGACGTGGACGGCGCGGGTCTGACGTGGACCATAGCCCTCATAGGCGGAATCGGCGGCACGGTGACGGTGCTCTGCTACGGCTACTGGATACGCGAGGCCGGCAGGGCCGGGCGGAAGGACATGACGACATGTCGGATCGATCTCGGCGTAGGCTACGCCATGACGGCGGTGTTCGGCATCGCGATGGTCATAATCGGCAGCAGCGTCGAGATCACCGGCAAGGGCGCCGGCCTCCTGGTGACGCTCTCCGACAGGCTCGGGGAGTCTGTTGGCTCCGTCGGCAGGTGGGCGTTCTTGCTTGGCGCCCTGGGCGCGGTCTTCAGCAGCCTCCTGGGAGTCTGGCAGGCGGTGCCGTACATATTCGCCGATGTCTGGCGCCTTTCGTTCCGTGGCGCCGACGACGCGATAGCGCCGGGCGCGGCCGTGGACACGCGCGGCATCGCGTACCGGGGGTATCTCGTCGCGATCGCGGTCATCCCGATGGCGGGCCTCCTTGTCAGCTTTCGGGAGATACAGAAGCTGTACGCCGTTATCGGGGCCGCATTCATGCCACTGCTGGCCGTCCTACTGCTCATTCTGAACGGCCGCGCGGATTGGGTTGGCGTGGACATGAGGAACCGATGGCCCGCTCTCACGGGACTCGTCGTCACGCTCGGGTTCTTCGGCTGGGTCGCCTGGACGAAGTGGGCCGGATAGTGGCCCGTCGCGTGTCTGCGGGCCTCCCCGACGCGCATCCGCCGCGCATCTGACGCCCTCCGCAGTGACTCCAGCCGGGCTTGCGTAGCTCGCTCCTTCGCTGTGTCGTGGGGATGCTTGCGCCGTTGCGGCGCCGTGAGCGCGGACGCCGGCAGACTCACGATCGACAGCGCCACCGGATGACACGCGCCCACTCCCCGCACTTGCGGGCGGCCCCCCGTCGGCTATCAATGCTGGGGAGGCTTGCCATGACGCATCACGACATCCGCAAACGTCCCGACACCGACCGAGTATCCGACCTACGGGTGCGCGTCCGCGCTGCTATGGATGTCCCGCCCGCCAAGTGGGACTGCCCGGCGCGTATTTCCGACGAGCACATGTTCACCCCGCTGCCGGTGCGCAAGGCGCGCGCGATCGCGCTGAAGCTGGCTCACATGCCCACCGACGAGTGGCCCGGCCAGCTCATCGCCGGGTCCATGACTCTAGAGGAGCCACGCCTCCACGCGGAACGGGGCTTTCCCGAATACACGACCGAGCAGGAACGCGTAGAGGCCAAAGCTCTCGGCGTGAGCACGCATTCGGTCTTCGGCCACATCGTGCCGGACTACCCCCGTCTGCTGGGGAAGGGGCTGCGTGGCGTCCTCGCGCATGCGGAGTCGGAACGGTTCGCCGCTGAGAGCGACGAGGAATGCGCGTTCCTCGAATCGGTGGAGATCGCTTGCGCGGGCGTGATGGACTTCGCGCGGCGGCTCGCGGAGCAGTGCGAGAGCGACGCCGCCTCACAATCTGACCGCGCCCGCGCCGACGAACTGCGGCGCATGGCCGCCAACCTACGGGTAGTCCCGGCCGGGCCCGCTGAGGATTTCTGGCAGGCGTTGCAGTCGGTGTGGCTGCTGCACATGGTGTTCCACGCAACGATGAACGGGAACGCCATCGGCAGGATCGACCAGTACGCGTGGCCGTACCTCGAACGCGATCTGCGCGAAGGGCGGATAGACCTAGACTTCGCTGCGGAACTCGTCGACTGCTTCTGCCTGAAGTTCAACGAGCGAGCAAAGACCACGGCAGAGCAGAAGACCGACGCGCGCGCAACCGCCACCCCCAACTTCCGACGCCGTACGCGGCACTACACGTCGTCGCAGGTCGGGTCCGAGCGCGACAGCCTGGACGCTACGAACCACTGGCTACAGAACATCATCGTCGGCGGTCTCACGCCGGAGGGCGAGGACGGCACGAACGCGCTGACGTTCCTCGTGCTGGAGAGCTACCGGCGTCACCAGATGACGAATCCTCTCGTCACGGTGCGAACCCACTGCGAGTCGCCCGAAGAGCTACTCACGTACTCGTGCGAGATCCTCAAAGAGGGCGGCGGGATGCCCGCCATCTTCAACGACGAGGCGCTGGTCCCAGCGCTGGAGCGCATCGGCATACCCACGCCGGACGCACGCGACTATACGAACGATGGGTGCTGGGAAGTCGTCATCCCGGGCAAGACCGATTTCCGGTTCCAGCGGTTGAGTCTCATGCTCTGCCTGGAGTGGGCGCTGAACCGCGGCGTGTCGCGCGAGGGGCCCGTCGAGGACGACGAGGAACCGCGACGCCATGGCGAGGATACCGGCGACCCGCGCGGATTCTCCTCCTTTGAAGACGTCTGGGGCGCGTTCCGAACACAGCTCGACGGTATGGTCTCCGCCGTGGTCGAACGCGTCGTCAACACTATCGACGACCGCCACACGATAGCGCCGGTGCCGTTGTTGAGCGCGTTGGTGGACGGCGCGATCGAGACCCGCCGCGACATGACGGCGGGAGGCGCGAAGTTCCGCACGTTCGGGATGCTCGCCGAGAGCGCGGCGCACACGATCGATTCACTCACCGCGATCAAGCAGGTCATCTTCGAGGACCGCGCCGCGACCGTGGAACAACTGTGCGACGCGCTCGACGCCGACTTCGAGGGCTACGCGTGGCTCAGAGCCAAGATGCAGGCGGCCCCGAAGTACGGGAACGCGAACCCGCGCGCAGACGCCGTCGGCCGTCAGGTCATGGAGGCGTTCACGTCGGCCGTCGCGGAGCACGCGGAGCGATTCCCCACTGAGATGAAGTTCCCGTGCGGCGTCGCGACTTTCTCGTGGTACGTGGGCATCGGCGAGGGCCTGGGCACGGCGCCGGACGGGCGCCTGGCCGGCGAGCCGGTATCGTCTAACTTCTCCCCGGCGCTTGGGCAGGATGACGACGGACTGCCAGGCGCGATCCTTAGCTACGCGAACATGCCCCACGGGAATCTGCCCGCCGGCGGCCCCGTGGACCTGCGGGTGCCTCGGAAGCTCCTAGCCGACGACATCGGCACAGCGCGGATGGTCGCCCTGCTGCGAAGCTTCGTGGCGACAGGTGGCGCGATGATGACGCTTACCGTCGTCGACGCCGAGGAACTGCGCGCGGCGCGTCGGGAGCCGGACAGCTACCGCTCACTCCGTGTCAGGATGGGGGGATGGTGCGCCTACTTCACGATGCTCAGCCCGGAGCAGCAGGAGCACCAGATAAGGCGTCAGGAGGGCGGGCTATGAGCGTCGAAGTCTCCGCCACAGACATCACCGGCACGATCTTCGATATCGACACGTTCGCGATCCACGACGGCCCTGGTATACGCATGGCCGTGTACCTAAAGGGGTGCCCGCTCGAGTGCGCGTGGTGCCACAGCCCGGAGTCCCAGAGCGCGACGCCGGAGGTGGTCTTGGTGCGCGATCGGTGCGCGTACTGCGGCGCGTGCGAGCAGGTGTGTCCGCGCGGCGAGCACGCGATCGGCGCCAAGTCGCACGACATCCGTCGCGAGGACTGCGTGCTGTGCGGCGGCTGCGTCGAGAATTGCGCCCAACGCGCGCTGTCGATCAAGGGGTACACCGCGTCCGCGGCCGACGTGATCGCGAAGGCCGTGCGGATGGAACCGTTCTTCACGTACTCCAACGGCGGCGTGACGCTTACAGGGGGCGAGGTGACTCACCAGGTGGACTTCGCCGAAGCCGTCCTAGCCGGGTGCCGAGGACGCGACATCCACACGGCCATCGAGACGTGCGGTATGTGCTCGTGGCCGGCGCTGGAACGCCTCGCCGCAGTCAGCGATCTTGTGCTGTACGACCTAAAGCTCATCGACGACGACGCGCACCGTCGATGGACCGGGGCCTCGAACCGTCCTGTTCTGGAGAACGCGTCGAGGCTCGCGGGGCACGGCGTGCAGACCCGCGTGCGTGTGCCGCTGATCCCCGAGGTCACGGATACCGAGGAGAATCTCCGCGGCATCTACGCGTTCATGCGCCGCGTCGGCCTGTCGGAAATCGAACTGCTTCCGTACAACCCATCGGCGTCGGCGAAATACGAGTGGCTGGGGCGTGAATACAGCGTCGAGGGTGAACCGCAGGCGCCAGAGGCCGTCTCCCGCATGCGCGACGAGGCCGCCGCGATGGGCTTGACGCCGGTTGCCGCGTAGGCCGCCGCTCCGCGGAGGGCGGCCGTGGTGAGATTCGTGGCTGCCACGGCTCAACACGCGCTCGGCGACATCGGGAACCAACCGCCTGGGGACGGACCCCATCTCGATCTTCCCCTGCCAGGGGAAGACGTCTACCGATCTCGCCGCCCAACGGCAATAGCGTGGAAGGACCCGCTAGAAGTCGAAGCGCGCCGTAGCGTGGACGTTGTCGCTGCGATCGAATCTCCCGAGCATCGTGTGGGCGTCGCCCCCGAACAGGTCCGCCCCGACGGCCACGCGCAGTTCGTCCGACAGCTTGTACTCGGCCGTCGGCTGCACCAGGTAGTCGGAATCCGCCGGGCTGTAGAAGGCAAACAGCGAAAGCCGCAACGTCTGGCGGCGCAGCATCTGCTCCAGGCGTAGCGTGACCATGTCCCGATACTCGCTCTCCGACGGAAAACCAGGCGGGAGCGCGCCTTCGTACGCCCCAAAGTCATCCATAAGTTCGACGTAGTACTGTGCGCCGACGCGGGCATCGCTCCACAGAGGACGGTCGTATCCGACGAGCCCGCGGATCTGCGAGTTCGGCGTGGCCAGGTCGGAGCCGTCGCGATCGTCGCGGGAGTCGTACAAGCCCGCTTCCGCGCTGATGACGCCGCCCGCAGCGTTCGTCTGCGCGGTGAGCGTGTACACGGAGAGCGCAGGGTAGAACATGGTCACCGATGTCGGCGGGTTCGCGGCGTTCGTCCGGGCCGACGGCGTGCTCCAGAACCCACGATACGCATGAGCGGCAAGGTCGAGACCCAGCGCCTTGCGCGAGACCTTGGCCGCGAATTCCACGTTACCGTACCCGACCCGAGGCATCTCGACACGAACGGACTCGACACCCGCGAACGGGTTGGCGACGCCGAACAACGCCGAATCCGGTAGCGTGTCCGGCTCGAAGGGCGTCGCCGCGACCACCTCGACGTTCACGACATCCGACCACAGTCGGGCGCGGACAGCCTCGATGCCCACCTTGAAGTAGTCCATCGGGCGGCCGGCGAAGAAGCTCACCCAGTCTTTCGGCCATACGTCGCTCACGAAGATCAGGTCGCCGACACCCCACGTGATGACCTGGCGGCCAATGCGGAAGTCGAGATCCCCGGTCGCGTAGTCTATGTACGCCTCGCGGAGATCGGCCGCGAGCCGGCGGGCGAGCGCATCGTGGACGACTTCGGCTTTCACCTTGATCTCGGCGTCGATGTCCTCGGACCAGCCCTCCAGATCCAGCCGGAACCGGTCCTCGCGTATGAGGAAGTCGCCAGTCGGGGCGCCGTCGGAGCCGGTGCCGCGCAGGCGCCCTGCGCCGTGGGTCACGACGAAGCCGTGGGCCTCGACGTTGCCGTCCTGGGCAGATGCCATCGCCGTGATGAACAGCGTCAGCGCCAACATGCTCGCGGTCGTGCTTCTCATCGCCGTTGCTCCACCTGCATCGCGGGCTAGCGCGTCCATCCACGCGGGGGCTTCCGCATGTTTCGCTCGCTGAAGTCGCCGTCCTCGAGGCCGCCGTCGTACTCGACGTCGGCGTAGACCACTTCCGTGCGGTGGCCGGCCTTCACGTTGGCCATCGTCCGCTCGACGATCGTCGGCACGCCGTCGATCGTCTCGATCTTGTCGGCGGTGAACACGCGCGCCAGTTCCTGCTGCGCGTCGTAGTACTCCTCCTTCAGCGGGAGGAACGTCTCCGCGTCGACCCACGTGAGCTTGCGCGTGAAGTCCACGCCCCCCTTCGGCACGCTCTCGACGACGTGCGCGTCGCGCCCGTCGACGGCTTCGTCGCGGACAACCGTGTGCGTGTCCTCGGACGGCGCGCGTCCCGACACGTCCTCATAGGTGAAGTCGGACCCGACGAAGCTGGACCGCTTGTCGTCCGCGGAGATGCGGCGGATCAGGTCGACCGCCGGGATGAACAGCCACCGATCGTCCGCGGCGTCGGCATGCTTCCAGACCATGAACGTCATGTCGCGCACGTCGCCGGGTCTGTGGAAGTAGACGAAGTACTTCTGGTTCGCGCTCTCGGGATCGTCGATCCGCAGCAGCGTCAGGACACGCTCGCGCGTCGAGCCACCGTCGTCAATGAGCGACATGGTGACCTTCGTCTTCATGTCGTTGGCCGCGTAGTAGAAGGCGTCGTGGGACTTCGTCATGATCTCGTCGGCGGACAGGTCCGCCGCATGCGCGTCGAAGGGAGCCGCGGTCAGGAACGCTCCCAGCATCAACAGGCCGATAGTCGCGGCAGTCGGCTTCATCGTTCTACTCCGGTATATGACCGCGCCCACCGCCTTGAGCAGGGACGGCAGCAGCGCGAGTGTGGCAGCGGTGCTGAAAGCCATCAGCATCGCGAAGAACAGACCTACAGTGACGTATGGCGTCAGCGTGGACAGGACGAGCGGCAGGAACCCCAACGACACGATTACCGCGTTGCGCGAGATCGCACGCGCCGGCTCGCCGAACATGTGATCGCACGCGTCCGCCAAATCGCCCGACTCGTCGAAGCGGTCGCGGAACCGGTGGAGGAAGTGGATGGCGAAGTCGATCGCCAACCCCAAAGCAAGCGAGGAGCACACGGCGATCGGCATGTCGTACTCCTTCCCCGCCCAGCCTATCAGGCCGTAGGAGAGGAGGATCGCCAGCGTCAGGGGGATCATCGACAGCAGCGCGAGGAAGAGCGATCGGAACTCGATGAGCATCAGGATGAAGACGACGGCGAAGCTGCCGAGCACCGCCTTGAGCATCCCACTCACCATGAGGCCCTGCCAGACCATGTTGATGTACGTCATCCCTGACCAGTGCAGCGAGACGCCCTCGGGCAGCGGGTTCGCGGCCACGTAGGCGTCCATGTGCGCGACCACCTCCTGCATCAGGCTGTTGTCGCCCGCCTTCATCTGGACCCACACGTGCGCCTTGCTGCCGTCGGCGTTCAGGAATCGCGCGAGGTCTCCGGGCCCCCCGGAGGACTCGAAGAGGAACAGGAAATTCCCGACCGCAGCCGAGGAGTCGGGGATCGTGTCGTACGCCGGGTCGTTGTCGAACAGGACGAGGTGGATGCGCTTCACGATGTCCGCCACGGACGATGTCTTGCCGACGGTGGCGTGCGATTCGAGGTGCTCCTGAGCGCCGGCGAGGTAGGTCAGGACCTCTGGATTCCTCATCCGTTCCGGGCGGCCCGATTCCAGGACGATGTCGGCCATGTACGTCCCGCCGAACGCCTCGTTCATCACGCGGTCGGCGACGCGTAGCGGGTGGCGTGGACGAAACCACCTGACGGGGTTGTCGTTGACCTCGATCCGCATCAGACCCATCACGCCGAGGGCGATGGCGCCGATCGCGACCAGAATGACGATGTGTGCGCGCGCGTAGGTGAAGCGTCCGAGGGGTCGCAGCACGCGGTCGAACGCTGAACCCTCGTCGGTCTTCTTCGACAGGATGGCCTTCCGCAACCGTTCCTCGCTCGTCAGGCTGATCGCGGCCGGGACGAGCGTGATTGACAGCAGCCACGCCGCGGCGATGCCAAACGCGACGAACAGCCCGAAGACGCGCACCGGGGGAATGTCCGCCAGCGCCAGGGACGCGAAGCCGATGCCGGACGTGAGCGAGGTCATGAACATCGGTCGGTAGAGGGGCTTCATCGCCTCCATGACGGCAACGCGGGATTCCCCGCGTTCGCGGTACTTGTCGAAGAACTCACTGAGGATGTGCACGGCGTCCAGGATCGCGATCGGCATCAGGAACACGGGGATCATGGAACTCATGATGTGCAGCGTGTTCCCGGCGCCGATGAGGAGGCCCATCGTCCACACGACGGAGAACATCGCCGTCAGGGCGAGCGGCAGGAGGAAGATGCCCGTGCGGAACAGGAGGAACGCCAGGATCAGCACGACGACGAACGTGATGGGCGCGACCACGGCCATCTGCACGAACATCTCGTGGCCGAACGTGTCCTCGGCGACGGGCAGCCCGGCGAGGTGGTACTCCTGATGCGGCAGCAACTCGCGGTCCAGTATGGCCTGGATCTCGTTGGACACGCGGTAGCTCATGTCCTTCGCCTGGATCGGCACGTAGATGGCGACTGCGGCGCCGTCGGCGGAGGCGATCTTCTCGTGCAGGAACGGGTTGTCGGCGATGTCCGCGCGGACCTGCGCCAGGCCGGCCTCGGTGGTGGGCACGCCCGCGAGCGGAGGGCGGATTTCCAGGAGCCCGCCGCCGGACTTCACGTTGTTGGTCGTTGTCAGACTGACGACGTCCTCAATCACGACTCCGCGGACCTTCACGATTTCGGCGATGGCCTGCGAGATGGGCGTCAAGGCCTGCGACCTGAAGATCCCCTGCTCGTCGACGATGCCGACGACCAGCATGTCGCGAATGCCGAACTCCTCCTTGAGTTCGTCGTAGTAGACGCGGTCCTCTTGACTCGCGTCGAGCATGTTCTCCGGGTCCGTGTCCGTCTTGACCTTGGGAAGCTGAGTCGCGAAGAGGACCGTGATCAGGACCGCGAGGCCGAGAACCGTCTTCGGGCGGTCGAGCGAGAACTTGGTGAGACGTTCCATGATCGTCATTCCTGTGCGCCTCCGGTCGTGGCTTCGCCGGGATGCCCCCGACGTGTCCGGTAAGGTACCGGTAGCCTGAGTACCCACGCGGCAAAACCTGCCCGCGTGGCCCGCGGCGGCTCGTCGAGAGGCACAGCCGCGCCAGACTATTCAACGGACTTCTATAATATGGCGTACCGCGCCGAATAAGTCAAGTAAGTAGTTGAATAGTAGTCGCGCTGTGCTCGATGCGGGCGAGGCGGTGAGTCCCTTGTCTGACTACTGCGTGCGTTCGCCGATGGGGAGACCGGCTCTGCGCCAGGCCCTCGTCCCGCCCGCCAGGTCGATGAGGTTCGTGTAGCCCATCGCGGTGAGCGTCTTGCCGGCGGTCGCGCTCATGCCGCCGCTGATGCAGTACAGGACGATGCGGGCGTCCTTGTCGATGGGGAGTCGGTCGGCGGCGTCCGCGAGCCTGTTGTACGCGACGGCCATGTCGGTGCCGGCGAGTTCGCCGGAGCGCGGCGAGGTGCAGACGTTGATGACGACCGGGTCTTCGCCCCCGAGAGTCGCCTGCAGCGTGGTCGGCGACATCAATGTGACGGGAGACCGAAGGACAGGGACCGCTTCGGGATCACGCGCCTGGGGTTCAGCGGGCCCGCAGGCGTTGAGCGTGAGGGCTATCGCGGCAACGACGAACGCATGGCAGGCGAGCAATAAGAACCTCGTCAAGGCGCGGCGCTCCAAGGATGCTCTGCGGGTCGACACACGGCTCACGAGTCGTCCGCGCTCGTTTCCGTGGGATGCCCGTCGCGCGCCCACTCGGGAACGGAGAGCGAGAGCCGAGACGCCGTGAACCCGCCCTCGCGCAGCCGGCGTACCGCGTTTGGCCCAAGCAGACAGTACGGGCCGCGGCAGTAGGCGACGACCTCGCCGTCCTTCGAAAGCTCGCCCAACCTCGACTCGATTTCGTCGACGGGCATGGAGATGGCTCCCGGCAGATGGCCGTGCCGGTACTCCTCCGCGGGTCGGACGTCGATCAGCGTTACCTCGCCCGACCGGATGCGCTCTTGCAGCGCGTCCGGGGTGACCGCGTCGGCCTCGGCGCCGTCGTCGAATTCCTCGGCCAGGAACTCGCGCACTTCGGCGAGCCGGGTTTCGCCCAGGAGTTGCATGGATCGCCACAGAGCGTAGACCGCGGCGTCCGCCAACGAGTAGTGGACGTACAGGCCGTCCTTCCGGTTGTTCACGAGGCGCGCGCGCAGCAGCACCTGGAGATGCTGCGACGTGTTCGCGATGGACAGACCCGTGACGCTCGCCAATTGCTCCACCGTGCGCTCGGCCTGGGCCAGCAGTTCCACCAGCTTCAGCCGTTGCGGGCTGGACAGCGCCTTGCCGATCCGCGCGAACTGCTCCATGAGAAAGGCGCCGGTCGGGTCTCGTTGCACGTGGCTCCTCCGTCTCCCTGTCTCTGCGCGTGTCGCTTCCCATACTGTGCCACGGCGATCCGGCATATACAAGCATAGCCTTGAATATACGGTCGGAGGGGTCCCGGAGGGCGTGATGTCGCGGGCCCTCGCTATCCCATGGCCGGTGGCGAACCCGGGCCGCGTCCGCGTTGACCTGTGGCCGGGAGCGACCTAGCATTCCGTCTGCGCGGGATAATCCCGGGTCGAGTCGGGTGTTGCGCTTACAATGGCGTCGGGGCTGCCGCGTTGGGATTCGGCAGCACACGGCTGGCGCCGTCACGGCGGCGTGGGGCGACGCAACTGGTTCGCATGCCTCTGAACCCACCCCACCCGCGTGGCGCCGATGACGCGGGACGCAACGTGCGCGCTACGGATTCACACGGCGGGAAAGATCGGCAGCGTCTTGGGGGCTGCCGCGACGACGAGGGAAATCGGATGAACATGCGCCTTTCGGATGTGGCAGGCGGAACGTGGCTGCGTGGACTGGTGGTGGTCGCTGTGGTGGCCTGGGCTTTGCTGGCGGCAACGGCGGCCGAAGCGCAGCAGACGGTGGTGTGCAACTGGACGTCGGCTACGCTGCTGTTGGTGGACCTGTCCACGGGTGATCGGACCGAATTGGCAGGCCCCACGGTCGGCAGTGGGGACAGCCTGAGTAACCCCGGCTCGGTCGTGCAGGAGGCCAGCGGCACGCTCATCGTCAGTGGGGGCTCTGGTACGTTCTGGCGCGTTGACCCAGCGACAGGCGACCGTACAGTTCTGTCCAGCGATTCCGTCGGAACGGGCGAGACGACATCCGGTGTGTTCGGCCTCGCGGTTGAGGCCGACGGGACGATCATCGCCAGTTCCGGCTGGGACAGCGAAATCCTGCGCGTCGACCCAACGACGGGGGATCGAACCGTCATCGCAAGTCTTACGGTGGGGTCTGGAGCGGCATTCGCTAGCACGTGGCAGGTAGCCGTCGAGGCGGACGGGACGATCGTCTATACCGACTACAACAACCAGGCGCTCGTGAGCATAGATCCGTCGACTCTGGTACGCACGGTCATCTCGTCGTCGAGCGTTGGGGGAGGAGTGTCATATCCGACCAGCCCCTTCGGATTCACCAAGCTGCCTGACGGCGACTACGCCGTGGCGGCGTTCAGCGACACCACGAGGTCGATAGTCCGTGTGGATCCGGACACCGGTGATCGCACGACACTGACCGGCAGCGCGGTCGGGTCGGGATCAGATATTGGTAGCACATACGCACTGGGCGTTGATACGGCGGGCACGCTATACGTGGCAGACTTCTCCAACAGCGCCGTCGTGAGTGTCGATGCCACAACAGGCGACCGCACGGTTGTGTCGAGTTCGACGGTGGGGACCGGTACAGACATCAGCAACCCCCTCGGTTTCCTCGGGAACATCGTGCCGTCCATCGTGTCGTCGGGCCCAACAGTCAGTTCCGCCGTCCGCGTGGACACGAGCCCCACTAACGCCGCGAGCGTGGACTACACGGTCACGTTCAGCGAAGCGGTCACGGGCGTGGACAGCGCGGACTTCACCGTCACGACCTCGTCCGGCGACGCCACCGGCTCCGTTTCCTCCGCGCCGACGACATCGGACAACATCAGCTACACGGTCACGGTCAGCAGCGTCGCGGGCGACGGCACGCTGCGTCTCGACGTCAACGACAGCGGCACGGGCATCGAGAACGGCGCGGTCGAGGCGCTCGACGGCGGCTACACGAGCGGCGAAGAGTACACAGTCGACAACACCGCTCCGGCCGTCCCGGGAACGCCTGACCTTGACGGCGTTTCCGACACGAATACCAGTACCGACGACATCACGAACGATACGACCCCCAATATCTCCGGGACGTCCGACGCGAGCGTCACGATCACGTTGACGAGCGACCTAGACGGTAGCGTCGGCTCCACGACGTCGGACGGCAGCGGCGACTGGGCCGTCACAGCCTCCACGCTGCAGGAGGGCGTGCACAGCCTTACGGCCACAGCGACGGACTCCGTTGGCAACGTGAGTTCCGCATCCACGGCGTTGAGCGTCACGTTCGACACGACGGCGCCGGACGCGCCATCGGCGCCAGACGTCGCGGCTGGCTCGGATACCGGTGACTCGTCCACGGACGACATTACGAACGACACGACGCCGGACGTGTCTGGCACGGCCGAGGCGGACAGCACTGTGGCGCTGTATTCCGACCTCGTCGCTTTCCCGCCCGTTGGCGACGCGACTACGGACGGCAACGGCGATTGGTCGGTCACGACATCCGCACTGCAAGAGGGCACGCACAACCTGTATGCCAGAGTCACGGACGTTGCCGGGAACGTGAGTCCGGACTCCACGACGTCGAGTATCACCGTCGACACAACGGCTCCGTCGACGCCCGCGTCGCTGGACCTCGCGGCAGGCTCCGACACCGGCGACTCGGACTCCGACGACGTCACGAACGACGCGACGCCGGACATCTCCGGCACTGCAGAGGCGAGCAGCAGCATCGCGGTCACGAGCGACCTCGACGGCAGCATTGGTTCCGCCACCGCAGATGGCAGCGGCGACTGGTCGATCACCGCATCGACGTTGCAGGAAGGCGCGCACAGCCTGACCGCTACGGCGACAGACACAGCGGGGAACGCGAGTTCCGCATCCACCGCTCTCAGCGCGACCGTGGACACGACGAGCCCAACGGTATCGGCCGTCGGCGCGACGACGGCCGATGGCACCTACGGCGTGGGCGACGCGGTCGACGTTACCGTGGCGCTGGCTAGCGTCGTGACCGTCGACACGTCTGGAGGGACGCCCGCGCTCGTTCTCGACATGGACCAGACGGACCGCGCCGCGACGTACAGTAGCGGGACCGGCACGAACACGCTCACGTTCAGCTACACGATCCAGACCGGTGACAACGCGAGCGACCTGGACTACGTCGGCACGTCGTCCCTGTTGCCCAACAGCGGGACGGTGCGCGACGCTGCGGGCAACGACGCGGACGTCACGTTGCCGACGCCGGGCGGGGGGCAGTCCCTCGCGGGGGTCAAGGCGATCGTCGTCCTGACGAACCAGACGCCCGTCGCGGACGACCAGTCGGTCAGCCTCGACGAGGACGGCTCGCTCGCCATCACACTGACATCGAGCGACGGCGACGGCGACGCGCTTACGTACACGGTTGGGAGCGTGTCGAATGGCGCCCTGACCGGCACGGCGCCGAGCCTCACGTACACGCCGACCGGTGAGTACGCCGGCGCGGACTCGTTCACGTTCACCGTGAACGACGGAACCGTGGACAGCTCCGCCGGGACCGTGACGATCACCGTCAACGCCGTCAACGACGCGCCGACGCTCGACGCCATCTCGGACGTCGCCGTGGATGAAGACGCGACGCCGTCGGACATCGCCCTCGCGGGCGTCGACGAAGGTGGCGGCGCCGACGAGGACAGCCAGACGCTGACGCTCACCGCGTCCAGCAGCGACACGGCCGTGCTCGCCGACCCGACAGTCACAGGGACGACACTCTCGTTTGCGGCGGCGGTGGCGGACGCCAACGGGACGGCGACTGTCACGGTCACCGTCGACGACGGCGAGGCGTCGAACAACACGGTCACGCAGACCTTCACCGTGACCGTAAGCGCGGTGAACGACGCGCCCGCCCTCGCGGCGATCGGCGCGCAGTCCACGGACGAAGACACGCCGCTGACGGTGGCGCTGAGCGCCCCGGACGTGGACGGTGAGTCCGTCACGTTCACGGCGGAGAGCGACAACGCGGACGTCGTGCCGACCCTCGCGAACGAGACGTCGAGTTCTGCCGACCTCACGCTGACGGCCACGGCGGACTACAACGGCTCCGCGAACATCACCGTCACGGCCGACGACGGCACGGGCGCTGAGAACGCGACGACGGCCGAGACAGTCGCCCTCACGGTCAACGCGGTGAACGACGCGCCCGTAGCGGACACACTCAACGTGTCGACAGTCGAGGACCTGCCGGCAGACATCGCGCTCACCGGCAGCGATGTCGACGCAGACGCGCTGACTTACAGCGTAGTGACCCAGCCGACGAGCGGCACGCTTAGCGGGACTGCCCCTGCCCTCACATACACCCCGAACGCGCAGTACAACGGTTCGGACAGCTTCACGTTCAGGGCCAACGATGGGTCTGTCGACAGCGCCGCGGCCGCCGTCACGGTTGCCGTCGCGAGCGTCAACGACCGTCCGACCGCCCTACACCGAACCGTCTCCACGACGGAGAACGTCTCGGTGACGATCGCGCTCAGTGGGTCTGACCCGGACGGGACCGCGGTAACGTACGCCATCGCGTCCCAGCCGCGGCATGGAGCGCTAGACGGGTCTCTGCCGAACGTCACGTACACACCGGAGAACGGCTTCGCGGGCACGGATCTGTTCACGTACACCGTGAGCGACGGCTCCATCGCGACGTCGGCCGGCATCACCGTGCTGGTGGCCGGACGGAACAGCGCGCCGGTGCTCGACACGCTGGCCGACCTCGTCATCGAAGCAGACGGCGAGGAGCACCCCATACCCCTCACCGGAGTCCGTGGCGGCGTTGGAGCGGACGAGGCGGGCCAGGCGGTGACAGTCACGGCGACCAGCGACGATACGTCCGTGTTACCCGACCCGGCCGTGGAACAGGACGACGCGGGCGTCATGACGCTGGTGCTGGCTCCGCCGGTGGGCGCGGTAGGCGTCGCGGTTGTCTCCCTTGTCCTAGTCGACGACGGGCCGTCGGATGGCTCTAACGTGAATCAGGCCACGGTGGAGTTCTCGGTAACGGTCGTCGCGCCGACCGTGGCGGTGTTCCCCATATCCGTGGAGACCGGCACCGTCACGCCTGACGATCCGAGAGGCCCCGGCGACCAGGTCACCGTGACGATCGTCGCCAGCCATGCGGCAACCGCAACGTACTCCATCGAGGGCTTGCCCAGGGCTACCGATCGCGCCATGGCCGCGAACCCATTGGCGGGCGGACGCACGCGCTTCACGGGCGTCTACATCGTCGGCGAGGACGACCCGGACGTTACCGCAGCGCTCGCGACGATCACCGTCTCCGCGGATGGCGCGGAGTCCGTGTCAGCTGTCGCCGAGGGGTCGGTTACGATCGGCGGCGTCGACGTCGCTGAAATCGACTCGGTCACTATCACCCCGGACAGTGTGACCAACGGCGCCACGCTGACGATCGCCGTCGAGGCTGAGGCGGGATCGGAAGTCCTGGTGGATCTGAGCGCCCTGGACTCGACGCAGCAGGCGCACGTGCCACTCGCCGAGGACGCGGAGGCGCCCGGCGCCTATTCCGTCGTTGTCGCCGTCAGCCTGTTGAACGTGTTGGAGAACGGCGCCAAGGACGTGGTCGTCCACGTCACGGACGCCGCGGGCAACGCCGCGCAGATGACCGCGAGCGTGCTTTTGGACAACCCGCCGGCTGGCATCGCCGTGCCAGGAGGCATCCTGACGCTTGCGCAGGGCCTGAACCTCCTCCACTTGCCGGCGCAGGTCGAGGGCATTACCTCGGCGTCAGGCTTGTTTGCTGCCCTCGGGGGCTCCGACGACGTGAGCGCCGTACTCGCGCCCACCGACTCGGGGAAGTACGTCGCCTACGCGACGGGCGTCACCAGCGGCAGCGCGGCCGACTTCGCCGTCGAGCCGCACACGGGCGTCTTCGCGCAGATGAAGGTGGCCAAGGCCGTGCGGATCGAGGGGAACGCTCTGCCAACGGTCGTGAAGCTGCGCCGAGGCATCAACCAGATCGGGATTCCGCGCTCTGGCGCGATCTCCCATATCGGCGACCTGTTCGACGTGTCCCCGGCGGTTGTCCGCATCATCCGACACGCCAACGGCAAGTTCATCGCCGTGGTGTCCGATGCTACCGACGCCGAGGTGGCCGCAGGCGTCGGTTACATCGTCATCGCCAACGAGGCTGTCGATCTGACTCTCGCCGGCGACCCATGGCAAGTTGCTCCGCTTGCGGAGACCGTCGCGGCCGCGCCCGGCCTGCCGGCGGCGAACGCTGGGACCGGAGCGTCCCTCATGATCGCCCTCGGGCGGGTCATGCACGGTGGCAAGCCGTTGGACGGCGTTCAGGCGCGCGTCACGGACGTGACGACCGGCGTGAGTCTCGATGACACCGTGGGAGCCACGGCGGGCGCCGGCCAGTTCCAGGCGGCGTTCCTCGATCCTGCGCGTACGTTCCGGGTTGGCGACGCCATCGAGCTTACCCTCACGGATCCGACGGGGACATACCGCGACATCGCGCCTATCCGCCAGACGCTGACGGCGGAGCACCTGCGGGACGGCGCCGTGTCGTTCGGGGACGTCCGTCTCTCCGCAACGCCCGCCCGGACGGCGGCGCTCGCGAACTATCCCAACCCCTTCAACCCGGAGACGTGGATTCCGTTCGAGTTGAGAGCCTCGGCCGAGGTCACGGTGTCCATCTACGACGCGGCAGGGTCGCGGGTACGCGTGCTGTCCTTGGGTAGACGTGAGCCGGGGGTTCACACAGACCGCGAGCGCGCGGCGCACTGGGACGGCCGCAACGACCGGGGCGAGACGGTCGCCAGCGGGGTCTACTACTACGAGATGCGCGCTGGGGACTACCGTGAGACCCGTCGTATGACGATCCTCAAGTAGTCCGACACCGTCGCACAGACGCGGGGGAGGGCCAGCATCGGCCCTCCCCCGCGTTTCCATGTACAGTGGCGTCGCCACGTTCGCGTGGTGGCCGGCTACCTTCGCGACGCCTCCAGCCCTTCGATGTCCACGACGATGTTGACGCTGCCTCGGAAGTTCGCCGGATCCCGTACGAACGTCAGGTACGCCCCGAGCCGCTCGGCCTGGTTCTCGCTGTTGTGGGCGAGCACCACGGCTCCGGGGCTCAGCTTGTCCAGGCAGGCCTCCAGTATCTCCAGATAGATGCCCTTGCCGCGGCCGGCGTCGCCGTCCGCATCGAGATAGAGCAGGTCGATGGCGCCGTCGAAGTCGCGCACGACGTCGATGGCGTCGGCTGCCACGACGCGCGCGACTCCCGTCGGGTCGATCGTCCGCACGTTGCGTTCGGCCCGCTCCGCCTCCTCCGGCCGGATCTCCACGCCGATCAGGTTCTCAGCGACATACGACGCCCCCGGCCCAACGCCCGCGCCCGCGTTCGAGATGAAAGTGTTCCCGCAGAACACGCCGGCCGCGATCATGTTGCGGGGCTGCGCGATGGCGTTGATGGCGTATAGCGCCCGCTGCATGCGCGGCGTTATCGCCGTCCACGGCATCTCGAACCGGTCCCGCACGGCTTCCCGGTGCGCGAGCATCTTGGCGTGGTCGTAGGACGTGTGGTCGATGACGCCCTCTTCGCACAGCGTCGCCAGGATGCGATCGACTGCCACAACTTCGCTCTCGAGGGGCTCCAGGACCGCGTGGGGATTCTGATAGTCCATCCGGTATTCGTGCCAGTCGGCGGCCCGGTGTTCCACGGCCATGTCGACCCTCCGTAGGTGTGTCCGTCGCGCTCGCGTCCGATCCGCTGTAGTGATAGCGTCGTCGCATCGGACCCGGAACCTGCAACCGCGGCCTCCAGCCGGCTATCCTCTGATCGCGGGGAGAAGCCTCGTCGCTGATAGGGCAGGGATGGTTGACCACAACTCACGGACTGGGGCGCGGCTTGATCGCGCGCGCCTGACACGGGAGCAGTTCTCGGCCCTCCGACGCATGCTCGAGCCCGTCTTGGCGACCAACGCGTTCTACCGCGACAAACTCGCGGCGGCGGGTGTGAGCCGGCCAGAAGACATCGCGTCTCTTGAGGACCTGCGACGCCTCCCGTTCACCACGCGGCGGGAGCTGACAGAGGACCAGGCGGCCCACCCGCCGCATGGGTCGTTGCTCACGTTTCCGCTCGAACGGTATACGCGGCTACATCGCACCTCCGGGACGACCGGACTGCCCCTGCGATGGCTCGACACTGCGGAAAGCTGGCAGTGGCTGGTGGACTCGTGGGCGTGCGGTTACGACGCGGCCGGCGTCGGCGCGGAGGACGGTGTGTTCCTGGCGTTCTCATTCGGGCCGTTCATAGGCTTATGGTGCGCGTTCGAAGCAGCGCGGCGTGTCGGCGCGATGGCAATGCCCGGCGGCGGCCTCTCCACCGAGCAACGCGCCCGACTGATGGCCGACAACAGGGCCACCGTGCTCGTGAGCACGCCCACATACGCCCTGCACCTTGCCGACGTCGCGCGCGCGAACGGTATCCCGGCCATGGACTCTGTGCGCGTGACGATCCACGGCGGCGAGCCGGGCGCGAGTGTTCCCGCTACGAAACGGCGCATCGCCGACGCGTGGGGAGCCACCTGCTTCGACCACGCGGGAGCCACGGAAGTCGGTTCGTGGGGATTCGAGTGCGCGGAGTTGAGCGGCCTCCACATCAACGAGTCGGAGTTCATCGCCGAGGTGCTGGACACGGCCTCCGGAGAGCCGGCCGCTGAGGGCGAACTGGTGCTGACGAACCTCGGGCGCGTGGGCATGCCGCTGATCCGCTACCGAACGGGCGACCACGTGCGGCTGGCGAGCGACCCCTGCACGTGCGGCAGGACGTACGTGCGCCTGGACGGCGGTGTCACGGGGCGGGTCGACGATGCGATGGTGATCCGCGGCACTGTCGTGTTCCCGGCGGCCCTGGAGAACGCCATCCGAAGCGTCCCGCAGGTGACCGAATACGCGGTCGACGTCGACCGGCGAGGGACCCTCGACGAACTGCGCGTGCGCATTGAGAGGGCCGAGGACGGGGGAGGCGCGCCGGCCGCTGTCGCCGAGTCGATTCGGCGCGCCACGGGCCTCCGCGCCGAGGTCACCGCCTGCGCGGTCGGCGTCCTGCCCCGCTATGAGCTGAAATCACGACGAGTACGGGATCACAGGAACACTCCCATATGAAGGGACCGTCTGCGGAGACTCCCGCCGTCTCGTAGACGGGCGAGTGGCGCGGAGCGACGTCCTAAGCTGAGGGCGTCCGTGTCGTGAGGTGGGCCACCGCGGCTGGGTCCGGCAACTCAATGTAGTCGCGATCCCGGTCGAACGCGCGCATCAGACGGTACTTGCTGATTAGCAGGAAGTACTCCTGCATGTCGAGAGTTTCCGGTAGCTCCCACTTGTCACGGAACTCGAGCCACGCCGTCGGTATGATCTTGACGTAGTCCTCGGCGCCCTTCGCGGAGCCCTGATTCCCAACGTGATGCACGAACACGTCCTTGGCGATGCACACTTGGTAGCCGGCGAGCACCGCGCGCCAGCAGTAGTCGTCGTCTTCGAAGCCGTACGTCCCGAAGCGTCCGTCGCAGTTGCCCACGCGATCGACGACCGACCTACGGATGAGCATGCAGAACCCGATCAAGCGACCGAAGACGGTCACGCTCCCGCGTTCTTTCTGCGATAGCTCCTCGGCGAAGGCGAACAGCCCATCGGTGTCCGTGTACGGCGTATCCGCCAGCCGCTGCGGCCCCCCTGCGAAGTTCGTCGACGGGCCGATGACACCGATGCCGGGGTTGTCCTCACAGTGCTCGATCAGGCGTCGCAGCCAACCGGCCGTCACGATGGTGTCGTTGTCCAGGAACAGCAGGTACTCCCCGCGCGCAAGGGACATAGCCTGTGCGCGGGCCGGTGGGCAGCCCAGGTTCACCGGGTTTTCGATGAGCGTCATGCAGTCGATGTCGATCTCGCGCAGGTACTCGACCGACCCGTCCTTCGAGCCGTTGTCGATCACGATGAGTTCGTAAGGTGTGTCCGTCAGCGACGTGATCGAGTCGAGGCAGTTCTCGATGTGCTCTCGACCGTTGTGGTTGAGGATGATGATCGAGGTCTGAGGGTACCCGAGCATGACGCGATGTGAGGCGAGGCGGATGTCGCGCACCGGGCCGACACGTCGGGGAGTCCCGCCCCAGCCCACGGCCTTCGGGTCGCTGGCGTGAATCCTCGCGAAGATGTCCGAGAAGCGGCGCTCGTAGGTGTGCTCGGCGAGGGCCCGGCTACGACCAGCCTGCGCGATGGCGTCGCGTTCGGCCGGGTTGGCCAGGTAGTGCCGCGCCTTCGCAAATAGGTCGTCCACTGACGACGCCACGACGACCTCCTCGCCATCGGCGAAGTACTCGTCAAGACCCGCGACCGCATCGGTCAACTGCATGGCCCCGCAGGCGGGGATCTCGAAGTGTCGCCCCTTGATCTGTTGGGCCAGGCCCTCTTGGTCGGGCGTCGACGCGTTGGACAGGTTCAGACATATGCGGCTGCGACTCATTACCTCGATAGCCGTTGCCTGGGGTAGGCGACCGCCCGGCCAGCCTGTGCCTCGCACGGCCATGCTCAGGCCGGCCTCGACCATGCGTTCGATGACCTGCGGCCGATTCCCATGCGCCATGCCGATGAAGCTGACGTCGTATTCGGGAGGGTGCACGCTTGGGGTGTAGAGCCAGTGGTTGCATCCCCACTGGGACTTGATCACCCGATCGTACCCCAGAGCGGCGTACTTCGGCAGCGCGCTGTCCGCGGTGGTGACGCTCCAGTCCACGCAGGGAGCGTACAGCTTGGTGACGCCGTCGAACCGCCAGTGATCGTCGCAGAACCAAGCCGCGGTCACCGTAGAAGTCTCTTTGGTGATCCTCTCCAGGACCCGTGGGTTCACCTCATCGTTGAACGGCACGAAGAGCAGCAGGTCGGGCCGTTCCTTGGTGACGACATCCCACAGCGCGAGATTCATCGAGCGCTTGCCGAGCTTCGCCATGAGCGATGGGTAGTCGAAGTAGATTACGTCGTGACCCATCCTGCGTAGCGAGTCGTAGAAGTTCCAGTGCTCAAAGCTCCTGCCCCGCTCTACGTCGCCGTAGTCGTACGCGAGGGCCGCGTACAGGATGCGCAGGGACACGGTAGGTGGGGCGGCCGTCGCAGCGGCTGGGGGCGCGCCAATCCCGCTCATCGTGGCTCCTGGTGTCGCAGACCTCTGGCTTCGCCAATCCTCGTCTCTAAGCATGCCACAACCACCCCGGGTGGTCTAAGCCGCAGCCGCTTGCGCGCGGGCGTAGACCGCCGGCCAGGGAGGGGCGACGGCGCTTGCGTGGGATGGCTGCCGAGCCCATGCTTCACGCGACCGGAGGACTACAGCCGGCGCCCAATGAAGTGGAGAACCGCGAACATGGCCGGACCCCGCCGCATCCCAGCAGAGGACTTGAATGCGTTCGTCGTCGGGCTGGTCGAGAAGCTCGGAACGCCCGCGGACATCGCGCAGGTCGTGGCTACCACCCTCGTGAACGCCGATCTCGCTGGTCACACATCGCACGGCGTGATGCAGATATCGAACTACTTGGGCGGCATTGAGCGCGGGTGGCTCGTACCAGACGCGCGCCCCACGATCGCCCGCGAGCTTGCCGGCTCGGCGGTCATCGACGCCCACTCTGGGTGGGGTCACTACACCGCCAAGTGGACCATGGACCGGCTCATTGAGAAGGCGCGCGCGGCAGGCGTCGCCTGCGCGAGCATCGGAGGCGTGCAGCACATCGGACGGCTGGGGGAATACGCCGAGCAAGCTGCCGCGGCGGGATGTGTCGGGATCATCTCCGTGGCTTGGGGCGGTCGTGACGTCGGGCCGGCGCCTCCGTACGGCGGTGTGTCCAAGACACTCGGGACGAACCCTTTCACCGTGGGCGCGCCGACGGGCGACGACACGCCGTTCATCTCCGACTTCGCGACGACCGCCGTCGCCCACGGGAAGATCGCCGTGGCGCGCCTGAACGGCACGGAGGCGCCCGCGGACACCATCGTCGACAAAGACGGGGCCGCGACCGTCGATCCCGCCGAGTTCTTCGACGGTGGGGCGTTGCGGATCTTCGGCGGACACAAGGGCTATGCGCTCTCGTTGGTGACATGCGTGCTCGCGCAGCTTAACGGCGAGTACGACGAGGAGGGCCGGCGCGTCCACGGCGTCTACATGCAGGCGATCGACATCGGCGCCTTCCAACCGCTGGACACGTATCAGAGGCACGTCCGCTCGCTCATGGGCGACATGAAGGCGTCTGAGACTGCGCCGGGATTCGAGGAGGTATTGGCTCCGGGCGAACCGGAGCGGCGGGCCCGCGACCGCCAACTGGCCGAGGGCGTCGAGTTGTCCGCGGGGATGGTCGAACACCTGCGCGAGTGTGCGTCGCGGGCGGGAGTGGACGCGCCGTGCTGAGACGACCCGAGACGCGAGACAGCGGAGAACGCAGGTGACCGAACCCCCGTCGTGCGCGCGGATACGCCCCATCGTGATAGGCCTCTTCCGCCACAACGGCGCCATCCTCGTCGCTGAAGGTCACGACCCGGTGATGGGGGAGACGTTCTATCGGCCTATCGGTGGAGCGATCGAGTTCGGCGAGACGAGCGCCGAAGCCCTGGTCCGGGAGGTCAGGGAAGAACTCGCCGAGGAGATCACGGACCTCAAATACCTCGGCACACTCGAGAACATCTTCACATTCGACGGCAACACCGGCCACGAAATCGTGCAGGTGTACGATGCCCGGTTCACCGACGCCGCCGTGTACGATAGAGGCGCTCTCGATGGGTACGAGGCCGACGCCAGCGTAGAGGAGTTCACCGCGACCTGGATACCGGTCGCGGCGTTCGAGGGGGACGACGGGAGGATCATCTACCCCGACGGGCTGCTGGACATGCTTCGGGTCGCCGCGTAGGGTGCGTCGCGCTGCTGCGTCCGTAGGAGTAGGAGGGTCACAGTGTCACGGCTAGCCGCCTTCACATTCGGCGACCTCCACGGCCGCAATGGCGACGATCACCCCGGAGCCAGGGAAGCCCACGCGTGGGCGCCGAGCGTCTTCGAGGACTTGGGCAGCGCGCTAGGGCTGCTGTCGCGGTCGGGTGGCGGAGACTCGGAGGCGCGCCCGGGAGCGTGGGGTGAGTAGGTGACGCCGGATCACGACGACGGCCGCGATGTTCAGACTCTGTCTCTGTGGCCCGACCTGGAGTCGCTCTTCGCCGGGGCCTACGGCGGGACGCATCTGGCCGCCATGCGGAAGCCGACAGAGTGGGTCAAGGACCCCATCTACTGGAGCCACGTTCTCTGGTGGGTCGACGAAGACCACACACCCACGTGGCAGGAAGCCTGCGAACGCCACCGTCAGCTTCACGAGGAGGGACCCACGACATCCGCCTTCAGCATCCGCAATCCGTTCGATGACAGCGGAGCGATCACACGCGTTGACCACAACCGGGTGAAGAACCTCTCTGCCGCGCGCTGAGCTCCGGTCGTACGACGGGTCGCAGCGAGTGGACTACGCTCGCGCGAGGTGGGGCGCGTCCACGGACCTGTCGTTGACAGCGAGCGGCAGCAACCCGTTAGCCCCGCTCCCGGCGCCCGCGACGAGGTTCCCGAAACTGCAATGACGCACGTAGAGTTCGAGCTTGTGGCGCAGCAGACGGGTCAACCAGTGCTTCGCGGGCGTCACCTGTCCCAGCGCGGGAACCGCATCGGCGTCGCCGTCGAGCCATGCGGTCAGGTCGGCCACTAGGCGTTCGTACCACGCCTTCGCGTCGTCGAAGTCGGGGTAAGAGTCGCCGGACTCGAGGATAGCGGGGTACGCGGCAGGCGGAGCGTCCGCTTCGACGGCGCCGATGTCGTGGATCAGCCGCTCGACGTACCGGAACACTTTGGGCGCACACAGCCACGTCGACTCGATCGCGTCGATGAGCTTGCTTGCAACGGCCTCGGGCAAGAGTTCGCGCAAGCGGGCGGAGCGTTTCTGCGTGCGCGGCAGTTGCAGCTGCGCGAAGTACGGATCGCCGAACGGCGGGTTGCCGTAGTCGTCGCCCGCGCCTCGCACGTCGCCGCCGTACACGTCGAGCTGGAATACGTCGCGCTTGTCATCGAACCACGTCAGGGTCTTCACCCACCAGCGCAGGCGTGAGATCAGATGCTCCGCCAGTAGCACCTTGACCTCGGAGCGCTCGCCCAGCGCGGCGTAGACGCTCGCGAGCACGGATGCCCAGTCGATGCCCAGATCGTCGCGGCGGGATTCTAGCTCGGCCTGCGCCGCGGCCAACGGGGCCTCTTGGGACCACGCGTCCAGGCAGTACACGACGACCAGCATACGCCGCTTGCGGTCGGGCGGCGCCGTGTAGCAACCGAGGACGAACTCCGGACACGCCTCCGCGCCGATGGCCTGGACTATCTGGTTCGCCGGCGCTGGGAACATGGCGTGCCCGCACATGCTCATGGGGTCGATCATTCGGCGGATGACGTCGAGCGACCACGTTGGCGGCTGTCCCATCGCCATCTCCTCGTCGAAGATGGCGCGCAGTTCGTCGGAGGCCGGAAGGTCCTCGCCATGTTCTGAGGATCCGTCCCAACCCGCACTGTAGGGGGTGCATGCCCACGCGCTGTTGGTGTGACTTTGGCCGTAGTTCTCCGCGTTCCATTCCATCGGCTTGCGCCTTCCCGGGCTGGGGACTATCCGCCGTGTCTCGCCTCCTCGAGGATGGGGCGTGTCTCCCGGGCCGTCAACACGCATGGGAGCGTAGGCTCAGAAAGCGAAGGAGAGGATCGCGGCGTCCTGCGTCAGGACCAGGCGAGACACGCTCGTCCCGATCACCGCGCCCGCGAGCACGTCGCTCGGGTAGTGCCGGCCGAGGTACACGCGGCTCACAGCCACGCCGACGGCGCCCAGGTAGAAGGGCAGACGCCACTCGGGATACCGGTGGCTGAGCGCCGTCGCAAGGGCGAACGCGCCCGTGGTGTGCCCGGATGGCATCGACCGATGGTCGTTGGTCCCGTCCGGCCGAGAGCGCCCGACCGCGTCCTTCAGCGTCGCCGTCACGGCCCCGCTCGCGAGGACGGAGGACAGCGCGAGAACGCCGGTCCTCCGCTGGTCGTCGCTGCCGAGAGCAACGCCGAGCAAGGCGAGCCCGATTATGTTGTAGCCGGCGCCGAACTCGGTGACCACGGGCATGGCACGGTCCAGCGCGCTGGTCTGCGCGTCCTCGCGCACGAGCCGGTACAGGCGAGTGTCGAGCCCGTCCGCTTGCGCGCCACTCACTGCGAGGATCCACATCGCGACACAGAGGGCGACCCCGCCGAGCACGGCCGGCGGGGTTGGAACACGTAGCAGGCAGCGGTCTGAGACCATGGACATCCTCCGCGCAGGTTGGGAGCGACACCGGTGTTAGTCGTCGTCCCCGTCCTCGTCCTCGTCGTCCTCGTTCTCGATTTCGACGACCTCGCCCGTAGCGGCGTCCATCTCGACAGACCTGACACCATCCGCCGTGCGGATCTCGATCTCGATGAAGTCCCGGCCGTCTTCCGTCTCGGTCTCCGTGCCGACGACCTCACCGGGGACGGCCGCGAGCGCTATCTGCTTCGCCTGTTCGACCGTGATCGGGCCTGCCAGGCCCGCGGACGGAGCGGCAGGCCCGCCATCGGGACCGACGAGCGACATGTCGCCGCTCGACTCGTCGCCACACCCAAGACCCACGAACGCGAGAGCGCCAATGACCAGCGCGCACTTACGTAGCATTGCGTCCTCCTTCTCTGCCTGCCTGATCGGCATGCTGACTCGGTCGCGCGAGACACAGCAACGATCGTGCCGAACCGCGCATGCCCTCACGCCGCGCAAGACTCCGTAGGTTGCCCGAGCCCCACCGCCGCCCGCGACGGGAATCTGCCGCCGCGGCGGATATCCGCCGCCTAGAAGAGCAGGCTGATCTGCGCAGAGTACGCGTGCGCCGCGTACTCCTGCGTCGGGTCGTTGGACGCGTTGCGCCGGAGCACGTACTCAACCTGTGCCGAGAGGTACGTCGTGACCGGCCGCTTGAGCGCCGCCCGGATGAGCGTGAGATTGTCGTGGCGCTTCTGCCCAGTTTCCGGGACGACCCAGTCGCGGAAGTACTTCGCGTGTGCCCGCGCGGACAGCCGCGCGGTGACGCGCGCCGGAGCCCGCCACACGAGCGTCAGCGACGGGCGGTGGTTGGTGAAGTTGAAGTCCACGTCTTCCTCGCCGTCCTCGTCGTCGTCATCGTCGTCGGCGTGCTGTTCAGGCTCGCGGCGGTAGCGCTCCTGCGCCTGTAGCTCCCGCGCGGCCGTGTCCACCTCGAGCCGATACGAGACGCGCGCGAGCAGGCGCTCGCCCACCATGTGTTCCGCCCAGAGACCGGCGGCATGGCGCGTGCCCTCCATGTCGCGGTTCACGTCGGATACCAACACACGCGGGTCGATCGCGCCGGTGTACGACCGGAGCTGGTACTCCGCGCCTACAGACGACAGCCCTCCGAGCCGCCGCGTCACCCGGCCCGACGCCATGACGCTGACGTAGTCGCCGCGGCTGAAGTTGGGAAACGCCTTGTGCCGCAGTTCGGCGGAGATCCCCGAGGTCCACGCCGCGTTCCAGCGGTAGAGGCCCTGCACCGACACATCCTGTTTCGCGTATTCGTGGACGGCGTTGTCGGGCTGGACGCGCAGTCCCGCGTTCGCCACGGCGAGTACGGTGAGAGACGGAGCGAAGCGCCGCCGGTAAGTGAGGGACATCAAGTGATCGTGTCGGTTCTGCCGGGCCAAGCTGCCGTAGCGGCGCGGCGCCGCCTCGTACCGCGCCGTGAGTCGTGACGCCTCATCCGGGTCCAGCCGCAGGCGCAACCCCACCCACATGTTCGTCACGCCATCCGCTTCTGGCCCCGCCTTGTCGGCCACCTCGAACACGTTCGTCTCGTACCTAGCTCGTGTATGCAGGAACCCGCTAACGCTTACCGCATCTGCGGCGATGGCGTTCCCGCCCGACGGCAGGAGGAAGACAAGGCCGACGGCGGCGAGAGCGATGGTCGCGGACCTCGTCATCTAGTTCTCCTCCCCAATGTCAGTCGGCATCAACATGGCGGCGGCCTCCTCTTGAAATCGCGTCACCTTCGCGCGCAGCGGTGCGATGGCGCCGCGCCGCCGCTGCATCCGGGCGCGCAGGACGAGCACGCGGTCCTCCAGCACGGACATGTCGCCCTCGATCTCCGCCGCCCGCAGGTCCCTGTCGAGATCGAGTTCGTCTTCCTCGCCTCGCCGGAGTTCCTGGAGCAACTCCCACATGCCTCGGAGCAGGCCGAACTTCTCTTTCGCCGACCGGATGTCGTCGGACAGGGCGGCGATCCGATCGTCGACGATGTCCAACTGGTCGCGGACCACCCCGATCTTCTGGGCGATCTGGTCGGGGCCGTCCGTATCCTCCAGGGCCACGTCCAGCCCAAGAAGCAACTCGCGCGATTGCGCCCGGAGTGCCGTGGCGTGGGCGTCTCGCTCGGCCTGCAGGGCGATCGCCTCGGCCAGAATCCGCTCTCGCGCCTCCGTCGTCTCGGCTGCGTCGGAACGGGCGACGATCGCGTCGATCTCAGCGTCCAGCGCGAGCATCACCGCCTGCCTGACGGTCACGCCTTCCTGCGTGAGGGCGTGCCGCTCGACGTCCAACGTCTCTAGCTGGTCCGCCAGGGCCTGGGCCGCGCGTAGATCGCGCTGTAGGTCCCGATCGCTGCGGGGATCGCCGTTCTCAGGCAGGTCGCGCTTGGCGTCGTCGATCCGGTTGGCCAAGCTGCGGCTGCGTCTCAGCAGAGCGTCCTGGTCTTGGGTCAGATTCGCCACGCGGTCGCCGATGTCGGCGAGACGGCCTTCGAGGTCGCCGCGCGTCGGCGACTGCGCCCAGAGCGAGCACGCTGCCGCGAAGATACCAACCGCGACCGCCCAGGGCGCCCATGCGCGGGTGATGTTAGCGAGCAGTCTCATCGAGATCCGCCAACCCGTGTCGGTCGAACTTGTATCGGAACGTCGTGCGCTCTATGCCGAGGAGCTTCGCGGCGTCAGCCTTGACGCGATTCGCCCGCGTGTACGCCGTCCATAGGAGCCGCTTCTCGAAGCTGTCGACCATATCTGTGAGAGAGGCCCCCTCAATGGGGACGGGGTCGTCGCCGTTTTCTTGCTGCCGTCGGGCGCGCTCTGTCAGGCCGAGATCATCGGGCGTGATGGTGTCGGACTGAGTGAGCACCACCGCGCGCTCGATGGTGTTCTCCAACTCGCGCACGTTGCCGGCCCACGCGTGGCGTACGAGTCGCTTCATCGCGTCCGGGTGCACAGCCACGATCTTCTTCGCCATCTCCGCCGCGTACTTGAGGAGGAAGTGCGCCACGAGGTCCGGGATGTCGTCGCGTCTGTCGCGCAGCGGAGGCAGCGCGACCGGCACGACATTCAGGCGGTAGTAGAGGTCTTCACGGAAGTCACCGGCGTCGACCATCGCCGCCAGGTCGCGGTTCGTCGCAGCGACGATGCGCACGTCGACGCCGATCGTGGACACGCCGCCGACGCGCTCGAACTCCTTCTCCTGGAGAACGCGCAGGAGCTTGACCTGCGTGGCGATGGCGACTTCCCCGATTTCGTCGAGAAACAGCGTGCCGCCGTCGGCGAGTTCGAACCTGCCCGCGCGCTGGCGGTTCGCGTTGGTGAAGGCTCCGCGCTCGTGCCCGAACAGCTCACTCTCTAGGACGCCGTCGGCGAGGGCGGCGCAGTTCACGCGTACGAAGGGCTTCGCGCCGCGTCGGCTGTTTTCGTGGATCGCGCGGGCGACGAGTTCCTTGCCGGTACCGGTCTCGCCGAGGATGAGCACCGTCGCGTTCGACTGCGCGACCGCCTGGATGCGTTCGTACACGACGCGCATGGCCTCGCCGGCGCCGACCATCGAGTCGAAGCCTCGTCCGCCGCCGTCCTGCTCGCGCAGGTACGTGTTCTCCATCCACACGAGGCGCTGCCGGAGCGCGTTCGCGACCTTCACCTCGATCTCATCGAGCGTCACGGGCTTCGTCACGAAGTCGACCGCGCCCTGGCGCATGGCCTCCACGGCGAGTTCGATGGTGCCGTGCGCGCTCATCACGAGGACAGCAGTTTCCGGCGATTCCTCCTTGATGGCCTCTAGCGCCTGTATGCCGTCCACCTTGGGCATGCGCACGTCGAGCAGGGCTAGGTCGTAGAACTGATCGCTCGCGGCCTTCACCGCCGCCTCGCCGTCGTGGACCACGTGCGACCTGTGTCCCAGCGCGTCCAGCGCGAGACCAATCGCCTCGGCGGTGCTGCGATGATCGTCCGCGATCAGTATCCGGCTCATGCCGTTCCCCTCAGTCGTTCTCCTGCCGGATCGGCAGCGTGATCGTGAACGTGGACCCCTCGCCCTCGACGCCGACGCACCGGATCGACCCGCCGTGGCGCTCGACTATCCTCCGCACCAATGCAAGACCCAGGCCGGTACCGTGGTCCTTCGTCGTGTAGAACGGGTCGAACGCGCGCTCCGCCGTCTCCGTCGACATTCCGACGCCGGTGTCCGCGATGTCTACGACTACGGCGCGGTGCTCGATGTCGGAGCGCGCGGCGATGGATAGGTCGCCGCCTGTCGGCATCGCGTGGACGGCGTTGCCGATCAGATTCAGCAACGCGCGTTGTAGTTCTCGCGCGTCGGCCTCGACGGTGAGACTCGCCGGAACATCGCTATTCACGCGGACTCCGGCGGCGTCTATGTCTGCCTGCGACAGACCCAGGGCGTCGGTCACGATGTCCGCGACTCGCGCCTCCTCCCACGCAGGCGTCGACGGGCGGGCGAAGTTCAGGAACTCCGTGACGAGACCGTCGAGAGCCTGCACCTCTCCGTCCACTTTCTCGATTATGCCGGTCGCTTCCTCGTCCGCGACGCGTCGCTGTAGGAGGCCGAGGAAGAGGCGCATGCCGTTCAGGGGGTTCCGGATCTCATGGGCGAGCCCGGCGGACATCTGCCGCAACTCCTCGGCGAAGCGTGAGACTCGCCGGTCTCGTTCGGCCAGGGCGACGCTCATCTCGTTAAAGGTCCGCCCGAGAACGCCTATCTCATCGCCGCGCGTGACCTCCACCGTCGCGCCGAACGTGCCGTGCATGATCTCCCGGGCGGCCTGCGATAGCCGCCTTATGGGCGTGACGATCGCGCGGACGTAGAGGACGCCGAGGGCCGTGGCCAGCAACGTGCTGAGAGCGCCGATGAGCAGCATCGTACGCTGCATCGTCGTCAGCGTGCCGAGGAACAGGACGCCAGCGTCGACGCCCAAAACTGCGACGGCGCGCCCTTCGCGATCGGTCACGGCCGCGAACGCGGAGCGGTAGTACGTCCCGTCCTCGCCATGGAACGCGACCGACGCGGCGGGCGCACCGGACAGCGCCTCATCGACGTGCACACGGTTCGCGCTGAGGAAACGGTAGGACGCGCCGATCGGCACATCGTCCTGAGAGTCCGCCAGGCTGCGACCCTCGGGGGTGAATATGTAGATTCTCCGCGCGTCGGTGGCCGCCTGTATCTCGCGTAGCTTAGCGCGGTAGCTCCGGTGGAGGCGCGTGTCCTCCTGCCCGGGCTCGATCACGGCGAGGAAGTCCGCGTCGAACTGCGCCGCAGCCATCTGCGCGACGGCCGTGATGCGCGCCTCCATCTCGCCGTGTAGCGCCCCCCGCGCGGTGAAGTACGCGAGCCAACTGCTCACGGCCAACGCAGCCGCGACGAGCAACGCAATGCCCAGCGTGGCCTTCGCCTGAAGTGGGAGTCTCACAGAAGCGGCCCTATCCCGTGATGAACGGACGCGCGCCCGTCGCGCATGCCGAGCATCGTAGCACAGCGACGCACGTTCCATGCCGACGTACGCGAGCTTGCGCGGGGCGCCCCCATCGCCCACGCTAGCGGCAGACCAGCATCCTCACCTGGAGGAAGTCACAGTGCATCTCGGGCCAAACCCGGTAGCGACCCGCCCGGCGCGGACGATCCTGTTAGCGTGGGTCCTGCTCGGCATCGCGGCCTTGCTGTGGGTCACCGCGCTGCTGTTCCTGTTCCGCGTCGTGAACATCTTCGACCGCGTCCTCATGAAAGTCCCCGGGCCGCGCGTGACGTTCGGCGCCATGCTTCTCTGTCCGATGCTGGCCGCCTGGCTGGCGCATACACGCGTGCGGCCGAGAGCGCGGGCCCAGGGATGGGCGATAACCGGGGTGTCCGCAGCGCTGATCGTGGCATTCGCACTGGTCGTCGCGCGGCCGATGCTGATCGACGCCGTAGAGCCCAAGACCCCACCCAACCCCACCACGCCCAGGCCGCCGGAACCGATGTCAGGCATCCCCGTGTTCCCGGGCGCGGAGGGCTTTGGGACGCGCACGCCGGCAGGTCGCGGCGGCAAGGTGATCGAGGTGACATCGCTCGCGGACGCGGGTCCCGGGACTTTGCGCGAGGCGCTCGCCGATCCTGAGCCGCGCGTCATCGTCTTCCGGGTCGCGGGCAACATCGAGCTCGAGGGCGAGTTGGTCGTCCCGCATCCATTCGTGACGGTCGCCGGACAGACGGCGCCGGGCGGCGGGATATGTCTGAGGAACGCCGGACTCACGATCACGTCCCACGACGTTCTCGTGCAGCACATCCGCGTGCGTCCCGGGGCCAAGGGGCGCGTCCAGGCGGAGAACAACGACGCCATCCAGATCCAGGGCGACCGGCGCGAAGGGCGCGGCGGCACAAACATCGTGATAGACCATGTGTCGGCGAGCTGGGGCGAGGACGAGACCGTCAGCACGTGGTTTGGGGCGCACGACATCACGATCTCGTGGTGCATCGTGAGCGAGGCGCTTAACCGCAGCCGTCACCGCAAGCAGACGCACAGCGCCGGCCTCCTCATCGGTGATGGCTCCGACCACGTGACGGTGCATCACACGCTGATGGCGCACAACGACTTCCGCAACCCGCTCATCAGCGGGGGCGGGACGCACGACATCGTCAACAACGTCATGTACGACTGGGGCATCCTAGCCGGCGAGGTCATCGACGACGGGGCGAACACGTTCGTGAACTTCATCGGGAACACGTTCCGCGCGGGTCCATCGACGAACCCGGATTCATACGAGATACGCGCGCCGCTCGATGACGGCGCGGCCCCGCGCCTGCACGCCGCCGACAACGTCGGCCCGCATCGCGACGCCTCGGGCGAGTGGTCGGTGGTCCGCGACGGGTGGGACAACGACCGTGAGCCGGCCGCGTCGATCCGCGCTGTCTCGGCGTATGCCACGGCGCCGGTCACAGCGTCCGACGCGGACGCAGCATTCGAGGCTGTCCTCATGGATGCCGGCGCGACGCGTCCCGCTCGAGACGCGGTGGACCGGCGCATCGTTGACGACGCGCGCAACGGCGGCGGGCGGATCATCGACTCGCCGGGCCAGGTAGGCGGCTATCCCACGCTCGCACCGGGCACGCCGGCTGTGGATTCGGACCGCGACGGCATGCCGGACGTTTGGGAGACGGCTAACGGCCTCGACCCGGCCGACCCGTCAGACGGGTCGGGCGATCTGGACGGCGACGGGTACACGAACGTGGAGGAGTTCCTGCACTCTCTGCTGTAGGCGCGGCGTTACTCTCGCTCGTTCACTTCCACGGTTACTGTGGACGTCGTGACGATGGGAATCGGGGGCATCTGGTCGGCGATCTCGTCGGCGACGCCCGGCACGGCAAACCGCATCGTCGCCGTCGAGTCGCTCGTGATATCAGCGCGGAGCAGCATGCCCGTCGCCACCTCGAGTTGGTACGTGCCGGTCTGCGACCCGCTGAGCGCGTCGTAGGACACGAACGGCATCCCTCCCGGCGCGCCGGCGTCTGGATCGACCTGCATGGACCCGGCGACCGTGATCGTGGCGATGCCATCCTCTACGGCCACCAGCGTCATGGTCGTACGCGTCAGTATCCCGATGACCGTCGCGTCTGCCGTCCACGACTCGCCGACGGCGATGTCGTGCGATGGCAGCGCCACGAACGCCTGAGACATCATGCTCTGCATGGCAGTATCGCCGAACATCTGCTGCAGCGACTCGCGTAGCATCGTCTTCATGGCTTCGGGCAGATCGACCGACGCGAGGATGCTGTCTGTCATGTCGTCGAGACCGGACAACTCAGTCACCCGCCCGTTCGGCGCTATCGTCATCGTGAAGGACTGGCCGACGAGCGCGGCAGACACCGCTTCCATGGGGTCCGACATGGAGCCGTCGCCGCCCAAGTCCACGTCAAGGTCTCCTGCCGTGCCCTTCACCTCTATCGATGTGGACTTGTAGGTGGTCGAGGCGACCAAGCTCTCGCCATCCTCGGCCCGCTCGAACCGCGCCTCTTGTACCGTGCGCATGGTCTGCGTGGAGTTGACCTCCTGCCCCATGACGGTCTGTTGAGCCGTCGTGTCAACGGTTGTCGTGAAGTCGTACGTGGCGCCGAGCTCGGGGTTCAATCGCAGCCGGAGGGTCGGGCCTCCGCATCCAGACGCTGCAAGTAAGACGGCGAGGAGAACTCCTGCGGCAACCGTCGCCCGTGCTCTGTGCATGCGCGTTCCTATCAGGCAGTGACTCGGCCGGTGGGGGCGACGAGTGGCGTTGTGGACGATACCACGGGCCACTCAGTTTGTCCTTCAACTCTCAGTGGCCGCAGTGCGCCTGCGATGGCGGGCGTTGCGTGACGCCCACCGGCGGCAGGCCCGGCGATGTCGCGGGCGTCCATTCCCCCCACCATGTGGCGATCACTGCCGCTTGGTTACGTCCACTGTTACCGTCGACGTGCTGGCCGTGAGGATCGGCCCGAATTCGGCGGCGACCTCGGGCGGAAGTCCCGGAGTCTCGAACCTAATTGTCCCGGTCATGTCGCTCGTCGCATCCGCGTGGAGCAGCATCCCGGTCCCGACGTCGAGTCGATGCGTGCCGGTTTGCGTGCCGGTCAGTTCGTCGTACGCGAGCGTCGGCAGGCCGTCGCCAGCCGTGTAGCCAGGGTCGGGACTGACTCGTCCCGTGGATGTGATCGTGGCGACGCCGTCGCGAACGGCGGCAAGGGTGTACGTCGTGCTTGTCGCAACGCCCAAGGTCGAGTCCGCCGATGTCCACGCATCGCCCACGGCCACCTCCTGGGCGGGGTACGCGATGAAAAGGGTCGACATCGTGTCCTGCATGCTGTCGTCGCTCAGCGTCGTCTGCATCGAATCCCGCAACGTGGCCTTCAGGTCGTCCGGCGCATCCATGGCGGCTACCACGGCATCGACGATGTCGTCGAGACCGGACACGCCAGTGATCCGTCCGTCCGTCGCCACAGTCGTCTTGAAGGACTTCCCTGCGAACGCGGCATACATCGTGTCCAGGAGCGCGGAAACATCGTCGCCGACGCCGGGGTCAACGCCGTCCCCTTCGAGCGCAGTACTCATCTCCGTCGAAGCCGAGACGAACGTCGTTACGGCGTCCAAGCCATCGCCGATGGCGGCGGGCTGGAATCGCATGTCATGCACCGTGCGCACAGTGAGCGTCGTCGCGGATTCCTGTCCGGCGACGGTCTGCTCGACAGTCGTGGCCACGGCGGTCATGACTTCGTACGTGGCCCCGGTTTCGGGGGCCAGCCGCAGGATGAAAGTGTCGTCGCCGCATCCTACCGCAGCAAGCAACGCGGCGACGACGACCGCCGCGCGCGCCGTGGTTCGTGGGATCTGCATCTGGCGTTCCCGATCAGGGGTTGTCTCGGCCGGAGGGCGGAGACTGTCGACATGACGCACGATACCACACGCCATACAGTTTGTCCTTCAAATAGAGTTGGGCGCATGGGCAGGCGGATTCCGTGCGACTGTCAGTGGCGCACGCTTGGTTGCGGAACCTCGCCTCGCAGGCTACTTTCGGCTCAATAAGGGGGTCCACGTCGCGCGCGTATGCGCTGCGACCACCGTGAAGGGACACGACTATGCGACGACAGCTACCCGTCCTTGCCTTGGTATGCGCTACTCTCGCCGGGCTCGCCACTGCCGCGTTCGCAGTGCAGTACACAGATCCATTCGACGGGCCCGATTACGCGGACTTCTGGACGTTCCGCACTCCCGGGGACAACGACCGATACGCGTTCGAAGACGGTTGGTTCGTCTTCGACATCGATGCTGGTCAGGACACGTACATCCGCGGTGTCGACGGTGGGCCGTTCCTGCTGATGGACCCGCCGGACGACGACGCGTCTTTCACCATCGAAACGCGGGTGAACGCGGTCCTGGACCAGACCGTACAACCGAACGCCTCCCACACTGGGCTTATCTTCTTCAACGAAGTCGACTGGTCGTACTCCTGCTGGGGGCCGTACAACAACGCGGACATACGCCTCGAGGACGTCATCGACGCGGACTACCGCTGGCGGGCGGAGACGCTGATCGGTGTCGACCCGCCCGGTGGGATCGTCGACGGCATCTACCTCAAGGTCGAAAAGACCGGCGACGAGCTGGAGTTCTTCTGGAAGCTCGCCGAGGGCGACAACTGGGAATCCGCGGGCGTCGACGACAAGCTCGGGCCGCAATATCGCCTGGGGAACTACCAGATCGGGCTGTTCATCAAGAACTGGGGCGGGTCGATCCCTACACGCGCCGCGTTCGACTACTTCCACTCGCCGGAAATCCTCGGTCTGTCCGTCGATCCGAACGGCAAGGCCGCAACGCAGTGGGGCGCTCTCAAGTCCCGCTAGCGCCGCGGACGGCCCGGTCACCGGCCGGGCCGTCGCCCATCTCACCGCACGCTCGCCCATGGCCACCCGGCCTCGGGCGGGGCAGACGCCATCAAGTCGCGGTTTGCCCACATTTCCTGTCGTGATATGCTGGCCAGGGCGGGCGCTCACGTAGCGACCGGTCTGAGCGACGATGCGTACCTCCTGGAGGCAAGGGATTCGGATGAGGAACAAGAGACTGACGATCTGTACGGGTCTGCTGGCGCTGGTGGCGGTCTACGCGGCCGTCGGGCAGGAGTTGGTGAGCATCGACGTTGGGGACGCCGCGGGCACGCCGGGGTCTACGGCCATCGACGGCGACATGTACGCGATCGAAGGCGCCGGCTCGGACATCTGGAACGCCGCCGACGGTTTCCGGTTCGTCTACACCGAGGTGAGTGGCGACTTCGAGGCCGTGGTCCACCAGATTTCCACCGACATGCCTAAGGAATGGTCCAAGGGTGGCTTGCATGCGCGACAGAGCATAGAAGCCGGCGCGCAGAACGCACAGGCGGTCGTCACGGGCGGCGGCGCGAGCGGCGCCCAACTCACATGGCGTCCGGCCGACGGCGCCGCAACCGACGAGTTCATGGACTCGGCGCCGGGCGCCTGGAAAGACGGCGAGTGCTGGGTCAAGCTCACGCGTTCCGGAGACGAGTTCCACGGCTACATCTCCGAGGACGGCGCCGACTGGCAGGACCTGCTCGCCGTTGAGGTGGTCATGAGCGACCCGATGGTCGTCGGGATCGCCGTGTGCGGCGTTGGCGTGATGGCGGCGGGGACGTACGACGGATTCACGGTCACGTCGGGCGATCGCACCCTCTTCCCGCTCGACGTGGACGGCCGCGGCAAGGCTGCTGTCATGTGGGGTGAGATGAAGTCGCGCTAGGCGCGCGGCTTCGGAACGGCTACGAATATCGCGCTCGATGAACGGCGCACGCTCCCGGCGAGGCGCCTTAAACAGGGTCAGGGAATCCATGAGCAGAGCGAGATTGGCGATCGGCGCGGGCGTGCTGGCGCTGATGGCGTGCTTCGCGGCTACCGCGCAGGAACTGGTGAGCATCGACATTGGGGACGCGGTGGACACGCCCGGATCTACTATGATCGACGCGGACATGTACACCATCATGGGCAACGGCTCGGACATCTGGAACGCTGCCGACGGCTTCCGGTACGCGTACACCGAGGTGAGCGGCGATTTCGAGGCGGTCGTCCGCCAGTTGTCCACCGACCTTCCGAAAGAGTGGTCCAAGGGCGGCATCCACGCCCGGCAGAGCACGGCCGCGGGCGCGCAGAACGCACAGGCCATCGTTACCGGCGGCGGCGCGAGCGGCGCGCAACTCACCTGGCGAGCGGCCGCTGACGGCGCAACGGATGAATTCGCAGACACCGCGCCCGGCCCTTGGAAGGACATCGAGTGCTGGGTCAAGCTGACCCGCGTCGGCAATGAGTTCGCCGGCTACGTGTCTGAAGACGGCTCGGACTGGCAGGACCTGCTATCCGTCGAGGTCGTCATGGACGCGTCGATCCTCGTGGGCATCGCGGTGTGTGGAGTTGGCGTCGATGCGACGGCCGCGTATGACGGGTTCACCGTCGTCGCGGACGGAGCCACGGTGTTCCCGCACCTCGTCGATGCCGCCGTCGACCCACGCGGGAAGACCGCGGTAACATGGGGCGAGATGAAGGCGCGCTAGCGCGACGTTCCGGGCGTCCGCGCAGATCTGGGAGGCGCGGACGCCAGGCGTAAGCGGCACGCTAACCGCCGGGCCCATGCTGGCGCAGGGCTCGGAGGAACTCCGCCTGCGCGCGCGGCTCTCATCACCTCACGGGCCGATGTGAGCGCGGGCAGGAGCCGACCCGTGCGCGACTGCGGGCCACTGGCAACGCCGCCCTCCCGACGGCATTCAACAGACGTAGCCTTCCGCAAACGCCCAGACGTGGCCCTGTTCCCGGCGTCCAGCCGCCGCACGCATGCCCCGGGGTGCGCTGTCCTCCCATACAGATGCCAGCGGTACTCGACACCACCAACCGGACCACCGTTGGTTACCAACCAGCTGGGCCGCTGTCGGTTCTCCTCTGGGCGCCTATCGCCCAGCAGGGACGCCGCCCGACAGGCCAAAGGCGTCAGGGCATGCGACGACGGTAAGCCGCTGCCCGGGCAGACGCGTGGGGCAGCGCTCGCCCCGCATGACGTTGGTTGCGCGCGCTCGGGGAGGGCTGGGAGAATCGCGGCATGGAGCACCCGCGCTACATCGAGCAGTGGCGAGAACGCGTCGACACTTCCGGCCGCCGCTTTGCCGATTACCTGAGCGGCGAGGTGCTTCGTAGCGAGCGGCTCCGAAGCGGGATACTCGCGGCCGTCTTCGGCTTCGGGTGCGTGTACTCCGTCGCGCTGGTCATGCTCACCGACCTCGGCGACGTACCGCAGTACCGCGAGAACAACCACATCATCGTGCTGGCGACGGCCGGGGTTGCCCTCTACGAGCTGCTGATGCTGCGCCTCATCACGGGAGCGATCGCCGCGGGCCGCCTGGTCGGTCGCCCGGTGTGGTACGTGAACACGCTCATCGAAGTCTCTGTTCCCACGGTGATCATCGTGTTCCTTCGCGGCGCGTTCAGTCACCCGGTGTACGCGCTCGCGGGGCCCGCGCTACTGATGTATTTCGCGTTCATCATCCTGTCGACGTTCCGTCTCGAGTTCAAGATGGGCGTGTACACAGGCGCCGTGGCCGCGGCCCAATACGCCGCAGTGGTGTTCTACAGTTTCGCCGAGGACCCGCCCCTGGCCGGCGTCGAGCCGTTCTTCGCGCAACGGCCCTTCCATCTGGTCAAGGCGGTGATGCTGCTCTTTGGCGGGGTTATGGCGGGATTCGTCGCGCGTGAGATCCGGCGTCGCACGCTGGACTCGTACGTCATGCTTGAGGAGCGCACGCAGATCCTGAACGTGTTTGGGCAGCAGACGGCGCCGGCCATCGTCGACGAGTTGCTCAAGCACGGCGCGGACACATCCGGTCGTCGGCTGGACGTGTGCATCATGTTCCTCGACATCCGCGGCTACACCGCCTTTGCGGAGAAGCACTCGCCGGAGCAAGTCGTCGCCTACCTCAACCGACTCTTCGACTACATGATCGAGATCGTCCACGAGCACCACGGCATCATCCCCCAACTACTCGGGGACGGTTTCATGGCCATCTTCGGGGCGCCCATTTCGCACGGGAACGACACCCAGAACGCCACGAACGCCGCCCGCGCGATACTCGGCCGCACGGAGCGCGAGATGCGAGAGAGCGACCTGCCGGAGACGCATCTCGGCATCGGGCTCCACGCGGGTGAGGGCCTTGTCGGCACTGTCGGGTCCACAATCCACAAGGAGTACAAGGTCACGGGCGATGTCGTGAACCTTGCGTCCCGCATTGAGCAACTCAACAAGGAGTTTGGGTCCAGCCTGCTCATTTCCGCCACGGTGCTCGACCAGATCGACGCGACGGAGTCGCCGGTCCTCGATAGCCACACCGTCGAGGTGCGGGGTCGCGCGGCGCCGGTCACCGTGCATCGACTCGTGTGAGTGACGGAGACCGCCCTCGATACGGGTACTACGCGCTCCCGACCTATGCCATCGTGTGCGTGGCGCCGGCGATCGCCGGCGTATGTGTGTGGTGGGCGGGCCGGCATACTGGTGTGCCGTGGTTGCGCGGCGCGGGCGTCGGCCTCTGCGCGTGGGCGGTGGTCCAGGCCGTCGGATGCTGGCTGGGCGTGTACGTATTGCCAGAGGGGCGGGTGGCGCGCGCGCGGCGTGTCGCGACCGCGCTCACGCGCGGGCCAATCGACTGTCTGGTGGATATCGGCGCGGGGCGAGGACTGCTGTCGATCGAGTTCGCGAAGGCTCTGCGCGCGCGCCGTGCCATCGCCGTAGACCTGTGGGCGCGCGACGCGCACCCGGCGCGTCGAGTATGACCGCACCGCTCCCGTGTTCGGCCATACGGCGGCGCATACGCGGCGCAACGCGCGGATCGAGGGAGTGTCCGACCGCGTCCGCCTCGTGACAACCGACGCCACGCGCCTTGGCCTCCGGGCGGGATCAGCGGACGTCCTCACGGCCGCCTATGTGCTGTTCCACCTGCACGACGGTGGACTCCGTCGTTCGGATGAGCGTCGGCTGCTCGCGCTACGCGAGTGGCTCCGTGTTCTGAATCCGGGCGGTCGCGTCGTCGTGTTCGATCTGACGCACACCGGATGGACGAACGTCCTCGCCTGGACGCCTGGGGTATACATCGCGTCCCGGTGGCTGAGCACACGCCTGACTCCGGCGTGCTGGCGCGCGCTTGTCGCCGCGGCGGGGTTCGAGGTGGAGAGTTGCGAGGAACGCCGCGGGAACGTCGTCCTCGTCGGGCGGAAGTCCACGGGGCCGTGATTCGCGAGTTGCCCCGCCAACGACAGCGGCACCACGCCGCCACCTGCCCAGACTGACGGCCCGGCTCAGCCGCCCGGCGCTCCTTGTCGTGCAGAAGGACACCCCCGTCTTCGGAACTCTCAAGGCTGCGCGCCACGCGCTCAGGCGGGTCGCGGCTACACGTGTACCCGATCTGGTAGCATGGTCTCCGCCGGCCTCAGAACCACCCTCAGCCTGCCTTGGGTGTCTACCTTCGTGCATTCGCGCTGTTCGGTTCTGTGCGTCAGGGCAGCAGCATCGCGCGGAACGTGTTCGTTGCCGAGGTCGCGCCGGACGACCATCGCCCCAGCGACATCGCCTTCCTGCACACCGTAAGCCTGTCGATGGCCTCTCTCTCGGCCCTCGCCGGGTGGGCGATTGGCCGCTCCACGAGCGGGTTGGACGCGCTTTTCGCCGCCGGGTCCATCACGGGCTCTCTGACGCTCGCGGCAGGCTCCCGGCTCGCCGAGGTCCTTCGGTCGCGGCGTGCACGACGCGCGGGCTAAGCCCGCCAGCAGCGTGCGAGTGGTAGATACAAAACCTTACACCCTCTGTGCGGAAAAACGGACACTCGCCCGGCGTGTCCCCCATCGACGATCTTCACCGCCGTTGGCACGTCCGTTGCGCCTATCCCCGCCAGACGCGTGTGGTGCACCGATGGGGTGCACCCAGCCGAGCGGGGCTGCCGTGGTGGCGCCGCAAATGGATTAGGGAAGGCCCATATGGAAGTCAACGGATACGCCATCGAACCGGGCAGTAACCTGTTCGCCGCGAATCTGTCCAGCGCGGAACTGAACAACGCCCCTCTGCGATCGGCAATCCTCTGCTCGGCCAGCTTGCAGGGCGCGACGCTCGAAGGCGCCACCCTGTGCGCGGCCGACATGCGCCAGGCGATCCTCACCGACGCGAGCTTCGAGAAGGCCCAACTCGCCGGGGCAAACATGTCGAGCTCGTTCCTGTATCGCGCCAACCTCACCGAGGCCGATTTGCGCGACGTCCTGCTGGGCGAGGCGGAACTGGGCGAGGCCGTGCTACGTCGCGCCGATCTGCGGGGCGCGGACATGCGCGACTCGAAGCTCGAAGGAGCCGTGTTCACGGGCGCCGACCTCGACGACACCCGCCTAGAAGGCGCGGTGTACACGGACGACACGCTGTTCCCCGCCGGATTCGACCCCGCCAAGGCCGGCATGATCCACGCATAGTCCCATCTCCACCAACTCCGGTGGAATAATCCGGCGACCTGTGCATCAATGGTCATGAGACGCGCGCCACTGGGAGCGCGCGTCGGTAGCACAGGACCAGGGCCGGATGAGCGCGACGCAACCCGCCACGATGTTCGAAGACGCGCCCACGGACGCCGCGCTCGTAGAGAGCGTCCGCACGGGCGACCGTGACGCCTTCGGCGCGCTCGCGAGGCGCTGCCATGGGCGCGTGGCGCGGGTCTGTCTCGGCATGACGGGCAACGTCGAGGATGCGGAGGATCTGCACCACGACGCCCTCGTCGAGGCGTACATCAAGCTGCGACAGTTGCGCGATGGAGCGCGGTTTGCGCAGTGGCTGGTGGCGATCGCGCGAAACCTTGGGCGGATGAAGCTGCGCGAGCGCGTCGTCCCCGTAGAGGACGTGTACGCGGTCATGGACGCGCGCGTCGGCTCGGACGTTCACGCGCACGAGCAACTGGCCGTCGAGTACTCGCGTCTCTCTCGACCTCACAGGACCGCGCTGGCTCTGCACTACTGGGAAGGCATGTCCTACGAGCAGATCGCGACGCTGCTGGGTGTGCCCATCGGCACCGTGATGAGCCGCCTCCATAGAGCGCGCGCAGAACTCAAGGACCGCATGAACCGCCAACGCGACGGACAGGAGCAGGAGATGGCGACATCGGACGACTTCGTCGAGGACGTTCAGGCAGAGATCGACATCCTGAACGAGCTGTTCCGAGACGCCAAACAGCCGGTGGAACGCCTCTCGGTTCTGCTGGATAAGGACCCCGGGCGGATCGTGGAACTCCTGACCGTGGCCGATGGGCATCAGCTATGGGCCCGGCTCGGTAGGCTTGTGTCGTCTCTCGGGAGCGCGCCTTACGTGGAGCGCTTGGTCGCGGCGACCGACGACGACTCGCTGCTCGGACGCATGGGACGCATGCTTCGGTGGCTGGACAGGGCTGGCTTTGACGTGGTCCTAGACGGAGCTCTTGCCACCGACGCGGCGGTCAGGCGGCGCGCGCGCGTAGCGCTAAGATCGTGGATAGCGACTGACCCCGTCGCTGGCGACGCGGGAGGGCGCGCGTACTGGCTCATCGCGCGCGTCCACGGCGACGCGGCGACACCGGAGGAACGAGCCGAACTTCTACTCGACCTGATGGAGGCTTCCGAGCACGCGTCGAGCCGGAACCTGCTCACCGAGTACTTGCTGTGCGATGTCGAGACGGCATCGCCACTGCTGATGGAGCGCTTCCGCGCGAGCGAGAGCCGCCCGGTCCTCCACGCTCTCGCCCGTACCGGGGCTCGCTTCTGCCGGGATGTGCTCGCCGAGCTAGGGCGCAACCCGGACGCAGACGCGGCTCGGTTCCTCGAAGCGCTCGCGGCCGTCGGGCGGAGTCGTGAGCCCGCCGACTCGAAGTGGGTGAAGCGCCCCGTCGCCGATCTCGCTCTGCGGCAGCGCTCCGTGGAGTCGGGGGCGCCGTATTCGCTGGAGGGTCTGGACGATCTGACGCTGCGCGACGTGGGCGACGTCATCCACCGCTATCTCGACGCTCCCGACCCAACGTTGCGTGCGTCCGCCGTGAGAGCGTGCCGGGCGGTGGCGGGGGACGGGGTCGTCGACACGCTGCTGGCGCGCATGTCGGACCCAGATGCCGCTCCACGCATCGAGGCGATCATCGGGCTCGGCGAACTAGGCGGCGGGGAGACCGTGGACACGCTGGCCCGCGCGAAGGAGTCGGACGACGCGCGCGAACGTGGCGCGGCGGACCAGGCGCTCGGACATCAGCGCTCGCGGGAGATCGCGGCGATCGTCGCCCGCTTGGAGCAGCAGCCGACGGACATGCCGGACGAAGAGGCGCGGCTCCTGCACGAGCCGCTCCGGTGGAAAGGGGAACGCGCGCACGAATGGCTGAAGTCGTCTGACTTCCGTTCCGACCCCGTTCCCCCGGAACCGTCCGCGGGAGCGAAGCCGCGCCGGGGCCGGCATCAGCCGTCCGACACGTCACGTGAACGGCTCAGCAAGGTGCGTGGCGACGGCGACCCGCTGTTCCACGTGTCCATGGAGGCTGCCGTGCGCGCGCTCCCGGAGATCCGCCCGTATCCTGAGCGTGAGCTGACGTTCCTCATCGCTCAGGCCGTGGGCGATTACTCAACGACCCGGCGACGGCTCGTGATGGATAAGTCGTCCGCGATCATGCGCCGCGAGCGAGGCGTATACGAGTTCACGGAGCAGGGCGCTTCGTACTGGCGGATCGAGCGTCACATCGCAGAGCGCTACCTTCACGACGCGTGACCGTCTCACTCGCGAGAGCGGACGCCTTGGGCTATCCTGATGGCGTTGGGCAACAGTCGCCAACGCCACGCGGATACGCCCCATGCTGTGCCGAGTCGCTCTCTCCCTTCTGCTTCTGTGCGCCTTCGCCCAGGAAGGCGAAGCTGACGTCGATGCGCGCGAGCCGTACACGGACGCTTTCCGCGCTCTGGCCGCAGGGCAGTGGGGCATGGCGTACCGCGGCCTGTCCCGCGTGCAGGACGAGCACCCCAACTCGGCATACGCGGCTCGTGCGCGGCGGCACGTGTTGCGACTCGACGGGCTTGGGCTCGACATAGGCGCGCAGCCGGACCAGAGCGGACGCGCCGAGACGATGGGCTTTGGCGTTCTGTACGGCGCGTGGGCCGGGCTCGCCACGACGGTCCTCCAGGACGAAGACGACGACGAGAAGAGCCTTGTCGCTGGCATGATGCTTGGAGCGCCGGTCGCGCTCATCTCCGCGGCGGCCCTTACGCGCGGTCGCCCCATCACGCGCGGTCAGGCATCGCTCATCCGCCTGGGCGGGTACTTCGGGACCTGGCAGGGCGTGGGGCTGACGCTCCTCGGCCGGGGCAACCCCCGCACGAACACTGCGATCGGAGCCGCGCTCGCCGGCGGGGTCACGGGGATCGGCATCGCGAGTCTGGCGGGAGCCGCCGCCAACCCGACCACGGGCGATGCCGCGCTCGTTAACTACGGCGCCCTGTGGGGCACCTGGCTCTCGTTCGCCGCCACGCAGGTCATCGGCGTGGACGACAGCGACGCCATCCTCGGCACGACGCTCGCCGGGGGAGCGCTCGGGCTCGCCTCCATGGCGTTCGCCGCGCCGCGCCTGGACATGCCCGAAGGTCGCGCGAACCTCATCAGCCTGGGTGGCATCGCCGGGACGGTCATGGCGTCGGGGCTGCTTCTGCTCGTCGGAGCGGGCAGCCAGGAGGGCGCCATGGCAACAGTGACAGCGGGCGGGATCGCGGGGATGTACTTCGCAGCACGGGGGACACGGGGGTACGGCGCCGGGACCCCGGAGCGGGCTCGCGGAGGCGGGCGATGACGGTTGCTGGTCGTCCGCCACACGGCTTCTGGAGCGCCCGGCCCTGTCGCACCGCCTCGGACACCATCCTGGCCTTCGCCTGCGAGGGGAAGGAATCCAACGGTGGCGGGAAGTCACGGGGTCTGGACAACCGTGCGGCGGGGCGCACAATTCCGCGGATCATCGCGGCCTGGGCGCTGGTCGCGATCGCCCTGACATCCGCCGCCCAGTCCGTCGACGACAGCGCGGCGATCGCGGAGATAGAGGGACGGCTCGCGTACGAAGCGGCACTACAGTTCGCCGCTGACGGCGACTACGACGACGCCGCGGGTCGGCTGCGGTGGATCGTGTCGCAGACCCCTGCCACAGAGTGGACGACCCGCGCTGTGGCCAAACTCGTCGAGGTCGAGACGCTACGGGACGCGCCTGAGGCCCTCTCCGGCAGTACGCGCGCGGCGCTGGTCACTTTCGGCATGGCATTCACGACCTGGTTGGGGGTCGGCTCCCTGATAGTCAGCGAGGCCGGGGACGCGGAAGTTCTCGGGCTGACGCTCCTCGCCGGGCCGATCGTCGGGCTCACGTACTCGCTCAGAGCCACGCGGGACACTTCTCTGTCTGACGGCCAGGCGTCGTTGGTGAATCTCGGCGGGGTCTGGGGGATATGGCAAGGCACGGGGGCCGCAATCGCGGCGAATGGCTCTGACAAGGAAACAACCGCCGCGAGCATGGCCGGAGGCGTCGTCGGTCTGGCGCTGTCGCGCGCGATCGTCGCGGGACGGACGGTCAGCTCGGGCGACGCCAGCCTCATCACGGCGGCGGGCGCGTGGGGCACATGGCTCACGTTGTGTGGGGTGCTGGCGGCAGACGTAGATCACACGGGAGTCGCGACGACATCGGTGATGTTCGGCGGCGATGCGGCGCTCCTCGCGGCGGCCGTCGCCGGGCCGAGCGGGATAAGCCGCGCGCGCGTTCGGCTCATCAACGCGGGCGGCATGGTCGGAGCGCTCTACGGCTGGGGAGCCACCGTGTTGGGTGAGATCGACTCGGACGGTGGGCGCTGGAGCGCCATCGGCGTTGGGACGGTGGCCGGGCTAGCGACCGGAGCATACCTGACACGCGACATGGACGGCGGGCCATCGAGGGTGGACTTCTTCTCCACCGATGAGCCGACGGCGACGCTGAGCGTGACGCCCGCGCTCGTGACGTACTCCGTTCCGTTCTAGCTCTGCGGCGGCCGCAGGCGGAGGCCCTTCGTGCGCGATACGTACGACAGGATCGTGACGGCGCTCCTGCTGGCGCGCGGCCCGACGACACTCGCCGAACTCGCTGCGGCGGCCGACTGCGACGCGGCGCTTGCGCAGGAGACCGTCGATGAACTTCGGGCGGACGGTCTCGTCGTGGTCGACGACGACGCCATCTGCTGGCGCGCATATACGCTGACCACGCGCGAGGAAATCGCGGCCTCGTCCTACGATCTGCGGCCGCATGACGAACCCGTCGCGATTCTTCAGGAGTACCTCGCGACGGAGTACACGCCGCCACCCCACGCTCGGTACCTGGCCGTGTACCAGTGCTCCGCGCGTCGGCCTTTCTCGTCGTCGCCGTCGCACGGTTCCATCAACCACGCCATCGTCGCGGCGACCGGTTACCACCCGAAGCGTCATGCGGCGAAGTGCCCCGTGCACGTCGTCGTGTTGGCCGCCAAGGGCGGGCCGATCCCGTACGACCTGGAGGGCGTGTTTCCCGCATGCATCCGCGCGGAAGGGCTCGGACAGTTCAGTCCCGAGGAGTACGAGGAGGCGCGCGCGACGCTCGCGCAGTACGTGGCGCGCTACCTAAAGGCGCATGCAGGGCATTACGACGGGATAGCGACGTTCACGTCGGGCCGATGGGCGGATGTGATGGAGGCCGCACGCTCAATGTCCGACCTGGATTTCCCGGTGCTGCCCCGATCCGACGGCCCCTCCCTCACGCGCGTGGGCGACACCGTGCCACACACGTACTGGCAGAAGCGCTGGATACAATTGGCGTTGGCGATCATGGGCATGATGCCGGAGGACGAGCGCCACGCGGCCGAGGCGCGCTTGCGGGATATGGGCGCGGAATGGACCGGGTAGCCGTCGGTCCCCACTACACACGTGGCGCCCACATCGGACGACACATCACGAATCTCACGACGAACCGGAGCCGGTGATGTTCCTACGAGATAGCTTCGCGGAGCGGGCCCGCCGGACGGCCCGCGCCGCCGCGTTCATGTGCGTTCTGTCCCTATGCGTGGCGGCGGCCGCCGCCGAGCCCCCCAACGCTCGTCGCGTGATCGCAGGCGCGCGACTGACCGAGGCGCCAACCATCGACGGGGACATCTCCGACGCCGTCTGGGCGGAGGCGAGTGTCGGTGAGACGTTCGTGGACCAGATCACGGGGTTGCCCGTCGCGGACCAGACAACCTTCCGCCTCGGATACGACAAGGACGCCATCTACGTCGCCGCGCACTGCTTCGATGCGCGCCCGGACGAGATCGTCATGCGCGAGACGAAGCGCGACGGTCGCGTCCGCGACGACGACCACTTCGAGGTGAACCTCGACCCGTTCCACACGCATAGCTTCGGCGATTTCTTCCTCTTCGCGGTGAACCCTCTCGGAACGCGGTACACGGAGGTGGCTGCGGCCAGAGCCGGGAAGGAAGAGTGGAAGGGCGAGTGGGAAGCGGCAGCCCGAGTCGTCGACGACGGGTGGACCGTCGAGATGGCGATTCCATGGTCGATCCTCACCGTGCCGCAGGGCGACGAGGCGGTGACGATCGGTTTCAACGCGCATCGCGGGCACACGCGGCGGCGCGTATGGTCCTGGTACTCGAACATCGGGCAAGAATGGCGCAACGAGTACGCGGCCGACTGGACGAACGTTGCGCCGCCAGGGGCGAGCTTCCAGCCCGAGTTGCTGTTGCTGCCGTTCCTGGCAGCGGGAGCTTCCGAGTCCGACGACGCGTGGAGCGAGACGGGGCGGATCGGCGCCGATCTCCGGTATCGCCCGACGGCTCAACTGACAACCGTGCTGACGGTGAACCCGGACTTCCGCAACGTTCAGAGCGAAGTGGAAGGGATCGACTTCTCGCGCGGAGAACGGTTCGTCGGGGAAACGCGGCCCTTCTTCCAAGAGGGCGGCGGGATGTTCCAGACGTCCTCGGGGCTCGGCTCGTACTTCTACAGCCGGCGGATCGAGCATGTGGATGTCGGCGCGAAGGTGTATGGGAAGCTCGCGCAGCGCACGGACCTGGGATTCCTCGCGACGTACGACATGGACGATCAGCACGAGGACTTCTGGAGCGTGCATCGCCATGATTACGTCCTAAGCCTCACGCAGGGAGCGGGCGAGTGGGGGTCGTTCTCCGCAACGGGCGTCTTCAAGGATGGCGACGCGGAGACGAATTCGATACTCGCGAGTCGCGCCCGCGTGCGCCTGACGCGCCAGGTGCACATCAACTGGAAGTACGCGACGAACTCGTGGCGCGAGGGCTCGTCGGCGCCGGATATGGACGGCACGCTGTCGACGTTCGCCGTGGGCTGGGGCAACGGACGATTCTACTTCGGGCCGGACTTCTTCTACGTGACCGAGGACTTCCGCGCGTCGAACGGCTTCGTCGAGTTCCCGGGCCGCCGCGGAATCGCGTTCAAGGGCGGGTATGGCAACGAGTGGCGTGACACGTTCGTCCGGTCGGCGCATCTGGGGTTCTGGGGCGGCTACGAGGAACGGCTGGCAGGAACCGACGGCGTCGGAGGTTTCGACTCGCTGTTGGACCGGTTCGTGTCGAACGTGGATGACCGCGACGCGTACAGCGACTTCTTCCGCGACAGCCAGGGGTACTCGGCCTCGCTGGACACGCGGCACAACGTCTCGCTGTCACACAGCGGCTGGCGCGGCCACTTTCGCGAGGCGGATGCGCTCACCTCGGACCTCGACCACGCGTTCGACTTCGACGTCGGCATCACGAACGCCGACCACTCGGCCGCGTACGACGTCGGGTTCAGCGCGGGCGAGTCGGACGAGACTCCGCGGCGGTTCATACGCCAGCGACTGTTCCGCCGCTGGGACCGAATCACGGCCGAGTTGCGGAACTCCCGGCTCAGGCACCACGAGCGCCTGCAACAGCACATTCTGTCGGTGAACTACGACTTCACGTCCAGCGTCGGCATCGGCGGGCGGGTGATCCTGCGGCGAAACGAGACGCAGAACGACAACGACTGGAACTGGTACGTGTCGCTGCGAAGGTCGGGAGGCCGGGGAGTCGAGACGTTCCTGATTTTCGGGGAGCCCAACGGCGACACCTTCTCGCCGCGGATCGAGGGGAAGGTTCTCTGGCCGCTATAGGCTCGGGTCGGCCGGCGGGACATCTGGGATGTCGGGGAGTCCCTCGCGCAGGTCGCCGAGGATGGCGTCTATCTTCTTCGCGCGCCTTTCGAACTCGACATCGAGAGCCGCGATCCGCGACTCCAGGCTTCCCACGCGGTTTTCGACCGCCCTGCTGATCGCCCTAGTCACCAGTTGACGCCCCCTGACGCGTGTGACACCGCGCTGCAGCACCGCCACACGACGCTCCACGGCGACGCGCTGCGCCTCCAACGCGTCCACCTGCGACGGTGGCTCATCGGGGGCTGCGGCTGCCGCGGTGGCAGGGGCGACGGCGCCTACCTGGTCGGCTCGTGGCGCATCAGCCATGGCGCGTGTGGGACTGTACCCAGGCTCGGTCACTACGATGACGGGGCCAGGAAGGGCGCATCCGGCGTACAGGAGTGCCGCGGCCGCCAACAGATGTCTTGCTATGTGTTCCCGCATCGTGCGTCCACAGGGGTGGAGTTTGCGGCGCTGGGGCCGGCCGGGTCAGTCGGAATAGTGCCTTAAGCGCCGGGGAAATGAAAACGCGCGCGTCTCGGCAGCGCGTGCTGGGCATCGGCGAAGTACGCTGCGCCGCCAGCATCCCGCGGGGCCACGGCGACCGCCTCCAAGCGCATGTGGCGCAGGCTTCCGCCTATCTCCCGCGGGGGGTATGCTCGTGCCTCGACGCTGGCGAACGCCTTCCTGGCGAGGAGGTACCCCGTGCGACTCACTGCTCTGGCCTGTCTCGTCGTCGCGTTGTCCCAATCGCAGCCATCGCGAGCAGCGACACCCGTCGCCGTGCACGGAGGGATCGCCGAGCGGATTCACACCCTGGCCGTCGACTCTGACGGGAGCGTCGTCGCCGAGGTAGACCTCGAGCTGGTCCTCGACCGCGCCCGCAACGAGGCGCGCGCGTATTTCACGCACGTGACGCGCGTCGACAGCGAAGACGGGAGCCAACTGCGCGCGCGGAACCTGGTGGTGCAGAGAGATACGCTTGCCGGCCGGGCGGGCGACTACATGGCGCTGCTCCTGCCGTTACCCGACACGGCGCCCGGCGCGCCATACACCGGGAGATACATGCCGGAACGCCGGTGTGCGGGGTATCTCTACCAGTGGCTGCTGGGTCTCGGCGTGATGCTGACGTTGGACGGCGTCGAGACGGAGGTCTCGCTGAGTGAGTTGGGCGAGGATTCAGCGGGCCACCGTTGCCTGCGCGCCGACCTCGACCTGGCGGGACACTCTACCGTCCGCATAACGCGCACGCTGCTGAGCACGAGCGACGCCCCGAGCGACGAAGGGGAGACGCGCTCGATCCTCTTCGTCTTCGGTGAGGAGGCGACCGGGCTCGGGCAGCAGTGGAGCATGCCGGCGGACATGCGCCTTGACCTCTTCGCGGACTACATTGCGCGCGCACGGCAGACAGACGGTTACCCGCTCCCCGAGGAGCCGACCGTCGCCGACGACGAAAGCCCGACGGCCAAACAGGCCCTGGGGTTCCTGCGCACGCTGCCGCCCGTGATGCGCGACGGGGAACCCGTGCACCGCTGGCGGGACGCGACCGTCGAGGACATCCGTTCCATGACGACGCTGGAGCTGGGCGGGCACGTCGAGGGCGGCGGACATCTACACATCGACGGCCACGACTGGCGCTATCTGACGGCGTTCGAAAGCGTTGAAGTCGCGAACCTGTGGGAGATCGGCGGCGCCGACGACTGCGCCTTCTACCATCTCAGCAAAATGGCGCCGTCCCTACACACCCTCAACGTCGAGCAGGCGGACACCGTCACGCTGGTGGGCGTGCGGCAACTGCGTCGTCTGAAGGGTCTCAAGACGCTCATGATCGGGTGGTCGGCGAACATCGACGACGACGCGGTGGCCGAGATCACGACACTCAGGGGGTTGGAGGAGCTCAACCTATCCGGGTGCCCGAAGATCACCGGAAGCACGCTGACGCGCCTCAACCGGGGCATGATGCCAAACCTGAGGTCGCTGAAGCTGTCCATGTCCGCGCTGACCGACGACACGCTAATGAACCTCACGGCGATCGGTGTCGAGGAACTGGACCTTTCGAGGGCGCCCGCGTGGGTCGAGGGCGCGGAGTATCACATCAGCTTCGAGGGCATTCGGTCGTTTCTCTCCGCGTGGGGTCTTCTCGCGGACCTGCGCGTCCTCACGCTCAAGAACGTCGACCTTACCGAGGAGCAGTGGGCGGATCTGGCGGAACTGCGCCCGAACCTGGAGATCGTGCACTGATCGTCGGCTAGAGTATCCAACCGGCGGGCAGAACCACCACAGGGCCGATATCGCCGATCGGAACGAGATCTACGCGTAGGCTCCCCGACCGCGGTCGACTGTCGAGCAGCACAAGGCCGCGTGGGAGTCCGTCGTCAATCCAAGCGCGGCGCCGGCTTCCGCATATTCCCGGCGCGGGGTATCCTCGTGACCCGGTCGCCCACGCCTCGCCTTCACGGGAGATTCCTATGCGCGCAGCCTCGGCGCTCGGCTACGCAGTTGCGGGCCTCTTACTCAGCGCCCATTCACCGGCCCTCGGGGCCGAGGACGGCCTTCCGGTGGCGGTGGTCGCCGAAGCCGCGTATGAACGGCCCTCGGCGGACGAGGCCCTGGCATTCCTCCGCACCTTGCCGCCGATCGGGCGCGACGGCGGCCTCGTGCAGCCCTGGATCGAGGCGACCGTCGAGGATGTCCGGTCCATGACGACGCTCCAGTTCGGCGGGCACATCGAGGGCGGCGACCATCTGCACATCGATGGCGACGACTGGCGGTACGTCACAGCGTTCGAGAGCGCGGAGGTGGCGAACCTCTGGGAGATCGGAGGCGCCGATGACCGCACTATGGCTCACCTTGGCCACATGCCCGCGTCGCTGCACACACTCAACATCGAACAGGCCGACGCGGTCACGGCCGATGGCGTCCGTGAGCTACGCCGACTCACCGGCCTCAGGAGCCTGATGATCGGGTGGTCGGCGAACATCGATGACGAAGCCGTCGCGGCCCTGGGATGGCTCGGTGGCTTGGAGGAACTGAACATCTCCGGCTGCCCGAAGATCGAAGGGCCGGGACTCCGCTTCCTGAACCGGATCATGCTGCCGAATCTGCGCGTCCTGAAGCTGTCGATGTCTGCGCTGACGGACGATGCTCTCATTAACCTCGCCGACCTGGGAATCGAGGAACTCGACCTGTCAAAGCCGCCCGACTGGGTGGAGAACGCGGAATACCACCTCACGTTCGAGGGCATCCTGTCGTTCTTGGCGGGCGCCGAGAGCCTACGCAGCTTGCGCGTGCTGACACTGGGCAACGTGGAGCTGTCCGCCGAGCAGAAGGCGACGTTGGCCGCCGCGCGACCCTATATTTCGCTTCAGCAGTAACCTGGCGCCGCCATCCGCGTCCACGGAGATCAGCTAATGGAACCCCTGAAGATCGGACTCATAGGCGCGGGTGGGTTCGCCCGCCACACGCTGCATCCCGCGCTGCACCTGGCTCCGGTCGCAGTGCAGGCAGTGTGCGACATGGACGAGGCCCGAGGCACAGCCGCCGCCGGAAAGTTCGGGACGGGCCGCTACTACGCCGACCACCACGAGATGTGGGAGAAGGAGGATCTCGAGGCGCTCGTCATCTGCATGGGCCCGGGGCCACGCCAGGCGCTCGTGTTGGAGGCGCTGGCGGCGGGCTATCACGTCTTCGTGCCCAAGCCGCCCGCCTCCACGGTCGCGGACACCGAGAAGTTGGCGGAGGCCGCCGCGCGCGCCGGCAAGACGATGCAGGTGAACTTCCAGCGTCGGTTCAGCCACGCGTCGCGGCAGGCGAAGACGATCATGGCCACCGATGACTTCGGCGACTTGACGCAGTTGTTCTGCTCCTTCTGCAGCGGAGCCTACGCGTCCCGCGAGCACTATCTGCTCGATTTCGCGATCCACCATTTCGACCTGTGCCGGCATCTCGGCGGGAACGTCCGGCGTGTCTCGTCGATGGAGAACATGACGGGCGGGCAGGGGTCGTTCGCCGTATCGTTGGAGTTCGAGAGCGGAGCCGTTGGCCTCCTCCAACTGAACAGTCAGCGGCTGTGGGGCCGCAACTACGACCGCATCGAACTGACGGGCCAAGGGTCCTACCTCGTGGCCGACGACTTGTGGACCATCCGCCACTATACGGCCGACGGGAACACGTTCACGGAGAACTACTCCGACGAGCGGAACGGCGAACTCAGCGGCGACGGGCACAGCCTCACGGAATTCGTGACGGCAGTACGCGAAGGGCGCGAGCCAATCGCGAGCATCGCGGACGGCGTCGAGACGATGCGGCTGTACGAGGCGGTTCTCGCGGCGCCGAGTGGAATCGTGACGCTGTAGGCGGACGGCAGGGAGGCGACGACATGGCGACGATGAGGGCGGCGATATACTCCGGTATCACGGAGATCGGCATACGGGACGTCGAGCGCGCGCCTCCGCCTCCCGGCTACGCCGTTGTCGAGATGAAGCAGGCGGGCATCTGCGGCAGCGATCTGCACAGCTACTACGGCAAGTGGGGCCAGTCCGAGACGCACGCGTCCGGCCACGAGACCTGCGGCGTCGTGGTCGAAGTCGGCGACGGCGTCACCCGCGTGAGCGAGGGTGATGTCGTCGCCATCGAGTGCTTCTCGCACTGCGGCAACTGTCGCTTCTGCAACACGGGCCACTACAACCACTGTGACAGTCGCGGCGGCGTGCACGACGGTCAGCACGGTGGCTTCTCCGAGTACGCCACGGCCCACGAGTCGGGGCTGTATGTGCTGCCGAAGTCGATGAGCTACGAAGCGGGCGCGATGGTCGAGCCGCTCGCGGTGTCGTATCGGGCGGTCGCGCTGTCCGGGGCAGGACATCTCGACCGCGTTGCCGTCGTCGGGGGCGGCACAATCGGTCTGCTCGCGCTCGCGGCGGCGAAGGCCGCAGGCGCGGAGACGCTCATCACGGTGAAGTACCCAGGGCAGGCCCGCGTCGCGGAGGCGCTGGGCGCCGACCACATCGTCAACGTCATGGACGGCGACGCTGTCGGGGCTGTGCGCGACATCACAGGCGGGTACGGCATGGACGCGGTCATCGAGACGGTCGGCACGGCGCGTGGGTTCGACGACGCCCTCGGAATGGCGCGTCGTCAGGGGAAGGTCGTCCTAGTCGCTGCCTACTTCGAGCAGATGCCCATCAACCTGAGCCGCGTCGTCTGGTCCGAGGTGACTGTCACGGGGTCGAACTGCTACGCGTACAGCGGCATGAAGACGGACTTCGAGGCGACCATCGACCTGATGTCGTCCGGTCGTGTGGACCCCACGCTCCTCGTCACACACCGCCTCCCGCTGGACGAGATCGCTGAGGCGTTCCGAATCGCGGCCGACAAGACATCTGGGTCGGTCAAGGTGCACGTCACGCCGTAGCCACCCCTCCAAGGCCCGCGCCGAACCCCTTGTTCGCCCTTCCTGTGCCCGCGGCGGCAGGCTATCCATACGACACCACGGACAGATCAGGCGGATAGGCGGAGGTAAGACGGTTCTGGGAGGGCCGGGCGATGCCGGCTCGCATACAGCCGGGGGCCGACCTGCGCGGGATCAACCTGCTGGGCGCGGACCTTGAGAACGCCAACTTGACCGAGGCCGACGCGACGTGGGCAATCCTGACCCGCGCCAACTTGGACCGAGCCCAACTCATTGGGGCGATTCTGCGTGGCGCTGGCCTTCTCGAAACGTCCCTGCGAAGCGCCGACCTGCGTGGCGCTGACCTCAGCGGGGCGAGTCTTCGCCGAGCCAACCTACGCGAGGCGAATCTACGGCAGGCGAAGTTGCGCGGGGCCACGCTCGAGGGCGCTTGCCTCTGCGGCGCCGACCTCACGGACGCAGACGTCGACGACACCGCCTTCGCTAACGCGCAGTATGACGCCACCACAAAGCTGCCCGCCGGGCTCGACGCAACATTCGCTGGCATGGTTCTCACCGGGCCCTAGCGGGCCGGCGCCGGCGAGATTCTGCCCGCCATGTGCGGCCACCAGACCAGTACATCCAGCCGCACGGCGCCAACACGTCAGAGCCAGCCAGGAAGCCGTCGGGCCGCCTAAAGGGCGTCCCCCCGCCTCACCCCGACCGAGTCACTACGGAGCGATACCTCGTCGCTGCGCTTCTCAGGATGACAGAGGGGAGACACCCCTAGGGCAACACCGAATCCGTGGGCAAGTGCTGCTGAATTCGGCGTGTGGTATGGTGCGGAAGTTCTGTCACGACACCGACGACCCGCCCGTTGGGAGATGCCGGCATGGCCCGATCACTTGTTCCCTGCCTGATCGCTGCAGCGGCGTTGCTGACCGCGTGTGGTGGGGACTCCACAGACACGCCGTTGGACGACGAGACAGCGGGTAGCACGAGCGTCCAGCCCGATGATCCCCTCGGCAATGGCCAGAGCGATCTGGACCCCGTCGCGGCGGTTGGGGGGCGCATCGCATTCGAGGTCGGGGACATTGGTAACACGGACATTTTCGTCATGGACGCAGACGGCGGGAACCTCACGAACATCACGAATGAAGCCGGCGCCGACTACGACCCGGCGTGGTCGCCAGACGGCAGCCAACTCGCGTTCGCTTCGGACCGCAATGCCGACGACAACATCTACGTCATGGACGCAGACGGCGGGAACGCCACGAACATCACCAACCATGGCGGTGCGGACATGGCTCCATCATGGTCGCCCAACGGTAGCCGGATCGCATTCATGAGAGCCGAGAATGTGGAAAACGACATCTACCTCATGGACGCGGACGGTGGGAACCTCGGCAACGTCACCAACCACTTTGAGAACGACACGGGTCCTGTCTGGTCGCCCGACGGGGAGCGCATCGCGTTCCAGCGGCAGCGACCTGGTAATCAGGACACGTATGTCATGGACAGCGACGGCGGTAACCTGGCGAACCTCACCAACCATCCAGAGTGGGACGGGGATGCTGCCTGGTCGCCCGACGGGGAACGGATCGTGTTCACAACGCGCCGCGAAGGCAACTCCGACATCTATGTCATGAACGCGGACGGCAGAGACCAGACGAACATCTCTGACCATCCCGGAGGGGACTTCCTACCGGCCTGGTCTCCCGACGGCACACACATCGCGTTCACGTCGGATCGCGACGGCAACCATGAGATTTACGTCATGGACGCAGACGGTGGACACCAGACGAACATCACCAACAGTCCCGAACGTGACGCACACCCAACGTGGTCGCGATGACCGAATGCCCCCTCGAACGGCGCCCGACGACGTGAACGCGGCACCGGTTGTGGCGACGTCGAGGCCGCAGCCTTACCACGATGGGTGACCGTCGCAGAGCTCGGACCTCGGCGGCAGCAGTTCCGTGCCGGCCTGCCGAGTCTGTTGCCGGGCCGGTTACGCGGTCGGAATCCGTGTCCAGGCCACCGGCACGGCGATTCCTGCGGCTTCCGACCATCTCGTGGACTGTCACTCCGAAAACCCGTGCTACCACTAGGTCTTGGCTGGTTGGCGGGCGATGGCTGTGTCCCCACAGGTCGTCGGCGCCACCCCCTCGGCGAGGACGCGCGTGTCGAGGATATGTCGCCTTGTCGATGTGGCTGCGACGTGCCTCTGTGAGGGCCAACCCTAACCGACGGCGTCGCGAAACGCTGGTCGCAGGCATCGACGTGCGCGCTACCCGTCGCCCATTGCTCGTGCAATGGCGCGCCGCAACTCGTCACGTGTGATGGGCTTGGCCACGACGCCATCGACGTCAGCGGGAGCACGATCCATGACTACTCCGAACCCAGTGAGCATGACGACGCATGTCTTGGGAGCGCGTCGCTTTATGGTCGTGGCGAGCTGGTCTCCGCTCATCTCGGGCATGGCGCGGTCCGTCACCACCAGGTCGAATTCCTCCTTGTCGAGCGTCTCGAGGGCCTCCATCCCATTGGCGGCGGTCTGTACCGTGTGCCCGTCCGCGAGCAGGTATGCCGCGGTGATCCTCCGAACCATGCGGTCATCGTCGACGACCAGGACGCGCATCGCGGACGGGATCTCGTCGACGCCGCCCTCCGGCCGCGTGTGCTCTTCCGACGGCGCAGGGAAGCGAAGGGAAACCGTGGTCCCCTTCCCCTGCGCGCTTTCTACATCGATGGCCCCGTCGTGACGTTGCATGATGCCGTATACCATCGCGAGGCCCATGCCAGTACCCTCAGCGCCCTTCGTCGTGAAGAACGGGTCCAGACACCGTCTCCGCACATCGGCGGGCATTCCCGTGCCTGTGTCGGCAACCTTCAGCACAATCCACTTGGCTTGTGTGTGACCGACAACCCCTCCTTCGATCTCGGCGTACGCGCTGATGGTGATCTCGCCGCCGTCGGGCAGAGCATCGCACGCGTTGAAGATGAGATTCGTGAGGACCTCCCGGAGTTCCGACTCGGAACCCCGGGCCGCCGGCGCGTCCTCGCAATCGGTGTGAATCCGTATGGGAGCCCCTCGTGCCTGGGCCTCGTCCTTCCACTTGGGTTGCGTGAGTGAGATGGCCTCGGCGATAACCCGCTGCAAAGAGACCGGCTGGAGGAACTCGCCCTCATCGCGTTGGCGGTAGAACTCGCGCATCCGCGTGACGATGCTTGCCGCGTCCCGCGCCGCAGTACTCATCATCTGGACGTAGTCCCGCGCTGTCTCTGTATCTTCGAGCATCGCCGGCTCAGTGAGTAGAAGCTCGGCGAATCCGACGATCGGTGAAAGGGCATTGTTGAAGTCGTGCGCGATACCGCTCGCCATCTGCCCTAAGGCGCGCAGACGCGCCTGCTGCATTAGCCGGCTGTGCGTATCTTTGACTTCCTGCAGTGCCTCCTCCAGGCGTCGATTGGCTTCCCGGAGTTCCTCTTCCTGCAGCTTCCGCTCGGTGATGTCGTCTACCATGGTGAAGGCGTATTGGAAGTCGCCAAGGGCGCCGTAGACCCCGACGATGGTGAGGTTCACCCAGAGGAGGCGCCCGTTCTTGCATCGGTACTGCTTGGTGATCTGGGCGCGTTCCCGTTCATGCTCCACCAGTTGCTGCAAACCGTACCAGCTCACTTCCCGATACGCCTCGGGAGTGATGTCGAGTATGGTCCTTGCCGCCAGCTCCTCATGGCTGTATCCGAGCATCTCCCGCAACGCCGGGTTCGTCTCCAGGAAGCGTCCTTCGCGGTCCAGGAGGGAAACGCCGAGAGCAGAGGTTTCGAACATGGTCCGGGACTTCTCTTCGCTCTCTCGTAGCGCCTTCTCGTTCCGCGCCCTCTGCACCGCTATGGCATAGAAGTCGGCGCAGCGCTCCACCATGGCAAGATCATGCGCTACATAGTCGCGGGCTGCATTGGCCACGACGACGATTCCGACGAGTGCGTCGTCGATCACCGCGGGCGCGACGACGACACGCTCAACGGACGGCTCACCCCCTAAAGGACCGCGCGACCTGGCGTCGTCGCCCGGCGTGTTGCTCAGGAAGGATCGCTCATTTTCGAGTGCCCAGGCCGAGAGCCCAGCGAACTGGTGGGGCGCGGATTCCCGGCCGCCCATCCGACGGTCGGCCCACATCTCGTCCGTGGATGCGGGGATCTGGAGGCCACCTGAGTCGACATCGATGAACGCGACGAATCCATGCGGACTGTCCGTGTATCGTCTGGCATGCTCCAACACGGACTGGGTGATCTCCTCAATGCCCGAGGAGGTCAAGAGCGTCCTCGACAGATCCGCGACAGCAGCATTGAGGTTCGCTTCGCTCGCCAGTGCTTCCGTCGCCTGCTTCTGGTCGGTCACGTCGCGGCATGTGAGGGCGAAATGGAGGATGTCGCCTTCCGGACCCCGCACGGGGGCAATGACCATGTGCGCGTGGTAGAACTCTCCGTTCTTCCTCCGGTCACGCACGGCCATGGAGACCGACTCCCCCGCCAGAAGCCGCTCGCGCAGTCGTACGCCCGCAGGGACTTCGTCACCCCCGGTTGAGAACATCGGTGGTATGTCCCCAATGGCTTGCTCCCGCGCATAGCCCGTAAGACGTTCGAAGGCAGGATTCACGTATTCGGTCACCCCGTCCCGATCTGCAATCAGGACCGCATCACCAATCTGCTCGACAGCGCGTGAGAGCTTCCGCAGCAGCGCTTCGGTCGCCCTTCGTTCCGTGATGTCCTCGACCATCGCAAAGGCGCGCAGGAGCTTGCCGTCAACATCGCGGATCGCCGTCATAACGCGATCGACCCACGTGATGGACCCATCGGGACGGACGTAGCGCTTCTCGGAGCGGTATCTATCACGCTTCCCCTCCATCATCTCGGCAAACAGCCGCTTACTCTCGGCGATGTCGTCTGGATGCGTGTAGTCGGACGGGGGCATGCCGCGCAGTTCATCCTCGCCGCGGCCCGTGATCTCGTGATAGGCCGGGTTCGCACGAACGATTCGGTGCGTCGCATCTGCCACGGAGATGCCCAGCGGCGCGTGTTCGTAGATCGCGCGGAAGCGCGCCTCGCTGGCTCGGAGGGCGTTCTCCGCTTTCTTACGCCCTGTTATGTCGCGGATTGCGGTCACGCGCGCGCGCCGGCCTTGCCAGATCGTGCTGCGCGCCCGGATCTCTACCGGGAATGTCGTTCCGTCCTTGCGGAGAGCGAGGTGTTCGTACGGGCCGTGGCCCCCTGTCGCCCGCTCATGCGCCACCAAGTCCCTCGACTCCTGGGCGACGAGATCCATTACTTGCATCTTGACCAATTCGGCCTCGTCGTACCCGAGCATTTCGGCGAATTGGCTGTTCACGCTTAGGATGCGCCCCTCATCCGAGATCGCTATGCCCTCGAAGCTGGCTTCGGCGAACGTGCGGACGCGTTCTTCGCTGTCGCGAAGCTGTTCCTGGGCCTCCATCAACTCCGTGATGTCGCGGTTGACGCCGAGGAGACCCTCGATTCGGCCTTCCGAATCTCGGATGGGGATCTTGGTCACGTGCGCCCATCCGGCCATCTTGTCGCCGCGCAAAGTTTGCCGCTGGACGCCCACCAGCGGCTCACCGGTCGTCAGGAGTTCCCGCTCCTCGGCGTAGTAACTTTGGGCCCGCGCGTCGGGAAGGAAGTCGAAGTCCGTCTTCCCTACTGTTTCGTCGGGATGCCCCGCGCCTAGCTGATGAGCGGCAGCCTCGTCGACACGGACGAAACGGGAGTCGCGATCCTTGAAGTAGATCGCGTCCGGGACGTTGCTCATGAGGGCGTGAAAGAGCCGCTGCTCCTCCATGAGTTCCTCTTCCACGCGCTTCCGCTCGGTGATGTCAGCGATGACCGCCATCACCCCTAGCAGATGACCGTTGTGATCCCGAACAGGAGCGCTGGTTCGATCTCCCCACACGGTAGAACCGTTCTTGCGCACGTACCGCGTCTCGCTTCGTGTGCCCTCGGATTTCCCACCGACGGCGTCGCCGTATAGCCGTTCCAGATTCGCGCGGTCGTCGGGATGGACAACGGCCTTATACGACAACCCGAGCAGGTCCTCGGGGGCATAGCCGAGCATGTCGTGCAGCGCGTTGTTCGCCTCGACGATGTTCCCGTCCGGGTCCGCCATGCCGATCGCGACGTTGGACGCCTCGAACAGCGCTCGCCGGCGCGCTTCTGACCGTGTCAGAGACGCGCGCGCCTGCATGAGCGCCGTCACGTTGCGGTTGATCCCGATGAGTCCGTCCACGCGGCCCGCCTCGTCACGTGTTGGGACCTTCGTCACGTGCGACCACACAGTTTCCCCATCATCGGTGTCGTACCGCTCTAGCTGACCGATGATCGGGTCCCCGGTTTCGAAGATCGCGCGTTCCTGCGCGTGAAACTGATCGGCATATCGCTCTGGGACGAAGTCGAAGTCGGTCTTGCCTAACACGCCATAGGCATCCTCCACGCGCGCGTTCGCCGCGACGGCCGGATTCACGCGGGTGAATCGGTGCTCTCGGTCCTTGAAGTAGATCTGGTCAGGCACATGATTCATCAAAGCCTGGAACCGCGACTGCTCTGCCAGCAGTTGCTCCTGAGTTTCCCTAAGCTGCGTGATGTCGCGAGCGATCCCCTCGATCGCAACGAGCCCTCCCTCACCGTCATGGACAGGCCGGATGTATTGCTCGGTCCAGATCGTCGATCCGTCACGGTGCACCCACCGAACCACCGTCGGCCCCGGAGCGAAATCCGCAGGATTCTCGACTAGGCGGCGAACCAGGTCATGATCCTCGGGGTGCACGATGCGGCCCGCTATCTCCGGGCTCTCCATATGCTGCTTCGGCGTGTAGCCCGTCATCTCCTCGACTGCAGCATTGACGTACTCGAACCCAGAATCGGGGACGAGCCGAAAACGATAGATGACGTCCGCAGCGTCAGCCACTAGCAGTAGGCGCTCCCGCTCCGTCTGTAACGCCTCCTCGGTTCGCCTCTGCTCGGTTACTTCTCGGACGGTGCACGTGACGGCGTCGTCGCCTGACTCTGGGTCGTCGATCCTGTGCAGCGAATACCCGTAATGCCGGACACCATCGACCGTCGAGAAGCGCGCCTCGTGGGTGATTGCATCGCCTGTTTCTTGCGCCTCTGCGCGCAAGCGATCCACGGGTTCCATGATGCGGGCGCGTGTCCCCAACTCCTGCGATGTCTTGCCGACTACATCCTGGGCGGCTTCCCCCAGCGCGCGCGCGCCTTTATGAGAGCAGTATAGGCAGCGCCCGTCGCGATCGAAGATGTAGAGCTGGTCGGGGGCTTCATACAGCACTGCGTCCAGCAGCGACGACATCTTGGGGCTTAGCATGTTCCACTCCGATCGACGAACGAGGGCGATGTGCCAACCAGCCGATGTACGCCCATCGGTGCCCGGCGGCGTGACGTAGTGAGATGACCTATAAGAGTGTGTAGACGCTCGGAGAACGGCCGAACCCGGTAGCCAACCGATTGCCCATCCAGTCGCGCCTGTCGGCCAGCCTGCCGAGTCGACGATAGCATCACCACGCAGATCGCACCAGCGCGGCCTCTGATCGCTGCCTTGCCGCTGAATCCCGGCGCTTGCGAGTGTCGCTCCGTCGGGTGTGTCCTGGAGGCGCGCAGACGACGACGGGCGTTCGCACCACGACGCCAGCGATATCCGCGGGATCGCTCGGCCGTCATGTGGGTCGACCCAGAGCACCATGGGCGGTACGGGCCACAGCGCAACGGCGAAGGCGACATGAGACGCGCTGTCAGAACCTGGCGCGCGTCCGCCCACCGGCGCAGGGGACACATGCACGTCAGGCCGGTCGGCGTTTGGCCTGAATGCTCGCTCGGGCGGCTCCTCACGATGTGAGCGCCGCGCCGGTTGCGGCTACGGCGAGGCCGCTGCCTTACGACGATGGGTGACCGTCGGAGGGCCGGGACCTCGACGTCGGAGGAGCCGTGCCGTCGCTGGCGACGCAGTGTGAGCATCTGGCGCCGGCGGACACGTACCACAGCGACTGCGAGAAGCCCTACGCACGGTCTCGGCGTGAGTCAGATCATGCCGGCGATGGCGGCACGGTGGACCGGCACGAATGGGAGCCCTCCGTGCTGCCCGACCGTCTCCACCGCTTGCGCCGTCGCACGGAGAGCCACACCTGGAGCGTCTCCCGGCCAGCCGCGTCGGTCGCGATGATCTGTGCCCGAAGCGGGTGGGGCTGATGCATAGCCGTCTGTGTAAGGGGTTCCCCGGGTACATGTCGGGTTATCATGTAACCGGCTCGTAACAGAGATGGGAAAGGAACGGATAGTGATCGACCTCAACGCACTCATGCCGCTGATCGCGTCGTACGCCGCGAAGGTGCTCGGCGTACTCGTACTGTTCTTCGTGTCGTTCCGCGTGGCCGCTTGGGCGCGGCGCGTCGTTACTAGCAAAACGGAGCGCGCGGGCGTTGAATCAACGCTGGCGCAATTCTTCGGGGCCGCTACGCGCTGGGTGGTCCTGCTGCTGTCGTTCGTCGCGATCCTGGGCGTGTTCGACGTCCCAGTGACCAGCTTCGCCGCGGTCATCGGTGGCGCCGCGCTGGCGATCGGGCTGGCCTTCCAGGGCAGCCTGTCGAACATCGCTTCGGGCGTGATGCTACTCGTGTTCCGCCCGTTCAAGGTTGGTGATGTTGTCTCCGTGGGCGGGATCACCGCGAAGGTCGCCGAAATCGAGTTGTTCAGCACGACGATGGACACCCCGGACAACCGCCGGATGATACTGCCGAACAGCAGCGTGTTTGGCTCGACCATCGAGAACGTAACGTTCCACCCGGTGCGACGCGTCGACGTGAGCGTCGGCGTCGAGTATTCCGCGGCGATCGACCGAACGCGCGAGGTGCTCGAACAGTCGATCGTGGATGTACCCGGCCAGGACGACGAGCGCGAGTCGCAGATCCTCCTTGTGGACCTGGGCGACTCGTCGGTGAACTGGCAGGTGCGCGTGTGGGCTCCTACGGACGACTACTTCGCGATGAAGGAGACCGTGACACGCGCGGTCAAGCTCGCGCTCGATGAGGCGGGCATCGGGATTCCGTTCCCGCAGATGGACGTTCACCTCGACACGGTCGGCCAGCCAGCGGCGCCCGCGACGGATGGGGACGCAAAATGGTAAGGAAGACCACCCTCTGTGCGCTCCTGGTCCTGACTGTCGCCGTCGGCGCGTGGGCGCAGGACGACGATGCCGCTGAAGACACCCCAGTCGGCTGGGAGCACCATCTCGTGAGCGGTCTCACGCTTACGCAGATATCGCTATCGAATTGGCAGCAGGGAGGCGAGGAAGCCGTCGCGTGGACGGCCACGCTCGACGGCAAGTCCGCCTTCGCGCGGCCAAGCCTGTTGTGGGACACCACCTACAAGCTGGCGTTTGGTCAGACCAAGCTCGGCGACGAGCAGGTCCGTAAGACGGACGACAAGATCGACCTGGAAAGCGTGCTCACGCTCGACAAGGGGCTGCTCGTCGATCCGTACGTCGCCGGGACGTTCAAGACGCAATTCGCCGAAGGGTACGAGTACCCCGAGGATGCCGACCGCGTCGCCGTCTCGTCGATTCTCGACCCGGCGTACTTCACACAGAGCGCCGGCCTCGGGTATCGCCCCATTGATGAGGTACGAACGCGTCTCGGAGTCGCCCTGCGGGAAACCGTCACCGACGAGTTCAACGCATACGCGGACGACCCCGACACCCCCGAGATCGAAACCACGCAGACCGAGGGCGGCATCGAGTCCGTCACCGACGTCGAATGGCAGTTGCGCGACAACGTGCGGCTGTCGTCCAAGCTCGAGATCTTCACGGCGTTCGCGGACCTGGCGGACTTCATCATCCGCGACGACACGACGATCGCCGTGAAGGTCACGGAGTGGGTGAGCATCAAGTTCAACGTCCTCGTCGTGCGTGATGAGCAGGTCGTCGACAAGACGCAGGTCAAGCAGACGATCGCCGTCGGCCTGAACTACGACCTGCTGTAGTCCGCCGGGGTCCCGCCTTGATCGGCGGCGACGGACGCGGCTACGATTCACTGCGAATTCACACACGGCGGTTCGAGCCGTTCCGGGAGATCGCACGAGTCATGCTGACGCGCCCCTCAAGCACACGTCTCCGCCGCCGCCCGCGTAGACATCAACTGTGCCCGGCGCCTGGCTGACGATCGAGATCGAAACGAACGAGAGAAGGCGCCGCAGGCACCCGAGCCTGCGGCGCCTTCTTTGCTTTAGGGAGCAAGAGCCATGTCCGCCGCGCCCTTCCCCGACGCCGTTCCCACACTGGACATCGGCGACTACACGCTACGCGGATGGTCCCTCGGCGACGCGCGGGACTACTACGCGTGGATGGCTGACGCGGAGGTGTCGCGCTATCTCGGGCGCCCACTGGCGGACGCCTCCGAAGCGGAGGAGGAGATCCGGCGTTTCCTCGCGAGCGTGCGGAGCGGCAGGGCGGTCCGATGGGCCGTCGAGGAGAACACCACCGGCCGCGCGGTCGGCCGTTGCCACCTCTTCCGATGGGACGCGCAGAACGCTCGGGCATCCATCGGGTATGCGCTGGGCCGCGCCCACTGGGGACAAGGGGTGACATCGCGTGTGGTCCACGCGGCTCTCGAGTGGGCGCTCGGGGCCGACGGTCCCGCGTTGCATCGTGTGGAGGCCGCCGCCGCGGTCAACAACGTCGCCTCCACGCGTGTCCTGGAGAAGATGGGCTTCACGAGCGAGGGGGTTCTACGCGAATACCGGGAGTGCGCTGACGGCTACGAGGACTTCGCCATGTACGGCCTCTTGCGGGCCGAGTGGACAGCGTTGGACACCGGCAGTCTCCTCGCAGTTCCGGGGCGGGACACCGGGAGGGACGCGGCCGTCGCGGGAGCGACGCCTTGACGGCGGACATGGCGTCGCGTTCACGTCCGCGTGGGATCTACGCCGACGCGTATGGCGTCTCCTCGCGCGGCGTGCGCGAATGCGGCGTCGATCTCCGCCAGGGGGTACGTCGGCCCGACGAGCGCGCCGAACGGGAACTGGTCGCGGGTGGCCGACACGCAATCCAGCGCGGCGCCAAGCGCCTCTGGGTGGTAGTTGTGGAGGCCACGAAGCGTCAGGCACTTCGTCACGAGCTTCTGGGCATCGAACGCGACGTCCGAGCCGGGATAGACGTACCCCAGCGTGAGACATCGCCCGCCGACGCCGAGCCACTCTACCGCGCTCGCCAGCGCGGCCGGGGCGCCGCTCGCCTCTATTGCGAGGTCGGGTCCGCGTCCCTGAGTTAGGTCGGTTAGCGCCTCGCCTATGGCGCCGTCCTCCATGTCGCCGACCTGGAACGTGTCGGTCGCGCCGAACTCCCGCGCCAGTCGCAGCCGCGGCTCTAGCCGGTCGACGACCGCCACGGTCTCGTAACCCAGCGTCCTCAGGCGCGCGGCTGCGTACAGGCCCAGCATCCCCGAGCCGAGCACCACAGCCGACTCGCCCTCACGCGTCCCGACGGCCTCAAGCCCGCCGACGATGGTCGCGCCCGCGCAGTTGAGCGGCACAGCTTCCTCGTCCGTCACGACATCGGGAACGTGGTGGACGCGCGTGCCCGGGCGCAACAGGATGTACTCGGCGAAGCAGCCGTTGAGGTCGTGCGCATCCTCGTACCGCGCGTGGCCGTACTTCCCTAGATGGTCGCACTTCTGAGGTAGGCGACGCTTGGTGCAGTAGGGGCACTCTCCACACGACGACATCAGCGACCACGTAACGCGATCGCCTGCGGCAAGCGGTCGACCGTCCGCAGCGCTGAGGCCGTTCGCTTCGGCCACACGCCCAACGCCTTCGTGACCCAGGATGCAGGGGGCCGGCGCGTCCCTGCGGCCGCTGACGGTGTGCAGGTCGGAGCCGCAGATCGTCGCGAGCGTGACGCGGACGAGGGCATGGTCAGGTTCTGGCGTCGGTACCGGGACAGACGCCAACTCCATCGGCCTACCCGGGTCGTGGAATAGACTTACAAGGGCTTGCGACATGCTCTTCTCTCGGCGCGGTTCAGGGCGATGCGCCGATCCTACGACCGCAGCCGCGCGACGGGCAAGGCGCGGCCGCCGCAGGTGACGAATGGATGCAGCGCGAGCCTACGCGGCCGACGTAGCGGTGGCGCGTGTGGTGAACACCACTGCCCAGGTGGCCCCGACCTTCGCCGCGACGCGAACGAAGTCCTCGTACACCGTGCCGGTGGCCTCGTCCGTCGAAGCGTACTCCCACCGGTTGTCGATGTGCAGGGGAAGGAGGCCGGAGCCGCCCTCGATGCTGTAGCGCCGTAGCAGAAGGTCGGTCGCGAGACCGTTGTCGTGCTCGTGCCGGACACGGACGAGTCCCACCCCCGGCGCGAACCATGACAACTGCTTACCGCGCGTATAGCCGAGGATGCGTTCGCGGTCGGGATGCTCGACACGGTTCCCGACATCCACCTCGTGCCTGCTCTCGATCACGGCGCAGCCCTCGAACCTCCCGCACGGCGTCGTGGCCACGGCGGCCCCGTCGATGAGCGTACTGGTCACCATCTTGCTCTCCGTACCCCACGGCATCCCGACGTTGTTGCGTTCGGTATGCGTCGTGCCGACAGGCTGACCAAGAAGCGACACTCCTTGGTACGGCCCGTGCATGGGCAAACTCGTCAGCGGAGCGCCGGCGGCGCCCGGCGGGTAGCCGCCGGACGTGCTTGTCGTGGCGCCGCCACTGTGTAGTCCGCTGTCGATCTCCTGCAGACGCATGTCGCCGCAGGCATACCCGTGCGCGTCGTCGGCCGGAATGTCGTCCTCCAGCAGGAACTGGTCTGCCCAGCATTCGCGGGCGCAGGCGTCGCCGAGATCCCCGGCGTCGGCACTCTTGCCGGCCGATGCGCGTAGGGCGGTCTGCGACTCCACTAGGTCGCCGACACCTCGGAGAGCAAGACCCACGAGCCACATGGATTTGCTCTGCGTATGCCAATCGTCGTCCGCGTCCGCCGCCGCAAGGAGTTCGCGGCCCCGGCTGAGGCTGTCCCGCGGCGTCAACTCGCCGTCGGTTTCCCTGAGTCGCCACCTCGCATCAATGACTTGGTAGTCACGACCTAGGGCCTCGTACGCCTGCACCAGTCGGTTTAGCATTGCGCGCCTGCGGGCCGCGTCGTCGACAAATGGCAGCCACTGTTCGATGCTGCCCGCCTTGCCTGCCCAGTCTTGGGACGCCTCCTCCATGCACATGTCGCTGCCGATGTGTTCGGCGAGCCCATCCTCGGGCCGCCTGACGCCCACCGTGGCCGACGATAAGCACGCCACGCCGTCCTCAGATGACGTGACCCGCACCGTGTCGGTGTACACAGAGAACTCGTAGCGCGATGTCTTCGGCGGAGACCAACGGTATCGCCACTCCCGGCCGATGTCGACGGGGAAGTAGTCACTGCTGGCGACAGGGGAGTAGGCGGCCAACACGACGGTGCGGGACACGTGATTCTGGTCCTCATGTCGCGCCTTCACGCACCCCACACCGGGCGCGTACCACGCGGAGCGCACGCCGCTGTGCGATCGGGCGACATACTCGGGCGAGACGCGACCGTCGGGAGGGGCGATCGTCGTGCGGACGCGGAGGCAGTCTCGGAACTCCCCCGCCGGCGTCACGACCGTGTCGTCGTCGCTCTCTACCGTGGAGCGTGCGATGATCTCGGGGCCATCTGGGAGCCCCCACAGGACGTTGTGACCCGTGCGATCTGTGATGCGATCCTCCCATGACGCGCCTACCGTGACGTCTGGCCCGAGCACGCGCGCAGGATAGAGCAGCCAGGCCAGCGCAACGGAAGGCGACGGTCGCCCCCACGTGTAGTTCCGCACGGATACGGGTGTGTCGAACGTGAGGCCGCGCTCGTCGCGACGCAGCGGGAACACGCCCATGACGTACCCGCCGGGCTCGCCGGGCCTCCACGCGCCATCGAGGTCGTCGCAGAGATCCACCGCAGCCCGCATCATCGCGCCATGGGGGTGATCGCCAAGGGCCTCGAAGCGTTCGCGCGCGTTCTCGGCGGCGTGGCGGCCCGGCTCGTACTGCCCGCCGCGCAGGTACGCCGCGACGAGATCCTTGCACAGGCGGGCGGCGTCCTCCGCCCCACCAGCTTCGTCCGCGGTCGCGATGGCGTGGAGGTAGTCCCGTACCGCGCCGGGCCCGTCGCCGATCCATGTGGCCCGCGCATCGCCACGCATTCCCAGCACCTCGACGCGGCCGCGCACGATCTCGGGGTCCGACGACATCGGATCCAGGGCCGCGAGCGCCTCATCGGCGCCAGCGAGGAAGTTCACGCGCTCCCAACGCTCCTGCGCCTGCTTGGTCTTCTCGATGGCGGCCGCCACGATCCCGGCGATGTGGCCATCTTCCAGTCTCTCGGCGTCGAATGTGTCGCGGACCATCGGCTCGAGCCTTTCCTGCATTAGCCGCCGGGCGCGATGCAGGCGCCCGACCACCGTAGTCACCGGCACGTCCAGGAATTCCGCAATGTCGGCGTACGACCAGTCGCTGAGGTAGTGGAGCGTCAGTGCTAGGCGGCTCTTCTCGGGCAGCCGCGCGAGCACGGCTCGCACGTGCGCCCATCGCTCGCCTTGCTCCATGTCGACGTCGGCGTCACGCCTGACGTCCACCGGCCCGCGCTCGGCCGGCAGATCGTCGAGCGGAACGACGGGCCGGCGCCCACGCCACGCCATGCGGCACTCGTTCTAGGTGATGGTCCTCAGCCACGACCCGAAACGCTCCGGTCGCCGCAGTTGGTCCAGCCGCGTATACGCCGTGGCGAACACCTCCTGCACGATGTCCTGCGCGTCGGTGAAGTTGCCCGTGAGGTGGTACGCGAGCCCGTGCACGCCGCCCTGATACCGGCGCACGAGTTCCGCGAAGCTCTCCGCGTCGCCCGCGAGAGCCCGACTTACGTGGTACCGCGCCGATTCCGTGCGCACGTTGGACGCCATACTCGTAGCCACCTGTCCGGATGATCTGTCTGAACGTCGTATGCACATAGGGGATGCAGGTGGGACTGTGGGCCTTACGAAAACATGCGGGCCGACGCTCAGGGGGTGGCCGCGCCGAAGACGTGTCGGCTCGGGATGTCGCGCGGATCGTGTCCCCACACATGCTCTCGCGCGCCGTCGGGCGTGTCCCACGGCTCCACATAGTAGGTCAGCACGCCGTGTTCGTCCTGCGTGACGAGCGTCCCCGCCTCTGGATCGCGGAAGGTCCACGGGCCCGAGCGCTCCGCGGGTAGCCTGTAGTCCGTCTCGGCGGGTGGCGCCAGACGGTCGAGCCAGTCGGCGTACAGGTACGACGCGATCTGGTAGGTGTGCGGCGACCGCAGCGCCATGCGGGCGGGCACGTCTTCGGCGAAGTGAGGAAGGGCGATGGCGTAGGCGCGTTCTCCCGCTGGATGCGCCGATCGCGCAAGGCCGAGCGCCCACATCGGGGGCACGCGGGCCGCGCCGCGCGATACGCGCCGACTCACGCCATCCTCCATGCTGATGCCGAGTGGCGAATCACCGTCGGGCACGAAGAAGTGCTCGAGCGCGCTCCAGTACTTCGCGCCGAAGCGCGCCGCTTCCACGTCGTAGTCGCCGCAGAGGCCGATGTAGGCGAGCGTCACCGCTGCGTAGTTCGCGTCGTAACCCGCGTACGGTCGTCCCTCGAATAGCAGTCCCGTGTCCGAGAACCACTTCCCGGCGTATTCGTTCCGCGCATCCCTGGGCGACCCATAGAAGATCTCGTCGCGCATCGCGGCTACGTCCGCGTCGTTCTTCAGCGGAGACGCCGACGGCGACAAAGACGCCCAAGCGCGATTCACCCCGTAGACGGCCGCCAGCGCGCACAGGTCCTGATTCGCCGAATGGCCGCGACCCGAACCCGAATACAGGTTCTCCATCGCGAGACGCAGCATGCGACCCCACGCCGCGCGCCGCTCCATCGTTGGCGCCGACGGGCCGTCCGCGTCGATACCGTCCGTGAGGAGCGGCTCCATGGCTGCGAGCGGGGAGAGAAGGTCGATTGCCCGCGCGATGCCGTACAGCGTGAACCCCGCGACACTGCTCTTGCCCGGCGCCCTGTCGGGCACGCCGCACCAGCCGTGGTATTCGTTGAAGCCGCCGTTGCTCCCCTGCGCACGGCACATGTAGTCGACGGACAGGACGGCGGCGTCCAGCGCGGGCCGGCTGCCGTAATGCTTGCTGTCGGGGGTCACATACGCCCACGCAATGAGTGCAGTGCACTCCTGCAACCGCATGTTGTCGGAGCCGTGGAACTGACCTCGGCGGATGTCGCCGGGCACGATGTTCTGCTCCGCGAGGTACGTGCCTACCCACTCGTCGAGCACGGCCACGACCTGCGCGCGCAGCGCGCCGTCGTCGACCGCGGGGGCCGACCACGCGAGGCATGCACACAGAGGCGCCAGCGCGCTGAGGGCCATCATCGCGGCGCTCCGGATCTCACCGCCTGCTCTCGGATTCTCATGGCTCGCCCGGCCCTCTCACTCACCGTCTGATGAGACCAGCGCCGCGATGTCGGCTCACGGCGCCAAGGCCGCTTAGGGAGCGGCATCAACGCGACACGCAGGCCGCTGGGCGCCTCCGCCGGCCGGGCCATCGGCGGCGGCGAGTCTCATACCCATCGCCGCCTGCGCCGCGAGAAGGCGGCGGTAGTCGCGCGACTATCGCGCTCCGGGGTCGTCGACGACTTCCGGCTTGTACTTCTCGCCCTGCTTCTCGCCGATGCGTCGGATTTCCGCGAGCAGCTCCTTCTCCTTCATCGCGTTCGCGTCATACTGAACCCGGAAGACCATCGTTTCCATGTCGAACGCCGCCGACGTGACTTCTTCCCGCCCTACCAGGGCAGTTGTGACCGCGGTGGGTCAGTCCATTCACAGGACGCCGTTGTGTTCGGCCATGCCGTCGACGCGTATCGTCACCTTCCGCAACTGCTTCGGGCCCGACGCGTCCGGCCCGGCGCACGCCTGCGTCAGGAGAAGCGGCGCGAGGGCCGCGAACAGAATCATAGGGCCTTTCATCTCGATCGTTCCTTCCACCGATGGCCGATACGGGAGCTTCGATCTTCGCCCGCTCGGCGCGTGGTCAACGCCGGGTCAGTTCCGGTTGAGAGGCGTCATGCGTAGACGGGTCCTGGCGCAATTCATAGCCATTGTAGCCGTCGGTTGGGGAGGCGAGTTTCGCCGCGGGTCGCTCGCTATCTCACGGTCACTCTCGCGATGACTCCGTCGCGCACGTAGTTCGGCACAGGCCGACCGTTCACATCGTTCGCGATGTGCGTCGTCGCCTCGATCCCGACGACGTTCTTGCCGTACACAACGTGCTCCGCGAAGGCGTAGCGGCGCGGGAGCATGTCCCGGATCGCGCCATGCACCACGGACCCGCGAAGCTGCCCTCCGCGCGCCCGCGCAGCCACGACGTCGCCCTTGTCGGTCTCGATATGTAGCCGGCGCCCATTGACGAACACGCGCACAGTGACCGCGCCCGAGACCATCACGTCCAAGTACGCCTCGGACAGATCCCCCGCCGCGGCTTCGTTGTAGAACTCGCGGCGGAAGTGCACGACCCGGCGGTTGCCAGGGATGGAGTTCACGCCGCCGAACGCGAAGTCACGCTCGGGATACCACACCCACTTACTGTCGGCGAACAGCTCCGAGTCGCTGCCGACAGCCGGCCCTGCCACTGCAGGGAGCCAGTCGCTCGTCCCGTAGTTGGGCGATGCCCATCGCTGCGGCACGTCGGTTCGCGCGTTGACGTTCCCCATGGGCTTGTTGACAGCGATCGCCTTCCACCCGTCGTCCGTGGGCATCACGTGCTCGATTGCCGCGCCCTCGGGTATCGTCGCCTCGTTGTAGCCGGTGACCTCCGCCAGGCGCGCACACCCGTAAAGGCAGGCGAACCCCACCACGCAAGCTGCTGCGAATCGGTAGGTCACGCGCATCGTCCCGCCTCCCTCAACAGGTCGTCCTCGGTCGCCGGTAGGCGATCCAACGACAGTCTAGCGCAACGGGGGCGAGGCGCGAAACGAGAGGCGCCGTGGGTTGGTACGCTCGATGAGGAGTGATAGCGTCTCGTTGGCGCGCGTGACGCGGCTTCGACGCCGTCGGGACATGCCTGGGAGACCACAGTGGCGGCCGACAGATCACCGACAGTGCTCGTCCTGGACGCGATGGGCGTGATGTACGACAAGGGGAACCTCGTGCAGGCCCATCTGATCCCGTTCGCACGGGACAACGGAAGCCGGCTGCCGGACCGAGACATCCTGGGTCACTACCTACAGTGCAGCGCCGGGGAGATGTCCTCGGAGGCGTTCTGGCGCGAGCTGGGAGTCACAGGCGAGGGCGATGCGCTCGATACGGCGTACGTGGCACGTCACCGACTCGTCGAGGGTCTGATCTCGTTCCTCGCGTGGACGCGCACGTCGGGGACGCGTGTGGTCTGCCTGTCCAACGACGTGGCGGAATGGTCCGTCCGGTTACGCCGGCTGCACGGCTTAGAGGCGTACATCGACCACTGGACGATCAGCGGAGACGTGAAGTCGCGCAAGCCGAGCGTAGGCATCTACCGATGTCTCCTGGACGCGACCGGACTGCGCGCGGAGGAGTGCCTGTTCGTCGACGACAAGGCGCCCAACCTGGATGTCGCGCGCGAACTCGGGTTCCACACATGCCTGTTCGCACCCTCCCGTCCGGGCGCCGTGGCCCGCGACTCGATGCGGGATGCGGCGTTCCGCGACTTCCAGTTGGGATCGTCGCGCGCGGAGGGCAGCGCGCACCCCGTGGCGAGGAACTTCGGCGACGTGCGCGCGCTCCTCACGGGCGATGCGGGCGACGGCGCGGCGTGAGAAACTACGCGCAGTCCTTACAACACGGGCGCGAAAGGCAACCGCATGCAGAACGAAATCGGAATCGCCGGGTGGCTCTTCTCGGCCGAGATACTGCGCGAGAAGACGCTCACGCAACTGGAACTCCCGGGCATCTTCGCGTCGCTTGGGGTGAAGACCGTTGAGCTGTGCTCCGCGTTCTTCGAGAGCCAGGACACACGTTATCTGAACGACCTGCGCGGGCGGCTTGAGGACAACGGGCTGTCGGTCCAGAACATCGCCGTGGACATGGGGAACATCGCGGGCGCGGACGCCGCCACGCGGCGCACGGATATCGAAGGCCTGAAGCAGTGGTTCTACACGGCATCGGCCATCGGGTCCGCGGCGATACGCATCAACACGGGGAACGCCGACGACGATGGCGCGCTCGAGCGCGTCATCGAAGGCTATCGAGAATTGGCGGCCGTCGGCGAGCAGGCGGGCGTCCGGTTACTCATGGAGAACCACGGCGGCATCTCCGCGCATCCCGACGACATGCGGCGCATCTTCGACGGCGTGTCTTCCGATAACTTCGGCGGGTGCCCGGACACCGCGAACTTCGCTCCCGAGCACTGGCAGAACGGGATGCTGACCCTAGCGCCGCGCGCGTTCTCCGCGCACGTGAAGGTGCACAGCTACGACGATGACGGCACGCAGAGGCGCGTCAACCAGCGCACCGGCGAGGAAGTGTCCTACAACCTGCGCACCGGGCTGGAGATCCTGCGTGACGCCGGGTACGAAGGGCCCATCTGCATCGAGGGCGCCGTGCCCGCGACCGAGGGCGGCCTCCAGTCGACTGGCTTCGCCACCACCCGCGAGTACGTGGAGCGGATGATGGCGTCGGTCTGACGCACTGTACTGGGAGGCCCGCGTGTACCTGCCGGACGACTTCGCCGACCATCTGACCATCGAGAACGGCGCGGAGCGATTCGCGGAGGCGTTGGAAGTGCGCGCGCGGATCGTGGCCGCAGGCGTCCCGCTACTCGACGCTCCCGACCACGCGGCGATCTTCTGCGATCCGCCGCAGAGCGTCATGGGGCCGCTCGCGGGCGTTGGGTACGACTTCGGGTGGGACACCCGCTGCTACCCCTCCTGGGTGGACGAGCGGCTGTACATCAACGTGCCGGGACGCCTGCGTGAGGATTCGGAGGCGTTCTCGCGTGGGTGGTTTCGCTACGTCGCCGCGGTGTTCCCGACGGATCGCGCGGCGCTCGACAACATGGACGCCAACCCGTTTGTCCACCACGTGACGTGGGGCATCGCGCCGCCTGAGGGCTCCGGGATCGCGACTGTCGCGGACGCTCGATCACTTGTCACGCACATGGCGCGCGCCCGCGCGGACATCCGGGCCTCACTCGGCGAAGACCCCGGCACGCTCATCGTCGCGATGCCCGAGCGCCTGGCGTCATCGCCCGAAGTGCGAGACGGACTGCCGGCCTGGGTCGGGTCGGGTGATCCCGAAGAGTGCGTCGTGCAGGTGATGCAGGGCGGGGGATTCCTGATCCAGTTCTTCGTGCTGACCGGTGGGCGGATCGAGATCGCGCTGCGCCTCGGAACAACGCAGACGTTCAACCCCGCGAACGTGGACAAGATCTCGCGCGACGAGATCAGCACGACGCAGTCCGACCGGTAGGCAGAGCGACCCGACTACTTGAGAATGACCATCCTGCGGGTCGAGCGGAACTCGCCCGCGTCCAGCGTGTAGAAGTAGGGGCCGCTAACCACCGGCTCGCCATCCGCGTTCCGGCCGTTCCAGTACGCCGCGGCGTCGGGGTCGGTGTAGTAGCCGGGCTCACGCCGGCCGAGGTCGAGCCGACGGACGAGGGCGCCGCGCATGTCGTAAATGCGGATGGTGACGTCGGCGGCGATGTCCAGTTCGAACGGTATCCAGGTCTCGGGGTTGAACGGGTTCGGGTAGTTCGCCAGGAGCCGTGTGACGTCGGGCCTCGCGCGCCGAACTGCCTGTAGCGCGAACCGGCGGGAGTCGTAGCCGCTGCCCTCCAGCCGCACGCGAGACTCCGCTCGCAAGTCAAGCGCTCGCCCCGTGACCAGATCGACTAAGCGCAGGTCGTAGTCCGCAGGCGCGCCGATAGGCAGCCATCTGAGCACCGCGCCGCTTCCGTTGGTCACCTCGACGATCCACGTGATCTCGTCGTCGGAGCTACGCGCGCTTCGCGCCAGTTCGGCCGGTGTCCCCGTGGCGCTGAGATCCACAAACGCGATCCGTGGCGCAGCCGACGCCGGAAAGCGCGGTGGCTTCACGTGCCGCAGCATCCCTACGGGTGGCGCCGGCGCGGCGGGAGAGACCGCCGCCTCCACCTGATCCGACCCCGCGTCCGACTCGATGGACAGGAGCACACGCCAAGCCGACGCCCCGCCGACAGGATCGCGCGGCGCCGCGACCGTAGCCTGTGTGTCGTCGACCGCAGTAGCGTCGAACAGCAGTTCCCCTGCGGCAGTGGAGTAGAACCACCACGCCTGACCCGGCGGGACGGCGTAGGGCGACTCCTCGTCCGACTGCCGCGCGACGTACGACTGCGTCGCAGTGTCGAGGTATAGCAGGCGGTTGTCCACCAGCGTCCCCAATTCCGAGGGCGGCCCGAGCGAGTTTCCCACGGCGACGGACACGGAAGCGTCGCTCCACGCGACCGGGAAACCGTACGGGTTCGCGAGCAGGTTCCAGCCGGCCGATATCGGGAGTGGGTAGCGACTGGCAGAATCCACGGACTGGCCGCTCACCACCCGCGTTTCCGCGGAGCCGTCCCCGACTACCGCGACCAGCCACCCCTTGCCGACGTCAAAGCTGTCGGACGCTACCGGGGTGTCGTCGGCCAGGGACTCGGCGACCTCCCAGCCCTGTGTGAGAGCGTTCCATCGCCAGGCGAACCACTCGTCGAGGAACCCGCCGACATCGCCGTCGAACGTGCTGGACATTGCGACATCGTCCGGCTGTATCGGCGCCGCAACAGCGTTCCACACGTTCGGAGGGCCTGCCATCGTCGCCAAGGACAGCAACGCCGTGCCGCTCACAGGGACGTGACTGGCTTCCGCGTTGTCCGGTGCGACGAACGCCTGCTCGCCGTCGTCCACGACCTCTACGCGCCACAGGAGCCCGCGCGTAGTCACCGAGTCTGCGGGCGCCGTGGCTGTCCAAAGCGTGTCCGATTGCTGGGCAAATGGCGCGCTCAGGTCGAGTGGCGACCCGCCCTCGCCGTAGAACAGCGTGGCGGATGTCACACTCGATACGGGCAGGACGATCTCGGCGGAGAAAGTGGCGGCCCCGCCCTCTGACACGCTCGTTGGTGATGTCACGGTGAGCGGGGGATGGTCGTCGTCCGTGATGACGGCGGTCGCGGCGGTCACGTCGAGAGTTGCGTTCGTGGCGTCCGCGAGCGCTAGCGTGAACGTCTCCTCGGGCTCGGCCGTCGAGTCGTCCGCTAGCGTCACGACGACCGCCGCTGACGTCGAACCGGCGGTCAGGGTCAGCATCCCTTCGGCCTCGACGTAGTCGTCTGGGGCGGTCGCGGTTCCGGGCGCCGTGGCGTAGGACACGGTCACGTCTTCCTCGGTGTCGCCGGTCAACGCGAGAGTGAACGTGGCGGTGTCGTCGTAGCCTTCCGTGGCCGTCACGTCGGCGACCGTCATCGTGGGCGCGGCATCGTCGTTGCGGATCGTCGCAGTGGCCGTCACGTCGGCGAGGGTAACGCCGCGGGCGGTTGGCCCGCTTAGGGTGGCGGTGATGGTCTCATCCGCCTCGTACGTCGTGTCGCCCTGCACGCTGATGAGGGCGTCGGCGCTAACAACCCCCGGCGCGAAGGTCAGCGGGCCGTCGGTGATGACCGTGTAGTCCGACCCGCCCGACGCGGAGCCATCTGTGGTCGTGTAGCTCGTTGTGATGGTCTGCTCGCTAGCGGCGGATAGGGTCACAGGCAGCGTCAGGGTGACGCTGGCCTCGGCGCCCTCGTCCACGGCCGCATCCGCTATCGACAGCGTGATGTCGTCGTTGTCGAGGATGACGCCCGCGGCCTCTCCGTCCGCGATCGTGACGCGTGCGACGTCCGTGCCCGAAAGAGTCAGCGTGACGCCTTCGTCGGCCTCGTTCAGCGTGTCAGCTGCAACCGTCACGGTTGCCTCGGCAGTCGTCGCGCCGGGGGAGAACGTGACTGTCGCTGGGTCGGGAGTCGCGAAGTCGCTGCCTTCGGTCGCGCCATCGGTCTCGTTGCCTGTCACGACGAAATCGACCGCGATCGTCTCCTCGCTTGCGCCGGACAGGGACACATCGAAGGTGAGCGCTGCGTCTTCGGCGTCGCCCTCAGTCACGGTGGCGTCGGCTACGGAGAGCGTCAGCGCGTCGGTGTCCTGTACCGTGGCCGTCGCGGAGGCGGCGGCGATGGTGATCCCACGGCCTGTCGGGTCGGTCAGCGTCACACTGAACGTCTCGTCGGCCTCGTGGACCGTGTCGTCGACGACACTGACGTCGAACGTAGTCGCGCTGACGCCCGGGGCGAACGTGACGGAACCCGTGACAGGCGTGACGTAGTCCACGTCTGCCGCGGCGGACCCCGCTTGCGTCGTGGCCCGCACGGTCACGGTCTGTTCACTCACCCCGGACAGGTCAACCGCGAATGAGGCGACCGCGCCCAGCTCCTCGCTGGTGACAGTGTCGGCTATGGACAGCGTCAGGTCGTCGTTGTCCAGGATGGTCAGCGTCGCGTCGCCATCCGTCACGATGACACCGTCACCGGTGATGCTGTCGATCGATAGGACGACCGCCTCGTCGGCCTCGTTCACCGCATCGCCGAGAATGTCTACGGGTATAGCGCCTTCGATCTCGCCGGCGGGGATGGTGATGGAGCCGGCAGCCGGCGTGTAGTCCACGCCCTCCGCTGCCGTCTGCGCGACTGTGGTATAGGCGACCGTGATGGCCTGTGCGCTCGCCCCGGTCAACGCGACGGCGGCGAATGCCGTGACCGAGTCAGCATCGGGTTCGCCAATCGACGTGTCCTCGATAGTCAGCGCGAGCGCGTCATCGTCGACTATCGTCACGATCGCGGTCGGCCCTGCGATGGTGACACCCCGGCCGGTGGCGTTCGAGATGGCGCCCGTGAACTCCTCGATCGCCTCGTTCGTGGCGTCGTCGGTGATGGGGACGGGGATCGACAGGCTACCGCTGGCGGCATCGACAACCGCAGCCGTCAGAGTCGTGGGCGCGTAGTCCTCGTCCGCTACGGCCGTTCCGTCCTGCGTCACGAAATCCAGGGTTACCGTCTGCTCCGTCGGGCCGGAGGTCGACACGACGACGTCGGCGGCGGTCGCTCCTTCATCGACGGTCACGTCGGCGATGACCAGCGTTATGTCGTCGTCGTCCGCGATGGTCCCGGTGGCCGTGGATGCGGCGATGACCGCGTCCGTAGCGCCCGTCAGGAAGATAGAGAACGTCTCGTCAGCCTCGTGGACGACATCCGGCGCGATCGGCACCAGTATCGCCGTCGTCAGTTCGCCAACGGCGATGCTCGCGGTGGCGGCGCTCAGGCCGTCGTAGTCGACCGTGTCCAACGCCTCGCCGTCGGCGGTGGCGTACTCCACCGTAACGGGGGCGTCGTGCACCTTCGACAGCGACACGGTGAACGAAATGGTCGGGGAGCCGGAGCTGCCCTCTGTCTCAGACGAGTCCTCGATGGAGACGCGTGGGAGCGTCGTCACCGTTACGGAGATGTCCTGCGAGGGGCTCTCGGTGGCGCCGTCACTCACGCGGAACGAGAACGTGTCGACGCTGTCGTAATCCGCCGGCGGGACGTAGGTCGCCGTCGCGAGGGCGTCCGACGGGTCCGCGTCGGACAGCGTGACCGCGCCCCCGTTGGTCGTCGCCATTTCGAGGGTTGGGAACGGAACGGACGCGTCGCCCAGGGAGAAGCTGAGCGCCGCGGAGTCGACGTCGGAGCCGGACAGGTCGATGTCTAGGCTGCCGTTCTCCCACACGGCCAGAGCCTCCGACACCGCGTCCGCGACAGGCGGGTCGTCCACGGCCGTGACGGTGACCGAGACGGAGATCGACGGGCTATCGACGGTTCCGTCATCGACGACGAAGTCGAACGAATCCGACCCGTTGAAATCGGCGGGTGGCGTGTAGGTCGCCGTCGCGATATCCGCCGACGTGGCGGAGATGGATACCAGGCCGCCCGCTGCGGAAGCCATCGAGGCGGTCTGGGCGGCGCCGTCCCAGAGCAGCACGACAAGGGCGTCGCCATCGACATCGTCGCCGGTCAGCGTCAGCGTCACGGGCGTGTCTTCGGCCGTCTCGGCCGCGGCCGGGGACGGGACGGGGACGTCGTTCACGGGATCCACGGTCACGGTCACGGTCGCCAGGGCGCTATCCGCCTGGCCGTCACTCGCAACGAACTCGAAGCTGTCGACCCCGTGGAAGTCCGGGGCTGGCGTATAGGTCGCCATCGCGACGCCAGTGGTCGTTTCACCGACGGACACGGACCCGCCCTCCGCAGTGGGGATTGCCGTCAGCACGCCGCCCGCGCCGTCCCACAGGAGGACAGTCACCGCATCCCCATCGACGTCACTTCCCGCGAGCGTGAGCAGAAGGTCGGTGTCTTCGGGCGTCTCGCCGGAAGCGTCTGCCGCCTCTGGGGCGTCGTTTGCCGGCGAGACCGTCAGGGACGCGATGACCGGGTCGCTCTCCAGCAGACCATCGGTCACGATGAATTCGAACGTGTCGTCGCCGTGGTAATCCGCAGGCGGCGAGTACGTCGCCGTTGCGTCAGAGATGGACACCGCGCCTCCGACCGCGGACGCGACTGAGGTCGACTGCGCTGCGCCGTCCCAGAGGAACACGGTGAGGACGTCGCCGTCCACGTCGGTTCCTGCCAGGGCCACAGCGACGGCGACGTCTTCGTCCGTCTCCGCGGCGTTCGCGGCCGCGACCGGCGCGTCGTTTACCGAGCTTACCGTGAGCGTGACGGTCACAGGCACGCTCTCGGTCTGGCCGTCGCTCACGACGAATTCGAAGCTGTCCGCTCCGTTGAAGTCGGACGCTGGCGTGTACGTTGCTGTCGCGGCGTCGCCGGAGGTCGCGCCAATGGACACGGCGCCGGCCTGCGCCGACGTGATGTCCGTCGACACGCTCGCGACGCCATCCCACAGGAGGACCGTGACGGCGTCGCCGTCCACGTCGCTTCCCGCCAGCGTGATCGTGACGGCGGCGTCCTCGGTCGTGGCGCCGATAGTGTCAGCTGCGGTGGGGGCATCGTTCACGGGAGTAACGGTGAGGGTCACGGTCACGGGGTCGCTCTGCAGCTCCCCGTCGTCCACGACGAATTCGAACGTGTCGTCACCGTGGAAGTCGGCGGCCGGGGTGTAGTGGGCGATGGACGAGTCGGCAGACACGGAGCCGCCGGCTGCCGTTGTCAGCGGCCCGGCTGTGGTCTGTGTCCCGTCCCACAGCAGGCCGGTCAACGAATCGCCGTCCACGTCGACGCCCGAGAGGACGACATCCACGGACGTATCTTCCGACGTGACCGCAGCGCCGGCCGACGCCGTCGGGGCGTCGTTGACCGCGGAGACGGTGACCGTCACGGTTGCCGTCGCGCTATCCAGTGTGCCGTCGTTCACGACGAAGGCGAACGTGTCGTCGCCCGTGAAGTCTGTCGGCGGCGTGTAGGTCGCGGTCGCCAGGTCGTCGCCTGGGACAGCGTCGACGAGCGACACGGAGCCGCCGTAGAACGATGGCACGTCGGTCGTCACGCCTTGCTGACCATCCCACAGGAGGAACGTGAGCGTGTCCTCCCCGTCGACATCCGATCCCCTCAGCGTGACGTCGACCGGGGTGTCTTCGGGCGTGGTCGAAGCTGCCGCGTCGGCCGTCGCCGTGTCGTTCACGGCGATGAGCGTGACCGTGAAGTCCTGCGCGTAGGTGTTGGCGTGTGGGTCGTCGCCCTGCCCGCCGTCGACCACCGTGACGGTGATCGTCACCGACCCGTTCGCGTCGACCTCGGGCTGAAACGTCAGTGTGCGGGTGTCGTCCCCGTCGCCGCTTAACCTCGGGTCCTGGATGATCGTCTCATCGTCACTCACGGCTGCGACACTGACGATGTCCTGGTCGGCTTCGTCGTCGGGGCCCGTGCTGATGCCCGTTATTAGGATCGACACGGGATCGGAGCCCTCCGACGCGGTCACGTCGGCGATGTGCCCAAACGAAGGCGCGTCGTCCACGGAGCTGATCGAGACCGAAAACGTCTGCTGCGTGACGTTGACGTCGGGGTCGTCCGCCAGGCCGTCGTCTGTCGCCGTGACCGTGACTTGCGTGACGCCGTTGGCGTCGGCGCCGGGGGTAAACGTGAGGCTGTACCCCTCCTGTGTCGCCGTCACCTCTGGGTCGGGTATAAGGCCCGTGTCCGCGCTCGTCGCGGTGACGGAGACCGTCTGCGCGGATTCGTCCTCGCCACCGCCGGGGCCGATCGCGCCCAGGTCGATAGTGACGGCGCCGGCGTCTTCCTGCTCCGTCTGGTCCGCGATCGCTGCTAGAGTAGGCGGGTCGTTCACCGCGTCTACAGTGAACGTGAACGTGTCCGCAGCTGTCCACACGTCCGACGCGCCTGTGGGGCCGTCGTCGCTAGCGGTGACAGTGATGGTGGCGGCGCCCACTGCGTCCGCGACCGGAGTGAACGTCAGCGTCCGCGTCGCGCCGGACCCGGAAACCACGGCGTCCGCGACGACATCTGGACTCTCCGTGGTGGCCGTCACGGTCACCGTCTGCGACGCCTCGTCGTCGCCGCCGCCAGGGTCGACGTTCGCAAGCGTCAGCTCCGTGGGAGTGTCCTCGACTATCGTGAGATCCACGGGGGTGTCGAACGTCGGCGCGTCGTTCAGCGGCGTCACGACGATGTCGAACGTCTTGATGAGCGTGCTGAAGTTCGGCGGAGCCGAGGCGCTGTCGGTCGCTGTCAGGGTGATCGTGGCCGTCCCGACCGCGTCCTGCGCGGGCGCGTAGGTCATCGTCGCCGTATCACCGTCCACCACGATCGATGGGTGCGGAATGACGGTAGTGTCGCTGCTCACAGCCGAGAACAGCACCTCCTGCGCCGCCTCATCCAGGCCGCCGCCCGGATCGACACCCGTCACCACGACCACGGACGCGCCGACGTCCTCCTCTACGGTCGTGTCGGCGACGTCGTCGAACTCCGGGGCGTCGTTGACGGCGACGAGCAGGACTATGAAGGACTGTGTGATGCTCTTTGGGTCGGACGGGTCATCGTCGGTGGCGGTGAGGACGATCTGCGCGCCTCCGACGGCGTCCGTTAGAGACGTGAACGTCATCGTCCGGGTATCCCCGTCTCCGGTGACGACGGGATCGGGCACGACGGTCGGGTTCGAGCTGGACGCCACAATCGTCAGCGCCTGGCCAGCTTCGTCCGCGCCACCCCCAACACCTACCCCCGTCAGGGTCAGGTCGGTCGACCCGGCGTCCTCGCTTAGCGGCACGCCGTCCACCGAGTCGATCGTCGGAGGGTCGTTCACAGCATTCACAGTGATGTCGAACGTCCGCGTGGTCGTGTTGAAGTCGGCGACGCCACTCGCCCCGTCGTCGGTAGCGGTGACGGTTATTGTGACGACGCCGTTGGCGTCCGCCGTCGGCTGGTATGCAAGCGTCCGTGTGTCTGCCGATCCGGTGACTGTTGGGTTCGGCACGACGCTCGTGTCGCTGCTGACCGCGGTGAAGGTCAGCGTCTGGCTTGCCTCGTCGTCGCCGCCGCCGGGGCCGACTCCAGTGATGGTGATTGTCGCTGCGTCGGCGTCCTCATCCAGGACGACGTCGCTGATTGCGTCGAACTCGGGGGCATCGTTCCGCGGCGTCACGGTGATGATGAAGGTCTGTGGAGCCGAGGGAGCGTTGGGGTTCTGCGTTCCCCCGTCGTCGATGCCCGCCACAATCAACCTCGCCGAGCCCGCCGCGTCTGCTACGGGCGTGTACGTCAGCGTGCGGCTCGCGCCGGAGCCCGTCACCGTAGGGTGTGGGATCACCGTCGTGTTGAAGCTCGTGGCGCTGAATGTCACGGTCTGACCGTCCTCGTCGTCACCCCCACCCACGCCTACGTTCGTGATCGCGATCGTGCTGATGCCCGCGTCCTCGTCCACGGTGACATCGCCAAGCGTGTCGAAGAACGGCGTGTCGTTCACGGCGTTCACGGTGACGCTCACCGTCTCGAAGCCGCTCTGTAGCTCACCGTCAGTGACGTAGAAGACGAAGGAGTCGGAGCCGCTGCTCTCCGATGGCGGGACATACGTGGCGATTGCCTGGTCGTCTGTCTCGTCCACGTCCGCGAGCGTGACCGTCGCACCCAGCTCGGTGGTGAAGGTCGTCACTGGGGACGCCCCGTCCCACAGGAAGAACATGACGGGCGTCGCTTCGCCAGGATCGCTGCCGGTGAGGGTAAGCGCGAGCGTGTCGTCCTCGTTGGTCTCGCCGCTGATGGGCGTGGCCTCGGGCGGCGTATTCGGGGAGGCTACGGAGATGCGCACCGTGGCTGCGGGGCCGTCGGTCTGGCCGTCGTTCGCTATGTATTCGAACGAGTCGATACCGCTGAAGTCGGCGGCCGGAACGTACGATATGGTGTTCCCCGGCCCTGACGGGTCGCTGCTGCCGATCAGCAGAGCGGCGTCGATCTCCTCCCAGGCGCTGGCGTCCCGATCCGTATCGACGTATATGCGCATCGCGTCGACCAGAAACGCGGTCTGCGTCCACGTGACGCGGAAGTTCGTCGGCGCCCCGGCGACCGTCGTGTCCGTGTCGGACCACACGGTGGTAAGCGCCGTGGCCGGACCACTGACGTCGATCTGCGTGACGAACCCGGCGCCGTAGGTCTCGCGGATCACCGCCCCAGTCGAATACACGGGGGTCGTGAAGCCCAGTTCGAGCCAGTGTTCGCCGTCGTTCTGCGCAGACGGCGCCCACGATGTCGAGATGTCTCCGTACGCGAACGTAGTCGGGATGCCCAACGCCTGCGAGGCGGACCACGAGGTCCCGCTCCGCTCGGAGCTGAAGTCGACTACCGACCCGGCCCACTGAGTGATCCCCGGCTCTACCAGGCCGCCATTGGCCGTACTGAGATTCGCGACAGTACCACCGTCCGTCAGCGCGAATGTGAGCGCATCGTCCTCAGTATCGTCGCCGCTCATCGTGACGGTGATCGGGGTCGCATCGAGAGACGTGAAGAACTGCGTGTCGGCGGTGGGCGCGTCGTTGACGGCGCCGACCGTGACCGTGACCGTCGACGCGGCGCTTGTGGACACGCCGTCGCCCACGGTGTAGCTGAACGTGTCCTCGCCGTTGAAGTCCTGCGCCGGAGTGTACGTGCGCTCGGCCCCCGTGCCGCTCACGGCGCCGTTGGACGGTGACCCGAGGACCGCGTATTCCACGGCGTCGTCGTCAGCGTCGGTCCCGGCTAGCGTCACGGACAGGGGGATATCCTCGTCGGTCGCGTCGCTGTTGACGGCCACGGAGATGTTGTCCAGACCCCAACTCTCGTCGTAAGCCGCCTCGAGACCCGAAGCCGAGAAATCGAGCGTCATGGAAGTGGCCGTGTGCGACAACGCGAGCGAAACTCGATACGTCACGTCTTCCCACGGACTGCCCGTCGGGTACAGGCTGGCGTCTACATGGCCGAGGTAGCCGAGGGCGTTGTGGGCCAGGGCGCCGCGTCCGCTGCCGTTGTCGGTGGGCGAGCCGCCGTCGTAGTTCGTGGGATAGGACTGCGGAGCGTCGTTCGTATTCGAGAAGGTCGCGGACAGCGCGGTCGCGCCGTCTACCTGCAACGTCCACAGGTCGGGTCCGCCGCCCGCCCCGTGTCCCTCCCACGCCTGTATCACGTACAGATCGAACTGCAGGAAGACCTCGGTGTGCGGCGGAAGCGAACTCAGGGTCAGCGTGGCGGATTCGTTCCCGAAGCCGTATGTGGCGTCCGACCCCAGGAACTCCTCGCCGCCGGGAGCGACCGCCACAGGCGATGTCAGCCACGAGCGGGATATGTCGGGATCGACGGTGGTGGAGGAACCGTCCGCAGCAAAGCCGTCGGAGTAGAGCGTGGCGAAGCCGCCCGTGGTCGGCGCGTCGTCGGCGTCCGACACCGTAATGGTGACAGTTGCCGTGTTGCTCGTGTTGATGCCGTCCGTGACGTACCAGGTGAAGGAATCCGCGCCCGAGAAATGCAGAAACGGCGAATACGTCGCCCGCCCGTAGTCGGCACTCGCGTCGTCTGTGTCGACCACTACACGCCCATTCGTCGCCTGCGTCAGGATGGAGTCCGACGTGAATACCAGGGGGTTCCCGTCCGCGTCGGTGGCATCCAGCGTGATGACGACTGGGGTGTCCTCCGCCGTCGTGGCGGAGGAGTCGCTCGCGACGGGGGCGAATGTGTTCGTGATGAACGCTTTCGAGGACGCCGTGATGATGGCGCCGTTGACCAAGGAGCCGTCGTTGGCGTTCGACGTTAGGTCAGGCACCGTCCCGGTGTCGAAGGTCCAGTAGCCAACGAGGTCCGACTCGACCCCCGTGAGGGTGTAGTCCATCACGGCCAGTATCTGAACAACTGTGCGGGCCGCGCTCCACACGCGCACCTCGTCGACCTGGCCGGCAAGCTCGGCGCCCGCGACCGTGAGCGACGCGCCGAGCAGCAAGTCGGCCGTCGACTCGAAGCCGCCCGCGAGTCCGGCGTCTGTCGTCGAGCCGTCGAGCACGCCGTCTACGTAGAGATTCGCCGTGGCCCCGCTCAGCGCGAGCGCGACATGATGCCACGCGTCGTCAGCGATGGGCGTCGACCCGACCACGCCGAGGACAGAGCCACCGCCGCCCAGATCGAAGAGCAGGCGCGCGGAGCCGTCGCCGGAGTCCAGATACACCTCGTAGCCTGTGGTGTCTCCGCCGGACTCGCGCTTCGAGGCGATGCGAGGCGAGTTGGACGCGTCCGCCGTCTTGACCCAGAGCGAGAGCGAGAAGTCGTCCGCGGGCGAGATGTCGAGCGTGCTGTCGTCCGGTATCAACACGTAGTCGTCGACACCGTCGAGGGACGCCGCGGAGTTGGAGGCGAGGAACACTTCGATGTCGACGTCCGTCGCCGCGCTCGTTAGCAAGCCGTCCGTCACCGTGTAGTCGAAGCCGTCCACGCCCTTCACGCCAAGTGGCGTGTATGTGACCGTGGCCTGGCTGTCGGTGGGGTCGGTGTCCGTCAGCGTGAGGGTGACGCCGAGGTTCGTTGTGCCAGATTCCAATGCGAAGCTGAGGAAGTCGCCGTCCGAGTCGGAGCCGGACAGCGTTATCTGCGCGGTGTCGCCCTCAGTCACCTGGGCCGAGATCCCCGACGTGGGACTCGGGGCCGAATTGGAGGAGAACACCGGAGCGGAAGCCGACAGCCCGGCTCCGTTCTCCGCCGTTCCATCGTTCATGTTCGCTGTCAGATCGCTCGCGGTGAAGTCGTTGAACGCCCAGTGGCCGGCCAGGCTCTCTTCAGAACCGAGAAGCGTCTTGTAGAGGGCGTTCTGTATCTCCTCCTGCGTGCGTGCGACGCTCCACACGCGGACATCGTCCACCGACCCGCGGAGAAGTCCGGCCCCGGACCCGACCTGCCCAATGTAGAAGCTCGATGCGTTCGCCGTGGTTCCGGCGCTCGTGTCCGTCTCCGTGTCTTCAAGTACCCCGTCCACGTACAGGAGCAACGCGCTGCCGTCCTTTACAAACGCGACGTGGTGGAACGTGCCGTCGTCGACGGCAGTTGTGGAAACGGCCTCGGAGTACAACGAGCCGTCGTACCGCGCCCCCCAGACGAGCCCCGATCGCGCGCCCGACTGGTTACCGTAACGGATCGCGTACGGATAGCCTCCGCTGCCACTCCACTTCTCGATGACGGAGTTCGTGTCCGCCCCCAAGTCCGATTGTGTCGACCAGGGCCGCACCCACGCCTCGACGGTGAAAGACTCCGCCGCCGCGAAATCCAGGACGGAACTGTCTCCAATGACCACGTAGTCGTCGGAGCCGTCGAGGTGGGCGGCGGAATTCGCGGGGAAGGGGAGCGGCGGGTCCGTGACCCCAGACGCCCACAGGACCGCGTCGATATAGACCTGCTGCAGGGTGGCATCCTGGAGCGGGTTGGCGAACGTGTAGTTGCCCGTGTGGTGCATGCCGACCACTCGACCGTCGCCGAATTCTCGCACAACGACCGCAGCGTTGCCGGATTGGTCCTCCAGGATCACCGTGGCGGCGTCTGTCGCGAACATGCGCGCGGGGCCCACGTTATGCGCAGAGCTGAACGTCGCGGGATCCGGGAGATTCGCCAGTATCGGGTGAGCTTCCTGTCCGGTCGCAGCCGACAGCGTGATCTCCTCGAAGTCGGCTCCGCTGACGCGCGAGATCAGCGTGAGGTCGGTCATGCTCTGTAGATGACCGCTGATGTCGAGTTCGAACCCGTTCCACTCGCTGTGGATGAACCCGCCGCCGTTGGCGACGAAATCCACGAGCGCCTGCTGCCCCGCGGTGGGCATGTCCTGTGAGAACGTGGAGCCGTTCAGGTGGATAACCGCGCTGAATCCATTGGGACTGGGATTCGTCCCGTCGTAGACCGTCTCCGGGACTTCGCTGAGGCCGACGGCGATCCCCGCGGCCTCCAACGCGGCGACGAGGGACTGCGTGCGGCTGTCGTTAACGTCGTAGATGACGAGGGCGGAGGCGCCGGAAGTCTGCGCCTCCGCCACGCACGACGCAGACAGGAGAAACACGAGCGCGAGCGCCATACGGCCTGAGAGGGGCACAGGAGGCCCCGCCGGGCGTGCAGGGTCGTGACTTTGCCGTCCCAACAGGAACGCGCGCATGATTGCTTGAATTCCCCTACCGCGCCCCTCGCGCGACGCGTGTCTCGCTACACTCTACAAGCAATGCGTAGCCGTCCGCCACCGCCGGCGGCAACCCTCCCGGCTGAAGCGACAGGAGCCCCGCCACGGCGGGGCTCCTGTTGGTTTGTTCGATGTCGACGGAACGGGTCTGGCTACTTCAGGATGACCATGCGACGCATCGTCGAGCGGCCGCCGGCCTTCAAGGCGTAGACGTATGCCCCGCTGCCGACGCGCTCGCCCAGGTCGTTACGACCATCCCAGTATCCAGCGTCCGCGTGTTCGGTGTAGTAGCCCGCCTCGCGGTAGCCCAGTTCCAGCGTCCGCACGACCGACCCGCGCATGTCGTAGATGTGGACCGTCACGTCCGACGCCGTCTCCAGCTCGAACGGAATCCACGTCTCCGGGTTGAACGGGTTGGGGTAGT